>JBGUNA010000031.1:0-5182 GCA_045117135.1 Candidatus Limivicinus sp. | reverse complement strand
ACGAAATACTGCATGAAGGTTATCAGCCGGAATTATACTCCGAGCTCGAATACGGATGTTGCTGAATCAGGGTCATTAAACATCCCTGCATCACGGGCCTAAATCTGGCCCAGAAAAGGCCTGACTCCTTCTGGACGAGGAAATGGCCGGTTTTAATCGAAGGCGGGTTCCTGGGCCGCCAGAGCGAAAGAAAACCCTTGAGGAATTTCCCCAAGGGTCTCTGTGCAAGATCTGCATACTCTTCCATGACGAGAAGCGGACAAGAAAAAACCTTGCATGCTTTGATCTGCAAGGTTTTCTGGTGGAGCATAGGGGAGTCGAACCCCTGACCTCGACAATGCGAATGTCGCGCGCTACCGGGTATGCTTAAACTCACCACAAGCTCCTCAAGCTCTGTGAGCCTTATAATACAACGTTTTCCGGTTTTTGTCAATTTGCTCAAAAACCCTGATTTTCCTATCAGATATGCACTTACTCACTGTAAAAATGGGCGTTTTTTTCGTTTTTAGGCGGTAACACGAATATGAAACTTCTCACCATTTAACAAAATAGACACAATTTAGAATGCCATCGTGAAAAAGGTTCTCTGAGCTTCAGAAATCTGGGTTTTCCCATCCGCAGTTTCTCTTCGAAAATCCTCCAGCGCAACATAAAATGTTACGGAGAGGTAGTAGTCGCGCCTGACCTCTATCCTTTCAATTAGGTGAGCAAGAACCATTTTCTTTTCATCCCGTTGCATTAAATCATAAGTATCTGCCCACTCCATGATGCTCTGATACTGACTCGAGAGGAACTTAACATGGTTTTCTTCGTTGTCCTTTTGCTTTTGAAGATCGGCAATTACTTTCTCCATTGTTGTAATTCGATCGCGAATATCATTCAGCATCGGATTCAACACATCAGCAGTTAGTTTGCTTTCGCCCATAAGACAGTTGATTATCTCTTTTTCGATAGCCTCACGTTTTGCTTGGAGCTGTTTTAGTTCTCCCTCGCACCTCTTTATCATGCTTAAGGTTGAGCTTTCTTTTTGCCTCCTGGCTTGTTCTTTCCAGATAAAATCAACTGTAGACTTAACGCTTTCAAAGTACTGATGAACAACACGATCAATCTCATCTTCAATGATTCTTGCTGAATAGACGGTTTGTCCATCACATTCTCTGGCATCTATTGCTCCATTATAGCAACGATAGATCGGACGGAAGTAAGTGTGGTTTTTTCGATTTCTTACACAATAGCTTCCAACAAGTTTTTTGTGGCAATGACCGCAATAAAGAATACCCGAAAGCAATGTGGCGCCATAGACTGATGTCTTTGTTCTTCCCTCTTCAATGATACCATTCTCCAATTCCCTACGGCTGTCATACCGGTGAAGAATACGATTCTTGAGAGCATGCTGGACGAATTCAAACTCAGCATCTGATATCAAGCGAAGGTCCTCAATAGGTTCTGATACCACATCGTTCATATGCATCCTGCCAGTATACACAATATTCTTTAGTATTGTCATAACTGTCGGCCGTGTCCAGACTTTCTTGTCGTCTGGGTATTTTTTGTTAAGATGATTACAAATCTGCCATGCACCACAATCGTGTTTTCCAGCCAGATTAAAGATTTCCTGAATGATCGGGCCTGTCTTTTCATCAATTTCCAAATCATATAGCGGACGATTTTTCTTTCCAATCCGGCCCTTATGCACCAGTTTGTATCCATAAGGGCAAGTGCCACCTCGCCAGATCCCATCTGCTGTCATTTGAGAATGAGCAGCCTTCACACGTATAGAAGTTTTTTCACTTTCACCACCGGCTTGCCAGTAACGGATATAATTGATCAACTTATCTGCCCTGTTCTCAATTCGCTGCTGACCCTCCCTCGTGCTCCAGACTTCAATCCCATGTTCGACAAACCATTGAACCAAAAAAGGCGTTTCATCTTCTCGTCGTCCAAGTCGGTCAAACATAAAGACCAGGAGAATATCGAACTCCCTGCGCTCAGCTTTTGATCTTATCTCTTGGATAGCATCTCGTTTGCTCGCGGAAATCTTATACCCTGAAACGCCTTTTTCCATCAGTTCACCAGTAAACTTCCATTCCGGTTGTCTGCTAATAAAATCCAGACATTCACGGCGTTGCATAGGAATGTCATCTTGTGGGTCAACCTGCCCTTTGGTGGATACTCTGTATAAACACATTACTCTTTTCATACTGCAACCCTCTTTCCTTTGAGGGCTATAGCATGGAAGCGCGCAGCATTCAGTTTTCAAGGTGCGTTTTATGTACAGTCACAGATTAGTTTTAGGAATTAAAAGTGTCAAGGATATCATTTCGCTCACTCGTCTGAGTTCGAACTCGTGTCCTACCTCTTAGGAGAACGAAAAAGCGTTCGCCTTCAGCACCCTCCAAGTGCCCGCAAACGCTTGCTATTACTGGGTTTCTAACGGTTTTCGGTTGTTCGCATTTCCTCCAAAAACCCCCTCTTTTACCCTGGTGCGATTAGACAGCGATTAGACAAGCTAATCGGAGGCGGTAGTACATTTTCCCACAGCGTTCGCCAAAATTAGCAAGATGACCGATATCACGTTTAAAAATGCCATCAAAAATCGCGTAAAAGTAAAGTATTAGTAAACTCCATTTCTCACGGCGTGAGAAGATAGCTTATGGCAAATCCGGGATCCGATCCCAGATTTGTCGAAAACCGGATTGATGTTTGTCCAAAAAAGCACCTGTCTATTCAGTGTCAGACGGGTGCTGTGAGATGCTTGCAACTAAGATTCAAATAGATCAAATAAACATGACCATATAGTGTGGGAGCGTGATTTTTTCATCCACCCTGCCATTTTGCGTATTCGTCAATTTATAAGCAAATGGAGGTCTGTAACGTGCAATGTATTGATTGAGGGACGGAGTTGAGCGATTTCCTGCCTTAACCTCAATCGGAATAACTGCTCCGCTGCGTTCAATAAAGAATTCAATCTCATGTACACTGTCCGGCTTATAGTAATAAAGAGAATAGCCCCTTTTGATCAAGCATTCAGAGATGGCGTTTTCATATATACCTCCGCGGGCATTTCCAGTGATGGTGTCGTTCAGAACAGCAAGCTTCGTTTCAAAACCATAGGAGCAGCAGAGCAAACCGGTGTCGTTGATGTAGAGCTTGAATTGATCCCCATTGGCATTCGCTTTTAAGGGCAGATAGGGTTCGTTAAGATTATAGCAGACTTGAACCATAGCAGAATCCTTCAGCCACTGAACGCTTCCGCCATACTTCTTTCTGGTTTGACCGCGTTCGACAGTTGAGTATTGGAATTTCTTCTGTTCTTTCATCAGTTGGATAGGAATCGCATCATAGCACATCCGTACAAGCACTTTTTCCTTGCCTTTTGCATGCTTTGCAATATCATCCCGATATTCTGCCAGAATGTCTTGTTGAAGCCTGTCAACCCTATTGAAATCATGATGCTGCACATAATCGTTTACCACTTCCGGCATACCGCCGACCACAATGAATTCGCGGAAAAGGCTCTCATATTTTTCGTGAACGGCTGCAGGAATGGTTGCGCCAGAGGTATAGTATGATTTCAGCGCATCAATGGCTGCTGAGTCATATCCCTCTGCCCAGAGAAACTCTTCAAAGTCAAGTGAGTGCATGATGATCTGAGTCTCATATCCGACCGGCACAGATTCAGGAATCTCCACAGCTTCGTCGTCGTCTTCACCGTATGTTAAACCAAGCAGGGAGCCGGAAGAGATGACGTCAAAACGAAAATCCATGGCAAGATATTTTACTGCGGTCCTGGCATTGCCGCAGCACTGGATTTCGTCCAGGAAAATCAGTGTGTTGCCGGGGATCAGTTCAAAATCCCTCACATATGCTGTCATTCTCTTAAGAATTTCATCAGATGTAAGTTCCCCGTCGAAGATCCCCTTCATGTTCGGCTGGAGGAAGAAATCGATTTTGAGGAAAGAAGCATATTCCTTTTTGCCAAACTCTTCGACGATGAATGATTTGCCGACCTGCCGGGCACCTTTCAGCAGCAGACACTTTCTGATCTGTTCGGTGTGGCGCTGTTCCTTCCATTGTAGAAGCTCACGGTACACCTTGCGTTTGAGCATCAGGATCACCTCCAGTTTTCGCAGCATCTATTATGCATAAAATTCAAGTATCAGTCAAGCAATAATGGAATAAAAATTAAGTTCGCTTTTCTTTGATTTGGAATAAAATCCAAGTTTGAAATGCACCTGCTTAAATTGGCAGCCTTGCAAAATCAATTGAGAATTATCGGCGGGAGCCTGACCGTTCGCCTTTTTTTGCATAGTCGTCCGCCAAAATTTGCTGAGATGTTGGCTGCTATTGGCGCGGGCAATTAGAAATCTAACAATACCTGCGATATCAATACAGATGTTTGGCCTTCAGCGGAACTCTCAAAAACCTTATATGACGCCATTTTTCAGGTATGCTCACCCTTGTGTGGTTTTTTCTTACCGTCCGCCGTATATGCGGAAAGCTGAAAATAGTGATTTTTCCAACGGAAGCGGACGGAATTTGCAGAATAATTAGCAATCCTCCTCCAAACTTTACCTTCTAATCAAAAGGAGACGCTGAGAAGTGCTTATTTCAAGCCGCTTTCCTGTGCCTTTATTACTTGATTGCCGGTAGTAGATCGTTCGCCTGGAAAGCATTAGTCAAGTCCTTATCAATGATGATAAAAACGTTCTGATACATAGCATTCATCGTCATTTTCCTCCTTGCTTTTGGATTGCAGAATCATTTTAAGAGAGATTCTGTCTATTTTCGACTTACAAATAAAACGCCCTGTTCAAAAAATGAACAGGACGTCATGTTTGACAGGGTTTACCGAGAAGGATGCTGTGTTTCCAACTTTCCAAGATTTTCAAGAGAATTACGGAAATCTCCCTGAACAATCGCGGATACCATTTTGACCACTTCACGAGGCGGTGCCGCCATTCCTTTGCCAATCCACTCCATCAGGACGCCGAGAAAAGCATACGAATAGAATATGGCAACACGCCGCTTGTTTTCTTCGTTGACAGGCAATCCGTGAGATTCGTGTTCAACGACAGGCATCAGGAGTGATTCTGCTTTTTTGAGCAGATAGCGCTCGATCATTTCCCGATCCATCGAACGGTAAATATTCAGGATGAGCGTCTGATTGGCCTGGAGCTCT
>JBGUNA010000030.1:0-8004 GCA_045117135.1 Candidatus Limivicinus sp. | reverse complement strand
GCCGAGAAGGATCTCGAGGACACCATAGATCATATCAATTACTCCACAAACTTTCAGAACGCTCTTGCTGGTTTCGATTTTCATTTTCAGTTATCTCCTTTATTTTTGATTGTGGCGCAAGTATAGCACAGGGTTTATCACACAACTGTCACATAAAAAGAGAAAAATAAAAATATTTTTAAAGACAAAGGGATGCCTATGTCCTGAGGGGTAACCATGTTCATCTTCTGCAGAGAATAGCAAGACAAAAGATCCGTCTCTGCGTCTTCCAGACGATCTTTGCTGCGGGCTGTTTTTATTGACAGGATGCCGGTTTATGGTAAAATATTCTCGGTTAATGCAATACAAGGAGATACCAAAATGAAAAAAGAAATGAAACCGAAAAAACACATCCTTTGTGAGAAAGCACCGCTTTTGGCTATGTTGCTGGGATGTATCATTGCTTTATTATTTGTGTCTTTACCAGGTCTGTTGGGTCTTCCGAGAACAGCGGAAAACCTTCTGGAAAGTGCAGCAGCGGTTCTCTTTCTGATCGCTTTTAAAAGATGGTTTTCCCCCGAGTTCAAGGGCGTGTTTCAGGCAAGTGTTCCTGCCAGGGAGATACTCATGGTATTTCTCCCGTTTATATTCAAATTCGTTTTGTCATATATTTCAAATCTTGTGGATTATGGCCTTTATTTCAATCCGACCTTGCTCGGCCTGACCATGGCTATAGCGGCAGGCTTTTATGAGGAGACAGTATTCAGAGGAGTTGCCGTTCCTATCGGAATGAGATATCTTAAAAGCAAAAACAAAATACTTATTATAGTAATCCTCACATCCCTGATCTTCGGACTTATTCACATAGGAAACGTCTTCCAGGGGGCAAGCATCACAATGGCTGTAATACAGGGCACAGTTACAATCTTCGGAGGCTTCCTGTATGTTGCTGCCTATCTGAGGACCGGAAGCATATTAGTTCCGATTTTCATGCACGGAATATACGATTATATGTGCTTTTTAACAGACGCATCCCTGGATAACGGCATTATGACTGCTGAAACAGTTACGACCGGCCTGATACTTAGTGTTGCCATCTACGTCATAGCCGGCATTTGGGGCCTCTATCTGATCCGCCCCGCTGTCAGAGATAAAATCGAAGCTATCTGGAACGAAAAGTGGAGTCTTGTATAAAAGAACATCCGTCGTCTGCAGTAATGAGGTCTGGCTGCGGAACACAATGGACGGTTCTCCACGGAGTAAACCGGGAGCGGATCTTTGAAGAGGAAGAAGACTATAGGGAGGGAAAATGCTAAGATAACTTCAGCTTCATAAAACCCGGGCCCTTGTTATTGTTGTTGCCTTTGTCCTGACCGTATTGTTGATCAGTCAGATTTTTGCAGGTACAGAGTACGCAAGTAAGACATGGATCATTATGGGAGACAGCCTTTCAGCTAAAACTTTCAGGGCCGATACTGCCTACTATGATTATGTTCAGAAAGACCTCAGATGCAAGGTAATCAATTACGGGAAAAACGGAATCGGCTATAAAGAGTCAGGACAAAAAGAACCATTTTATGAACAGGTTGATGAGATCGATCTCAGCGACGGTGACTGTTTGACAATATTCGGAAGCTTCAATGACATCGGGAAAAACTTTGAACTTGGCAGCTCTGATGATATCACAGAAGAAACAATCGGCGGCTGCATGAATCTGACGATCAGGAAGATTCTAGCAAGCAATCCTTCTCTGAGAGTCGGTATTGTTACCCCCGCCCGATGGCTGACAAATTTCACATTCGATCCGGACGGAACACATAACTTCAACGGCACCACAAGAGAAGAATGTGATGCATATGTTTCCCTGCTTACCGCAGTGGCTGAGAAGTACAATCTGCCCGTTCTGGATATATATCATGAATTTGAGCTGAACCCTGATGATCCGGATACCAGAGAGAAGTATTATGTTGAAAACGAACACGAGGATGTAGGAGTTCATCCCAATAGTGAGGGGCATCGAATTATGTACCCACTGTGGAAGCCATTTGTAGAGGATTTGTTATCTGATTCGGGAAAATGATTGTTCGCCAGCAAATAAGATTCATTGCAGAGAAATAACAGCAGCCTGAAGCAGAAGAACGAATCCCGCCTCAGGCTGCTGTATGTAGTTTTTCAATAAGAAAAAAACCGCTTTAATATTGGCAGCTTCTTCCTTGATTACAGTCCCCTGGGTTACATGATACCGGTAATGAAGATTTCAATACCGATACCGATCAGGATCACACCACCCAGAATGGACGCTTTCCCGGCAAGGCGGGTCCCGAAACGCTGACCGATGCGCAGCCCGCAGGAACAAATCACAAAAGTTACCCCTCCGATAATGAGACCGGCGGCAAGAGCCTGGACAACATGATATTCCGCAATGGTGAAACCCACAGACAGAGCATCAATGGAGGTTGCCACACCCTGCATCAGCAGCGCACCGGGTTTCAGATCGACATCCGCATGCTCCGTATCACCGCCGCGGAGCCCTTCGATCAGCATCTTTCCTCCGATGAACAGGAGCAGGACCAGTGCAATCCACGGGATAGCACGCTGGAAAGAGACAAATGCCTCTGCGATACTTCGCACGCAAAACCAGCCGATCACGGGCATCAGAAACTGAAACACCGCAAAAGTCAGCGGGATCATGATTCTCATGCTGCGGGACATCTTAGGCGCATTCAGCCCGTTGGCCATCGACACTGAAAAGGCGTCCATCGCCAGGCCCACACCCAGCAGAACACTGTTGATAACAAAAGAAACGAGCGTATGCATCTATTCTCTCTCCTATTTTTTCTGATTTACAGCACCATCACAAGCGTCCCTACGCCAATCAGGATGCAGCCGATCAGGGACTTGGCGGTGAATTCTTCATGCAGGAAAACAAAAGCCAGTACCAGCGTGATGACCACGCTCAGCTTATCGATCGGCACGACCTTGGACGCTTCCCCGATCTGCAGAGCTTTGTAGTAGCACAGCCAGGAGGCGCCTGTCGCAAGGCCGGACAGGATCAGAAAGATCCAGCTTTTCTGGCTGATGGATCTGATACCGCCCTGTGTGTTCGTCAGGAACACCATGCCCCAGGCCATCACGACGACAACCATTGTGCGGATCGCCGTAGCAAGATTCGAGTTGACGCCCTCAATGCCGATTTTTGCAAGGATAGAGGTCAGCGCGGCAAATACCGCTGAACCCAGCGCAAACCAGAACCACATAACCGTCTCTCCTCAATATTTCCCGTAATGGACGTTTTCAGTGTGCAGATCGGCATCGATATAAGCCTTTTTCGTTTCGGCCTTCTCGCCTATAGCCACAAGGTTCAGGACAGAATAATCCTTTCTGCCATTTACTTTTGTTTTTGCAATATTCATACTCAGCACCTCCCGGAAAAGTGAAATTCGTCAATCCCTATTCATCCGTTTATCAATGATCTCATCATGACAACAGTTCCCATCTGATAGATCCGAATGCCTGATGAAGATCGTCAAACCCATATTTGTCGAGATGGAGTATACCATAAATCTCAGGCTTTCGGAAGATACTTTGCTTTGGGGCAGATTAAAAAGCGTCACCGGCAAGGTTGAGGAGCATAGATTCCGAATTTGTTCTCGGTCTCATCATGAGATTGAAGAATATTTTTATTGCAGTTATTTTCATAAATGATATTATATTATAAAAAGTAAACACATGGATCACGAAATAGCTCAAGGAGGAGAAACATGCAGAAAAACATACTTTGCTTTGGCGATTCCAATACCTGGGGCTACATCCCAGGTACCGGTGAGCGCTATGCGCCGGAGGTTCGCTGGCCCGGCGTGATGGCTGCGGCCCTGGGCGCAGGCTATCACATCAGTGAGGACGGGCTGAACGGCCGCACCACGGGTTTTGACTTCCCATGGGCAGACTGCCGCAACGGGCAGAGCGGACTGCCTTATGCACTTCTGTCACAGCGTCCGCTGGACCTGCTGATCATCGCTCTGGGGATTAACGACCTGACTGTGGTTGATTCGGCATTCTCAGCCAAGAGTGCTGCGGGGCTCATTCGCAAAGCGCGGATGCTCCAGGCTGTGCCGGATGCGGGAACACGCATCTTCAGAGAGGACGTGAAGATCCTGATCGTTGCCCCCGCACCTGTGCACCCGGACTATGACCGGATGTTCAACGCAGAATACTATGCAGATTCCTGCCGCCTGGCGGAACGCTATCGGGAAATGGCGAAGGAAAACGGAGTCGAATACCTGAACGCCGGGGACTATGCCGAGGCTTCCCCTGTGGACTGTGTCCATTTTACTCCGGAGTCTCACCGGGATCTGGGCCTCGCCATAGCCCAGAAGGTCCGGGAGATGCTGCACGACTGATCGAATCAACAAAGCTTATTATGGGGATAAACCGACAAGAAATAATAGAGATATAAACTAAAGGAGGACAAATTATGAAAGAGAAACTTGAAAAGGCCTGGATGAAGGTCGGCAAATTCCTGTTCTGGGCACTGGTAACCGCGCTTTGCTGCTGCCTGACCTACATGGTTTTTGTACATCGCCATATGATCATCGCTGCAATCAAGGGTGAACCGCTTCCCGAGCCCCCCGTGGGTAAGTGCTGCCACAAATTCTGCAAAAAGAAATAACCCGGCATCGGAAATTTAAAATGTAAGGAAAACTGAAAAAGTCCCGAACTGAAGATGTACGTTAATCGTACATTAACAGGATCGGGACTTTTTCATTTGCATATCGGTTTACATCACTACGACGATCTTTCCGTCCACACCTTTTTCCTGCGCTTTGATGGCTTGCTTTATTTCCGAAAACTTAAAGGAGGCGCCTATAAAAGGTGTAATGTTATGCTCAGCAAGCCTTTTTCTACTTCAAAACGGACAGAGCATCAATGTCTTTACGGGTTGAGAGCAGAGGTTTCTATAACACAGAGAACCGTCTCCTTTGTTCCGCACAAGGACTTGACAAGTGATCTTTCGATCACTATAATAGGTGAACGAAAGTTCGCTTGTTTGTGAGCATCAATATTGAAAGGAAATAGCAATGCTGCAGGAGATCACATTTGCAAAAGGAAACGAACAGCATCTGAAGGATTGCAGGGACGCACTCTGCCGGTCAACGCTCGGCGAAAGATACTTTTCTTCGCCGGGGAGCGCGGAAGACGCGATCCTTGAAGGCATCCGCCAGGAGAATTTGTATGTGGCGTTCATCGGTGAAGAATGCGTTGGCTTTACCTATATCATTCCCAAAGGAGCATTTCACAGTTTTCCATACCTGCACATCATCGCCGTGAAGGAAGAATACAGGAACAAAGGGATCGGCAAGGCACTGTTGGATTATTCTGAAAAGATCGCGTATAAAATGGCAGACAAGTTTTTCCTTGTTGTCGCAGATTATAATCCGGACGCAAAGCGGTTCTATGAAAGAAACGGCTACCAGCAGATTGGGGAAATTCCAAACCTGTACCGTCCCGGAGTCACAGAATACATGATGGCAAAAGACCTGAAAAAGTGATTAAGTCTCACAATGAAACCGTGGTTTGGTGGGAAGAAACGAATGATTTTGGAAACAAAAAGACTATTCCTTCGGGAAATGAAACCGGATGATTTTCAGGCACTGTTTCTGGTGCTCGGCAGCCCTGAAACAATGTGGCATTATCCTTACACCTTCGATGGGCAGCATGTCAGGGATTGGATCGAGAGAAACATAAAACGCTATGTATTATAATCATGGCTGTGAACTGGTTTTCAGTCCGGCCATCGAAACGGAAACAAGGAAAAGAGGCGCGGACATTGATCAAAAGAGGAAGAACAAAGAAATCAATTACTGCTATCCTGCTGACTATATGCCTTCTGCTGTCAGGGTGTGGGGGAAAAAGCACTTTCGATGGTTCCAGGACATCCGATGAGACAGGGTTCCGGATGGAATACAGCATTCTGGATAAAGAAGAATCCGTCGAACTGAAGCTGACGGAAGACGATCAGATACAGGTGCATATTTCACATACTGCCGGAAATGTGGATGTGATAGTCGGCCAGAATGGCGAAGACCCGATATACAAAGGGACTGGGCAGAAAAATGCAGACTTCATTCTGACGGTTCCGAAAACCGGCTCCTATCAGATTTCAGTAACAGGCCATGGGGCAAAGGGAGAGATCTCTTTTACCTGCATTCCATAGAAAGAGGAATGAAGGAGATATGGCAAACACAATAACGCTTTTCAGAATTGCTGCCGGTATCGTTCTGCTTTTCTGTCCGGTGTTCTCCCCTGCCTTTTATGCGCTTTACATAGCTGCCGGGTTGTCTGATATGCTTGACGGATTTGTGGCAAGAAAAACAGATACTGTCAGCAAGCTGGGGGCAAAGCTGGATACGATTGCGGACTTGGTGCTAGTGGTCATATGCCTGATCAAGCTGCTCCCGATTCTGAGTCTTCCCGCATGGCTGTATATATGGATCGGAATCATTGCCCTTATAAAGGTTGTGAATATCATTTCCGGATTTGCCGTACAGAAGAAGCTTGTGGCTGTTCATTCGGTTATGAACAAAGCGACCGGAGCGCTGTTGTTTCTGTTACCGCTGACGATTCCCGCTGTTCCGCTGGAATACTCTGCAGTTATTGTCTGCGCAGCAACAACATTCGCCGCCATTCAGGAAGGCCATTTCATCAGAACAGGAAGAGAATAGCAGTTCGGGAGATATGGAGCTTGGATTGGGAGGAAAAGAAGACCATGAAATTCAAAGAAACCCTTGTCGTCGTAAAAGACTGCAGTAAAGCATTTAAATAGGACATATTTGGACTCGAGTTGATTCAGGATAATGACGGCAACATGCTGCTGGGCTGCCCCATTGATGCGGGAGAAGGAACAAGATGAACGATATTGCAAGGAACGGCAATTTTACAATCAACGGAACAACATATCGCTTTCTTCGCCTGCTTGGCAAAGGCAAAGGCGGGTATTCTTATCTTGCGGAACGGGATGGACAACAGGTGGTGGTCAAACAGATCCATCACGAGCCGTGCGATTACTATACCTTCGGCAACAAGATAGAGGCCGAATTGCGGGATTATGAGCGGCTGCAAAAAGCCGGCATCCGTATGCCCCGGATGCATGACGTTGACAGGGACGCCGAGCGGATCGTCAAGGACTACATCGATGGGCCAACCGTGATGGAGCTGGTACAGACCGGCGTATCGGTCGAGACGTATCTGCCCAAGGTGCGGGACATGGCAGCAAAGGCCAAGGCGGCCGGGCTGAACATCGATTATTACCCGACCAACTTTGTTGTATATGACGGACTGCTCTGGTACGTGGATTATGAATGCAACGACTACAGCGAGCAGTGGGACTTCGAGCATTGGGGCATTCAATATTGGCTGCCCAAGGCGGGCTTCCGTAGCTACCGGGACGAGGATTATTCTGTAAATGAAATTCATGCCATGTAAAAGGAAACAATAAACTTTGGGGGCGAAGCAATGGCTTTTGATTTCAAAAAGGAATACAAAGAATTCTACATGCCAAAGAATAAACCCGGCATCGTAACCGTGCCGTCCATGAATTATATCGCCGTCCGGGGACAGGGCGATCCCAATCAGGAGGATGGCGAGTACAAGCAGTCCATCGGGCTGCTGTACGGCATTGCCTTCACTATCAAGATGAGCAAAATGGGGGATCATCGCATCGATGGCTATTTCGATTACGTCGTTCCTCCGCTGGAAGGCTTCTGGTGGCAGGACGGGGTGCAGGGCATTGACTATGCGCATAAAGATGCTTTTCAGTGGATCTCCGTGATTCGTCTGCCCGATTTCGTGACCGCAGATGATTTTGCATGGGCCGTCGGGGAAGCGACAAGAAAAAAGAAGACGGACTTCTCGAAGGCAGAGTTCCTGACCTATGATGAGGGGCTGTGCGTTCAATGTCTGCATGTAGGTGCCTATGACGATGAACCCGCTGCGGTTGCCCGGATGCATGAGTACATGGAGACCCAG
>JBGUNA010000029.1:0-77031 GCA_045117135.1 Candidatus Limivicinus sp. | reverse complement strand
TCATTCGTGTTTTTACACCTCGGCACAACGGTAAAGTTGAGCGCAGCCATCGCAAAGACAACGAATACTTCTATGCCAACCATAAGTTCTACTCCTTCGATGACTACAAAAAGCAGCTTTCCGTCTGGAACAGAACCTACAATGATTTCCCTATGCGTCCCCTAAACTGGCACTCTCCTAAACAGGTCCTTCTTTCTTTCCCTACCCTGAAACACATCATTGACAAACCTACACTGAAGTTAAAAATCTCCGTGCTTCATACGTTCAGCCCGCCGTAATCTTCTGCGAGTTTTTCCTTCAGGGCGGAGATTTCCTCTCTGCTCATCCCAAGGCTTTCAAGCCAATTCCCGGCACACACGCTCAGGTCAATACCGTCTTCCCGTATCGACCGGATACCGAATGCCCTGCTCAGCGTAGCCTCTATATTGCCTGCAGCAATCTGCTCGGTTTCCGATTTAATTATTTATTTGTGGTTGGACCAAAGTCTTTGATGACTGTTAAGAAAACACTTCCGCCGTAGACGTCGATGCGGATGCTGTCCGCCAGGCGGTACAGCATAGACTGTTCAAAACTACCCGGTTCCGCCAAAACATCAATTTCGGAATCAGAATCCGTATTCAACGCTTTTTCAAGCATACCGCGGAGTTTATCCTGGAAGCTGGTCGGGTCACCTGTTTTGGAAGCCATCAAACGAGAACGCTTTTTCTCGTCCAGCCGCGCTCTGGTCGACAGGAACAGTTCAAACTTCTCTCCGTCACACAGAATCCGGAAGGAGGCTTTGCATTGCCCGGTAATTCCGCGCATCATATTAAGCATTTCTTCGGTAATCAGGCGGAGGCGTATCGCATTTCTGCGGCTCATCCCTGCCAGCTGAGAGATCTTTTCACTCTCCTGAAGCGCATCCGTGAAATGGTGCCCCCGGTTGTCTATATCGATACGATCTGATTTGAAAACCGGCGCCTTCCCGTTCCTGTTGCGCCAGCGAAGTTCCCCTGCAAGCATGGCAAGCGGTTTCCTGATCTTTTCCCCGTAAGCATTCCCTGCATGAATAGCCAGAAGGTCATAAACCAGAGAAAGCATCTTTTTCGTATCGCCGCTGTCTAATTTGGAAGACTCTGTTCCGTTCTCCGGCTTTTCAAGCATTGTAAACAGCGTGTTTACAAGGGATTCCCGCTGTTCCGGCGAGCATTCTTTCAGCCATTCGTGTACAGACTGATCAAGCACCTGGTAGCCGGGAGATACGGCATCTGACAGGACGAATTCCCTGCCGGAGATTTTCCAGGTAAACGGATTGTGCTGCCAAAGGAAGGATTCGACAGCATCCACCACACGATAGTTCGGGTGATAATTCAGCAGCAGCCCGACAACCGACTGGGAAGGGATCACAGAAGAAATCCGCTCACAGATACGCCGGTAGCCCTCCGATTTCATGGTCTCATCATCCAGTCCAGGCCCGTCGAAGGAACAGACGGAACACAGCCTGTCCTGAACCTCCTGAGGTATATAGGACGCGGAATACAGAACCAGGTTCCCGCCCTTGCTGTGGCCTGTGAGATAAAGATTCCCCGGGCATTGATCCGCAATCCTTTTCAGATATTCCAGTGCCGACGTCTGGGCAGGCACGGGAGTTTCATAGCTCATCATGAAGTCTTCCTTCCAGCCGACGAGGGCCTCATCCGTCCCCCGGTAGGCGATAACCGTTCCGACGTTCCGGACATCAAACGCAGCTGCAGAAAACTGGATATCGCGGTTCTCATCCACGATATTAACCTGGTCAAGCACACGCACTGCCTGGAATCGCCTGCTTTGCGCCATGAGCTCGAACAGACGCATGCGGTCTTCATACATGGGCTTTGCTTCATTCTGCGGTAATTTGTGCAGCACATCTTCTTTGTAAAGCTCGCTGATGGACATTGCATTTGCAAAATGGAGGGTATTCTCCCCGAAATTGGAATAGGCAATCGTTGCAAAAACCAGGCTATCGATCTCATTCCACGGGTCCGTTGCAAAATCGATATCCCCGCGCCAGATCAGATAATCCACCAGGTTCCCGTAGTGTGGGAACTCATTCCTGTTGTTGTTTCCCATATTGATCTCCTTTTTCTGCTCCCTAAAGAATATTAGTCTGTGACCTTCCTGGACAGAGAGTACATCATTTCCGCAATTTTACGACTGGTGACATTAAAATCCGTTGTAACCCATTCGCGCAGCATTCCGACGGTCCCGCTGGCGATATAAATACGAATATATGCTTCTTTTATTTCATCGTTGCACTGTATGAGAGTAATATACCTGGAACAGAGCAGATCCACCAGGCGAGATGAAAAACTGCTTTCCAGCGAACCGGTGAAGAAGATCCGAAAAGCTTTTCTGTTTTCCTTAATATAGTCAAAAAAAGCTGTGGTGGCGGCAAGAAGCTGCTTCTCACTCTTCTGATCCAGCACCTGAGGCGGAAGCGGGATCTGTTCCAGAAAGTCCTGTTCGATTTCCAGGAAAAGATCGGCAGGATCCGTGTAATATTTGTAAAACGTCGAACGGTGTACGTCTGCCGTCTCACAGAGCGCAGTTATAGTGATATTTGACAGTTCTTCCTTCTCGAGAAGCTCCAGCATGGCATCTTTCATCAGTCGTTTGGTCATACGCACCCGGCGGCTTTCAGATTTTTCCTTCATCGCAGTTCTCCTCCTGTCGGCGTTTTTTGGGAGTAAAACAACATATTAAGTTTTTTAAGAAAACTGTCTTTTCTGCGACAGTTCAGATCATTCCGTCGCTGTCAAAACAAACTCGGAACTATTGATTGTTGAATTGATAACAAAGCTTCAGTAAAATATAGTTAGGCTATTATACCCACATAAAACCATATAAAACGAAAAAAAGAAAAGGAGTTATTACAATGTCATTCAATCTTTTAAGACGCTGGAGCCCCGAATATGCTCTGAACGAGGCATACGCAGATGTCAAGGAAGAAGGCATGAGGGGCCTGAAAAAGCATCTCACGGCAAACGCACTCAAAACCATTGAAAATGTGGAATCTATTGGCAACCTGGGCACCCTGTTTATGGGAAGCAATCCCACGACCCTGCTTCTGAACAAAATGTCCGAATTCGAGTATACCGTGAAGGACATTCTGAAAGGTTCGGAATCTGCCAGATGTGTGCTCGATTTCTATTACAAGGACAGCGTTTCCGGTACCATTGAGATCAAGATGATCAAAGAAGAAAAAGAATGGAAGATCGACAGCCTGGGCAACCCGCATTTTGACAAGTTTGAGTTGTCTGCAAAAGAACCTTCCGGAGTTTAAACAGCGACAATTTTAGTTTCTGTGTTGATAGTACTACAAACTGTCACAAAATCAACAATCATTTTTCTTAATATTGTTTTAAAATGGTCATTTCTTATTAAAATGTCTTTTTTAAAACAAATTGAAATGCAGTCAGACCAATCATTCTTTTACGGAGGTATTCTCGATGGCGAAACAGGCTGAAACCGAAAAAAAAGTACCCGAAACAATTTCTGATAAAGCGCCTGCTGCAACAGCAGAGAAAACGGATCCTGTCAGCAGCGAAGCGGCAATGCCGACCGATGCTGAACTGCTGGATCTTTACAGCACAGCAGATGCGGATACAAAGAAAGCATTTGTTGCTCTGCTCAAGGGTGAGAATCCGCAGCCTAAGGATCTTATGACAATGATTACAGATATGATCGGCAGCGAAAACGTCGAAGGCCTGATCAAAAACATTTTCAGTATGCTCAGCCCTTTAAAACGGGATAAAAAAGCCGGCGCCGGTTCCTTACTCGCCTTTACCTATTTTTATTCCATGTCGATCTATATTCTGCTGCTGAGCTTTTATTTCTGGCAGATCCGCACGGATATCAAACCGGAAAAATAAAAACATCCGCTTGGATTTCTCACTTCCTGACAGGATGTGAAAATATATAAAAAATAAAAAGGAGAAAATTTAAATGGCTACAAAAGTCGGAAATGCAATCAAAGAAGCACGGACAACTGCCGGTCTGACCCCGGAGGAACTGGCGGAGAAGGTTGACGGTGTCAGCGCCGAAGATATCTGCCAGGCTGAATGCGGTGAGAAAAAGCTGTCACAGAATAAACTGAAAGCGATCGCGAAGGCAACCGGAGTAACGCAGAAGTCACTTCTGGATGCCGCAAAGGAGGATGCTGCAGCAGCAGCTGCTGCTGAAGAAGCACCTGCCTGTGAAAAGAAAGAGGAAACCCCTGCGGAAGAACCGGCAGAATTAACGGATTCCGAAGTGCTGGATCTCTACAAGACAGCAGATGCCGATACACAAAAAGCCGCTGTCTCTGCTCTCAAAGGCGATGCTCCGAATGCCCAGAATCCTCTGATCTCTGCGCTGGTCGGCATGCTTGGCGGCGGGAACCCCGATAATCCCATTACAGCCCTGCTGAACAGTGAAAAAGGTGGAGAAATCGTGAACTCTGTAGTGAGCATGGTCGGCGGATATATTTCTAAAAAATTAGCAGAAAAGCAGGGCGGCGAGCAGAAAGAAGAATAATACGATGAGCAAATATGTGTTAAAAAGCGGAGAAGAAATAATCCTTTCTCAAGCGCGTGTCTCCGATAGAACAAAAAATAATGCCGGAATGGCCACCGGCAAACTGATCCTGACCTCGGAGGCTCTCGTCTATGAAAGGAAAGGTGCGTTCGGAAAAGATCTTGGCTTTGACGCCTATCCCCTCAATGAAATACAGGTCATAGATGGAGAACCTCAGGTTAAAATTGGAATCAGATTAGGTCTGAAAAATCTTGAGGTTCACCTCTCCGACGGAAAAGTACTGCATTTCGGGCTGGACACAGACAATTCATCCAAGAGTATCCGGAAGTGGGTCAATGCAATTGTTAAGACTATCACCGGTACGGAACCGTCAGTATCCGGGACAGAATCATCTTTTGACATTTCAAGCCTTGTCAGCTATCCGCTAATTGCCGGAGGCGGAATTGTTTTGGCTGCAGTTGTTGCAGGGATTCTGATTGCTAAACACAAATCTGCAAAGAACGACAGCATAGAATAATCCATTTCAGAAGAGAACAAACAAAACAAACTGTAACAGGAAAAGAGACATAAAGAGGAACAACAATGGGTGCTACACTTCAACGCTTTTTGGGAAAATTTGACGAGTTTAAGACTCTTCCGGCCGGGGAACCTTTTTCGATCAAGGTATCAGATCAGGAGGCCACCGCTGCCGCCAATGAATACCTGACAGAACACAAATCACAGGTCTCACAGCTGTTGCAGAAAAAGACCGGCATAAACCTGGAGGTTGATAATCCTTCCATCGGATTCGGCAATGACCAGATTGCACTGTCAGCCATGGGCGGAATGGGCTTTCTGAAAGCCAGAGCTTCGCTCAACGCGGATGTGCAATGGAACGGTCAGCCTAATGTCGTTGTCCGTTCCGTACAGGTACCGGTGATTTCTGTTACCCCGGAGAAGCTCAATTCTGTTGTAGAAGAGCCGCTCAAACAGCTGACTAAAAAAGTAGAGGAATATGCTGAAATCCGCAACTTCAAACTGCAGGACGGTTTCGCTGTCCTGGAGGCTGTTAAAAAATAAAAAACAAGGAGAAATCAATTATGGCTTTGACGTTTGACAGTTCTGTGAAGGAGTTGCTTGCAAACCCGACAGCCGTTGAAATCTGCAAAAAACACGGTATGGATATCACCGATCCCCGGATCAGGATCGTCAGCGGGTGGAGCGCAAGAAAGCTTGCCGCGCTTCCGGGCACAGGCATGACAGAAGAGCAGAGCAAGGCGCTTGAAGAAGAGCTGAACGCCGCCAATCTCTGAGGCAGGACAGCAATCTGTCGATTTACCAAAAGTACCTGGAACAGCCTTTTTATATGACTGTTCCAGGTACTTTTCTGCTTTATGACCAAGGAGTCGCTTCGTCATCTGTCCGGCTGAATGGTTATCACAGTTTGATACGTGGAAGATTGCTTTGTTCCGTTTCTCCGACCGTATACGGGACCCCTTCCTCCCGGAGCACGTTGAGAAATTCACCCAGGTACCTTTCGGTATCGCAGAGCGTTTCGAAAGACAAGCAAAACCGGTTGCCTGCCGTGAGGACTTCAACCATGAGATGCCCCTCGGTGATCGCATAGGCTGCCGTAATGAATTCAGATAGCGCGCCCCAGTCGACTTTCCCAACATAGCTGATATTGAAAGTGTCTTTTGGTCCGCTTCTGAGAGGGCTGTTTTTGGAGGCGTAGCGCTGCTTTTTCCGAGCTGTTGACAGATTGTCGATTTCCTCCCGGTACGCAACAAGTTCGCGATAATACTTCCAGCTTATTTCCGGCTGCATCTGCAGATACATCATGCCTCTTGAAACCGTACTCAGCTTATCAATCGGCCAGTCTCTGAGCTTCGGCGTATATCTTGTATGGATCAGCCTGACGAGATCATGGTAAGTGTTCGGGCAGCCGACGTCTTTCTGGTAGTTGCAGACGATGCCCCCCGAGATCTGTTCCGCGTCGGGGAACAGCCTGGAACAGGTTCGGTACAAAAGTGCGCTCAAGATGGAATTCGGGCTTCCGTCATGCTCTCTCGCATACTTCATAAAATAATCCGCATCGATATCGATGGGAGTATAGACCTGCTTTTCCACCGGCTTGATAACGTATCCCACATAATCTTTCATCGGGATGAAGGAATCTCCACCGCGATACTCCCCGATCGGTTCATCGTGGGGCAGGGTTTCAAGATCCGGGAGTGCAGTCTCTCCCTCGAGCTGAGGTGAACCGGGTGCGAAGAACCCTTCCGGGTCGATCTCATAACCCAGGTCTGTAAAATACTGCCACAGCGTAGCTCTGACCCAATACATAGCGCCGTTTCCGCCGCAGAAATTGTGTGCAAAGTTGAAGTAGACAGCATTTCCCTGATAGCTTAACGCAAACAGCAGGCCGTTCGTCTGCGGACTTCCAAGCTTAATTGGCTCGCTCTCTTCGAGCACTGCGATGGGCAGTGAACAGGGCTCGAATTCATATGCGCCCTCTTCGTTGACGCGGACGGTTCTTGCATAGTACGGAAATCGCCGGAAAGCCTTTTCTGCAGCTATCCGGAGAGTTTCCGGGATCACGGGAGCATTCAGGATTATCTTTGCCTTTGTTGTATACAGTGTCATCCGGGACACCTCATACAGCAGATAACTGTCAAAATCGTATTTCATTGTAAATGACTCCCTTTCAAAAAAACGCTTTCAGCTCAGGATCTCCAGGATCCTGTCTCCCATTCTGCGAAGATCTGACCGTTCACTGAGTTCCTGAATCAGCTGCATCGCCTGGGAAGCATTGTCCGTGATCAGCCCGTCGATCATGGAGCACAGGAAATGCCTCTGCGCCCTTTTTTCATTCGACGTCCAAACCAGCACCTTTTTCCCCTGCTTGTGGATCTCGGAGATAACCTCCGCTGTGGCGGATTCCTCTTCCATGGCAAGATAGTCACAGTTCAGTTTGGCCGTATCGCCAAAGGATGCAAAGGTCAGGTATCCTGTCTGGATCTCGGGATAGTTCGTCTCGATATAGTCAATCAGTTCGTAATTCATCCCGATCAGGACGCATTCGTCCTCCATCCCGTATTCTTTAACGGTTTTCACGGCGTCATCCGCCATCTGGCGGTCCGCGGTAGATCCTTTCAGTTCAATGAATAAGGTTCCTTTTCCTTCGGTGGCCTTAAGAGCCTCCTCCAGTGTCGCGACAGGCTCCCCTTCTATGGAAAGCTCTTTGATTTCTTCCAGGGTCATCTCTTCCGGTTTTCTCTTATCCCCTGCTACACGCTGGAAATTGCCGTCATGGTTGAGAATATAGAATCCGTCTTTCGTACGCTGAATATCGATTTCGCTTCCGAATGCTCCGATCTCCCAGGCCTTTTCGATCCCTGCAGCTGTATTCTCCGGTGCTTCCGTTCCTCCGCCGCGATGTGCGATAATTCGGACACCGGTTTCCTGCGGAAACAGGGAATCGAACTTCCGTGTCATCACGACAGAGGCTATACACACCAAAAGAATCCACACCACGACCAGCATAGCCGTATACTTGGGATTTTTCTTTTCCCACATATGGAAAGGAACCGGCTCTTCCCCTTTATAGAGATAGTAAAGCTGCGTCATCTTCATCATATAGAGCGGTGTGCCCAGCAGGCCGGTTAACAGAGAAAGAAGCACCCCCGAGGTAACAAAGAAAACCGTCAGCGCCCGCCGGACAGCTGCTGAAAACGGGATAAGCTGAACCAGAGCGAGAGGCAGCACGAGGAGGAATATGATCACTGTTGCGAGGACTAATCCCAGCACAAGGACAAACAGTATATTCTGTTTCAGATAATCCTTCCAGTTTTCCCGCATCAGCTTCTTTGACAGGGCGCTCGCTTCCTTCACGGTCAGAGAGTCGAGAACAACGCCGTGGAGAATAAAAAGATTCGCAATGCCGACTGAAAGAAATACAATCATCAGGATTACAAACAGAACGACAAAAATCGGCGTATCATTGATGACGGAAGAAATGAACGTCGGGACATAAAATCCTCTGGTCATGGATAATGAAACACCAAGGCCAAGGATCGGAGCGATCAGCAAAATATACAGGATGACCCCAAGGCCTCCCAGGCATGCAAAGTGTTTGATGCTCGGAATTGCTCTCTTTAATACACTGAACGCGTAGATCCTCTCCCCGCTCAGCAGATCTTTGCTGAGCACAACTTTAGCATTGATATCAATGGTAAAGTAACCCAGCAGAGAGATCAGGGCGCAAAGGATAATCAGAAGCCCCTGCCAGCTTGTAATGAGAAACAGAATGTCCCCGGAGCTGACTGCCACTCTGCCTGTACTGTTCAGCAAAAGACGAAACAAACGCCCCATCAGAAACAGCCAGAGGCAGAGGACAAGCTTCGTAAAAATCTGGTACTGGAGAATACCCGGAAGCGCCTGCACATAAGGTGCAAGTTTTGCCTGCCTTTCGCTCACAATCAAACATCTCCTCTTTCGAAATATCAATTTATATCATAGTTTAAACGATACTCTCTCACTTTGCAAGTATAATAAAAACAGGGAATAAGCTATCCGGGTAAACAGAGAAGCCGCGCTGTTATTCGAGCGCGAAGGAATTACACTTTACTGATTTTTTTCAAACAACAGTTGCACATACGGCTGAACTATGATATTATTTTATTTACATGTAGGAAGTAAAACAGAAGTAAACCAAAAAGGAAGAAGGGATTCATTCAAGGAAGGAACTATCTATGACGATTCGACAGCACCTTACTTTAAGCGGTATCCTGAAGAGTGTGGAATCCAGAATTGGAGAGCGCTGCATCCGGAAGATGATTGACGGGCAGAACTGGTTTATCGTCGACGAAAACCACCTGGTGCACCTGAAGTGTGTGCAGAGCGATACCGTCAACTGCCTTGTCGTCAGACACGCAAAATCGGCAGAGGAAATACATATGGCCGAGGACGGAGGGCATTTCTATCCGGAAGACTATCATACCGTTGATGAAATGATCCGGGCGATGCTGGATGAAGTGTGGAACGTAATACCTGCATAAAAATCTATGTTATCAGGCTATAAACAGTGGCTGGTGTAAAGGCATCAGCCACTGTCTGTTTTTTCTCATGAACGGGTGTTTTTGGTTTGCATGGAAATCACCCATTTCTGTGACAGTTCTGTGACAGGGGGGGCGCTATACTCCGGACATCAAATGAAAAACAAAGGAGATTTATAAAAATGATGTCTTTAAAAACGTATCGTACTCTGATTGCTATGGCAGTTCTGACGCTGCTTGTGATTGCTGCCGTTTTTGCGGCAGTCGGAATGACTTCCGCTTCTGCAGATAATCTTTACGTTGGTGCGTGGGCATGCGACTATGCAGATGTTCGGCTTGATATTTTCGACTGCGGAATCCTGCAGATTGTTTATCCCGATGATCCGGGCACCGGCTATCGCTACGAATATATTTTCGGCTACAACGGAGAACTGATTGCCCTGGACAGCGGCAGCGCCGTCGTATTGGAGCTTGTCATGTTTGACTACAACACCCTCGGCGATACTGACGGAAACTACTGGTACAGAATTGCTTAATACGAATAACTGATTAATTGAAATTGAACCATTCAATAAGCAGCCCGAAGCGAAATGAATTACTCCGCTTCGGGCTGCTGTTTATTTTATAGGATCAATGCTTTTCATTCGTGCGGAGATTACCCGCTTCGCCCGACGCAGATTCAGAGGCTGCGCAGATTTCTGCTGCTTGTCAGGCTTTTTTAGCCGTGATGCTGCGGATGACGAAGAGAGTGGCAACCGTGAGCACAATGCCGACGAGGATGCTGACAATCCAGTTCTGCACGAAGCCCGCCACAATGTATGTGACAAAACTTACCACTGCAACCGTCATGGCGTAAGGGAGCTGTGTGGAAACATGGCTGACATGCTCCACCTGGGCACCGGCGGAAGCCATAATGGTGGTGTCGGAAATCGGAGAGCAGTGGTCACCGCAGACAGCACCTGCAAGGCATGCAGAGATGCCGATGATGAGGAGCTTGCTGTCTCCCGGGAAGATGGCTGTCACGATCGGAATGAGAATGCCGAAGGTGCCCCAGGAGGTACCGGTTGCAAAAGCGAGGATGACGGCAACCACAAAGATGACCGCCGGAAGCAGGCTGTACAGGCCGGAGGATGCACCGATCATCAGGTCGTGCACAAACTCTGCGGCGCCGAGGGAGGACGTCATGGTCTTCAGCGAGGTGGCAAGCACCAGGATCAGGATAGGAGGTACCATAGCAACGAATCCCTGGGGGATGCATTCCGTCATCTCCTTGAAGGAGAAGGTGCGGCGAAGAAGGAAGTAGATAAACGAGAAGATAAGCGCGATCATACCGCCCCATGGAAGAGCGATGAAGGCATCCGTATCGCCGAAGGCTGCAATCAGGTCTCCTGTATTTTCCGGCCCGATCCAGGCGTTTTCACCGTAAAAGCCCCCTGCATAGAGCATGGCAAAGAAGACGGCTACAATGAGCACCGCAACAGGAAGAATCAGATCCAGGATTTTGCCTTTCGGGTTGTCCTCCTGTTCATCGCTGCCCTCCAGTGCGCCGAGATCGCCGTTCAGGCGGGCACTCTGCTCGGCAAGCGCCATGGAGCCGTAATCGAACCGCATGGAGACAAGGGCAAGAATGAACACGAATGTCAGAAGTGAATAGAAATTATAGGGGATGGCACGGATAAACAGCTCTATGCCGGTGATGCCGGTGCCGAGATCTTTCGCCACGCCGGCAACGGCAGCAGCCCAGGAGGAAATCGGCGCAATCATGCAGACAGGAGCGGCAGTTGCATCGATCAGGTAAGCGAGCTTGGCACGGGAGATCCTCTGCCGGTCGGTAACGGGGCGCATCACGGAGCCGACGGTGAGGCAGTTGAAATAGTCATCAATAAAGATCAGGATGCCGAGAATAAACGTGGCAATCTGAACTCCGACACGGGACTTGATGTTTTTCTCAGCCCAGCGGCCGAAAGCAGCGCTGCCGCCGGATTTGTTGACCAGCGCAACGAGAATGCCGAGAATGACCAAAAAGCATAGATTGCCTGCAAGGTCGGATACGGAGACGGACAGGCCGTCGACAACGATAAGGTTCAGCGTCTGCACAGGGTTGAAGCCTGCGGCAAACAGCGCGCCGATCAGCACACCGAAAAACAGTGAGGAATAAACCTCTTTGGTGATCAGCGCCAGAATAATGGCAAAAAGAGGGGGCACAAGAGCCCAGAAAGTACCGTACATAGGATCTCCTTCAAAGTTGTATTGCACAACATACAATTCAGTAAAGTGCTGAAGTGCATTATATACAGGAATTCGGATTTGTCAAGGGGAAGGCAAAGAGGAATTACCGGATCGGAACTAAGGTGACAGCGCGCGAACCGAGCTGGCGGTAGATCTTCATAAACTGCGGACGCGGCACGCGGGTGTTGAAATTGAGCGGATCGGAAAGATAGAAGAACTCCTCATCCACTCCGCAGCAGACCATACAGTGCAGCTGGTGGAAGACCCGGTGTTCCCTGCCGCCGGGGAGCGGGTATGCCCCGCAGGGGTCAAAACAGATGTCATCAAAGTGCAGAGACGCCCAGAAAAGGAACGGGCAGCCCTGCTGCAGGCAGGCGATGAGTTCCTCTTCCCCGGCACCTGTAAGATCCGCAGGGCGGATACGCATCGAGCCCTCCTGATCGGCAAGATAAGCAGTTGCCGCTGCTACAATCGGCCCGGCAAAGCAGTAATACCCGCACGCGGGAGAATCATCCTCCAGATGCGGGTTGCCCATATAGGCAAGGTCCGGGTCGGTGCCCCACCAGGTCTCCGTGCGGGGCAGATAGCGGTCGGCAAGGACGCACTTGTCCGCATCATAACCCCAGTAGCGCAGCAGCATACAGAGGCTGGTGATCTCGCAGCCATTCGGGAGCTCGGGATTCTGAAGGATTTGAGGAACGGGGAAACAGAGCATAGAATACCTCGCATGTGTGTCTGTCATACAATGACCTCATCCGTCTGCCTGACGGCAGCCACCTTCTCGCTGCGGCTCGGTCACGCCACGGCTCTGACCTGCCACCGGCAGGTCATTCACTTCCGTGGCGCCGCTTCGCTGCCCGTCAGGGGAAGGCTATAAGGAATATAGCCATGAAAATGGGGAGGGGTTGAACCCCCTCCCCTGTCAGTTCTTTTGAAGAAATCAGAAGAAACGGTATTCGACGTATTTTGCGAAAGAATCGCCCGGATTGAGAACCGTCGACGGGAAGTTGGGATGATTCGGGCTGTCGGGGTAGAACTCCGGCTCGATGGCGATGCCCTGGTTTGCGTGATAAGGCGCAGGGAGCTTGGCACCTGTGTAAACCTGGATGGCCGGGAAATCCGTCCAGACTTCCATGCGGCTGCCCTCGTATTCCACCGTGCAGGCGTGCTTGGAGGAGATCACAAAGCAGTCATCCAGATTCTCGCGGATTTCCCGCAGCTCGGCAAAGTCAAACTTACCTTCACACGGGAGAACCACGCCGGATGGAATCAACTCGCTGTCCACTTCCAGATGGCCGGATGCGTTCACCTGCATCTTTGCCTGCAGGACCGATTCCCCGCCGAGGGTGAAGTAGGGGTGCACGGTAGGTGCGAATACGGTGGTCTGATCCGTCTCCCCGCCGAAATCGACGCGGAGCGCGGAGCCTTTCAGCGAATAGGTAACGGACATGGTGAGGTTGCCGGGATAGCCGTTGTCGCCGTCAGGCATGGTAATGGAGAAGCGGATGGCCTCCCCTTCCAGAATCTCGACATCCCAAATGCGCTTGTCCACCGAGTTCGGGCCGCCGTGAAGCTGGTTTCCGTTCTCATTGGGAGGGAGCTCATAGCGCTTTCCGTTGAGCGTGAAAGCTGCACCGCCGATGCGGTTGGCATAGCGGCCGACCGCCTTGCAGAGGAAGCCGTGACCGGCGAGAGCAGCATCCGGATCATCATAGCAGACGGCACGGTCCTGCCCCTTAAACTTCAGGGACGTGACAGTGGCACCGAGAGTGATGATGGAAACCTCCAGCTCACCGTTGGAGAGGTTGTATCTGTCATAGGAGCCGAAAAGATCTTTTGTTATCATTTCTTCTACCCTTTACTTTTTCAGCGCAATGGCCTGCTTTGCCTTTGCGGCAATGCCTTCCGGCGTCACGCCGTAATACTCCAGAACGGCTGACCAGGTTCCGCTGCGGCCGAAGGAATCCTCCACGCCGTGGCGTACAACGGGAACAGGGCAGGTTCCGCTGAGGAACTCGCTGACTGCACCGCCGAGACCGCCAATGATGGAATGCTCTTCCGAGGTGACGATGGCGCCCGTCTCCTTTGCAGCCTTGAGCACGAGCTCTTCGTCCAGAGGCTTAATGGTATGCATGTCGATCACGCGCGCAGAAATGCCTTCGGCAGCCAGAAGATCCGCCGCTTTCATTGCCATGGGGACGTTGATGCCGCAGGCAATTACCGTCACGTCAGAGCCGTCACGCAGGGTGACGCCTTTGCCGAGTTCGAATTGATAGCCTTCGATCTCATCGGTAATAATCTCGGTGACGGGGCGCTCCAGGCGCAGATAAGCGGGGCCTTTGTAGTTGATGAGAGCTTCAACTGCGAGAGCCATCTCATGGCCGTCACACGGGCAGCAGACCAGCATGCCGGGGATCACACGCATGAGGGCAAAATCTTCAATGGACTGGTGGGTTGCACCGTCTTCTCCGACGGAGATGCCGCCGTGAGAACCTACAACCGTAACGTTGAGGCCGGGATATGCGATGGAGTTACGTACCTGCTCATAAGCTCTGCCTGCAGCAAAGATGGCAAATGTGTTGGTGAACGGCTTCAGGCCGACGGTTGACATACCGGCAGCGATATCCGTCATATTCGCTTCGGCAATACCGCAGTCAAAGAAGCGCTCGGGATGGGCGGCGGCAAAGCCTTTCGTCATGGTTGCGCCGGCGAGATCGGCATCGAGGACGACGAGCTGGGGATACTTTTCAGCGAGAGCGACAAGCGCATCGCCGTATGCATTACGGGTTGCAATTTTACCTGCCATGATTACTTCTCCTCCTCTTCCAGCGCTTTGATGGCTGCTTCGAGCTCCTGCTTTGCCTGGGCAAACTGCTCATCGTTGGGAGCTTTGCCGTGCCAGCCGGCATTGTTCTCCATAAAGGAAACGCCCTTGCCCTTCACGGTCTTCATGATGATCATGGTGGGCTTGCCCTTGCAGGCACGGGCTTCAGCCAGAGCCGCATCAATCTGGGCAAAGTCATGCCCGTCGATGCAGATGACATTCCAGTTGAAGGCTTCAAACTTCTTGTCCAGCGGGGCGGAAGGCATAACGTCATTTACATTGCCGTCGATCTGGAGGCCGTTGCTGTCGAGGAAGACGCAGAGGTTATCCAGCTTCCACTTGGCGGCTGCCATGGCAGCTTCCCAGATCTGGCCCTCTTCGATTTCGCCGTCGCCGCAGATGGCGTAGGTGCGGAAGGTCTTGCCCGTTGTTTTGGCAGCGAGTGCCATGCCGACTGCACAGCTCAGGCCCTGGCCGAGAGAACCGGTGGACATGTCAACGCCGGGGACATTCACCATATCCGGATGGCCGGAGAAATGTGCCTTGATGGAGCGGAGAAGCTTGAGATCCTCTACCGGGTAATAGCCGCGCAGCGCAAGCACAGCGTAGAGTGCGGGTGCGCAGTGGCCCTTGGAGAGCACAAAACGGTCACGGTCAGCCCAGGAAGGATTTGCGGGGTCGATGTTCATCTCTTTAAAGTAGAGCGTGGTGAGAGCATCCATGCAGCTCAGAGAGCCGCCGGGATGGCCGGATTTTGCCTCGTGAACAGCGTCGACAGCGAGAAGACGGGCTTCATACGCCTTGCGCTTCAGGCTCAGAAAATCATCCATAAGCGATTACCTCGTTTTCAAAAAAGATTATGGAATTATTATAACAAAACAATTACCGTTGTGCAAGGTAATATACGAAAAAAGAGCAGAGGGATAGCCTCTGCTCCGAATCAGTCAAGAATTTCAACTGAGATTTTTTTGCCCTTTCTCTGGGCAACTGCACGCATAAGAATGCGGATCTGTTTCACGATTTTTCCCTGACGTCCGATGACTTTGCCCATATCGCCGTCCGCAACGCGAACCTCATAAATGGTTTCGCCGCTGTAGGTCGACTTGCGCTCTGTCACGGAGACTTCATCAGGATGATCGACAAGGTTCTGCACGATATAGGTGAGTAGTTCCTTCATGAGAAGAACCGCTCCCTGTTAAGCTTTATTCAGCAGGCCGCGAACGGTGTCGGTAGGCTGAGCACCTTTGGAAATCCAGTACTGAACGCGCTCACGATCAACGGCAAATTTTGCTTCGCCTTCTGCGGAGGGGTCGTAGGTGCCGAGCTCTTCAATGCAGCGGCCGTCACGAGGGGAACGGGAGTCTGCAACAACGATACGATAGTAAGGGGCTTTCTTTGCGCCCATTCTGCGAAGTCTGATCTTAACCATGGGTATATCTCCTTTAAAAATTAAAAATAAACAAATTGTGTGAATCGGGGGATCAGAAGCCGAAGCCTCCGAATCCGCCGCCGAAGCCGGACGGGCTGCCGCCCATCATGCCCATCTTCTTCTGCATCTTCTTCAGTTTTCTGCCGGAAAACTGCCTCATCATCTGGTTCATGGCGTCATACTGTTTGAGAATCCGGTTGACGTCCACCACCGTCTGCCCGCATCCGGCAGCAATGCGTTTTTTGCGTGAGGAATTGATGATAGCGGGGTTTTCGCGTTCCTTGAGCGTCATGGACTGGATGATGGCCTTCTGGCGGTTCAGGGCTTTCTCATCCAGCTGGGCACCCTTGAGGGCTTTGGCATCCACGCCGGGAACCATCGCCATCAGATCCCCGAGGTCGCCCATGTTTTTGAGCTGATCCATCTGGTCAAGGTAATCATTGAGAGTAAAGCGGTTCTGCCGAAGCTTTTCGGCAGCCTCCATCGCTTTCTTTTCATCAAAGCTCTGCTCCGCCTTCTCAATGAGCGTCAACACATCGCCCATACCGAGGATACGGGACGCCATCCGGTCGGGGTGGAATGGCTCGATCATGTCAAGCTTCTCACCGACACCGATGAATTTGATCGGCTTTCCTGTAACTGTGGCAATGGAAAGAGCCGCGCCGCCTCGGGCATCGCCGTCAAGCTTCGTGAGCATGACGCCCGTGATCCCCAGGGCTTCATCAAAGGCAGTGGCTGCGTGGACAGCGTCCTGACCCGTCATGGCGTCAACCACGAGGAGGATTTCCGCCGGGTCAACCGCGGCCTTGATGTTGCGAAGCTCGTCCATGAGCTGCTCGTCAATGTGCAGACGGCCGGCCGTATCGAGGAAGACGATGTCATTGCCGTGTTTGGAAGCGTGGGCAATCGCCGCCTTGGCGATTTCAACCGGATCGCCCTGACCCTGCTGAAACACCGGAATCTCCAGCTGCGCGCCGACGGTTTCCAGCTGCTTGATGGCTGCCGGGCGGTAAACGTCACACGCGACAAGCAGCGGCCGTTTGCCCTGCTTGCGAAGGTACCCGGCAAGCTTTGCTCCGTTTGTGGTTTTGCCCGCACCCTGCAGGCCGCAAAGCATCACAACACTCGGAAGCTTCGAAGAGATATTGATTTTTGCGTTGGAGCCGCCGAGGAGCGTGCACAGCTCTTCGTTGACGATCTTAATGACCTGCTGGGCGGGAGAAAGAGCTTCGAGCACATCAGCCCCGGAAGCCCGTTCCGTCACACGGGCGGTAAAGTCCTTCACCACTTTATAGCTGACATCCGCCTCGAGAAGGGCCATGCGCACTTCGCGCATTGCTTCCTTCACATCGGCCTTCGTCAGCCTGCCTTTCCCGCGCAGGCGTTTGAAAACAGAATTCAGTTTATCGGAAATATTTTCAAATGCCATACTTTTTCCTCTTCAGTCCTGCTGCCTCACAGGGAGGCAATCAGCTCATCAATTTTCTGCACTGCGGAAGAGATCTCCGGTGTCTGTACAAGCACGGAAAGCTGTTCTCTCAGCTTGAACAGGGCAGCCTTGGTATGCTCGAAACGGGCAATCAGCCCTGTCTTCTCCTCGATCTCCCGTAAGGCAGCCTCGGCATGACGGATATTGTCCCACACACCCTGGCGGGAAATCCCGCGCTGTTCTGCAATTTCGGAGAGGGAGAGATCCTCGTTATAATAGAGGCTGAAACATTCCCGCTGCTTGTCGGTTAGCAGATCACCATAAAAATCGAGAAGCATGCTCTGCATGAATCTCCCGTCTTCCACGATGAACGCCTCCTGTTAAGCAATTTCACTTGTCGGAGTATAGCACTTTCCCCCTATGGTGTCAAGCATTTTATTTTGACAGTTGAAAAATCGTAAAATGATGATATAATAATCTGCCGTGAAGAATTATAGTAAGGAAACGAAACACGTATGAATATTGTTGTGGTGGATTTTGAGTGGAACCAGGCTATGCGGTCCGACTCACCGGTTTTCAACAAACTGCCCATCCACCTGCGCGGGGAGATCATTGAGATCGGCGCGGTAAAACTGAATCCGGATCTGACGCTGGGAGAGGAATTCACCATTGACGTGCGACCGGTATACTTCCGCCAGATTCATTATAAAGTAAAAAAAATCACAGGGTTTGACAGGGACAGGCTTTCCCACGGGGTAAGCTTTCCCGAGGCGCTGGAGAAGTTCCGGGAATTCTGCGGAGATGATGTGACGTTTCTCACCTGGGGCTGCGATGACCGCGGCATCTTTGAACAGAATATCATCATCCACGATCTTGACTGGGATTGGGTCGATGACTGGATCAACCTTCAGCTCATCTACAATGTCCAGACGGGCGGAGATAAAAACCAGAAATCGCTGGCCGATGCGATGGAACACTTCGGTATAGAACAGACACGCGTAGCGCACGATGCGCTGGGAGATGCCTACAACACCGCTCTTGTCTGCACCCGGCTGGATATGCACGAGGGCTTGCGCACCTATGACGATGCACCGAGAATCCTCGCTTCCAGAATGCCGAAAGCCGTAGCTGTAACAGAAGCCGCTGCGGGGCCGGAGCCTGTGCTGCATGACGCCTATGACGGATTTGAAAGCAAAGCCGCTGCCTTTGCAGACAGCCGGATTGCCCTGGTGCCCTGCCCGGTCTGTTCTGCAGGGATGCAGAGCCTGAAATGGGTAAACCAGGGGGACGGGCGATATATGAACCTCTACTCCTGCGAAGCCCATGGAAAATACCTGGTTCGTGTAAAGTTCAAAACCAGCCTTGAACCGGATCTGCTGATTGCAAACCGGCTCGTATATGAATGCGACGAAGAAATGCTTGCCTCCTACAAAGCAAAAGCGGCACAGGTGCGCCGGAGAGGCAGAGGCAGGACCAGAGGTAAAAGATAAAAAACCGCCGATTGGCGGTTTTTTCATTTGCGGGGACGATATTTCCAAGCAAGTGGGAAGATCGCAAGATCGCGCAGGACGCGGCCGCCTACACGCTTCGGCTCCTTGATGGTACGGTAAAGCCACTCAAGACCGCTGTCCACCATCCACTTCGGGGCACGCTTTTTGTTGCCGGCCAGGAAATCGATCGTGGCGCCGGCATTGATGGTGACCGGAATGTTGTATTTCTCCTGGTTCTGATATCCGAAGATCTCCTGTTTGGGAACTCCTACGCCGAGAATCAGAATATCCGCATGGGATTCCCGCAGCATGGTGTTTATGGCCTCTACCTCTTCCGGATTCTTCTCAAAGCCGTAGGACGGTGAATAAGTGCCTGCAATTTGAATGCCGGGATAGGCCTTCTTCAGGTTTTCGGCGGCCTGATCTGCCACGCCTGGGCCGGCTCCGAGCAGAAAAACGGAATATCCCTTTTCAGCGGCACGGGCGCACAGCTCCGGGACAAAGGAAGAACCGTTGATTTTCTCCTTCAGGGGGGTCTTATACCATTTGGCAAACCAGAGCAGCGGATGCCCGTCGGCAAAGAGCAGTTCCGCATCGTTCCAGATGGTACCGAGCGCCGGGTTTTTCTCAACCTGTACAATCTGATCACAGTTGGGCGTAATAATCTGCCCGACTCTGCGGGAGGCAATCCATTCATCAATATAGTCCAGCGCTTCGGCTGTAGTGATATTGTCCAGATGGATGTTCATAAAGGGAATTCTGTTCAGCGGCATAGCTGGTTCTCCTTTCAGCAGGGCTGTTCTTCAAAAAAAGCGGTGGCGGCTGCAGCATCCTGGCGGATCTGGGCAGAGAGGGCTTCAAAGCTGTCAAACTTCACTTCCGGACGGATAAAATGATAGAAGTCGATGCGCGTGGGAACCCCGTAGAGGTTTCCCTCATACCCGAGCAGATGGCTCTCAACGCTGACTTTTCCGTCATCGCTGAACGTCGGGCGGATGCCGACATTCGTGACAGCGGGATAGGTCTCCCCGTCCGGCAGCGCCACTTTTGCAGCGTAAACTCCGTGCCGCGGGACGATCACCCCGTCTGGGAAAAACATATTGATGGTCGGCGCTTCGAGCTTGCGCCCGATATGATAACCGGAATGGACGGTATCGTACAGGCAGTGCGGATGGCCGAGAAAACGGTTGGCTTGTTCGATATTGCCCGCTTCAATCATTTCGCGGATCAGCGTGGAGGAGACGATCTGCCCGTCCAGCATCACGGGTTCGATGATATCGCAGGAAATGCCGCGGGAAGCGCTGAACTTCTGCAGTTTTTGTCCGTTTCCCTCTCCCCTGCTGCCAAAGGTAAAGTCATACCCTACGATAAAGCTGCAGACATTCAGCTCCTCGACGATATGGGAAGCAAAGTCCTCCCATGGCATATTCATAAGCTGGCGGTTGAAATGGAGAAAGACAACATTGTCAATCCCGAAGCAACGCCTGATGATCTCCTTCCGGCCGCGGGCATCGTTGATCAGCCGCGTTTCCCGGTTGAAGATCAGGTTATCCGGGTGGACATCAAAGCTGAGCACGGACGGAACCGCCCCCAGCTCGCAGGCTCGCAGGCTCGCTTTTTTCAGCAGAGCCGCATGGCCGATGTGCACACCGTCAAAAAAGCCCATGGCCAGGGCTCTTCGGATCTGTGCCATTATGGTACCTCAAAAAAACTTTTTTCTGTCTTCAGCAGGCCGCCTTCCAGCCGGCCTGCCATCAGAAACTCCCCGGAGGGGGCATATACGCGTACGCGTTCGTTCTCCCCTTCCCACGGGACAATGCCGCCGCAGCGGATACGCGCTGCCTCCTCTTCACCGACCGTAATCTTTTTCAGATCGGCAAAAACACTGTCTACCGAGAGAAGAAGATCGGCAGCAGTTCCGCTTGAAGCGGCAGCAGCGATCTCCCCGATGAGACGGGCATCTTCCACCCGGTACGCCCCGGAAGCGATGCGACGCAACTGAGTCATGCAGGCACCGCATCCCAGAACCTGCCCGATGTCGTGGCAGAGCGTACGGATGTAGGTACCGGCAGAACAGGAGACATCCAGGATAAAATCCTCCCCGTCCCGCCCGTCAAGCGAGAGAGAGGAAATGGTAACAGCTCGCGGTGCGCGCTCCACCTCTCCGCCGCGGCGGGCAATGTCATAAAGCTTCTGCCCACGGACTTTGATGGCGGAGTACATCGGCGGAATCTGCATCTGTTCTCCGCGGAATTGCGCCAGCACTTCCTCCAGCTCCCGCTCGGAGAGAGTGACGTTTTTTCGTGAGAGGACGCGGCCTGTGATATCCTGCGTATCCGTAACGATGCCGGGGCGAAAATGTGCCCGGTACTGCTTCGGATGCCTCATAAGATAATCGGACGCCCTTGCAGCACGCCCGACCATCACAATCAGAAGGCCTGTGGCAAGCGGATCCAATGTGCCGGCATGGCCGATCCTGCGCTCATGCAGAAGACCGCGCAGCCTGGCAACCACATCACTGCTTGTCCAGTCCTGTTCTTTATCTACCAGGAGAATCCCTGTCATTTCATAACCTCATCCACAACCGCGAGCAGCAGTTCCTTCGAGCGTGCAGGCCCGGCAGAAATGGTACAGCCTGCGGCCATCTCATGGCCGCCCCCGCCGAAAACACTGCAGATCTCGATGGAAGACACATCCTTCGAAGTGCGGACAGAGATCTTGCTCTCCCCGCTCTCCAACTCACGTATGGTAATGCCGACTTTACAGCCTCTCACCCTGCCGGTGAGGGAAGCAAGGTCATCACAGTCATCCTCCGTAGCGCCACAGCGCCGCATCATTTCCTGCGTCACGGTTGCAACTACGACCGCATTGCCGCGGTGGAAGGTCATGCCTGAATAGATCGCACCTTCCAGCTCGACTCTCGCACGGCTGACCTGGCGGAAGAAGACAAGGTTTGCCGCAGCATTGTCCGCCCCGTGGGCGAGCAGATGCGAGGCTGCCGAGAACGTCTTCGCATTGGTGTTGGCATACTGAAAGCAGCCGGTATCCGTTGAAACGGCGATATAGAGCAGATCCGCTTCTTCTTTGGACAGATTTCCGCAGAGCTTCTCGATCAGAGCCATAACGATCTCCCCGCAGGAAGATCTGTCCGGGCAGGCCAGCGTTTTCCCGGCGTAAAAGGAATTCGTGGGATGATGGTCTACGCAGAAGTCGACCTTCCCGGAAAACCCGTTGGGAAAGAGCTGTTCCGTTGCCAGATCTACGGCGATGATGTACTCCGGCACAAATCCGGTTTCCTCCAGATAGGTGCTTACATAAGGCAGGTACTTTTCGGTAATCTGCTCATTGCGGTAGAGAAAAGCCGTCTTCCCCGCACGGCGCAAAGCATGGCAGAGCGCCGCCGCCGAGCAGAGTGTATCCCCGTCCGGATTCTTGTGCGTCAGGAGAAGAAACCGGTCCTGCTCCTTCAGAAGCCTCGCAGCCTGCAGAACATTACAGCTGTCCATCTTCGTCGTCATCATGCCGGATGTTCAGGCTCTCCAGCAGTTCGTTGATGTGTGCGCCGTAGGCGATGCTGTGGTCGATCTCAAAGACCAGCTCCGGGGTATACCGCAGGCTCATGGAATTGCCGAGTTCTCTGCGCAGCCAGCCGGAAGCGGACTTCAGGCCTTTTTTAAATTCCTTTTCGTCCTCAAGATCCATCACGGAAAGCCATACCTTGGCATACCGCAGGTCCCCCGTCGTTTCGACGCGGGTGACGCTGATCATTTTGCCGGCGATCCGCGGGTCCTTGATATTCCGAAGAAGGGCGGAGAGGACGAACTGGATATCATCATTGGTTCTTGCCAGTTTATTGGAAGCCATTGTTTCTCCTTTACTGGGCAATCTGCTCCATCACGAAGCACTCGATCACATCGCCGACCTTGATGTCGTTGAATTTTTCCACCTGCATGCCGCACTCATAACCGGATGCGACTTCTCTGACGTCATCCTTAAAGCGGCGCAGTGAAGCCAGTTCACCCTCGTGAACAACAATATTGTCACGCAGGATACGAACCTGGCATCCGCGCTGAATCTTACCGTCGGTGCAGTAGCAGCCGCAGACAGTGCCGACCTTGGAGACCTTGTACGTCTCACGCACTTCGGCATGGCCGATGATCGACTCTTTGAATTTCGGTGCAAGCATACCCTTCATGGCAGCTTCGATCTCGTTGATGCAGTCATAGATGACGCGGTAGAGGCGGATATCCACATCGTTTCTGGATGCGTTGTCTCTTGCGGCGGCATCCGGCCTGACATTGAAGCCGACAATGATGGCGCCGGAGGTAGCGGCAAGCATTACATCGCTCTCATTGATGGCACCGACTGCGCTGTGGATAACCTTGACACGCACTTCCTCGTTGGAGATTTTCTCCAGAGAGGATTTGACCGCTTCCGCAGAGCCCTGCACATCCGCCTTTACGATGATGTTGAGCGTCTTCATCTCGCCGGCCTGAATCTGGCTGAAGAGATCTTCCAGGCTGACCTTGTGGCCGAGCCCGCCGGCACTGCTGGACATGGCGATCCGGCGCTCTTCGGCAAGTTCACGAGCCATACGCTCATCGGAAACGGCATTGAACACGTCGCCTGCGCTCGGAACCTCGGAAAGACCGGAAATTTCAACCGGAGTGGAAGGCCCTGCTTTGGTGATATGTCTGCCCTTATCGTCTACCATCGTGCGGACACGGCCGACAGCCGTACCGGCAATAATAATGTCGCCCTGTTTCAACGTACCGTTCTGGACAAGAACCGTCATAATCGGGCCGCGGCCTTTGTCGAGGCGGGCTTCGATGACAGCACCCTTTGCCGCACGGTTCGGATTGGCCTTGAGTTCCTGCACCTCAGCAAGGATGGTAAGGTTTTCCAGCAGGTTTTCAATGCCCATACCGGTCTTTGCGGAAATCGGGCAGACGATGGTATCGCCGCCCCACTCCTCGGCAACAAGGTCATACTCGGTAAGCTGCTGCTTGATGCGCTCGGGATTTGCCCCCGTAACGTCCATCTTGTTGATGGCAACAACGATCGGGATATTGGCGGCCTTCGCATGGTTGATGCTTTCAACCGTCTGCGGCATGATGCCGTCATCCGCTGCCACAACGAGAATTGCAATATCCGTCACCATCGCACCACGGGCACGCATGGATGTGAATGCCTCATGGCCCGGTGTATCCAGGAAGGTGATCGGCTTGCCGTCGATCTCAACGGTATAGGCACCGATTGCCTGCGTAATGCCGCCGGCTTCTCCGGAGGCTACGTTAGAATTGCGGATATAGTCCAGCAAGGAGGTCTTGCCGTGGTCTACATGGCCCATAACCACAACGACAGGGGCACGGGTGACGAGATCTTCCGGCTTGTCCTGGCTGTCGTCGATCAGGCGCTCTTCCACCGTGACAATAACTTCCTTTTCGACCTTGCAGCCGAGTTCCATCGCCACGAGAGCTGCGGTGTCATAATCAATCACATCGGAGATAGAGGCAAACGTGCCCATCTTCATGAGATTTTTGATGACTTCGGAGGCCGTCTTCTTCATACGTGCAGCCAGATCTCCGACGCTGATTTCATCCGGGATCTGCACCTTAAGCTGCTGCTTCCGGGCAATTTCAAGCTGGAGACGCGCCATCTTGTCGCGTTCCTCCTGGCGGCGTTTGGCGGAAGCCGCCTGCGGATTGGTACGCTGCTTGGATTTGCTCTGGATCTTCTCCTTGTTGCCGCGGCGCATATTGGAATTGTTGGTCTTGTTGCTGCCGAGGTCTTCATATTTCTCGTTGTATTTATCGATATTCACTGCAGAACCGCCGCGCGTATCGACAACGCGCTTCTCCGCGACCTGGCGCGGTGTGTAGGGCTTGTTCTGCTTCTGCTTCTGTGCGGGCGCATTCTGTGCCGGCTGAGCACTCGGCTGGCCCTGCTGCTGGGCAGGCTTTGCCTCCTGGTGTGCTTTCTGATCTGCCTTGCCCTGCGCAGATTTTGCCGGTTTCTCCTGTGCGCCTTTGGCGGCCTGCTTAGGCTTCTCTTCCTTAGCGGCTTCCGGAGCGGGTGCTGCAGGAGCTTCGGGTGCCGGCGGTGCAATCGGCGTGACAACGAAGATCTCCTCCAGGCTCTCCACCTGATTGTGCTGCGTCATATATTCAAAGATCACATCCAGCTCTTCGTCTGCCAGAACCTGCATGTGGTTCTTGGCAGGGGTAAAGTACTCTGCCATGATCGATGATATTTCCTTGTTGGGGACGCCGAAATCCTTCGCCACTTCACCCAATCTGTATTTCATTACCAATGCCATAAATTAATCCTCCCCTGCTGTCTTTTTCTTTGTCCTGACTCCGGGCTTTTCTTTTTTCCTGCGTTTTGCCTTCTCATAGCGGAAGGTGACCGTTTCCAGTTCCTCATCAAACCGTCCTGGAAATTCTTCTGCCAGCTGCTGCATCAGTGCCCTGGCAAAGCCGAGATCCGTCACGGCTGCCATAGAACATCTGCCGGTACCCAGGGCAGCTGCCACTTCCTCTTCCGAAAAGGGGAGCAGAATTTTCAGTGCACTGCGACCTTCCAGAAGGTGCTCGGCATGAAGAGCGGTTTTTTCTCTGCCGTCAGACGGCAGAAGCAGTAGCCTGGCTTTACCCTTTCCGATGGCCTCGGAGGCATTTTCCTCTCCGATGGCCAGTGCCGAAGCTCTTCGCATCAGACCGAGAAAGGCAAGAATATCCGCTTTCATGGCTGTGCCTCCTGCTCTGCAAGCAGCTGCTCCAGAAGCTCCGGTGGAACAGGAACTCCGAGAGAGCGCTCCAGCGCTTTCGATCGGATGGCTTTTTTCAGACAGGAAGCATCCCGACAGACATAAGCGCCGCGCCCAGATGCCTTGCCTCTGCCGTCAAAGGTAACCGCTCCCTCCGGGGAACGCACCACACGCAGAAGCTCGCTCTTGGGCTTCATCTCACGGCAGCCGAGGCACTGCCTCATCGGTATTTTCTTGATCGTTGCCGTTGGCTCCGCCTCCTTCCGCTTCTCAGCCCTTATCTTGCCTCACTCACGGGTTTGATATCAATCTTATACCCGGTGAGCTTTGCTGCAAGGCGGGCATTCTGCCCTTCCTTGCCGATAGCCAGAGAAAGCTGATCGTCCGGAACAATGACGCGGCAGCTCTTTCCGTCTTCCGCCATGGTAACACTCACAACTTCCGACGGGGAAAGTGCAGCAGAAATATAATCTTCGGGAATATCGCTGTATTTAATAATGTCAATCTTCTCTCCGCCGAGTTCCGTGACGATGTTAGCCACACGCCCGCCCTTCGGACCGACGCAGGATCCTATAGGATCTACATCGGGATCTTCCGAACGAACGGACATCTTGGTGCGGCTGCCGGCTTCACGGGCAATGGACATGATCTCGACTGTGCCGTCGGAAATCTCCGGAACTTCCAGCTCAAAGAGACGCTTTACGAGGCCGGGATGGGTCCTGCTGATGAGAACCTGAGGCCCGCGGGTGGAGTTGCGAACTTCCACCACATAGACCTTGATGCGGTCTCCTTCCTTCAGGGGCTCCGTTTTAATCCGCTCGTTGGCTGCAAGGACAGCTTCGGTAAACTCGCTGTTGGAGGAGATGCGGATACCGACGGTGCCGGATCTCTGATCAATGTGGGAGACAACACCTGTCAGGATTTCATGCTCCTTGGAGGTGAATTCCTGATAAATCAGGCCGCGCTCTGCTTCCCGGATACCCTGGATGATCACCTGTTTGGCTGCCTGTGCTGCAATACGCCCGAACTTCTTCGTCTCCACCGGGACGCGAACCGTGTCGCCCACCTTGGCGCGTTTTGCGATCTTTTTCGCAGCATCTATCTGTATTTCATGAGAAGGATTGGAAACCTCTTCCACAGCGAGCTTGTTTACATGCATTTCAATCTGCTTCTTATCCTCATCGAGGATGATTTCCACATTATCCTCACATTCCGGGTTGTCACGCCGGAATGCGGCAAGCATAGCCTGCCGGATCTTTTCATACATGTACTCCCGAGGAATACCTTTTTCTTTCTCAATGTCTTCAATCGCTTCAAAAAATTCTGCGTTCATTTTTTCTGTCATCTCCCATTCTCATTAAAACGAAACATGAAGCTTTACAAGAGCTATATCCTGCTTTTCAAGCCGGATCTGCTTCTTTCCGGAAGAAAGTGTAACCGCACCATCTTCATACTTTTCTAAAGTACCGACAAATGCCTTTTGCCCGTTGATCGACTTATAGGTTCGCACTTCCACTTCGCTGCCCATAAAAGCTTCAAAATCGGACGGGCGCTTCAGTTCCCGCTCCGCACCGGCAGAAGCAACCTCAAAAATATAGCTGTCCGGAATCGGATCGGCTTCATCCAGGAGCTTGTCCAGCGTGCGGCTGATCGCTTCACAGTCATTGATCGAAACACCGCCCGGCTTGTCGATATACACACGAAGATAATAGGAACCGGCTTCCCGGACATATTCCACGTCCCACAGGGAGCAGCCCTCTGCCTCTACAACCCCTTTGGCAAGGTTTGCTACGGCTTCCGTAATTTTGCTCATTACTGATCTCACTTTCTTCTCTGCGGAAAAGCTCTGAAAAAAGAGAGGGCCGCGACCCTCTCATACAATACAAGCTTATTACTACCATGCACACTATAGCACCATATTCTGTGCTTTGCAAGCATTTTTTTCGGAAAATACAGGTATTTCTGTAATTAATGGCAATTATAATAGAGAATGGCAGTGCTGTCGGTGAGGATGGCATCGCACCTATTGTCATAGAGGTAATTGAAACACTCTATGGTTCCACCCACCAGGCGAATGACATTTCCGAGGCGGGAAGCCAGCCGGCTGTCTGAATTGAGTGCATTGAGCGCCTCCACGGTGGAGGGCATTGCCAGCGTCTTCCCTTTCAGGCTGACAGAAAGTGCACTGTCCCGCGCCGCAATGACGATCTGATTGTCGACATACGGACCATAGCGGGCATAGTCCCCCCGGGCAACTTCCTTTTCATCCAGCGCAATGCCGCCCCAGGCGCAGTCGATATTCCCGGAGGCGAGCTCGTCATAGACCTTTTCCTTCTCGATGACCTGTTCTTTCAGCGTCCAGCCGAGAAGATCCGTCACAGCGATGGCAAGCTCAATGTCAAACCCCCACAGGGTGCCGTTGGAGCTGTAGACAAAGGGGAAGGAGTTGACATCAACGCCGATAATAAACGTCTTATCCTTCGGCACTGCGAGGTTCTCCAGCGCGTTGGCATCCTTTTCAAAGGTGACGACCCTGCTTCCCAGCCACTTCGTGGAGAGCTCATCCACTTTTCCCTGTGCTGCAAGGACTTTGATAGCGGCCACGACATAATAGATCGTCGGGTCATTGTTGCGGAAGGCCAGAGAGTACTGCTGTTCCTGCAGTGTCTGAATGGCTTTCACACCGTAGGATACACCTCCCCGACCACACCCGAAAAGCGGCAGGCACAGACAGAGGATAAGCACAAGGCACAGCAGACGCTTCGGAAAATGGTACCCGACTGAATCAGTGCTTCGGCTTATAATGGTTTCCGGTACCGGTAAATCTGGTTTTTTCCTGCGGTTTGTCTTCATAGACTTCCGTGTCATAAGCGCTGTAATTGCCATAGCCATAATCCGTCTGAAAATCCTTATAATCACTCTGATCCAGGAAGGAATCGTTTTCCAGGTAATCCCCGTCGGTGAGATATTCATCCGGCTCCTCGCCCTGCGGCTCAGCTTCCTCCATGGGCTGCTGCTCCTCATAAGCCTCGTCTTCATACGGTTCGTCCGCAAAAGGTTCATCCTCATACGGCTCCTCTTCCTGAACCTTCTGTACGCGGGCAGCAGAGCGGTAGGGATTTCGCTTCACCTCGGGCGGCTCAAGATATTCGTCATCCTCGCCGTCATAGGCATCATCCTCATATTCCTCCGGCTCAGAAGCAGCCTTCCGGCGGCGTTTGCCGTTGAGAATCACCAGCAGCAACGCAAGCCCGACGATAAAAACCGCCACACCGGCAATCAGGATCATCTTCTGTGTATCTCCGATGCCGGAAGCCTTTTCCGGCTGAGGTGCGTTGGGGGCCGCAATCACGGCGGAAGGAACCTGCGTGGGAACGGGAGTCGGAGCAGGAGTGGAAATCACCACTGCCTCGGCTGCTTTACGCTCTTTCTCTTCCCGTGCACGCCTCTCCTCCTCTTCCCGAACAAGCCGCTCGGCCTCTTCCTGCTGCAGGCGAACCTGTTCGGCCTCATAGGCATCTACTTTTCCGTCGAGTTCGAGTGCATAGTTCGCAAACTTCTCGGCCAGATCGCCAATGCGCTTGTTGAAGTTTTCCATATTGACCGACATAATGGTAACCGCGATCGGATTTGGGGTATAGATGATGCCGCCGACATGATTGTTGTTCTTGACGGGATTTGCTTTCACTTCTTCGAAAGCACCGTACTTCTGAGCCACATCATACTTCCCCTCAAGATTGGTGCGAAGATAAGCACCGGGCTGGGCTTGCTCCATCAGGTCAAGTACATGCGGAAACTGATCCGGATTGTTATAGAGCGTTTTCAGGACCTGCGTGTAGAACTCCACATTGTAATAGCTGTAATCAAAGAAGTCCTGAGGAAAATAGCTCTTCGGCAAATCCGTATATTTGATGATCTGGTCGGCGCATTTGCCTGCATACGTGCCTCCCATCCATTCCACCATGGCATGACCGGTGTTGTTGTCGGAATTCACGATCGATCTCCGCTCCAACTCTGCCAGGCTGTTGGTGGAATACTGGTTTTCAAAAACAGTGTCCTGCGTGATTTCTCCGGCAAGCTCGCGCTCGGCAAGGAGCATTGCCACAGGCACCTTGTACATACTGGCACTGTAATACCATTTGTCTGCATTGTAATACCAGGTATCACCGGTTTTCAGATAGCAGAAACCGACACTGATACTTCTGCTCTGCTTGTCCAGGCTGTACTCCGCCACAAAATCATCCATCATCTTCTGCAGCTCGGCAGCATCGATGAGTGCGGGAGCCACAGCAGGAGATGCCGGGGAAACTGTTTCAGCTGCAAAGGCATGCACCCCGAGAGAGCATAGCAGCATGGCAGCCGTCAGCAGTGCAGTAAATCTGATTCTCATTTTCATAGAATTCTCACCTTTTCTGTGAACTATCCAAAAAATTATTCAAACTCACAGACGTACCCGATCTGTCCACTGTACATGCCGGGGTAGTCTTTCACAGGATCGTTGCGGCTGTCATTATAAACCCATGCTCCGTTAAAGTGCCAGAGCAGGAGATAATCTTCGGCAACCTTGTCTCCACTGTCATACTGAGACGGTTCTCCGGCACCCCAGGCATAGAAAGTGACGTTTTCTCCGTTTTCCCAGACAAGCTCTCCGTTTTCACGGTGGCATCCGAGCCAGACCTTTTCGATGCCGTTCTGCTGAGCCAGGGCAACAACCTTGCGGAGCTCTTCTTCATTCCTGACAACGGCAAGATACCCACCCTTGTCTTTGCAGGCCTGCTGTGCCTCCGTCCAGCTCTTGTCTTCCTTGAAGAACTGATAAGTATGCTCACGCGGTGCCTGTTCTTCACCGGAGGAGACAGCAGATTCATTCCCCTCCTCGGCAGCCGGTTCCGGGGTGCGCGTGTCAGAAAGGATCACAATGGGATCGGGGGGCGGAATAACCTGAACGTCATCTCCGTCAGGATCAGGCGTCGGAAAAACCATATCCGGCGGGAAGGTCACTTCCGGAAGGCTCTCGCTCTCCTGTCCGTCTGCATCTCCCTCCTCGCTGCCAGAAGTTGTGTTCGACGCAGTACCAGTCTGCATCACGGCAGCGCGCTCACGCTGGAGGCGGAGGTCTTCAAACATCTTGGTATAGACCAGCGCACCCACAACAAAGACTGCAATCAGCACAAGCGCCACAATGAGAGGCACAGCACTGCGTTTTTTAGTCGCCTCTTTGATCTTCTTCTCACGTTCCAGCTTCTGGGCGCGGTTCTGTTTTGCAGACGCCTCAGCACTGCGGCGGTTATCCGGCACTGCCTTTTCAACTCTGCTACCGGAAGATGACGCATCGGAAACCTTCCTGGCTCTCGGCGGCGGTGCGGGAGAGGCATAAGACGGTGCTTTTGCCGCATCGTCCGGCTGCTTCGACTCCCCCGTTGGTTTTTTCCGTCCATTCTCCTCGGATTCACTGAGGATTTCCGCCATCATTTTTTCTATATCGCTCATTTCATCTTCGCTTTTGCGAAAGAGTTCTTCGGGATCAAGACTGTTTTTTGCCATCAATGCTGTCCTCCCAGTCGTTCGGGTTAGAATATTCCCATTCTTTTCGTTATCCTATCACAGAAACAGAATTATGTCAACGAAAATCCTGCCGGAGCACTCAAAAATCGTCTGCTTATCCTTGTTTGATCTGCCGGACTGTGTTAAAATGCAAATAACAACTGTCTGAAAGGAGCGCCCCCATGGAGAAGAAGCTGATTCCGATTCTCATCATTCTGCTTGCTGCGCTCCTTTTTACGTCATCCTGCACAGGCGTGTACACTACATCGTTGCCGGTAGCCGTGAGTCCCTCCCCGGTTCCGGCTGTCTCTCCCTTCCCGACAGCCACCCCTTCTCCGTGTGTAACCGTATCCCCTTCCCCTTCGCCGACTCCTACCCCTCCTCCGTACGAGGGAGAACTGATCGCCCAGTATGCACTGCAGTTTGACGGATACCGCTACAACTACGGCGGGCAGGATCCCTCAACGGGGTTTGACTGCTCCGGTCTTGTCTATTATGTTTTCAAGCAGTTCGGGTATCGGCTCAACCGTGTGGCAGCGGACCAGGCTTTAAACGGAGCTGAAATCAGGGAACAGAAGGACCTTCTCCCCGGGGACATTATCTGCTTTTCCTGGATCACGAGCAACTATATTAACCACGTCGGGATTTACATTGGCGAGGGGAAGTTCATCCATGCGATGGACTCGGCAAACGACGTCCTCATCACCACACTGGAGGAATATCTGAAAACACACCGCTGCTATATGCGCCGCATCGTGGGGGAAGAAGAAAAGACCACCCTTGCACAGATTGAACAGCGTGAACGCATGGACGCCGAGATGCTTGCCCTGCAGATGGCAGAAGAAGAGAGGCAGGCTGCAGAGCGAGCCAGAAATGCCTCACCGTCGCCTACCCCTCCTCCCGCCTATATCCCGGATACCGCCGGAGGAATCTCAAAGGAAGAAGCTGAAGAACAGCATCGGAAGGAGATTGAAGAGGCCTGGCGCTTAATCTGGGAAGAGGAAGAAGCTTCCCAGGGTGGGCAGCAACCCGGAACAGACGAAGCATCCGGTCCGGCGGGAACCCCTGCCACCGGGGAGACGCCGGCTGCAGATCCCGTTTCTGCCGAGGCTGTCGTCCCTGACACTGCCCAGCAAGAGTCTTCGATACCGGATCCTGCTCCGGCAGATCCGCCACAAAACGAGACTCCTTCCCGGGAGCCGGAATCACCCCCTTCTTATGATCCTCCTGCTACAGGCACCGATCCTGTACCGGAAACTTCAGAAAGTTTTCCCGCTGAAGACTTACCTACTTTGGACGAGTTTACCATTCGTATTTCAGGATAGATTGAATTGCGAAAAGCTGCCGGCCATGAAACCCATGGCCGGCAGCCGTTTTGTATGGTGAGTTAAATGATTATGCTTTGCTCTTGATGTATTCGTCGATGCTTTTGGCCCCGGTCTTACCCGCGCCCATCGCAAGGATGACTGTAGCGGCACCCGTTGCTGCGTCTCCTCCGCAGAAAATGCCTTCACGGGAGGTTTTGCCGTTTTCATCCGTCTCAATGGCACCCTTTCTCGTAATGTTGAGATTCGGCGTAGTGGAACGGATCAGCGGGTTCGGGCTTGTGCCGATGGCGATGATAACAGCATCACAAGGCAGGACCCAGTTGCTGCCTTCTATGGGGACAGGGCTTCTGCGGCCTTTCTCATCCGGTTCTCCGAGTTCCTGACGGATCAGCTCGATCCCGGTCACGCGACCGTTTTCATCCCCGACGACGGAGACCGGATTGTTCAGCAGCTGGAACTCAATGCCCTCAGCTACCGCATGTTCCACCTCTTCCTTTCTGGCGGGGAGCTCATCCATGCCGCGGCGGTAAGTGATGTAAACATGCCCGTCGCCCAGACGTTTTGCAACGCGAGCTGCATCCATCGCTACGTTTCCACCACCTACAACCGCCACATTGTGGAAGCGCTTGAGCGGCGTATCGTAATCGTCCCGGTAAGCCTTCATGAGGTTAGTACGGGTCAGTATCTCGTTGGCGGAATATACACCCAGCAGATTTTCGCCCGGAATATGCAGGAACTGCGGGAGGCCGGCACCCGAGCCGATATAGACTGCTTCAAACCCGTCTTCAAAGAGCTCATCTACTGTTTCGCTCTTGCCGATGACGGCGTTATTGACGATTTTGACGCCCATGGCAACCAGATTGTCGATTTCCACCTGGACGATCTCTTTCGGAAGACGGAACTGCGGAATCCCGTAAACCAGAACGCCGCCGCTCTTATGGAATGCTTCAAAGATCGTGACATCATAGCCCATCTTGCGCAGGTCTCCCGCACAGGTTAGGCCGGACGGGCCAGAACCGATTACAGCAACTTTGTGCCCGTTGGATGCAGGAACTTCGACCGGTGCCTTTTCTTTCTTTGCATTGTGAAAGTCCGCCACAAAACGCTCCAGGCGGCCAATGGCAACGCTCTCGCCCTTTTTGCCGCGAACACACTTGCTCTCGCACTGCTTTTCCTGCGGGCAGACACGGCCGCAGACGGCAGGAAGGGAATTCGTGGAAGTGAGAATGTCATAAGCGGCGTCAAAGTCTTCCTCGACGACCTTTGCAATAAATTCCGGAATGCGTACTGAGACAGGGCAGCCCGTTCTGCAAAGCGGGTTGGGGCAGTTCAGGCAGCGCTTTGCCTCGGCAACTGCCAGCTCTTTTGTATAGCCGAGGGCTACTTCGTCAAAATTACCGGCACGGACCAGAGGATCCTGCTCGGGCATGGGGTTTTTCGTCAAACTCATATCAGCCATTGACTCTCTTGCCTCCTGTCATTCTGCAGATATGCCTGTCTGCGGCATCCTGCTCCTCCTTATAAAATGCGGCACGCTTGATCAGGGAATCAAAATCAACCAGGTGTGCATCAAAGTCAGGCCCGTCAACACAGGCGAATTTGGTTTCACCGCCCACAATCACACGGCATCCGCCGCACATTCCGGTACCGTCCACCATGATCGGGTCGAGAGAAATAATCGTCTTGATGCCGTAAGGCCGTGTCACTTCCGCGAGGAACTTCATCATGATATCAGGCCCGATCGCTATAACTCTATCAAATTGCGGTTTTCCCTCTTTGATGTTGGCTTCGATTTCTGCCTGGAGAGCGTTCGTTGTAAAGCCTTTTACGCCGTAAGTGCCGTCATCGGTGCAGATGACCAGCTTGTCGGAAGCGGCTGCAAGCTCTTCCTTCAGAATCACTATGTCCGCACTGCGGAAACCGCCGATAAACGTAACCTCAATGCCCTTTTCGTGCATTTCCCTGGCAATCGGATAGGCGATCGCACATCCGACGCCTCCGCCTACAACGCATACTTTTTTCAGCCCGTCCATCTCCGTCGCCCGGCCGAGCGGCCCGACGATATCCGTGATGATATCTCCCTCTTCCACGGTATGAAGCATTTTGGTGGTACGGCCGGCAGCCTGCACCATCACGGTAACGGTACCCTTTTCCCGATCATAACCTGCCACGGATACAGGAACACGCTCACCCTGTTCATCCAGCCGGAAAATGACAAACTGGCCAGCCATGGCATGCCTTGCAATCAGCGGTGCCTCGATTTCAAACAGGCATATGCTTTTTGCCTCGTTGAGGAATCGCTTTGTTACTACCCGATAACCCATAGTTCTACCTCTCCATCTTTATACTTTCCTATAATGCAGGGAACACAACATTTTTATTGTAACATTGTTTCCGTCAAAGTCAATGGCCATTTTCCGACCGGCTGCGCAGATCGGGCACCTTAATCGTAACAGTCTCTCCGGGAGGAATGGAATGCGTCAGCCAGACGTTACCGCCGATCACGCAGTCATCCCCGATAACAGTCTGACCGCCGAGAATCGTCGCCCCGGAATAAATCACTACACGGTCGCCGATGTCAGGATGGCGCTTGATGCCCTTGACAAGCGTCCCGTCTTCCCCGACTTCAAAACTCTTTGCGCCGAGCGTGACATGCTGGTACAGCTTCACGTGATCGCCGATCGTCGTCGTCTCTCCGATAACGACACCGGTTCCGTGGTCAATAAAGAAGTAACTGCCGATGGTGGCACCGGGATGAATGTCAATACCCGTGATCCGGTGGGCGTACTCCGTCATCATGCGCGGGACAAGCGGAACCTGCATCTGGTATAATTTGTGTGCCATGCGGTAGATGCTGATTGCCTGAAAGGCCGGATAGGTAAGGATGATTTCATCAATGCTTTTGGCCGCAGGATCTCCCTCATAACCGGCACGAATGTCCGTCTTCAGGATCTCAAGAATCCCAGGCAGAGCGTCAATCAGCTCCATGGCTTTTTCGGAAGCCTCCAGTTCATTTTCACACACACAGGTCAGGCATCTGGTAAGTGCATCGTATGCACGCATAAGCTCCCATGTCCGCTTTTCCGTTTCAACAAACCGCTCTCTTGCCTTGCCGAAATGATAGGGGAACATCGCCGTGAGAAGGAACGAGATCGCGTCCTCCACTGTGAGGTCCAGTCCGATGAACTTGTCCCCGGAAGGTGAAGAGCCGATGGAGGCAAATTCGCAGGCAACCTCCTCCAGATGAGACGCAACTGCGCCGGTTTTTTTCTTTTGCTGTAATGTTTCTTCCATATCTGTCTTCTCTCTTGTATCAGTTAAATGTAAGGAGGGTGCCGTTCCCGTAAACCGTACCGCCCTGTACCAACCTGCTGCCGCCCACCTTGACGATCGGCTGCTTGTTCGTATAAATTTCCGTGTTTCCGCCGGTCATGACAAAGTCAGAGGCAGCAGAGATCCCGTTTCCTTCGCAGTAGATGGTCAGAGATCCGCCGTTGATTTCCACATAACCCTTGCCGATTTTGGTGGAGGTCGCTTTCAGGCCGTCATTCCCGCAGGTGATCGTAATCGAGCCGTCATTGACCTCTATTGATTCAGAGCCTTTTATGCCGTTGTTTGCTGCATGGACCTCAAGAGTACCGCCGTCAAGATCAATATCATCTTTGCAGGTAATCCCGTTGTTGAGGTATCCGTAAACCGTCAGCTTCCCCGGTCCTTTGATGTCAATGTCATCCTCGGCAAAAATAGCAGCGCCGGAGCGCGAATCGTCGTGAGTCTCCATCAGTTCTTCCGTGCCGGAAGTGACAGTGTTTTCCGTTCCTTCCGCCATACAGAACCTAACCTTTTCAGCCTGCACGACATAAATGGCAGGGCCGTCAAGACAGGTAAGATCCGCACCATTGAGTACAACACTGATTTTCTCTTCGGAGGAACCGGTATTGATGACGATTCTGCCGTTATTCAGCTTGCCCGTCACAACAAACTCCCCCGGCTCTGTAAGGGTAATTTCACTGCCGTTCACGGCAATGCCAGAGCCACGGAAAGTTGCGCTATCTCCGTTGAGAGTAATCGTACGCCCTTCCTCCGCAGTAGCGGAAAACGCGGAGAGAGCCAGCAGAGATACCAGCAGAACTATGCAGAACAGTTTCTTCATTCAATTATACCTCTTTCCATTGGGATACTTTATTAGTATATCATAATTATTTTTTTCTTGCAAGCCGACGCATCATCAGGTAAAATAAGGTTTTACTGGCAGTATCATGAGCAGGGCGGTACGGAAGAAGCATTCTCCCCGCCCGAACAGGAAGGAAACCATGAAAAGACATTTTTATAATAAAATTCTCTGTATTCTGCTGTGTTTTGCAATGGCGTTTTCCCTGGCGGGATGCGGTGACGCAGCAGAGAAGCAGAAGCAGCTTTTTGCCATGAATACCATGTTCACCCTTACCGCCTACGGCAAAAAAGCGACAGCAGGTATCAATGCGGCGGAAGCTTCGATCATAGCCATCGATGCCATGAGTGATCCGGACATTGAAACGAGCACCTGCTATCTGCTCAACCATGCGCAGGGTCAGCAGGTTAACATTTCCGGGCAGATTGCGGAAATGCTGGTTGATGCAAAGGAAATCTGTGAACGAACAAACGGTGCCTATGATCTCACCGTATATCCCCTGGTCCAGCGCTGGGGGTTTGACCACGGAAGATACTACGTTCCCTCCCCGGAAGAGATCAGCGAGGATCTTTCCCTCCTCTGCATGAGGGAAATGACGATTTCGAAGTTCCCGACGTCGGGGACTTATGCCGTCATCTTTCCTGAATACGGAAGGCTGAGTTTTGCCTCCTGCGCACGGGGATGTGCCGCCAAATATGCAATCGATGCAATGCGGAAAAACGGCGTAGAGAGCGGTCTGGTCTCTCTGGCGGGGAACATCCAGACGCTCGGCAGAAAACCGGACGGCAATAACTGGAGCGTCGGCATTACGGATCCGAGCAATCCCGCAGGCTATCTGGGAATTCTGTCCGTCGGAGAAGCCGCAATTGTGACCACCGGCTCCTATCAGAATTTCATGCCTGCAAACCCGAAGTATCACCACATTATGAATACCTCCAGCGGATATCCGACGACAAACGGGCTGTTGTCAGTCACCATCATCTGTGACGACGGAACGTATGCCGACTGTCTGTCCACTGCCATGTTTGCCGTTGGTCAGAGCAGGGCGATCAATTACTGGAGGCAGTACGGCGGATTTGAAATGATTCTCATCAACGACAGCGGCAATGTGATCTGCACTTCCGGTCTGCTGGAAGAGTTTGACCTCAAAAACGATTTCTATACTCTCAGCTACGTAGAGTAAGGCGGGAAATGGCAACACTGCAGGACAGTATCAGCACCATCCGGGGAATCGGAGAAAAACGGGCGCTTGCTTTCGGCAAGCTCGGGGTAAACACGCTCTATGACCTTCTTTCTGCCTTCCCTGCACGGTATGAAGATAGGAGTGTGATCGTTCCGATTGCGGAGGCAGCGGACGGAATACCCTGCTGCATTTCAGCAGTTGTGGCTGATGAACCCAGGCTTTCCCGCATCCGGAGGGGGATGGAACTCGTGAAGTTCCGGGTTTTTGACAACTCCGGTGCAGCGGACATCACCTACTTCAACCAGAGCTGGATGAAAAACAACATCTGCCGCGGAGAGGAGTATATCTTCTACGGCAGGATTGAAGCAAAAGGCCGGTACCGCAGCATGACCAATCCGGTATATGAAAAGGCCGGTACACAGAGCGGTGTGACCGGAGGAATTGTGCCGATCTATCGGCTGAGCCGCGGCCTGACGCAGAAAAACGTTCTTCAAAGTGTAAAAGCCGGGCTGGAAGCCTGCGCCGGACAACTACAGGATCCGATCCCGGAAGACATTCTCGCACGGCTCGGGCTCACCGGGATCAGGGACGCTTATGAAAACGTTCACTTCCCCACAGATTTCCAGGCACTTGCTCGGGCGAGAAGACGACTGGTCTTTGAAGAGCTTTTTCTGCTTGCCTGCGCCATGCAGTACCGGAAATCGGATCATGTGCAAAAGCAGGGACTCTGCTATAAGATGCCTAATCTGGAGCGCTTTTATGCGTCGCTCCCCTATTCCCCTACTTCGGCTCAACGGAGAGCTGTCTCCGATGCCCTCATAGATATGACTTCCGGCAAGGCGATGAACCGCCTGCTGCAGGGAGATGTGGGCAGCGGGAAGACGCTCTGTGCCGCCGCTCTGGCGTGGGCTACGGCAGAGAACGGATATGTCACAGTGCTGCTTGCACCGACGGAAATTCTCACCGAGCAGCATACCGGAACCCTTCGTGCCCTGCTCTCCCCGCTCGGCCTGCGTGTTGAAAAGCTGACCGGTGCCATGACTCCAAAGGAGAAACGACAGATCCGGGATGCTCTGGAGCGTCGGGAGATTGATCTGCTGGTCGGTACCCATGCGCTGCTGAGTGACGATGTATCTTACCCGGGGCTCGGCCTTGTGATTACAGACGAGCAGCATCGCTTCGGTGTAGGGCAGCGGGCTGCCCTTGCCGGGAAGAATGAGAAGGCACACATGCTGGTAATGTCGGCAACACCGATTCCGAGAACACTGGCACTGATAATTTACGGGGATCTGGATGTATCGATTCTCGATGAGCTTCCGCCCGGGCGCATGCCTGTGGAAACCTATGCCGTGGACAGCCGGTACCGGGAACGGCTCAACCGCTTCATCCTCAAACAGGCAGAAGACGGGCATCAGGTGTTTGTAGTATGTCCTGCGGTGGAAGAGAGCGAAGAGGAAAACCTGCTGCATCTTAAATCGGCAGAAAAGCATACCGAGGAGCTGCGGGCAGCCCTCCCCTCGCTGCGGATTGCATGCGTCCACGGCAGGATGAAAGCAAAGGAAAAAGAGTCTGTTATGGATTCCTTTTCACGGGGAGAAACCGACGTGCTGGTCTCTACGACTGTGATCGAGGTAGGGGTGGATGTTCCAAACGCCACACTGATGATCGTCGAGAATGCCGAACGCTTCGGGCTTTCACAGCTGCATCAGTTGCGTGGGCGCGTGGGACGCGGGAAAGAAAAAAGCACATGCGTACTGGTGTCGGATGCGCAGAATGAAGATGCAAAAGCCCGGCTCCGTGTGTTATGTGAATCCTGTGACGGATTCCGGATTGCAGAAGAGGATCTGCGGCTCAGAGGGCCGGGAGATTTCTTCGGGGCAAGGCAGCATGGGCTGCCGGAGATGCATGTGGCGGATCTCGGCGCAGATATCGCTGTGCTGAAGACAGCAAAAGAAGAGGCGGATGCGCTGTTTGAACAGGATCCCACCCTGTTGCTTCCATCTCATGCCGTACTGCGGCAGCGTCTCGAACGGATGCTGCAGGCAGGAAGTTTTACATTGAACTGACAATTCTCAGGAGAAAGATTATGGAAAACCGTGAGGCAACCTGCTGTTTCAGCGGTCACCGGCCGATGAAACTGCCATGGGGAATGCGGGAAACAGACGAGCGATGCATTGCCGCAAAAAGCTGGATCGAAAAGCAGCTGGAAGAGCTGTATGAACTGGGGTACCGGCATTTTATCTCCGGGATGGCCATCGGCTGTGACACTTATTTTGCCGAAGAAGTACTTCGGCTTCGGGAAAAGCACCCCGATGTCACACTGGAAGCCGCTATCCCCTGCGCTGATCAGGCAAGCCGATGGAACAGCAAGCAGAAGCAGAAGTATACGGAGCTGATAGAGGCCTGCGACAGCGTGAAAATCTTTCAGGAGCATTATACGCCGGAATGCATGCGGCGTCGGAACACCTATATGGTAGACAAAGCTTCCGTACTGTTAGCCTGTTTCGACGGCCGGCCGGGCGGAACCATGAATACCCTTGTTTATGCCAGACGGGAGGGCCTTGAGATCCGGATGCTGGACGTTCATTCCGTTTGCTGTACACAGTAAACCATGAGAAATACTCAAGTGAGAAATACATATAACAAATATCAGAAGGAGAATCAGAATGGATTTCACCAAACTCAGAGCCTGTGAGCTTTTCCTCTTTGACATGGACGGTACGCTTTACCTCGGTGACGAGATTTTTGACGGTGCCGTGGAACTGATGGAGGACCTCCCCGCACTCGGCAAAAAATATATTTATCTCACCAACAATTCCTCCCGTGCCGGTACGGATTATATAACGCGCCTGAAAGGCTTCGGTTTTCCCTGTGAGGCGGAAAACGTTTTTACTTCCGGGATGGCAACCGGGATGTATCTGAATCAGAATTATCCCGGTGCAAAGGTTTATCTGGTCGGCACACAGGCTTTCCGGAGGGAACTGCTGAGTTACGGTATTCACCTTGTGGAAGAAGAAGCAGAGATTGTAGTGGTTGGGTTTGACACGGAACTGGTATACGAAAAGCTCAATAAGGCGTGCCACTTTCTCCGGCGCGGTGCCACATTCATCGCAGCAAATCCCGACTGGGTATGCCCGATGCCGCATGATGAAGTGCTGCCGGACTGCGGGAGCATCTGTGCATTGCTGACGGCTTCCTCCGGTGTGAAGCCGACTTATATTGGGAAACCCAACCGGAATATGATCGACGTGATCTCCAAAATGACAGGCATTCCAAATGAAAGGATCTGTGCCGTCGGAGACCGGCTGTACACCGACATTGCAGTAGCACAGAACGCAGGCGCAGTTTCCGTGCTGGTGATGTCCGGGGAGACGACTGAACAAATGGTGAAAGAAGCTGAGCGGCAGCCGGATTATATCCTTGCGGATGTGAAGGAGCTCCACCGGGTTCTGAAATGAGCAGATATATCTTTCCAGCGCTGGTGCTTGTGCTGTTGCTGCTGTTTTATCTCGGGCTGCCCGATCTGTCCGCTACACCGATGTACTCACTGGAAGGGCAGAGAAAGCATCGCAGACACTCTCTTGACCGGGCCGATTGCCTGATCATGCTGTGTATTACGGTACTCTTCGGTGCGGTTGACTTTATGCAGCTTGGCAGCATCAGTGCACCGCACACTTTTCATTCGATGGCAGAAGAAGAGGCAGTACTCACCTTTGATCAAGCGGGATGCCCGTCCGAAATTAGCTTCTTCACAGGTGTTGGATACGGGGAGTATACATTTTCTCTCTCCGAAGACGGGGTCACTTATACCGATGTGCTGCATTTCACACAGGATGCCGGGGATGTGCTGCGCTGGCAGATCCAGCCGATTGCAGCCACGGAAGAGATCCGTTACGCCCGCATTACAGGGACAGGAAATGCCTGGCTCGGCGAGGTCGCCTTTTTCACAGCTGATGGAGAAAAAATGGACGCTGTCTCTACTGTTGCGGCACTTTGCGATGAGCAGGAAACCGTCCGACGGACGTACGACTTCCTGAATTCCTCTTATTTCGATGAAATTTATCATGCACGCACAGCGTGGGAGCATCTCAACAATGTGGTTCCTTATGAGATTTCACACCCGCCACTCGGAAAAATCATTCTTTCTGTAGGCATTGCGGTGTTTGGCATGAGCCCCTTCGGCTGGCGTTTTTCCGGCACGCTTTTCGGTGTGCTGATGCTTCCCGTGATGTACGTGTTTATCAAAAAGATGTTTGGCAGCCGGCGTGCAGCCGTGTGCGGGACTATCGTTTTTGCAACGGATTTCATGCACTTTGTGCAGACGCGCATCGCCACCATTGATACATACGCGGTCTTCTTCATCCTGCTGATGTATCTTTTTATGTACCTCTTTCTCACCGAAGAAAAGCTTTGGATGCTTGCACTCAGCGGTATTGCTTTCGGGCTCGGAGCTGCCTCGAAATGGACCTGCCTATATGCTGGGGCGGGGCTTGCAGTCCTCTGGGCTGCCTACTGGATCTGTAACCGGGAAAAAGGCTTTCGCTCTTTTCTCGTCAACGTGTTGTTCTGTGTGATATTCTTTTTCATCATCCCCTGTGCGATCTATTATCTCTCCTATCTTCCCTACGGGAAAGCGAACCATATAAACGGAATTTTTAACCGGGATTACTGGGACATCGTGCTCTCCAACCAGAAATACATGTTCAGCTATCACTCTTCGCTGGTGGCAGAACATCCCTATGCGTCACGCTGGTATCAGTGGATGCTGAATATCCGGCCGATTCTCTATTACCTGCAGTATTTTGATGACGGGACGCGCTCAAGTTTCGGAGCATTTCTTAATCCGATGCTGTGCTGGGGTGGGCTGCTGGCCCTGTTTGTTCTCTTTTACCGGGCTGTATTCCGCAGGGACGGAGATGCAGGTTTTATCCTTGTCGGTTATCTTGCGCAGCTTCTGCCATGGGTGCTGGTTACAAGGCTTACGTTTGAGTACCACTACTTCCCCTGCAGTATCTTTCTTGTGCTCGGTCTGGCCTATGTCTTTCGACTGATGGAAGATAGGGCAGATCATGCAACCTTTTATCTGGATGCATTTACAGCGGTTTCCGCTATTCTGTTTGTGGTATTCTATCCCGCGCTGAGCGGAATGCGTGTTGATAACACAGCTGCATCACAGCTGCTGGGATGGCTGCCAACCTGGCCCTTTTAAAAGCCCATACTAACAAGATATCGAAGTGGAATCCAATCTGCCAAAGAAAGCTCGGTGATACAATGCCCTGTATTTCTGTTCAGGATCATAACAAATACCAGACCGTTCCCTTTACGGAAGGAGAAAGCCTGCTCGCCGTTCTGCAGCGGGAAGGCTTTTCTGTCAATGCGCCGTGCGGCGGAAAGGGTAAATGCGGCAACTGTACCGTTACTGTGATAACAGCTGACGGCAGCAGCAGTGTCTGTGCCTGCAAAACGCCGGCAACCGAGGGCTGTACCGTTGTACTGGGCAATACACAGGACGATCTTTCCTGGAACTTCACCCCCGGCAGCGGCACGGTGCATACAGCCGGATCCGACGGGCTGGGAACAGCAGTCGATCTCGGCACAACCAGCATTGCCGTCAGCCTTTTTGATCTAAAGACGGGAGAAAAGCTCGGTACGAGCGGCGCATGGAACGAGCAGCGAGCCTTCGGAGCAGATGTAATCACCCGGATTGCCTATACCATGGACTATTCCGACGGGCTGGAAAGGCTCTCTTCAACGGTGCGTCGCCAGATCCGGCAGATGACTAAGGACCTGTGCCAGGAGCATCATCGCTCCTGGGAAGATGTGCAGAGGATCTTTCTCGCGGGCAACACCACCATGCAGCATCTCTTTGCTGCACTTCCTGTTGCGAGCATAGCGGCAGCGCCCTTCCGGCCATACACTACCTTTGATACCTCGGAGAAGTATGCGTTGGACGGAAAATCTGTATACATGAGCCCGTGTGTATCGGGATATGTCGGCGGAGACATCACAGCAGGGCTTTCAGCCCTGGAACTGGATCTCGCAGAAGGAAACCATCTATTCCTTGATGTAGGGACAAACGGAGAAATGGCTCTCGGCGGGAAAAACGGTTTTCTCACCTGTGCGGTTGCCTGCGGCCCGGCATTTGAAGGTGCTGGAATTTCCTGCGGGATGCCCGCGGCAGCGGGGGCAATCAACCGGTTTCATCTGACGGAAGATCAGCTTCTCTTTGATGTGATCGGCGGCGGCCTCCCGAAAGGGATCTGCGGCAGCGGCCTGCTGGATCTCGCTGCCTGCCTTGTCTCTCTCGGATATATCACTGCAGACGGGCAGCTTTTGAGTGAGGGTGAAGACGGAGAAGAAGGCGTTTTCACCATAGCAGACGGGGTTTCGCTCACCGGCAGGGATGTGCGGCAGCTTCAGCTTGCCAAGGCTGCCGTAGCTGCGGGTATCCGGATTCTGCTGGAAGAGAGCGGCCTGCAGGTCAGCGATATAGACACCCTATGGCTGGCGGGCGGATTCGGCAATCGGCTGGATCCGAAAAGCGCCGTCACTCTGGGTATGCTCCCCGAGGCGTTGCTCGGAAAAATCCGCCCTGCGGGGAATACGTCTCTGGCAGGTGCAGAAACAGCCTTACTCTCCGAGGAGAAGAGCAGGCTGTTAAAGATTCAATCTATGTGCAGTTATCTGGAACTGTCTTCCAGTGCTAAATTCAGTGAAGCGTTTGTAGAGGAAATGGCCTTCCCCTATGAGTCAGGCTGGGAGGAATAAACCGCTTCAGAAGATCAGGCCGTATTTCTGTGCCAGGGGCAGGAGTGCGTCATCCGGCAGAGATCCTTCATACAGGGCGCGGCCCTGATAGCAGCGGAGAGTCCTCTCCAGCAGGGAAGCATCATCACAGAGGATGCAGAGCGGATTGGCAACGGCATACTGGCAATCAGAGAATGCGGCAAGATCCTCTTCCGTTTCGATGGAAACAGCAATCAACTCGCCAGGCTCCGCCTCTGCAAGAGCGTCTTCAAGATCCTCATCACAGGGGAATACTTCCGCGTAGGAAGCATCCGGTTGGAGCAGAAAGACATCCCGTTCCGTGGCGCAGGGCAGCAGATCCGTTTCGCCGTGGGCAGGAGCTTTCAGGGTAACGTTGGCAAGTGCCTCTTTCAGCGCGGCAATCGTATGCTCGTCCGTACCGCAGCACCCGCCGAAGATGGATACCCCCGCCTCCGCCAGTGCCGGGACATAGGAAGCAAATTCTTCCGCCGAAACATCATACACGGTTCTGACGCCGGCTGTCTTCGGAAGGCCGGCGTTTGCCTTTGCAATCAAGGGTATATCTGTAAGTTCTGCAAGGCGCCTGATCTGGGGAATCATTTCCTTCGGCCCCACCGAACAGTTGAGTCCGAAAGCGTCCGCACCCATCCCCTGCAGAATCAGGAGCGCCGCAGCAACATCGGTGCCCGTCATAGTGCGGCCGGCTTCATTGCAGGTAAAGCTGACAAAAACAGGCTTGTCGGAAACATCCTTCACAGCGAGAAGTGCTGCCCTGGCTTCCGGCACATTGGTCATGGTTTCGATCACAAAGAGATCAACCCCCGCCTCCTCCAGTGCCTCCGCCTGCTCCCGATAGACCTGATAGAGATCTTCAAAGCTGCTGTCCCCGAGAGGATAGAGCATGGCACCCGTGGAAGAGATATCCCCGGCGACCGCCGCCCGGCCGTCCGCTGCCTCGCGTGCAAAGGCCACAAGCCGGTGATTATAGTCCTTCACCTTATTGAAGACGCCGTTTTTTTCCAGCACAGAGCTGTTTGCGCCAAACGTTGGGGCATAGATCACCTGCGAACCCGCATCAACATACGCACGCTGGATTGACTGGACCTCCTCCGGATGCTCCAGGCTCCACTTCTCAGGGCACTCGCCGGCCGGAAAACCACGTTTATACAGCTGGGTGCCCATGGCACCGTCCAGCAGCAGCGGAAATGAAATATTCATAGACTCCTCCATAACTTTTCTTGACAGGAAACCATCTTTAGCATAAAATAGACAAAATTGAAACGCAGATTATGAATCTGCCCTTATTGTATATGGAATTGACAGAACTTGCAAGAGAAATCGGATTTGAGTGTTCATGTATTTTGCGTGTTGAGACGCTCAAACCTCTGCATGAGGTGAGGGAGATGTGCGCTGCAGGCCGGTGCCGGATCTATGGAAAACGCTGGAGCTGCCCTCCTGCCTGCGGAAGCATTGAGAGATGCAGGCAGCGGATTGAGGCATATCAGAGCGGGATCCTGGTTCAGAGCGTTGGCCGGCTGGAAGATGTTTTCGATGTGGAAGGCATTGCCCGGACGGAGAAGACCCACAAGCAGCGCTTTGAAACACTCGCCAGACAGGTGCGCCATTTCTGCCCGGACTGCCTGCCTCTCACGGCAGGCGGATGCATGAGATGCGCTGTCTGCACCTATCCCGATAAACCCTGCCGCTTCCCGAAAAAGATGATGTCATCCATGGAGGCTTACGGGCTCCTGGTATCGGACGTCTGCGAAAAAAACGGAATCCCCTATTATCACGGCGAAGGGACCATAGCATTTACATCCTGTATTCTTACACCATAAAAAGGAGACTGCCATGACTGCCAAAGAGATATTCCTTGAAATGCTGAAGCCTGACGGCAAGCCAGACCGGCTGCTCGACCAGTACGAGGCCCTGTGCCTGTGGCTTTTTGACCCGGTAAACGGATACCTGATGAACGGGCGCGGCCCGGGCACAACGCGTAAGGATCGCTGGGGCGTCACGATTTCCTGGCCGGAGGATCATCCCGGCCAGCAGCCGATTACCACAGAAGATCTTAAAGTCCTCAAAGACATCACAAAGTGGAAAGAGGTTGTGCATGCTCCCGATGTGGAAGCCAACTGCCAGGACGGTTGGGAGGAATGCATCAAAGCCGCACGGGAAGCTGCAGGGCCGGACAGGCTTCTCTTTGCTTTCTCCGGCACCGGGCTCTTTGAGCAGTGCCACTTCCTGATGGGTTTTGAAGACACCCTCACCAACCTCTATGAGCATCCGGACGAGATGCATGAGCTGATCGATTATATCTGCGAATACAAGCTGAAGATCATGAAACTCTATTGCAAAAAGATGCACCCGGACGGTATCTTCTTCCACGATGACTGGGGAACCAAAACAAATCTCTTTATGAACCCCGATATGTGGCGTGAGTTCTTCAAGGAGCCCTACCGGAAAATATACGGCTATATCCGTTCCCAGGGCATGATCGCCATCCACCATGCCGACTCGTATCTTGCTCCGATTGTAGACGATATGGCCGAAATCGGTATCCAGTGCTGGCAGGGTGTGCTGCCGGAAAATGATATTCCGGCTCTGCAGCGTCGGATGAACGGCAGAATGATTCTGATGGGCGGGATCGGCGCAGCAATCGACCGGCCGGATTCCACGGAAGAGGAAATCCGTTCTTATGTAAGAAATGTACTTGAAACCTGCGGACCCGGCGGGCATTTTATCCCCAGCATCACCTACGGCCTCGCCGGCACCATTTTCAAACATGTCGATCCCTTCATCGATGACGAGATCCGGAAATACAATGCGCAGCTGCATATGCCCGTACGCAACACCGTCACACTGCCGCGGCGCAGGGTCCGCTCTGCTCCCGTGGCGGGAGCTTCCAGCGAAACATCTTCAACCGCCGATGTACTGTCAGCCATCAGCACGTCTCTCTGCAAGGGACAGCGCAGACGTGTGCTGGAGCTTGTCAACACAGCACTTTCCGAGGGAAAATCCGCCGAGGAGATCCTGAACGGCGGTCTGATTGCCGGGATGAACACCCTTGGAGAAGACTTTTCCGCCGGCAGGGCTTTTGTTCCGGAAATGCTGATCGCCGCAAAATGCATGAGCCAGGCGATGGAAGTTCTCAAGCCGCTTCTGCAGGGCAGTGACCTCAAGGCCGTCGGCAAAGCCGTGATCGGAACCGTCAAGGGTGACCTGCATGATATCGGCAAAAACATTGTTAAACTCGCATTTGAAAGCAGCGGCATCGAAGTGGTGGACCTCGGGGTAGATTCTTCCGCGGAAGCCTTTATCGAAGCGGCTCAGAGAGAAAACTGCAGTATCATCGCGTGCTCTTCCCTGCTGACCACCTCCATGAATGAGATGGCGCGCGTTGTGGAACTTGCAGGGAAAGCCGGGATCCGTGATAAGGTTACCATCATGATCGGCGGGGCTCCGACGTCACAGGAATACTGTGAAGCCATCGGCGCGGATCTGTACACACCGGATGCTGCGACAGCCGCCAGGAAGGCGGTGGAAGTACTGCGGGCACGTTCCGCATAAAAAGCTCCCATACGGGAGCCTGAGGAGAACCTGTTTGAATCAGAACTGGAAAGAAAAAGAATATTCCTATTTTTGCCACAAAAAGTGCGAATTCTTTCCCTGCCATGCAGGTGCAGACAGGGAAAACTTCAACTGTCTTTTCTGCTACTGCCCGCTCTATGCGCTGGGCGAGCGATGCGGAGGAGACTTCGTCTACAATGAAAAAGGCATCAAGGACTGCACCGCCTGCCTCTTCCCCCATAAACGGGAAAACTACGGTGAAATCGTAAGCAGGTTCTCGGAAATCGCCGAGCTGCTTCGGAAACAAAACTGAACAAAATGCAACAGGGCAGCTGATCAAACTGCCCTGTTTCTTTTATGCCGGCGCTTCAGGCCGGCTGTTTTTCTGTCTGCATGACAAAGATCTCATTCTCCATAAGATCCACCTTTTCAATGGTGCCGTCGATCGCGGTAGGAATCCCGAGAATATCCGTAAAGATCAGCCTTCCCTTTTCCGCTTTGACTGTTGCGACGTTCTTTGCCAGCATCTCATGCTTTTCGTTGTAAACCGTTGAGAGGCACATCGGTTATTCCCCCTTCAGCCGGCGAAGCGCCTCATCCAGCTTTGCAACACCCTCACGAAAATCCGTACAGGCATCGTGAATCAGATGTTCGGCATCGCCTCCGATGCTGTGCGCCAGCTCATGCAGCTCATCGCAGTGATGCTCCGTATGGTTTTTCATATACTTCAGCAGGGCAAAGGCCTCTTCCGGTGAGTGCTCCGCACCGTGATGGTGGTCATGCCCGTATTCAACATCATGCACTGGAATCTGCCTCCTTTATTCTGTGGTGTGCTTTTCCTTGCCGAAATGGAGCTCCTTCATGCCTTCCACTTCATCACAGATCGGTTTGAGCATGCAGGTGGTGCAATCGGTCGACATGCCTTCCATAATCTTGGTGAGGCTCATGGTGATCTTTCCGACCTGCTGCGCAGCTTTCTGCAATCCGGCATAATCCGCATCGGGTGCCGTAATAAACAGCACCTTGGCTGAAATAATGTTGGCGTCCTGTTTGTACTGGCGGAGGAAAGAATTGCCCACCCGCTCGAAGGATATCCCCTTGCGGATTGCTTCTTTGCTGATCCGGATCTGTTCCCGATGATTCTCGCTGCTGGTGCGGATCATATACCCTTTCGGGAAGACACGGTACTTCACAAAATCCATATTCTGGATCGCGCGAAAAGCCTGTTCCGTGTCGTCATCGTCACTTTCGATGTCTCCGACACGCAGAAGCGTTACGCGGGCAAAAGGCGTGCTTTCCCGGATGGAGCCGAGATCCTGCCCATAGACAAAGATGCCATCTTCGTCAACCAGCTCGGGAGATGTGGTAACACAGGTGAAATTGACGGCCGGCTTGTTGTCACCGCCGAGTTCGTAAGCGGCATCACGCGCCATAATCAGCTCAAAGGCTCCGGCGTCTTCCCATGCGCGGGACGGATTGTAACGGTAACATTGCGGGGCAGACTTTCCTGTAAGCCCCGCAACGTCACGGATAATCTGGTTGTAGATTTCCATCAGAATTTAATATCCTGCTTTTTCCTGTCAAAGATCCGGTTTACCATGGTGTAGGCCCAGCCGAGCACCTTCTGGTCAAGGTTCCAGAAATAGACGACAAAGAGGACACCAACAGCAATCGAGAGAATGACGCAAATCTTCAGGATAATACTGAAAAGTACTTTAAAAAATTTGCACATAGCTTACTCCTTTACAAATCAGAGAGCTTTACGCTTTTGCAAGCCCCTTCTGGCGTGCATATTCTGCCGCGCCGAGTGCACCCATAAGCTGCGGGTCAGTCTTCAGGTCGATAACCTTGAGCTTGAGAACACGCTCAATTGCCTGCTTTAATCCGGCATTCTTTGCGCAACCGCCGGTAAGCGTAATGGAATCCGTCGCGCCGGCTTTCTTTGCCATAACAAAGCAGCGCTTTGCAACGGCCATCTGGATGCCTGCTGCGATTTCGTCCATCGGCTTGTTCTCGCCGACGAGCGTAATGACTTCAGACTCGGCAAACACCGTGCACTGTGCCGTGATGGGGATGACATTCTTTGCAGTGAGGGACAGGTTGGAAAACTCAGGCAGGCTCATTTCAAAGGAACGTGCCATTGCTTCATAGAAGCGGCCGGTACCTGCGGCGCACTTATCGTTCATGGCAAAGTTCTTCACGGTGCCGTCCGTGTCGACCTGGATGCCCTTGACGTCCTGCCCGCCGATATCGATGATCGCCTTTACGCTGGGGTCGGTGATATGGACGCCCATGGCATGGCAGGAGATCTCAGAGATGTTTTCATCGGCAAACGGGACCTTGTTGCGTCCGTACCCGGTACCGATGAGGTAAGCCAGCTCTTTGGAAGATTTCAGGCCGACTTTGTTGAGAACTTCTTCCATAGCGAGCTTTGCGCTTACTTCTGCATTGATTTTGCTCTTGATTGTGGTGTCTGCGCAGATCTTGCCGTTCTCGTCAAGAATAACCGCCTTGGTATAAGTGGAACCTACGTCACAGCCTCCGAAATATTTCATGCTATTTCTCCTTAAAAGAATTATGATTTATAGTTTTTAAATAATTTGTTTATGGTTTTACATGCAGGCTTCGTCATCGAAGTCGCACAGGGTCGGGTCTACGGGCTCTGCCTTCATAACCGTACGCATGTACTCATTGACCTTTGCACGCATATCCTTGCGGGAAACCGTGCGCGGATCCATCAGGTCATGCTCGATCCAGATCATGTGGTAGCCCTTTTCACGTGCCTGTTCATCCAGAATACCCTGGAGCGTTGCCATGTTCTTGCAGGCCACATTCTGATACATAATGATGATCTCAACATTCCAGGCCTCGCACTGGCGCCACAGCTCATCGACCACGTTGTGGTACCCGCCGTTGGTGTGACGGCGCATGACCATGCGCTCGTACAGACGGGCCAGATCCTGGAGAGCAAGCTCTTTGTTTTCCGTCTCCAGCGGCTTGGTGAAGTTGAGGGATTCCATCTCGACGAGGATATCCACGCCCCAGCAGTTTGCAAGCCAGTTGCTGAAGTTTGCATAATAGTGGGCCGGGCAGGACCATACGATCCCGCGGTATTTCATCTTGCCGCGCCACGGCTCTTCCCTGCGCTCGTAAGCCTTCATCATAATGTCGTTGACTTTGCGGAAGGTCTTCATCACGCGGGGATCCATACCGCCGTCCATCTCATAATTCCACTTGCGGAACAGCTCGTAGCACGGGCCCAGAATCTGCGGATACGGCGTTTTGTTGACTTCCCACTTTTCCAGCTCGTACTTCGTCTCTTCATTGAAGCGCTTCATGGTGGTGAAGTATGCATCCCAGTTCCACTTTGCGCCGGTCGTCTCTTCCACAAACCGGATACAGGCCTTGATGTCTTCCGCGGCATCTTCAACCGTTTCCTCATATTCGTAACGAACCGGGAATGTCAGGTGGAAGACCGGCAGATCCGGGAACCGGCGTGACATGTAGGACGATGCCATCGTTGAACCATCACACGGCATGGAGGAGGAAATGAAACAGGATCCGAGGTGCGGAAGGGCGTCGATTACCAGCGCGCCGCATTCGGAAGACGGCACCGGGCAGGTATCAGCCGGGAGGCCGAAGGATTCCACCGCATCGATATAAGGCACACAGGTGAGCTGGTCTATTTCGGAAACGAGGAAGACCGGCATCAGCTGATAAGGAATACCGATCAGGTCAGGGAAGCCTGCCATGATCTGGCCCATCGTCATTTCATCAAAGAGGACGATCTTCTTGTTCAGCTCAGCACTGTTGCCGTTTTTCTTGTCGCCCTTGGCCAGGAGAACAAGGTTTTCCGCAACATAGCGGAAGATATCATAGATCATCAGATGGCTCATCTGCAGTGCGCTGCCGCGCTGACCCATGATGTTCTTATCCATGAACCCCACACAGCACATGTAGGAAATCATCCAGCGATACCAGAAGGTGGTATTCAGAGCCGGGATCAGGTCCTTAGAGAAGGTGGCGAGGAGCATGCCCCACATCCGCAGCCATTCCTTATAGTCATAAGCGGTGTCCTTCACACCGCGCCACTCACGGCGCACTGTTGCCATGGCACCTTTGCGGTAAAGCTTGCCGAGGCGCTTTTCTCCGTTAATCAGGAGGTCTTTTCTCTCTTCGGGAGACATAGCCATCACGGCTTTGAATTCTTCCGCGATGCGGCGCCCGTCGTCCTTGAGATCGTTCAGGCGGTCATTCCCGAATTTTTTCCAGTCCGTCTCCTTGAACATGTCGACAATAATGCTGCCGACTTCCAGCAGGTTTTCTCCCTGCTTTTTCCAGTCCATATTGTCTTTAGCACGGAAGAATGCGGGATTCGGATATTTGATTTTTGCTCTGGACATCAGTTCCTGCCTCCTTTCTTCTGGATGCGTTTAATCTCCAGCGACTCAACAAACGCCTGGAAGCGTGTGCGCAGCTGGCCGGAGGTCTTGTTGTTGTAGAGCCGGTCAATACTGAGGACGGGCCAGCCTCTCTCTTCTGCCATAATATGGCTGACCAGTGCACGCTCGAAGCCCCAGAAATCGCAGTATTTCATCTGCTCATAAATCAGGCCGTCAGCATTGAACTCTCTGGCAAGCCTGTCAGCCGTGTCACGGCGCTGCTGCACCTTTTCATCGCTGATGTAGCGGGCGCACTCGGAAACCTCCATATAATGGAGACAGATCTGCTCCAGAGCAGGCTCATCGTCCTTCAGTTCAATCACTTCACGCCCCGGGAAGGAACCATAGCAGAATCTGTCAGCCACCACCATCGCGCCTGCTTCCTCGATCATCTGGATCAGGCCCGGGTCATCAATCTCGCTGCCGATTACCGCCACTCTTGCACGATACCAGGGTTTGGGATCGGGTTCACGCGTTTTCAGCTCTTCAAGTGTCTCACGCAGATAGGGCAGGATCAGTGCTTTCGGGCAGGTGTAGGATACCAGGCAGATAATATGGAACTCATAACCCGTAATGACCGGATTCTCCGCCTTGCGCATTTCACCGATCTCCGTAATGATCCGGCAGACCTCGTTGTGCTCCTCAACAGCTTTGCGGATTGCCGCATCGGAAACATCTACACCGTAATGTTCCTTCATGACGTCCAGCAGCCGGATTTGCATCTGCTTGACATAGTGGCGGACGGAATAGTCAACCACCTTGTAAGGCATATCGCAGTGCGTCACGAAGAAATTGGGCTTTTCGTTCATTTTGAGCAGCTCAAAGTGCTCATAGAAGCGGTTCATCATGGAGCACGCGTCAACCCCTGCAAGCCCGTCCAGGAAGTTGAAGCCGCCCTCGATGCCTCTTTCCACCAGAGCACGTGCAAACTCGCAGGTATAGTTGGACATATAGTATGTTGCAATGTCCACACTGCCCGTGCGAGGTGCGCGCAGCCTGACAGAGAAGCACTGCCCCACATTCAGCAGCACTTCGGGGATATGGAAGCACGTATACCCGATGGCAAGGCCTCCGTCTGCTTTTGCCTTCTCGACAAGCTCGTTGTCTGCATTGTCGAGAAGATTTTCAAAGAAAATCAAATGCTTCAGATCTCTCAAACAGTACACCCCTCTCCGTTTGTATAGTTTTTATTGGAAGATCAGGAACCGTTTCCAGCTCCGCAATGATTTGACTTATAAAATTTCCATCTTTGTCAGGGCTTCTCTCGCACCCTTCATCACGGGGGAATCCTCCGGCAGGTCAAAGACTGTCAGGCCCTGGATGTCATTGGCGGCATGGGCATTGTCCGCCGGGATATAGGAAAGGATTTCCGTATTCTCGACATGGATGTACGGGATCAGGGAAGGATCCGTAATCCGGTTGACGATCACGCCGCACCGGTCATACATCACGAGGTCGTCCGCAACCTTCCGGATGGTATCCACTACCTGCGTTCCCTTCCGGCTCGGATCCGTGATCAGGATCAGGTGCGTCACCTTTTCCATCACGCGGCGGTTGATCTGCTCGATACCCGCCTCCCCGTCAATCACGACATAATCAAAATCATGGCTGAGAAGGTTGATAACCTCTTTCAGGTAGGCATTTACCTTGCAGTAGCAGCCGGCTGTCTCCGGCCGCCCGATGGCGAGGAACGAAAACTTCTGCTGTTCCACCATGGTGTCGAAAATCCGGAAGCGCGCCTCACTGAGGAGTTCGATCGCTTCCCTCTGGGCTCCCATCTCCACCGACTGAACGATCCCCTTCCGGATATCATCCAGGGTCGCCTTCACTTCCACTCCGAGTGCCGTGGAAAGGCCGACAGCGGGGTCTGCATCAATAGCAAGAATACGGGATTCCGGATAGGTCTCCGTCAGCAGACGGACAAAGGCTGCGGAAATGCTCGTCTTTCCGACTCCGCCTTTCCCCGCAACCGCTATAATTTTTGTGTTTCTGTCCATATTTTTCCCTTTTATAAACCTGTGGCTATTATTTTTTATGATACCATGATCTTGCTGTTTTCGCAACGATTTTATAAAGAAATCATGAAGCTATTTTTAATCAAAAAGGCCAAGGGCAAAGCATGCGTTATAGATTCCGTCCTGATCCACGGCTGTCGTTACAAAGTCAGCTTTCTGCTTCACTTCTTCCGCCGCATTCCCCATGGCTACTTTTGTCCAGCCGTCCGGCGTGAACATAGAGAGATCGTTCAGCGCATCCCCAAAAACCACGGCATCCTCATACCGTGCATGAAAATGATCCAGAATGGTCCGGATTCCAAATGCCTTGTCTGCCGGCTCCACAAAGAAGTATTCCTTATGGTAACGGCACCAGGGCAGTTCTTTCAGGGCATCCAGTGTAAATTCCTGCGGATAGGGGCAGGCAACATACATTTTATATAGATCTTCATAGTTTTCCGGATCCAGCCCGGGAACGATCCTGTTTTTCAGGTAAATATCGTGCGTAAAGGCGTCAAACCGCTGATCCGGAACCAGCCGCGTGTCGGAATTATCTGTCTGCAGCCCCCAGGGGATACCCTTTTGTTCGCACTCCCGCACAAGAGCAACCACTTTATCTTTAGGAAGCGGTGTAATGCCGAGGAGAACGTCATCGATTGTGATACCGTATCCCCCGTCACTGACCATATTTTGGAAGCCGAGATCGTGCATCAGATCCACTGCCATCGCCTGTGCTCTGCCTGTAGCAATGGCAAGGAAGTGCCCTGCGTCCTTCAGCTTTTCAATGGCGAGCCTTGCAGAGGCCGGCACGCAGGACTTGTCATAGCCCCCGGTTATCAGCGTACCGTCTATATCGAAAAAAAGATATCTTTTACGGGTCACTGCAGTTCCTTCTCCTTTTTCTCTCGTCTGGGAAGCAGAGCAATCGGTTCATATTCGTTGGCAATGCTGTGCAGAAGCCGCATGGCATCCTGTTCGCTTCGATATGGCTTCTGCGCAAAAATCTCAACCGGCTGTAGAGCAGGATTCTCTTCCCGCAGCATCCACATCACAATATTTTCCGCATGCTCTACACTTGCCGCTGCGGAATAGATATACAATCCGCTTAAACCTGCTGTTCCTGCCTGCTGCCGGATCACCATACGGAGCTTTCCGTCTGACAGCAACTCGTGAAGCGCAGCTTCCATTCCTGCAATCATTCCGTCGGTGGCTATAATTTTATAATAAACCACCTCATCCGGCTCGTAAACCTCTCCTTCCAGATAGTTGCGATACGGAGAGCGCTTCATATTGTCATAGATTATCTTTTCCTGTTCGGTTATTTTCCCCTGGTGGAAAATACAGGTTTTGTTGTGATGGATCGTATAGATAAAATAGCTGCATCCGAGTGCTGCCAGGCGGGTTTTGATGCGCTCGGATTCCTCTGCGGGGATTGTTTCCGCATAGAGAAATTCATTTTTCCCCGCATCATAGATACCGGCACCGTCCATCACGATCATCGGAACAGTCACCCTCGCCTCCCGCATCTGGAGGAGGAAAAAGGCCGGAGCATGCTCTGAGATCAGGGATATCATCGCACCGTCGTTAAACAAATAATTCAGCCGGACAAGTGCAGCCGGAGGAATCCGTGAAAACCGGTCCGGCACAAGATCTTTTGCGCGTACAAAGAAAACCCGGTCTTTGTTCTTCCGGCGCGGAAGATGGGTAGTATTTACCAGAATAGCAACGAGTGCCCCCACGTTGATGTCAAAAATGCGGATCGCTGCAGACCGCAACGGATCATCAATGTCCGGATAACCGGCAATAACACAGATATAAATAATGGCTGCGAGTCCCGCTGTATCTGCGATCCGAAATACAACCGCCGTATAGATGGATAAGAGCACCCCGAGAGACATAAAGGCATACAGAATAACCTTGCTCGCACTGAGAAACGGGACATTCATCAGCACCACCAGAAACAGCAGCGACCATACCGTACCGATCAGCGATCCGGTAAGCCTGTCAAGAGCATACTTTCCTGCATCCTTCACATAGGGCTGCATACAGATAATGGCGGTGATTGCTGCCTCCGTCGGCATGGAGCCCACTTCATATCCACGGAGCGCATAGATCATCAGGCAGAGAAAAACAGCAATCGCCGTTTTTACAATACGCCTGCCGATATGCGGAAACACTCGGCTTTCCTGCCCGGTATTCCCGGAAAAACTGGGTAAAGAAAACATATAATACCTCAACTTCTGTTCATGGGTAGAAAGGACGCTTTCATCTTTTTCGCCCCTGTCAGACATCGGATGCGGATTTTAGCATAACTGCCCACAAAAATCATTTCGAAACTGAAAACAATCCAGTCGATGTTCTGTGAGAAAAACCGGCACCTCCTGCATTTTCGCCTTGTTGCATACCGGAAACTATGTTATAGTACATTCAGAAACAGCATACCACAGAAATACGCTCTTGGAAAGGATCTCTCTGCTATGGAAGACAAAAAATATTTGAAACGGAACCTGATCATGTTCCCTCTCGGCACAGTCGGCCGCGACATGATTTACAACCTTTTTACAAACTTTATCTTTACCTTCATTCTCTTTACCCGCGGGCTGAATGCCGCTCAGCTCGGAGCTGTATCCGCTATCATGATCGGCGCCCGTGTGTTTGATGCTCTCAATGACCCGATCATGGGGAATATCATCGAGCGAACCCGGACCCGTTGGGGCAAATACAAACCCTGGCTTGTAATCGGTATCCTTTCCACTTCCCTTGTTGTTTACGCCGCTTTCAACACGAAACTTGCCGGTTGGAACTTCGTATGGTTCTTTGCTCTGATCTACTTCCTTTACAGTATCACTTATACGATGCACGACATTTCGTACTGGGGCATGGTTCCCGCTCTCGGTACGGATGCCCACGTACGTGATCAGTTTACTGCCCGCACCAACCTCTTCGCCGGGATTGGCGGAACGCTTGCTGGGTTTTTCATCCCCATGCTGACAACAGGCAGCTCTACGCTTGGAGGAAACACTGCTTATGCCTACGGCCGCGTGGCTCTGGTAATCTGTATTCTTGCCCCGGCTTTTCTCTGCTTCACCATTTTCGGTGTTCGCGAGAGGCGTGAGATAAGCACACAGCCTCCTGCTCCGTTCAGCTTTAAAAAAATCATTGACGTCTTCAAGGGCAATGACCAGCTGATCTGGATTGCCGTCATCTTTCTCTTTCAGCAGATCGGCAACGACATTGCAATCGGCGGCATGGCTTCCACCTTCATTTATTTCGATCTCGGCTATGAGGGTGGCTTCTATTCCAATTTCTCCACGTTTGGTCTGGCGGCGACTGCGGTTCTGATGGTTATCTATCCGATGCTTGCCAGCAAAACCACCCGCAAGAAATTCATGAAGAAAATGCTGTTCGTTTCTGCCGCAGGTTACGGCGGGATGCTGCTGGTCGGCATGCTGATGCCTTCCTCCAATCCCACACTGAAATGCTGGATCCTCACTTTCTGTTATATGGCAGCCAACTTCGGCAATTATGCCTATTATCTCATTCTGATGATCTCCATCATCAACACAGTGGAATACAACGAATATCTGCACGGTGAACGTGAGGAAGCTCTGGTTGCATCCGTACGTCCGTTCATTACAAAAATGGGCAGCGCTGTTGTCATAGCCATCAACTACATCACTTATCTGATCTGCGGTGTAACGGGTTATACCCAGCAGATCTCCGACTACGAACAGCAGACCTCTCTCGGCATTATCACCGAGGCTGAAAAGCTTTCCAGCATCAACGGTGTCATTGCAAACGTAACCGGTTCCCAGCGAACAGGGCTTCTTCTTGTGCTGACCGTTCTGCCTTTTGTCTGCATGGTGCTTACCTACTCGCTTTACTGCAAGCATTATAAGCTCGATGAGGGTGAATACAAGCGTATCTGCACCGTACTGGAAGAGAGGAAGAAATGAGATCCGTCCGTTTCAGGAATTGCCTGGCCGTCATTTTTTCCTGTCTCCTGCTTCTGCTGAAGACCACTCCGATCCTGGCAGAGACGTCTTCACAGGAGATCCGTTCAGGCAGTGGTTATGACTATACTCTGCTGGATGACGGCACAGCGAAGATCATTCGCCACAACGGCGGCGGAAAAGAGCTTACCATCCCCTCCTTTCTGGACGGCTATCCCGTGACTGCTCTTGGGGACTGTGCGTTTCAAAACGCCGGCAGCATCGAGAGCATCACCATTCCGGACAGTGTTGTCGAGCTTGGCGTCAATCCCTTTTCTTCCTGCAGCAGGCTGAAAGAGATCCTCGTCTCCTCCGCTCATCCCACCCTGGTCGTGGAGGAAGGCGTTCTATTCAGCAAACCGGACAGCCGCCTGGTCTGTTTTCCCGTTGAGCTCTTCACAAACTTTTATACTGTCCCCGGCTGGGTCCGGGAAATCGGCAGCCGTGCCTTTTTTAACAGCGAACATCTGGTCAGTGTTACGATTCCCGAAAGTGTGAAGTTCATTGATGAAAGTGCGTTTTCCGTCTGCTCCTATCTGGAAAAAGTTGTAATTCTCGGTGGCGTATCAAAAATCGGCGATTATGCTTTTCATCTCTGCGAACGGCTGCAGAGCGTAAAGCTCGCTGACAGTGTAACAGATATCGGCCGGTATGCTTTTCTCGGCTGCCGCAAGCTCAACGACCTTATGATCCCACAAAGTGTAACCGACATCGGAGAAGGTGCTTTCCTGCAGGTGCCCCGTTAATAAGGAGAATAACAATGCTGATGCTCAGAGTCCTGACCGCGAAGTTTGACTACGCTGCTGCTGAGGTCTCAGACAGCCAGAATATTTACCATGTGGAATATAACCCCTATGCGGAAAACTTTTATCTTGTTACTGAGGAAGACGGTACAGTAATCGAAAGCTATCTCCGCCTGGAAGACTGCGTCTACTCCCGCTTCTCCGGTATCTTTCTCGCATTGCAGAAAGCCATGAATGCCTGCAACCTGGTTTACGGTGTCAATATTCTCAGCGAAATCACAAGTACAAAGGAGTATTCGACTGAGGGGAACAAAAAAACTGCTGTCAACCGCTTTACCTACCACGGGAAGCAGTACGTGGCCCGTGCCGAACTGGATTTCTCGCAGGAAATCCCTGTTTCTCTCTATACAGTATCCGACAGTACCGGGCAACACAGTGAAACCTATCAGGCGCTTTATCAGGCTGTTAACTCGACCTTCTATCCCGTCCTTGCAGATCTTGATCATGACCTTGTGAAGTTTTCGGAAGGACAGTGAGGAGAGTAGCTTTACTGTCGTCTTCCGATACTCAGAGTATTTCTCATTCTGCCACTCCCGCATACCGGGAGTGGTTCTCTTATATGAAAAAACTTCCGTATTTTTGGCAACTGAAAACAGCGTGTAATTCCGTTTATTGAAATAACGGAACTGCACGCTGTTGAAGTTTTTTATTTTCTGATGAGTGAGGATACTCTCTTTTTCTTCTTTTCTTTCTCCGGGGTAATGAGATAGATGTTGGAAAGGAAGTCTCCCTGTATACGCAAAGCTTCGTGATAGCCTGCACCGCAGAAGCGCTGTGCAATCGGAACACCGGCAGAGAGTGCAGCACCCGAGCAGCGGAAAGCATCCGATCCGTCATCCAGGCTGCGGTGACGGTCAGCAGTCCGCATGGTTAAGCCATCCGGGTTGATTTGAACCGTCGTGATTTGTTTAATCAATCCTCCGAACCGGCTGATCCGCAGGCTCTGTTTTCTGCTCTCCACCTGATAAATCCTGTGCGCGTCAAGGGAAGCAGCATACAGCCACTCATGCCCGGGAGATGCCGGAATCAGGCGGTGGAAGAGTGCCACAAGGCTCTCGTCCTCCCCGGTCACCTGCCAAGAAACCGCGTTTTCTTCCGCGCGGTTGCGGCGGAAGGTACCGAACTGGAGGGTCTTCCTGTGAGCAAGGAACCAGGCAATCGTCTTTTTCAGGGTAACCTCTTCGACAGGCAGGAGATGCGCCAGATCAAACTCCAGGCCAAAGCATCCGAAAAAGGCCACATTGGCTCTTGTGGACATCGGCGTAAACCGAAGTGTCTGCGCATGGGGGTCGGCAGAAATATGCGCTCCCACCGTGGACTGCGGATAGAGATAACTCAGCCCGGTCTGGATGCCGATGCGTTCAATGGGATCCGTATCATCGGAAGCCCAGATCTGCGGGGCAAAGCAGAGCATGCCGAGGTCAAAGCGGTTTCCGCCGGAAGCGCAGCCCTCCAGCAGAACGGACGTCCGCGGCTCAAAGATACGGCGGAGCACATCATACAGCCCGAGAACATAAGAATACGCCTTAGCCCCCAGTGCACTGGAATGGCGGTTCATATCCCACTTCACATAGTTGATTTCCGTGCTGTCGAGAATCCCAGTGACGGAAGATACGATATAATCCCGCACATCCGGATTGGTGAGATCCAGCAGGTATTCGAATCTTCCCTGGAGGTTCCTCACCCCGGGCATGTGCAAAACCCACTCCGGATGCGCACGGTAGAGATCGGAATCTTCATTGATTGCCTCCGGCTCGAACCACAAACCGAAATCAAGCCCCAGCGCATGGATCTTCTGAGAAAGCCCGTCAAGCCCGTTGGGGAGCTTTGTGCGGTTCACGGTATAATCTCCCAGCCCGGCATGATCGTCATTCCGCGCTCCGAACCAGCCGTCATCCAGCACAAAAAGCTCGCAGCCCAGCTTCTTCGCCTTTTTCGCAAGGGAAAGCAGTTTGGCTTCATTGAAATCGAACATGCAGCCTTCCCAGTCGTTATAAATAACGGGGCGCTCCCTGTAACGCCAGCATTCCGGTATAATATGGCTGTTGATAAACCGGTGCATTTTCTCGCTCAGACCATTAAAGCCCCGGTCAGAATAGCAGAGTACTGCCTCGGGGGTTTCCAGAGAGGCTCCGTCTTCCACCTGCAGGAGCAGCTGGTTGTCGGAAATACCCTGCATGACCCTCGTCAGCCCCTGTTCACTGAGCTGAGCAGAGGAATAGTGGTTACCGGACCAGATCAGATTAAAGCCGTATGCTTCACCGGCATCCTCATTGGTATCCGCCCGCGAAAGCAGAAAACCGGGGTTGGTGAAGTTAGAGGAAAAGCCCGTTGTGCTCTCATTCACCACACGTGAGCGCGTCACCTGTACACGGTGCGGATGCATTTCATCAATCCATGCTCCGCTGAAGGCTGTCATGTCAAAGCAGCCTTTGAGGTCGAGCATCGAACTCATCAGCTTTCTCACCTGTACCGGTCTGCCGCTGTTGTTCCGGAAAACCGTTCGGCGGACGAGCGCTGTTTCATACAGGGAGAAATAGAGCGAAAGAGTCGTCTCCCCGCCAAGCAGGGAGGAAGCTGAAGTAAAGGTCAGCTCCAGCGTCTCGCATGTTCCTTTTGCCGACGGGAGGGCACAGGCATAGGCAGGCGGCTCATCTAAAACAGCAAAGGAACGGTAGACGAAATCCGGCGCAATCGGTGTTTCTTCCGTCAGGAGCTCGATCGGAGATTCGCGGTAATCCCCCGTACCGGAAGCGCTCCAGGCCAGCGGCAGCGCATCGAGGGAAGAAGTTTGGTCATCGTTGTCATACAGAAGACTGCATCCCCACCCCGTTCCGAGCTTATAGGAAAGAGCCTCAGCATCTTCCGGTAAAAGCGGTGCGCCGAAGTGCAGCAGCTCTGCCTGGGAAAAGTGAATTCGGATGATACAGGAGAGAGTATCATTCCCGAGAAAGAATGCCGGATCATTGCCGACAGAATATGCTCTGATCATGGAAAGCCTCCTGCGTTTTTCAAATTTCAGGGTTTTTATTGTACCACAGAAGTGGTATAATGAAAAGAACAAACATGGAAATCTTTCCATAACAGAAGAGCATTTTACGGAGGCATCATCATGAAACGTACAAGATGGTATAAAGACGGCGTATTTTATCAGATCTGGCCCCGCAGCTTTAAAGACGGGAACGGAGACGGGATGGGAGACCTCTACGGCGTCTACGAAAAGCTTGATTATCTCAAAAGTCTCGGAGTGGACGGGATCTGGTTCTCCCCGCTTTATCCCTCCCCCGGGGCTGACTGCGGATACGACATCTCTGACTACTACGATATCGCTGAAGAGTTCGGTGGAATGGATGCTTTTAAAAAGGTGCTTGACGGTGCGCACGAGCGCGGCATGAAGGTTATCATGGATCTCGTCGTCAACCACACAAGCGACGAGCATGAATGGTTCCAGAAGTCCCGCAGGAGAATCGAACCCTATACCGATTACTATATCTGGCGTCCGAAACGCCCGGACGGAAAGCTGCCGAACAACTGGGACAGCATGTTCGAGGGCAAAGCCTGGCAGTGGGATGAAGTTCGGCAGGAATACTATCTGCATCTGTTTGCCATCAAGCAGCCAGATCTGAACATGGATAACCCCCTCGTCCGGGAGGAGGTTGTGAAGATTCTCCGCTACTGGCTTGACATGGGAATCGACGGCTTCCGGGAAGATGTGATCACCTTTATCTCCAAGCGGGAAGGGCTGCCGGACGCAAGCATCCCCGCCATGCGGGGTATCCTCCATTATAATCTCGGGCCGCGGCTGCACGAGTTCCTCACCCAGTTCCGCAGGGAAGCCTTTTCCGACTATGACTGCGTCACCATAGCGGAATCTGCACTGATCACACCGGAAAAAGCCCTGGAATATATCACCGAGAGTGATGACAATGAACTGGACATGGTCATCCAGTTCCAGTGCATGTGCGCTGACTGCCTGTTTACCGACTTTGTGCCGATGAAATTCAGCCTCTATCGGCTGAAAAACGCTTTCTCCTCCTGGCAGGAAAAGCTGGAAGGCAAAGCCTGGAACATGCTGTATCTTGAAAACCACGACCATCCCCGTATTATCTCCCGCTACGGCAGCGAACAGTTCCGCGTGCAGAGCGGTAAAATGCTGTGTGCCATGTACCTTTTCCAGAAAGGCACTCCATTCATCTATCAGGGGCAGGAAATCGGCATGGTAAACTGGCGTGCCGAAAGCGTCAGCCAGTATGAAGACGTACAGACGGTCAACCACTGTCCGCACTGGCCGGAGGATAAACGGCTTCGCCTGTATCACCGTGCCTCCCGCGATAATGCCAGAACACCTGTACAATGGGACAACACGGAAAATGCCGGCTTCACCACCGGCAAGCCCTGGTTTACGGTGAACCCGAATTACCGGGAAATCAACGTTGCTGCGGCAGAAGCCGATCCTGACTCTCTGCTCCACTTCTACCGGAAAGCGATCCGGCTTCGCAAGGAGCTCCCTGCTGTCCGGTACGGCAAATACAGAGAGTACTTTCGCTTTTCCGGAAAATTCTACGTTTATGCTATGGAAAGCGAATCGCAGCGGGTACTGGTAATCTGTTCCTTCTCTCACGAAGCGGAATACTTCCGTGCTCCGAAGAATTATGATCTGGCAAAGGGCAGGCTGATTCTTTACAACTATGGTACAGCACTCCGGAAGAACGGGTTTACTGCCATGCCGTATGAAACCCGCGTTTATGTTTTTGACTGACTCCTGCTCAAGAGTCTTCCGGGCTCCATAATCCTGTTTAAAATACTCTCAAAGGATCTTTTGAAATGCCTCTTGCATTTTAGTGCTGTTTTAGGTACAATAGCAGTATCTTCAGTCGCATAAACACAGAGTATAGAATCAGGAGGTGGCACTGGTGGCTGATTTTGAAAAAATCAAGGAAAAGGTCGGCGAGGTTGTGGGAAAGGCCGGCAAATCTCTCAGTGAGCTCGATATGGGTGTGGCATACACCAAGATGGAGGATGCGATATCCACTCTGGATCTTGAAGGGAAAAAACAGCAGATCAGAGATTTTATTGACAGCCCCAAAATGGATGAGATAAAATCTGCCGGGCGAACTGTAAGAGATTTTCTCGGATACGTGCCAAACTATGCACAGAGCATTCCCGGCATGGTGAAAGACGGGCTTGAAAAGCTCAGAAAAAAATAAGGTTGAAAAATGCTCTCCGGTGAGGTTCCCGGAGAGCTTTTTCATGGAATGGCACAGAAATTATTTTCCCGGCTCAATGAGCCGGGAAGTGTTTTTCAGGCTGCTTCACGCAGATAGATTTTGATGGTAACGGATGTACCATAGCAGGATGCCGTCAGATCCACGTTTTTCATCTCCGTACCGACGCAGGTAAGCGTAACGGTGTCATCGCTGTTCAGCTTATACTGGAGAGAAGTACCTTCCGTATCGTTGCAGGACCATTCCACGACAGGATTGATAATATCCATCGGGTAGACAACCGCATTGACATTGATGGATTCTCCCACTCGCATCGTCGGCCAGGCGTTTTCAGGCGTCAGATCCTTGGTGTTCATATAAAGGATCTTGATCTGTTCCACCTTCGGCTCCGGCGTTGGAGGCGGAGTGGGAGCTGCTTCAATTTCAGGCACCTGATTGGAAATCAAAGCCGGAGTTGCGGTTGGTTTGATGGCCGCGTTGTCTATACTGTCAAGCGAAGTTGTGACCATTACAATCACTGCAAGAATAACTGCTGCTACAAGGATCAGCCCGAAAGCCAGCTGCCATCTGACATTCGCCTCTGCACGGCTGTTTGCTGCCGTGCCGCGAACCGTTCCCGGAGTCGTCCCCGGAGTGCGGGAGCTCTGTGCTACCACGCGCGTTCCGCAATTCGGGCACCGGCTTCTCAGGGAAGAAAAGCTTGCACCGCATCTGCGGCATTTCACCTGGGGAATAAGCGGCATGTAAATTCCTCCATTAATCTAATCGTTCTTTTTTCATGCTTGGATCTGCAAGGATAATACTACTAATTTTGTTTTTCGTCAAGTATTCTGTATGTGAACCTGCTCCGGAACGGGGTTGATCAGGGTATGAATCCCCCACTTTCCGGCAAAAACCACATATTTTCATCCTTTTCCTCTGTTACTACGCTGTTGCTGTTCCCATCTGCCTGCTGGAAAAGGTACCTATAAACCCCTTGACAGAATCTGCAGCAAAGCTATAAAATAGAATTGATCTATCGTTCTGCTCGTTCGGAGGATGTTTTATCATGGCTAAAAAGATCATGCGTATAGTCCTGACAGGAGGCCCTGCAGCAGGCAAAACAACCCTGATCTCCCGTATCCTGAAAGAATTCAAACCGGAAGACGGCTGGAAGGTCATTACCATTCCGGAAACCGCAACAGATCTGATTTCCGGTTTCGGCCTTGGCCCGTTTCCCGGCTGCATGAGCATGGAAGACTTTCAGTATTTTGTGGTCTCCGACCAGCTTCACAAAGAGCAGCTTGCCCTGAAAGGCGCCGAGACTGTCCCGGAGGAAAAGGTCCTTATTATATACGACCGTGCGATCTTTGACGACCGCGCCTATGTTACTCAGGAGCAGTTTGAAAAGACGCTTGCCCATTTCGGCAAAACACCGGAGGAAATCATGAACGGCTACGATGCCGTCCTGCACCTGGTTACCTGCGCCAAAGGAGCAGAATTTGCCTATAACTTCGGCAACGCCGCTCGTTATGAGAATATCGATACTGCCCGGGAGATGGATGACCTGACCCTTCAGGCCTGGAGCAGCCACCCGAGAATCTGTGTAATAGACAACTCCGTGGATTTTGACGAAAAGATCAACCGTGCGATCGCCAAAATCTATGAACTCATCGGGGAAAACGTACCGGAGGTAAGTAAGCGGAAATACCTGATTTCCATGCCGGATGCTTCCAAGCTTGCGAAAAAGTACGGGGGCAGCCATATCGAGATGATGCAGACGTATTTGCTGAACAGTAATCCCAATATTGAGAGACGCATCCGCCAGCAGGAGAACGGACAGGATTATCTGTATTTCTATACTGAAAAACGGATCGGAGAGGATGGAACCCGCTGGGTTACCGAGCAGCCGATTTCCGAAAAGGAGTATATCCGGTATCTGATGGAATGCGATGCTGCACTGCATCCCGTCAGGAAAAAGAAATTCCGGTTCACTGCCAACAACCACCGGATGGAAATCGATGTGTATCCGTTTTCCTCTGAGAAAGCCATCCTGTTTATTTACGGAGCGGAGGATAACGGCACAGCAGCTATTCCGGACGGCATTACAGTACTAAAAGAGGTTACCGGAGATCCGGAATATAAAAACCGTCGACTTGCAGGGCGGCAGGAGCTCTGAGTAATAATTCAATCTATGAAAGTGTGGTATGTGATCTGTTAAATTTAGCGTTGGTTCTGCCCTTGCGAGAATTTTCGCTCTCGCAAGGGTTTTTGTTTACTTGCAGAGGGTTTTGTCAATCTGCTCCAGCCGCATCTGCCAGATGTTCACGTAAAGCTCCGCTCTTTTCTCGCTTGTTTACAGCTCCTTTTTTCAGATTTCCAGGTGTACACTGATGTCATTTTTAAAAAATGGTTCATTTTTATGATATTGACCAAGGTATCGATATGGATTATAATATTAACGATGATATCTGTAATAACGAAACATAGACAGATTATGTCAACAGCTTATTCCGATTTTAAAAAGGAGATTCCAACTATGACTAAGAAAACTACAGTCCGTTTCCTGGTTGCGATGATACTTGTGCTGGCACTCGCCGTCAGCTCTGGTATCAGTGCACTGGCAGACAGCCCCAGTGTGCAGCAGGCAGATTCGCAAATCAGCACAATTTTTGCGACGCTTGATTCTCTCAAGCAGAATGCCAGCGGGGATGTATGGCGCTATGCCGTAACGGATCTGAACCATAACGGTTGCCTTGAGGTCATTGCAGCTTCTCTGCACGCTGACTATGCGACCAATGTAAAGGTGTGGGAGCTGAATGCAGACGGCACAGCCTTTCAGGAACTGAAAGTCAGTGTGCCGGAAGGAGAATCCTTCCCCGATCTCATCTCGGACAGTGCCGACACCTACCACGACACTGCGAACGACAAATGGGCTTATCTCTTCCGCGATAAGATTATGCTCTCAGATCAGGACGTTTATACCGTAATCTGCTCCGTCATCCTCAAGGACGGTGTACTCAGCTTCAATCAGCACGCCATTGAGCATGCCGAACTCGTGAACGGAAGGATGAACACCTCCTACACAGACAACAACGGTATTCCTATTTCTGCAGATGCATACAATGCAGCAGGTGTCAATGCGTTCTCGACCTCTGAACGGAGCAACACTGCTTTCGGATGGTTTCGTCTTGAGGATATCTCGGAGGCTGCCGAGCTTGCCAACAGCTATGCTGTTTTCACAGGTGAAAAGCAGTTGGAGAGGAGCACTCCCCGCCCGACCTCGACATTACCTTCTGCCGCACCCGCTCCAGTAACGACTGCGCAGCCGGCGGCGCCCGTAAAGCCGCAAGCGGCACCCGCAAACAACAGCAGACCTGCCTATCTCTCCGTCACCAAGAACCCCACCAACGAAAACCGCAAGCAAGGTGACACCGCCCTGTTCGTTGTCAATGCAAATGCCTATGATTCCCTGATGTGGACGCTTGTAGCCCCGAACGGCGGCGAATACTCTGTAGAGAGCTTCCAGAACTATTTCGGAACCACTGTTTCCGGAAACTACTCCACCACACTGGCCATCAACAAAGTAAAGGCAGATATGAACGGCTGGGGTGCTTACTGCACATTCTATTACAACGGACAGACTGCACGAACCAGCACGGCTTATCTGTATGTAAAAGGCGCCGGGACAAACACCAGCACAAATTCGTCGAACGTGTACGGCTCCATCTCCGGCACAGTGTATGACACATGGTCCAACGTCTACCGCATTTACCTTGCAAACGGTTCATCCGTTCAGGTCAGCCGCTCCAAATGCAACATTTACGGAGATCTGTATGACGGATGCTCCTGCACAGTATACTATGTAGCTTATACCAGTGGCTCCTACGATATTTACAGTGTGGACATCTATGGGAAGAACTCTTCATCCTCCGGGTATGTAGACCCGTATTATTATATAATTGACGGCTATGATCCGTATGCCTACTCCTACGATTATTACGGCTATGTAGACCCGCATTATTACCCAACTGACGGCTATGATCCGACCGCCGACCAGGGCGGCTGGGCAGGCAGTTCCACTGTGACATGCCCGGGCTGCGGAATGCAGGTTCAGTCGGCATATGATTCCTGCCCATACTGCGGAACGTCTCTCTGGTGATAAACTCTTCCTTCTGATAATCCCTATACTACACAAAACCGAGGCTGTGAAGAAACGAAGACAAAAGAGTCTCCCGGACTTCACAGCCTCTCTTTAATAAGCTGAACGCTTCCAGGTGTTTTTTCCTGGAAGCGTTCAGCTTTTTCTTAAAAATCTTTTTTAACAGCTTTGTCTTTTTCCTTTTCCGGCAGATACGTCCTCTCCGAGATAATGTAGCGCGGGCGATGTTTTGTTTCCAGATAAATCTTCCCGACGTATTCGCCGAGTATCCCGAGGCTGATCAGCTGAACCCCGCTGACAAAACAGATGATACAGGTCATGCTTGCCCAGCCGACTACGGCTTTCCCGCACAGTGCCGTCACAAGAGCCCAGATACATCCTATAAAACTGACCGCAGCAACGAAAATTCCGAATGACATAATAAGCTGAAGCGGTTTCACCGAAAGACTTGTAATACCGTCAACCGCCAAGGCAATCATTTTTTTCAGCGGATAGTGGCTGGTCCCCGCCATGCGTTCGTTGCGGACATATTCAACCGTTGTGCTCCGGAACCCGACAAGAGGCACCAGGCCACGCAGGAACAGATTGACTTCCCCGAAATTAGCAAACTCCTGAAGCACTTTCGCACTGATCAGGCGATAGTCAGCATGGTTATAAACCACCTCTGCTCCAAGGAAGGCCAGAAACCGGTAAAAGCTCTGCGCCGTAAAGCGCTTGAAAAAAGTATCCGTCTCCCGGGAGGATCTGACGCCGTAAACCACCTCAAACCCGTCAAGATAGGCATCTACCATGGCATCCATCGCATTGATATCGTCCTGTCCGTCCGCATCTATAGAAATGGTAATGTCACAGAGATCCTTTGCCTCCATCAGTCCTGCGAGCACGGCATTCTGATGCCCGCGGTTGCGGCTCTGGGAAATGCCGAGAAAAACCTCATTCTGACGGGAGAGATCCTCTATGATCTCCCAGGTGGAATCTCTGCTGCCGTCATTGACAAAAAGCACCCGGCTGCCAGGTGCAATTTTCCCTTTCTCAATAAGTTCCGTTATTTTTCCCAGGAAAAGCGGTGCCGTTACGGGCAGAACTTCCTCTTCATTGTAACATGGCACAATAATAAAGAGCTTCGGCAGCATGTTATGCATCTCCTTCACTGATGTGCTCAATGCCGCAGGAAAGAATTTCGGATACGTGGTCATCGTCTAGGGAATAGTATACGGATTTCCCTTCCCGCCGTGCTTTTACGAGTTTGCTTCTCCGTAAAAGGTTCAGCTGATGAGAGATAGCCGACTGCGTCATCTCGAGTCCGTCAGCAACATCTCCGACACTCAGTTCTCCGTTCAAAAGCAGAGACAGGATTTTAATTCTCGTCACATCGCCGAACACTTTAAAAAGCTCGGCAAGATCAGAATATTTCTCTTCCGGCATGTCTAATCCTTTTCTTTTGTTTTCTGTCTACAGATAGATCTCACAGTCATCTTCCACGATTTTGCAGTTTTTCACAACATCAGCCATGACCGCTTTAACATCTGCTCCCTCTTCAAATTCCACCGTCATTTTCAGCGCCATAAAGTTCACCACCGCATCTTTTACACCGTGCGTCTTTTTTGCGGCATGCTCCATCAGATTGGCGCAGTTCGCACAGTCCACATCGATTTTATATGTTTTCTTCATGGTACTATTCCTTTCCTCGAATGAACAGTTGTTCATATTTTCAAAGAAAGTATACAGGATAAAACATGAAAAGTCAAGTGTGAATTTATTCTTCCTGCTCCTCTTCGGATTCAGAAGATTCTTCCTCCGGTTCAGCCTGTTCGGGCTCCGGCGGAACAGCATTCGGATCGAAGTATTCATGCCCCATCATCGCCCGAATCCCATTGTAAAGAAAGTAAGCCCCGAACCCGGCAAAAAGAAGCATCGCCACAACAATAATGACAAGTTTCCATCCCCGGTTCTCCAGCCCGCCCCCGGTATAGATCTGATAAATCAGATAATACAGATATCCCCCCACCAGAAGGCGGATTGTAAGTTGCCCCTGCGTAGGCAAATTATCCGGGTTCTTTTGTCTCTGTTCTTCCTGTTTTGCCTTGAAGGAATCGAACAAACCCATTTTTTTCTCCCCTCTCTGCTTGGTAAACTAATAATATCATATTTCCCCCTGAATATGCAACACCAGGGATACAATCAAAGGGACCTGAATCATCATACAAACTGCCAATGATAGCCTCCGGCTGTAAACTGCCGCCCATGACAGGCTTTGTTGATACCGGTAAAACCGGTTGCCCTTTCCGCAGCAAGCTGAGAAGGATAAGTTTCTCTCGTTTCCACACAAAACACCGGCCTCGGTTTGCCGGAAGATTCTACAAAAGCCCTATTCTCCGGTTTGGAGAGATATTCCTTCATCTGCCGGCTGATCTCTGCCCTTCTTTCCGGATTCTGTGCAAAATACATTTTCCTGGCGGCGCTTAACCTGCCTGCCAATACCGGATTGTTATCATACGCTTTCATAATCCCCTCACTGACTCTCACCCGATATCCCGGATCATTTTCATACGCCTTCAGGACCCCCTCACTGACTCTCGCCCGATATCCCGGATCCTCTTTATAAAGCTGCTTTTTACTCCGGCTGCAAACTTCTTTTGTTGCTTCGCTCAAACGAAAGCCTTTCCCCAATCCGCCGAGAGCTCTGTTATAACCTTTTTCAGGATTGGCGCTGTCATAATACGCGATAAACCATTTTTCCAGTTTTTCCGCACCTTCGCGTGTCAACTTTTCGCAAAGAATCTTCTTCTCGAAGTTTTCCCAGCCGAATTCTCTTATAGCCTTAAAAATCCTCGTTTTACAGCTATAATGCCACCCTTTTCTCCATCTCTCCTCAACCGTCTGCCCCGTACAGCCGATGTAGATTTTCCCCTCTGGATCAGTGAGCCTGTAAACCGTATAATGCGCCTCCGGAGATGGAGAAGGCAAAGAGTATTTATTGTCCGTATTATCCATCTTTCCTCCTGATTGTTGGGTTATTAGATTTATGGTAGAATAAAGCTGTTTCTTAGACCGCAGGCGAAAAGCCTTCCCCTTGCGGGGAAGGTGCCCCAGTGCGCACACTGGGGCGGATGAGGTTATCCCCCGTTCGCCATCCGATACACCCAGTATTGCTCCGGAGTCCAGCCCATTGCTTCCAATTGACTCTCGCTCGGGACGATACCGGCGTTCATCATCGCTCTTGCTCCCGCGGCATAACGATCCTGCTGAGCATCCCGGTAAGCCGCCGTCTCGGCACCATTGGAAAAGAACCCGGCCGCCTTGATGGCATTGAGTTCCGCATCGGTGAGGTACTTCCCCACGTTCAGCACATACTCATTCTCCCATTCCCGGAGCTTTGCGTTGAACTCCTGTACGCCGACATTTTTCTCCTTCGCCCACTTCTCCAGATTCTGCAGCTCAGTCAGATACTTGTTGCTGATCTCCAGCACCTTGTCAGCTTTCTCAAACTCACCCTGTGCCCGCAGATCCGCAATCTGCCTGGCTGTATCCGTCTGCAGTTTGACCTCTGCAGAGTTGATGACCTGCCTGCTGTTGGCAGCCGTATTCTGGATGCCGCCATACTGCGTCATCCCGATCCCTCCGCGGTCGCCTCTCGCCTCAGCATAGAAAACCTGATTATCCAGAGCTTTGGCTTCATCCCGATCCACCTGATTCCGCTGGGTCTGGTAAAGAGCACGGCTGTCCTGTAGATTTCGTGTCAGTTCATTTACACCTTTATTCACGGCATAATCGGCAGCCAATACAGCCCTTGCCTTTTCCTGATTTTCCCTCGCCCGTAATTCGGCTTTCTGCTGGGCAATGTCAACATAGTCAATCGGAGCGACAGAACCGGTGCCGACATAAGCCTTCGCTCCGTTTACAACCCCTTTGACCGCATCAGCGCCCCTGTCTCTTGCAATGTATTCTCCGGCGTTGATCCCGTTCGGAATACCGGCAGACAGAGCGGCGTAAAACTTCTGATCGTACGGTGTTTCCTGTACTTCCGGATACGCATAATTACCGGCATTGGAACCCGTATTGCTCTCCGTATTTGATTTTGTACTCGTTGAAGAGGAACTCTTTACAGTAGAACTGCTCGTACTCTTTGTACTGGAGCTCCCCTTAGATGCAGAAGAGCCCGCCCCGGATTGGGACGAGCTCTGTGTATTAGGTGTTGCTGCCGCATAGTACGTCGGATATCTTTCTTCATCCGTCATTTGCGAGGATATCCCGGCGACCGCCTGATTCCCGGGTCTCGATGCTTTTGCCATAGATTTTTCCTCCTTTGAATCCCCCTGTCAGCTTCGCTGACATCCCCCTTTAGGCAAGGGGGACAAGAAACTCTTCTTCTCAGCTCGGAGCAACATGTATCTGTGAAGTACTATGTCTCCTTCCGAGCAAATACATTGCACTTCTCTCGAGTGCCTACTTCTCTGTATTCCCTGCATCCACAAGCCCCTCCCCTACAATGTAGGCAATGACCGTTGCTCCTGCCATAATCATGCCGGAAAGCGTTTCAGCTAACTCGGCATCACCTTTAAACGCGATGATAAGCTCTGTTACAAATGCTGCCACGGCCAGCCAGAATTTGCGGCTGGTAAGTTTTCTGATAATATCTTCTTTGCTCATAAAAACCTCCTCTTACCCCAAACTGCGCTTTTCCAGTGCTTCCACTCTTTTTGTCAATTCTTCAAGCTGTACCTCAACCACCGGAATCCGCTGTGCGAAGTTGTTGTGCTTTTTCACTTCCTCCGTCAGGTGCTTGATCTCGTTATTTGTCACTGCAGCCGTTTTGCTGTTGGACAATATCACGCCGAACAGTGTCACAGCACTCGTGATCATCGCTACCAGAATTGCTTCACTCATTTTTGAAAACCTCCATTGCCGAAAGCAAATCTCTCAGCGTAAACACGACCAGAAGAGCCCGGGAATAAACTCTGAATTCATCCTCTGTAATCTTCACAGTACCCTCCTCAGGCATTCCCTCCGGATCTTCCGCTTCCGCATCCGAAAACTGCTGATAGAATTCTCTCCCGAGATCTGCCCGGTATTTGCATACCGCTTCGCTCTGATCCGCCGGCCTCAGGAACTGCTTCACAATCATATCTGAGCATTCCCGGATAGAAGGCGATTTTTCAAGCACTTCTCTAACTGCCTTATACTCATCCTGCCAGAGCTCCCTTGTCAGCCATTCCACCTGGAGAAATTCATCTCCAATGGAAACTCCCAACTCCTCTGCAAGATCGTAAAGCCCGCCTTTTCTGGGCGGATACGTCCACTGGCAGAGGCCGTATCCGCCTCCGCCCGGACCGTCATAAATAAACTCATGCCTGCTGATATTGCCGGCATCCACCTGCGCTGTATAATCAATAGATCGTTTGAATCCTTTTGTAAAATCTCCCTGCAGCCGGTTGGAAACACAGTTGCTCTCCGCTTCCATATTCCCCATCAGGGCTGCTGCAGCGATATCACTGAAGCCTTTATGCTTCAGATAATGCCAGACCCTTTGTTTGGACATTTCTGCTCCTCCTTTTAAATATATGCTTGACGTGTACACGTATAGCGTGTATAATCATTTCATGATAAAAAGTTTTGCTGACAAAGAAACAGAGAAAGTTTATAATCAGTTTTTCTCAAAAAAGCTCCCGCAGAATATTCAAAGAATTGCGCTGAGAAAACTGATTATGATTGACAATGCCACTCAGCTGGAGGATCTTAAAATTCCTCCTGCAAGTAGGCTTGAACAGCTCCGGGGAGATCGTGCGGGGCAATACAGCATTCGCATCAATGATCAATTTCGCATCTGTTTTCGTTTTCAGGACGGGGACGCATATGAAACTGAAATCGTTGATTATCACTGAACATAACCTAAACCGGAAAAGGAGGTATACGAAGCGATGAACGAAAGAATTCCAACGCCCACTCTTGGTGAGATACTGACAGAAGAATTTATGGATCCCTTCGGGATTTCCGCTTATAAGCTTGCCAAAGATATCCACGTCCCTACGTCCAGAATTCAGGATATTATTCACAACAGAAGAAAGATCACTCCGGATACATCCCTTCGACTCGCTAAATACTTTGGTGTTTCAGACAAATATTTTCTCGATCTGCAAAATGATCTTGATATCAGGAATCTGAAACTCCAGATTTCTGAAGAGATCGATCAGATCCCTGTTTTCCAGTCTGCCTAAACTCTTATCATTTTATTGTGCCCTGCCCGGGCACTTTTTTATTCTGTATGACCGGTAAACATCCTCAATTGGGCCGGGTTCTATCCAGATCGGCTCCTTCAGCCTGCTGATTCTCTCTTCATACATGTTCAGGAAAACCGTATATCGATAAGCATCGTCATAGGCCAGCAGATGCGCTGCTACATAGAAAACCAGACATTCATGGACATCCGGTGTATTATCCAGCTCCACAGAATCAGCTGTCTGAGTGCTAACTTTTTCCGGATACCGCCAGTATTCCAGAGCCATACCATCAGGGGCATGCCAAGGTAATTCCAGCTTCCCGGCAATAATGCGATACCCGAAGAATCTCTCGTATCTCCAGCTCTTCGGAAATAGCAGCCCACCTGTAAATGGCAACCAGCAGTCTGCCGGGAGCTTATACAGGATTCTCTCCCCTACCTGCTCGCTTTCCAGCTCGCTCAGAAAAGCCATTGCCGGAATCCGTTTTACGCTGGTTGCTATATCCATCTGGCCGTTGTTGACCAAACCCGGAATCATGGCAATATAATCCGCCTGGTTGTTATACGTGGCAGGGATTTGACTCCCTGCCACGCTGTAACTAAAGATAAGCTCCAGAACCCGGTTCTTCAGCTCTCCATATGTCATCCCACATTCAGTTTCCTCTCGGAAACTCCGATCGGCTTCATGTTGCGGAGCACCTCAACCACCTTGATGCGGGTATGGCCCTCAGTGGGAGTGATCTCCGTTTCCATGGCAGTGAGCTCTACAGCCCCGTACCAGGGAGAAGAGGACGTGACCACGTCAATGGACGTACCGTAGACGACATCCGGCAAAGAAGCATGATCTTCCGCCGTGATGTAGAACCACTTATTCGTGCTCTTCTCTTTCTCAACATTCATGATGATGGAAGACTTGCCGATCCCGGTTGCAGAAGTGATGAACGGCAGATCCTTGAGTACAGGCTGACCTCCGTGATAATAAATACCGTCTGCTTTCTCGTCGAGGACAAAGCAGTCAAACAGGACACGGCCTTCACACAGGGTGCCGGAATATCCCGGCGGATCTTCGTGCGTTTTGTACTCCTCAAGCTGACGTGGAGCTACGCATGCATCCTTATGTACCAGCAGGAATGCAGACCCGCCGGGGAGCTTGTTGTGCGGAACCAGAACGATTTCAATCCCGTCTACCATACCGATTCGCCCGGTTTTCAGCATCTCCTGGGAACTGTTGCCGTTTCTCACGAAGCTGGGATCCTGCATCAGGAGATTTGCATAGTGATAGGTACAGAAGGCGAAGCAATTGTCGATTGGGACATTGCGATCGCTCATGTGTTCAATGCCGTTGAGGAGCATGGAATGTGCATTCGCCTTCGTGATTTCCGTGTTAGCATTGTGACCGTTCTCTTCAGCAGACTCCGCCATCACGCGGAAGCAGTAACGGTCATACGCCGGGACAATGACTTCACGGATTTCTCTTGCAAGAGACTTACCAGGATCAGAAACAAATTCGCTCTGTACTTCGTCACCGCGGTCGATGATAAAGGTAAAGCCCTTATCCTGAGTGACGTGGACTGTCTGGATATTTCGGCTCAGGTCATTCGGAGAGCCGTAACGGTTAGAGCCGCTGCGCGTATAGTCATTCAGTGGTGCATACGGAATGCTGTAAATGACAAAGGTCTGATCCCCTTTGTAGATAAAACCATTCCCTGTAACGAGAGCCGCCTGGGATTCAGACGCCCATCTCTCATCGACTTCTTTGATATACTTGGTTGCCAGATTAATTCCACCTGCCATACAGTTAAATTCCTCCTTAGTTGTTCTTATTACTATTTCTGTAATCTGAAAATGTGTGTTCTGACGAACAAGGGGTTAGGATATAGGGGTTAGGGGATAGTAAAAGTGCGCGGACGGAAA
>JBGUNA010000028.1:0-3781 GCA_045117135.1 Candidatus Limivicinus sp. | reverse complement strand
TGGCGGGGAAGGTACCCCAGTGCGCACACTGGGGGGAATGAGGTCATCGTCTGATGTTACTACTTTCTCAAGCGTTATACCGCAGGGACAGCGCAATACGACCATGTACTCCGTGGCTGTGAAGGTGCTGAAACGGTTCGGGGATACTGACAAGGCAAGAGATCTGTTCCTGGCGGAGTCTGAGCGCTGTGTTCCGCCGCTGGATAGTGAAGAGCTGGCTGCCATCTGGAACAGCGCCATGAAGTTCTATCAGAAAAAGATTCTGACAGATCCGGAATATGTCGATCCGGAAGCGTATGGCAATGATTTCAAGTCAGTTTCCCTTAAGCCGCCTGACTATTCAGACATCGGCCAGGCTAAAGCCCTGGTGAAAGAATGCAGCGATGAACTCTGTTTCACGGAAGCTACGGATTTTCTGCGGTATGACGGCAAACGTTGGCTGGAAAGCCGGCAAATGGCCTATGGCTGTATCGAAGAGTTTCTGGATCTGCAGCTTGCAGATGCTACCGATCAGCTTGAGTCTGCCATTCAGGAGCTGCTGGATCTCGGCGAAAGTGAAATCCAGATTGCTCCGGGCAAAAAATACACGGATAAGCTTCTGCAGGCGGATGATGAAAAACTGGCTGCAGCCGGCAGGAGATTTGCCGGTGCGGTTTCATATAAGAATTTTGTAATGCAGCGTAGGGATATGAGGTATGTCAAGGCAGCCCTTGACGCTGCCAAGCCGATGGTTCAGTTAAATGTTTCCGACCTGGATAAGGATGAGTTTTTGCTCAATACGCCGGATGCCACCTATGACCTGCGAAAAGGAATGGCAGGCGCACAGCCCCAGGATCCGGCAGACCATATTACAAAAGTCACTGCAATATCACCGAGTGAAAAGGGGAAGGAAATCTGGGAAGAAGCCTTACGGGTTTTCTTCTGCGGAGATCAGGATCTGATCCGATATGTCCGGCAGGTGGTCGGGCTGGCAGCCATTGGCAAAGTCTATCAGGAGGCCATCATCATCGCCTATGGAGATGGGCGTAACGGAAAAAGCACGTTCTGGAATACGGTTGCAAGGGTGTTCGGCTCTTATGCCGGGAATCTCTCGGCAGATACCCTTACCGTCGGCTGCAAACGGAATGTGAAGCCGGAAATGGCGGAATTGAAGGGGAAAAGGTTGATCATCGCTTCCGAACTGGAAGAAGGTATGCGTCTCAATACTGCCATGGTAAAGCAGCTGTGTTCTACCGATGAGATCTATGCTGAAAAGAAATACAAAGATCCGTTCTCCTTCACGCCTTCTCATACCCTTGTGCTGTATACCAACCATCTGCCGAGAGTTGGGGCGTCAGACGCGGGCACCTGGCGCAGGCTGATTGTGATTCCGTTCAATGCAAAAATCGAGGGCAGCTCGGATATCAAGAACTATGCGGATTATCTTTTCAAAGAGGCTGCAGAAGCGATCATGCAGTGGATCATCGAAGGCGCGGAAGAGGTCATCCGGAATGAGTATGATATCAAACTGCCTGCCTGTGTACAGGCTGCAATCAAATCATACCGGGACAACAATGACTGGTTCGGTAATTTTCTTGAGGAATGCTGTGAGGTGGATACTGCTTTTACTCAAAAATCCGGTGAGCTTTATCAGGAATATAGGGCTCATTGTGCGAGAAACGGTGAATACACAAGAAGCACATCAGATTTTTACACTGCTTTAGAACTGGCCGGATATGTTCGTAAAAGAGACAGAAAAGGTATTACCGTATCTGGTTTGAGACTAAAAAATGAGCTTTTTGAAAAAGAATAAGATAGTAGTTCCCTGAAAGTGTGTAGGTCGTGTAAGTCGTATCAGGAACTTCGCTATAGGGATTTTTTAAAGGACATTTTTTCCTATATAGAATTTTATGAAATGACCTTCATGACCTACACATAGTTTAAATTACAAGGAGAAAAAGATGCAGTTTCACGCACATGATTATCAGAGATATACGATCGATTTTATCAAAACACATCCTGTTGCCGCAACGTTTCTGGATTGCGGACTTGGTAAAACCGCAATTTGTCTCTCAGCACTGAAAGATCTGCTGGAGACAGGGGAGATCGAAAAGATTCTTGTTGTCGCTCCTTTAAGGGTGGCCAGGGATGTCTGGCCGGTTGAGGCTGAAAAGTGGGATCACCTCCGGGATCTGAAAGTTTCCGTTGTCCTCGGCACGCCGAAACAGCGGCAGGAGGCGCTGAAAGCTGACGCACAGATCTTTGTCACAAACAGGGATAATGTCGGTTGGCTTGTAACACAGAAGTGGCCGATTTATTTGTTCGATGCCGTTGTTCTGGATGAACTTTCCAGTTACAAAAATTATTCCGCCCAGCGCACCCGGGCCGTATACCGTCTCTGTAGGGAGGCAAAGCGTGTCATTGGCCTGACGGGCACGCCGGCAAGCAACGGGCTGATGGATTTGTGGTCGGAATTCGGCGTGCTGGACGGCGGAGAGCGCCTGGGGAAGAGCCTGAAGTGGTATCAGCAGCAGTATTTTACACCGGTCAGCTTTTTTCAGAACCACCCGAAAGACTGGAAGCTGAAACCCGGAGCCGAAAAGGCGATTTATACCGCCATCGGAGATATCACGATCTCCATGAAAGCAATGGACTTCCTGCAGATGCCGGAACTCATTTGTACCAATTACAAGGTATACATGTCTGAACCGGAAAAGCGGATGTATCAGACGCTGACGCAGGAGATGACCGTCAGCCTGGCCGGCGGAGAGGTCACGGCGAAGAATGCCATGGCTCTTGCTAATAAGCTGACCCAGATGGCAAACGGTATGGCTTACGGCAAAGACGGTACGCCTCTGAGGATTCACAGCAGGAAAATCGAGGCATTGGAAGATCTGCTGGAAGCCGCTAACGGCAAGCCTGTCCTGGTGGTGTACAGTTACCGGCATGATCTGACGAGAATTTCGGCTATGCTGCGGGACAAGGGGTATTTATTTTCGCAGCTTGACAGCAAAGAGAGCATCCGGGCTTGGAACAGGGGAGAGCTGCAGGTGGGGCTGATCAACCCGCAGTCTGCCGGACACGGGTTAAATCTGCAGGAGGGCGGCAATCAGATTATCTGGTATTCCTTGCCCTGGAGCCTGGAGCTGTACCAGCAGACGAATGCGAGGTTGTGGCGTCAGGGGCAGAAGTCCGAGACGGTTGTGATCCAGCACATTATTACCGAAGGGACGATCGACGAGCGCATCATGGCAGTGCTCAGCAAGAAAAACAAAACACAGAATGCACTGATTGATGCGGTCAGGGCGGAGCTGAAGCCATGAAAGTATCTGACCGTTTTCACAAGGGCCCCGTGCAGGATCTGCTCAATGCCGTTGTTGTGCAGGCGGCCGAGGATTACCGGGAGTATTCCGCAAAGCTGATCGTGAAGCCGGGCAGCCGGCAGGCGGCGAAGGACCTGGAAGAAGTAAAAAGCTTCTTCCTCTCGGAAGATTTTTGCTTTTATACAAAGGTGGGAGGAGATTATATTTTGAAGAAACTGAATGAAGAACTCTCGGGTTTTGAGAATGCTTATGAGGTTTACCGACAGACGGAAGCTGACTTGCAACAGGAAGCACGAAATTATGCCAGGTTGCTGCTGCAAAAACAGAAATGTGAAAGCGATGCCGCAGCTATCGAAAAAGAGTTTCCGGATGCAGAGAATAAAGTGCACGTACTGATTCGGAATCTTCGGGAGCAGCAGATAAAAATGCCGGAATATGCGAGAAAGCTGGTGAAGTATCCGAAGTTTGACACGGTTATG
>JBGUNA010000027.1:0-3404 GCA_045117135.1 Candidatus Limivicinus sp. | reverse complement strand
TGCCCCAACATTATTGGACAGCATTTAGAGCAGTTCGCGGACAATGAATTAGAGCAGTTCATGGACAACAGAAGCGAGCAGCAACATTATATTAGGCTTTATTGTAAATCGAAAACCCCGCGTTAGACGCGGGGTTCCGTGAAGTTATACGTTTGAACAGAAAGAAACCTCCTGTAAAATGAGAGTGCGACCTGGCAGTTGCATTCCCAAATAATCAGGAGGGCCGTTAATGAGCATCAACGACATTCATAGTTTATCCCATTCCAAGTGGAACTGCAAATATCATATCGTTTTTGATTATTCCGGCCCTCTCAGAGCCACTTGTCCGGAATTTGAGAGCCACCACTCCGGAGAGTGAGAGCCACTGATTCCGGAGTTTCAGAGCCACTTCTTGGCTCTTGGACTATAATATACTCCTTTATACTTGTAGAGGCACGCTTCGGCGTGACTACAGATAAAGGAGGGTCATCATTATGACCAAGTATCGTGAAATCCTTCGGCTCAAAAGCCTGGGATTCAGTGACCGAAACATTGCACGAAGCTGCAGTGTTTCACGCAATACGGTCAGGCGCGTAATCGACAGAGCTGCTGAGTTAAGTATCTCATGGCCACTCGATTTCGGCATGACCGACGGTGTACTCGAGGAACTCCTGTTCCCGAAAGAGAAATCGGCAACAGACAGGCGTCTGCCCGATTACAGCTACATCCGCAAAGAACTTTTGCGGAACGGTGTTACCAAAAAACTTCTGTGGATTGAATACTGTGAGGAATGCCGGCAGGCCGGCGAAGAACCTCTCATGTATTCCCAGTTTTGCGAATATATCCGCAGGGATGAGCAGAAACGCCGTGCAACGATGCACATTCCCAGAAAGCCTGGTGAACAGATCGAAGTCGACTGGGCAGGCGATCCCGCACACATCATCGATCCAGACACTGGAGAAATCACCAACTGCTGGCTGTTCGTAGGCGTTCTCACTTACAGCCAGTACACGTATGTCGAAGCCTTTATGAACGAACGGACCGGGAACTGGATCAGGGCCCATGTCCACATGTTCGAATTCTTCGGCGGCGTTACGCCTATGCTTGTGGCCGATAACTGCACGACAGCTGTCGATCACAGAAAGAGCGACTGGTATACACCGGTGCTCAATACTACGTATCACGAAATGGCAGAGCATTATAATATTGCAATCCTGCCGGCCCGTGTGCGCCGTCCCAAGGACAAACCGAATGTAGAGGGATCCGTAGGTAAGATTTCCACTTGGATCACCGCCGCCTTACGGAATGAGCAGTTCTTCTCTTTGGCTGAACTGAACGCAGCCATCCGGAAGAAGCTCGATATCTACAACGCCAGACAATTCCAAAAAAAAGAATGCAGCAGGCTCGGTCTGTTTCTTGAGGAAGAACAGCCATTATTGGCACCTTTGCCTGCCACACCCTTTGAACCGGCAGAGTGGAAAAAAGCCACCGTCCAGTTCAATTATCACATCGCAGTAGACGGTATGTACTACTCCGTGCCCTATCAGTATATCAAAGATAAGGTTGATGTGCGGATGACAGACACCACTATTGAAATATTTTACAATCATGATCGGATTGCTTCCCATCGCCGGCTTCATGGCAGGAGCGGCCAGTATTCCACAATCACGGAGCATATGCCTGATGATCACCAGAAATATCTGGAGTGGAACGGCGACCGTTTCCGCAGATGGGCGGACCAGATTGGGCCGAACACACGAAAGGCGGTCGATGCTATCCTTACCTCCGGTCGGGTCGAACAGCAGTCATACAGAAGCTGTATGGGGTTGTTGAGGCTGGCGGACAAACACACAACACAGCGTCTTGAAAGAGCATGTGAAAGAGCTTTGTCCTACAGCGGGAAACCCAGCTACAAAAGAATCAAAAATCTACTTACTGTAATGGGGCAGGAATTGGATGACGATCTTGCTTCAGAAGCAGATGCCCAGACAAAACCGCGCGGCATAACCAGAGGCGCTAGATACTACGGAGGTAAAAGATCATGACCAACGAAAGCACAATCAACAAACTTATTGAAATGCGCCTTACCGCTATGGCTGACGCTTTCCGCATCCAGAAGGACGACTCCTCCATGAAGGATGTTCCTTTCGAAGACCGGTTCGGCATGCTTGTTGACATCGAATACACCAGCCGGAAGAACAACCGGCTAAAAAGGCTGATTCGCAAAGCGGATTTCGAGCAACCCGACGCTTCCGTAGCTGCGATCGATTATCACTCCGGCAGGAAGCTCAACAAAGCGCTGATTGAACGAATGGCGAACTGTGAGTATATCGCTGAGTACAGGAACATCTTTATCACAGGCGCGACTGGCAGTGGAAAAACTTACATGGCCTGTGCATTCGGCATGGAAGCCTGTAAACAATACTATACAGTTCAGTACGTTCGCCTCCCGGATATGCTTCTTGACTTGCAGGCAGCCCGTGACAATGGGAACTTCCCTGCGGTGCTGAAGAAATACACTAGGCCGACCCTACTGATCATCGACGAGTGGCTTCTTCTGAAACTCACTGAGTCGGAGGCTAGGAACCTGTTTGAGCTGATACATAAACGCCGGAAGAAGTCTTCCACGATTTTCTGCTCCCAGTTCAGGGAGGAAGACTGGTATCAGCAGATCTGCGGCGGCGAGAGTACGCTTGCCGATGCGATCATGGATCGTATTTCCTACGACTCCTATAAAATCGACATCGAGAGCACTGATCCATCCAAAGATATCTCTATGAGAGAGCTCTACGGATTGGATCCCGAAAAAGCAAGATAACCAGTAGACAAGCGGGGCGGCTCCAAAAGTCCGGACAGGTGGCTCCGCCACCACCGGGCAGGCGGCTCCGCCGCCCCGCAATATTCAGTTTTCGCTCCAAAGTATCGTAGAAGAGTATTCTATGGAGAGAAGAAAGAGGCAATCGGGAAAATATTGAGGCAACTCTGCGAGTGGAAAGGCGTCAATATCATCGAAGCAGAAGCGTGCCCCGATCACATCCATATGCTCGTAGAGATTCCGCCCAAAATCGCGGTTTCGAGTTTCATGGGTTATCTCAAAGGAAAAAGTGCGACGATGATATACGAGCAGTTTCCAGAACTAAAGTACAAATATAGAAACCGCGAGTTTTGGTGCAAAGGGTACTACGTAGATACAGCAGGCAAAAACGCGCATCGAATTCAAGAGTACATCAAACACCAGCTCGACGAAGATAAATTAGGGGACCAACTCCGGATTCCCGGAGTCGATCCCAAGAAAAGCAAGAAATAAACTTACAGTAGAGCGAACGCAACTGCCAGAACTCGCGTTCACGCGTTCGACGCGTAGCGAGGAGCAAGGGCTTTGCCCGTCTACTAACAACCACACGTTTTACGTGTGGATGGTTTTT
>JBGUNA010000026.1:0-10169 GCA_045117135.1 Candidatus Limivicinus sp. | reverse complement strand
CAGCTCATCGCTGAAGCGGTATTCGATTTCAAGCCTCATGCCGCTGAACACCTTCACTCTGGAAATGAAGAACAGCAGCATCTCATTAGTTACGTTCTCTGTTTTCAGCAGATTCCTTGCCTCGCTGCCGTAAAGCTCCATCTCCGGATCAGTCTTTGCTTCCAGCGCAACGATTCCTTCCTGAAGCTCGGTCAGCTGCGCCTGCATTTGCGCGTTTTCCTCAGTGAGCTTATCCCGCACGGCCAGATATTCGTCTCTGCCGATCCTGCCGTCAGAATAGCGCTCATATGTGCCGAGGCGTTCGCTTTGATTGCGCTTCATTTTGCTTTCCAGCCGGAGAACCGTCTGCTTCATGTTGTCCATGGAACCTTTGGTCTTGGCTGCCGCCTCCTGAATCTTCTTATCGTGATCTACCAGCAGCTCAAGCATCTGACGGAGGCTCTCGATCACCGCATTTTGCAGCTCGTCCTCATAGAATTTCTCTCCCAGCGGACATGTCGTTTCTGCAGAGTACCGGGAAGCCTCGCACTGATAATAAATGCGTTTTGCCTTGGAATGCCGTACCATGGCTCTTTCGCATTCCCCGCAGCGAAGTAATGAACGGAGCGGATAGTCCAGTTTGCGCTGTGTATATGATTTTCCTACAGCAATCGCAGACTGCGCTTTCTCATAGGTTTCCTGTGAGATCAGCGGGACATTACAATCCGGGATAATCAGCCAGTCCTCCTTATCCTTTTTGTTGCTTGTGGGATGGTTGAGGCTCTTATAATCCCGTTTGTAACTCACGTTCGCCCCGGTGTATTCCAAACGCTCGATGATATTCCGAACGGAATAAGAGCCCCAATCCTGTTTTGGAGACCGCTTTTTATGCTTCCTGCTCTCAGGATGGATTCTTGCGAAATGCGCCGCAGGCGTTTCCACATGTTCCTCATTCAGAATGCGGGCAATCTGCCCAAGATTCTTACCCGACACAGCCAGCGCAAAGATTCTCTGTACGACCGGCGCTGCCACCGGATCAGGAATCAGCTTATGCTTATTCTCAGGGTCTTTGATATACCCATAAGGAGCATGACTGGCTATGTATTCTCCGTGCTTGATCCTGGAGCGCAGCACCGTCTTGATCTTCTGTGAAAGATCACGGCTGTAATAGGAATAGACGATATAGCGCATGACCACATCCATGCCGCCTGTCGTTCCCTTGTAGTCATTGCTGTCGTAACCGTCATTGACGGAGATGAAGCGGACGCCCAGGAACGGGAAGATCCGCTCCAGATAATCACCGATCTCAACGTAGTCGCGGAAGAACCGGCTGAAATCCTTACAGAGCACCAGCTTTGATTCTCCGTTTTTCAGAGCTTCGATCATCCGCTCAAAGGACGGCCTGCGGTCATTGGTGCCGGAAAAGCCGTCGTCCACGAACTCGACTGCTTCATAGAGCCGGAGCTCATCATGGGTTTTGATGTACTGGTACAGCAAAGCCCTCTGATTGACGACGCTGTTGCTTTCGGTCTTGTTTTTCAGATCGTCATCAGCGTCGGACAAGCGGATGTATAAGAATACCTTCTTCATTCCTGACCTTCTCCTTTCAGCTCCTCCCAGGCACTACGGAGCGTTTCAAATTCTTCCTGGTATTTGAGAACCACTTCGATTCTTTTCTGGTGATCCGCGTCTTCATAGACCAGCACCTTCTCAACCATGGCCACTACCAGCTCTCTGGTAAGCTCTCCGCCGTTAATAACGCTCTGCATACTCTCCAGCCATTTGTTCTCACTGGAAAGGGTCTTGTTGAGCTCTGCCTGCTGTACCAGAAGCGCGTTCAGCTGGCGGTTCAGCTGCTGATATTCCTCGTCAAAGCGCTGCTTCATCATCGTGTATTCTTCCGCAGTCAGAATGCCGTCGCTATAATCCTCATAAAGCCGTTCCCGCTTTACCTGCCGGGACTTCATCTGTACCGACAGGCTCTGCACTTCATTCCGAAGCTCCGTCTGTCTGCCGGTTTCCTCCCCGCGATTCAACCGGGCTGTCAGGGCATCGAAATCGGCCACAAACAGCAGCTGATCCGAAATCACATGCTGCACTACAGCTATGATTTTTGTCTGGGCGATGGTGTGGAATCCGTGCTTGCACTCATTGAGGAAGTAGTTCTGACAATGGTACGAGCCGTTTTTGCTTCCGGGTTTGATGCTCCTGTGATAGCCCATGCCTCTGCCACAGTCGCCGCAGAAAATCATTTTATGGAATAACGGCTGATTGTTCTCCCGAAATTCCCTTGTGGCCTCCAGATGGTCATTCCATTTCTTGTTGGCCTTGATTCTGCGTTCTTTCAGGATTTCAAAGGTCTCCCGGTCTACCAGCGGCTCATGCATATCTTTCAGGACGCGCCACTTGCTTTCATCGTATTCGTAGTGGTAATCCGGCTGTCCCAGATAGAGAGCAGTCGGCATCCGCCCGAATACCAGGTCGCCGGTATAGGTCGGATTCATGCAAATCTGCTTCACACAGGGACAGTTCCACTTGGCGTGCTCATATTTCGGGTCTTTGCTGACGCCGCGCAGCCAGCGCAGATGCCCCGGCGAAGGAATCCCTTCCTCGTTCAATTTTCTGGCGATTGCAGAGAATTCCATGCCGTCCAGACGCATCTTGAAAATCCTTGTCACCACATCCCGTGTCTCCGGATCAGGCTCAAAGCGGTATGCCTGCGTCGTGGACTTGCGATACCCGTAAGGAATTGCGCTGGGGATATGCTCTGCGGCAAGCTGCTTCGTGTGAACGGCGGTCGATACCTTTCTGGACATATCCCGCGAATAGAAGCTGTTGATCAGATTCTTCAGTGGGATCAGCAGGCTTTCGGCAGAACCGTCCGTTTCAAAGCTGTCGTAATTGTCGGATACGGAGATAAACCGTACCCCGAAGAACGGAAATACATTCTCCAGCAGATTGCCCGCTTCGATGTAGTCGCGGGAAAACCGGGAGAAATCCTTGATGACAAGGGCCTTGATCCGTCCTTCCTTGATTTCTTCGATCATTTTCTGGAACTGCGGACGCTTCATGTTTGTCCCTGTCCAGCCGTTGTCGATAAATGTCCCAGCAAGATGCAGATACGGATGCTCGTCGATATACTCCCGGCAAATAGCTACCTGCTCCTCAATGGACGCGCCGCCGTCATCCTTCTTGCTGTTTTCCACGGAGAGCCGCGCATAGATCGCCGTCTCCCATTGAATGATTTCCGGAGCAGCTGCGGTTACCGCTGGCTGCGTTTCCTCCAGAAACGTCTGCCTTTTCCTTCTTCCCATCTTTAAGCCTCCTCCGGGAGAATGTCCTTGTAACGATCTATGTATTGGACTGCCTCATCCAGCTGATCCTGATAGCGGAAGACCACTTCGATGTGCTTCGCGTCATAAATCACGATCCTCTCGATCAGATTTACCACGACCGCCCGTTGCAGTTCCGTGATGTTCTCATACTGCCGAAACAGGTCAATCCATTCCGAATGCCGCTCACCATTCTTCACGGTCAGCAGCCGTTCCTCCTTGATCTGAACCATGGCTTTCTGCCGTTCCTGAATCCTGCGGTCATAACCGCTGCGGAACTCCAGGTATTCTTCTTTGGAAATCATGCCGTCCGCCATATCGCTGTACAGGTTCAGCTTCAAATCCTGATACCGCTTGATTTCATCCTCCAGTCTTATCAGCTGTGCGTCGTAGTCGAAGACTTTCCGCTGCTGTTCCGGGAGGGAAGCGATATAGTCCAGCACTGCATCCACTTCACAGACAAGGTTGATCTGATCGCGGACAAGCTGGAAGACGATCTTCTCCAGTTTGCTCTCGCTGAAGCTGTGCGGGCTGCATCCCTGTTTTGCCTTATGCGTGGAGCAGACGAAGTAGTAATACCGCTTGCCATGGGAAGGAACCGCCTTCCGCGCCATAGCGTGCAGACAGTCCCCGCAGTAAACGAAACCGGCAAAGATATGGCTGGCTTCCTTTTCCGGAGCTACCCGGATATCTTTCCCCAGCAGGCTCTGTACAGTCTCGAAGTCCGTCTCTTTAATGATGGCGTCATGGTTTTCTTCCACCGTGATCCAGTCATCCTCGCTGTAATGGACTTCCTTCTTGACCTTGTAATTCGGTGTCCCGCGCTTGTGCTGTGTCAGGGTTCCAAGGTAAATCCGGTTGGTCAGCACACGCTGCACAGAACCGGCGTTCCATGTTGCCTGCGTACTGGTGCAGAAACCGGAGCCGTATTTCATTCCCTTTGAACGCTTGTATTCCATGGGGCTGAGTACGCCCATGGAATTGAGCTTTGCGGCAATCCTCGTATTGCTCATTCCCTGAAGCCGGTACTTGAAGATCATCTCCACGACCTGCGCCGCTTCCTCGTCCACCAGCAACCGGTTCTTGTTTTCCGGGTCTTTCCGGTAACCGTAGGTGGCAAACGCGCCGATGAAGTCGCCCATCTTTCTCTTGATATCCAGCTGGGTACGGATCTTCATGGAAATGTCCTTGCAGTACGCATCGTTGATCAGGTTCTTGAACGGAACGATTAGCGAATCCGCCTGCGTTTTTTCTCCGTTGCTGTCATAGCTGTCGTTGATCGCAATGAATCGCACGCCCATGAACGGGAAGATTTTCTCCAGGTATCTGCCGGAATCAATATAGTTTCTGGCAAAACGTGAGAGATCCTTGCAGACGATACAGTTGATCTTTTTCTGCCGGATATCCTCCATCATCTGCTTGAAGCCGGGGCGATCGAAGTTCACACCCGAATAGCCGTCATCGACGTATTCCCTGGCGATGACCATATCCGTGCGATCCCGAAGGAACTCACGGATAATATCCCTCTGGCTACCGATGGAGTTACTTTCCGCTTTGTCGCCGTCATCGCGGGACAAACGGCAGTATGCAGCGACATTCCAAACTTTTTCTGTCATAATGTCCATCCTCCTTTCCTCGCCAGAGTAGTCTTTTTTCTATGTATAAGCGAGGATGTCGATATCCCCGCCGACAAGCTTGACAAATGCCGCGTTACATGCTGCGGATATATGCCTCAAGTCTTTCCTCTATGGTTTCTTTGGTATTGCTGAAGCTGACCTTTACGATCACGCCGTCGTCCACGTAGCAGTAGGGATTTCTTACCTGCCGGATATACTGGCGCAGCCGTTCCTTACGCGGCAGCTTCTGGTCAATGACGATGCCGCGCCGGTCTGCCAGCTGATCTGCCTGAACCGTCCGGACATCGACACTTCTCATTTCCTCAATGCTCATTTGATCTGTCCTTCCTTCACGGAGCCTCGATACAGTCGGGTATATCGAAGCCAAAGTGATTCCTGAGAGCTTCCTCAACCCCGGCGATATCACGCTTGTCCAAGCGGCCGATCTTGCGGATGATCCTGTCCTTGTCGATGGTATTCACCTGCTCGGCCTCGACCATGGAAGGATACCGGATGCAGTCCGAATACTTCAGAACGTAATGCGTTTTCAGGCTTTGTTTCTTCAATATCGTTGTCATCGGAACCATGGTCACAGTCGGAGCGTAGAACAGGCCGTAATCGTTCTGGACGATCACGACCGGACGCCTGCCGCCTTGTTCGGAGCCGTGAGGAATGCCAAGGTCTGCAAGGAAAACGTCTCCCTTGCGGTAAACTTGCTCTTTCATTGGCTGTCCTCTCCATCAAAATCATGTTGATGTATCACCGCCGGCCAGTGACGACCGGCGGTGTAACGTTTATTTCTTCGTATCACTTATTTGTTCCCAACACCCCAGTGATCCGGGAAGTCATCAGACGGCGGAATGCTTTCCGCTCCATGGGCCTCTCACCCCCGCGAGGATCTCCCGCAGCTGCCCCCATTGCGTGATCCCGGTTCCACCCGGGGCTGTGGCTGGACAGAAGTACCATTGTACCCGTGCGTTTCACGGCCTTGCAGGTAGCGGTCCTGCATTTATGAACGGCATGTTTCTCGCTCTGCCTTGCGGCGTCAATGCGCATGGTTCAACTGGCTGGCGCTTTCGCACCCGCACGGGGAAGTATCTGATGAATGCATATTCACTTTTCAAAGAGCCCATGTACCGCAGGAGGGAATGTCCCTCCTACGGCACCAATTTTAGGGCCAGTGAATCGTGAATTTTAGCGCCTCAAGCGACCGGTCACCGTCCTTTATATGACCGGTTCACAGTTCCCGTGCGATTTTCGTCAGACTTTCGATGACGGCCAGGATATCCCGCTTGGCCTTGCTGTTGGATTCCATCTCTCCGAGCAGCAGATAATCCAGACTCACATGGAAGTATTCCGCCATCTCAACGATCAGCTCCAGTGATCCGGTACGGCTGCCGGCTTCGATCTTCCGGTAGTGCGTGTCGCTGATGCCGATCTTGTCGCAGAACTCCTCCTGCGTCATACCGCAGGCCTGTCTCAGCTTGCGGAGCCTCGTTCCAAAGTCCTTCATATTGAATCTTGTTGTTCTCATGTTTTTCCTCCGATTTCGTTTGAGATTTGTGTGTTGTCCGCAAACCTCGAAACCGGAGGAGACCGACAATTAAGCCCTGCAAAAGGGCAAAAAAATAAGAGGCGGTTGCTTCTGCAATACTCTGCAAAAACAACCGCCTCTGGCAGGTTTTCAATTTCCATATCCAGTCACCAAGAAGATGTCCTTTCCGATGCATTTTGTTTTTGCATCGGACACTCTACTCAGTGGCTGTGACTCAGCCTGCTACACAGACCGCTACAATCCTGTTACATGAAAATATTTTTTCCAATCCTGTTACTTTGCTGTTACCGTAACTGTTACATTCCTGTTACACGAGATTTCAGACCGATTTCAATGCTTATGGAGCGTCAGTAGCTCCTTCAGCCTTTCGTATTCCTCCTCGATCAGTTCCTCCTGCGCTTTCTTCAGGAATTGCTCCCTTGCCACGCTGTTTCCCATGTTGTCAGCTGCGATAATGACCCAGTAATACGCTGCCTGAATACCCGGTTCAATCTCCAGCGCCCGCGGGCCCAGCTCCATGATACAGCGGTAATCCTTATTGCGCCCAAGGAGCGCAAGCATCTCGGATGTGATATCGACGTAAAGCTGATTGTAATGAGATGTATAGGTGTACAGCCATGTGCCGATATCTGCCTCGCCCTGAACAAAGAGCCTGCCGCGATAAAGGGAAAACGCTTTTTCCAGCAACATCAGCTTGTCGTTGCCGTCCGGCATCTTCCTTGTCCGCTGGTAAATGTCCTCCAACTCCTGAGCATCCGTCGTGACCTTCACGTCATCAGAAAATGCCAGCATCTTATTCCGGGCATCAATGACCTTCACGTCGTGATAGGCGGCGAGATCATTATGCATTCGGAAAATTGCCTGTCGGATATTGTTTCTTACGGTGCTTTCCGGTTCATCCGGCCAGTTTTCCTCAATCAGCCTCTGCTGATCCACCGGTATCTTATGCAGCACCATATACAGCATGACAATCCACGCGCGGCGATTCGGATGCGGCAAATCCTGTTCGCAGACCTCATGCCCTTTGATCACCATGTTATGCGGGCCGAGGATGTTGTAACGGATATGGAACTTGCCATCATCTGGTTCCTCCACGTACATGACTTTTTCCATTCTGGCACGCCTGATCTGTTCCAGCATCATCATGGCCACAAAGCACGCCAGCTGAAGCGGCTGATATTGCTCCGCATAACGCTTTACATTACGGACGACCATGAAGCCCAACGGATGCTGACCAAAAGGAACACCGACGATAGACCGGGCATCCAGCCTCTTATACGCCTCATATTCCTTCGGATTCGTTTTCCTGATCGCCTCAATGTCCGGAATGACCAGCGGCTCCTGATCCATCAAGTGCTGCACCCATGTCGCAAACTCTTCTGTGAACTCCACTTCGTTGAACAGCGTTTCCTTCATCGGACCGAGACCGACTTCATACCAGATCTCCGGTATGAATACCTGCGTCTGAAGATCAGCTGTCAAAATCCCGCACCAGTCGGCATCGTACAGTTCACAGGCTGCTTTCATGACGCCGATTGCAATCTCCAGGGGATCTTCTTCGTTATGAAGCGCGGCCTCTGTTTTGAAAATGATCTGAAACAGAAGATCCTGGAACTCATTACGCAGCATGTCCTCTTCGGGAATCTCTCGGAAATTCCCGGTCCGTTTCTCTGATGAAGAATCGTCCTTCTTCTTTCTCGATAATAATTCCTTTAACATGACCTGAACCTCCTTTCAGCCGTCTCCTGGTTATCAGGGCGTAAAGATATAAAAAACCCGCAAAACTACCATGCCTCAAAACAGCCTGATAGCTTTGCGGACGTTTCTTCGTTATCTGCTATCAGGACAATTCTGTGATTTGCTGAACCCGATAGCTCTTCATTCCGTGCGATATGTTATGATTTTCTCTTCTTTAGATTCTTTATCAAGTCCTTCATAGACTTTTCTATGAACTGATACTCATCCTCCGTTAATCCTTTCGCCTCCGGAATGCAGAACAGCGTTTCTTTATCGACCGATTTACTTGATCCTTCGACTCCTCTGGTAAGGAATTCCATGCTGACCTCCAATGTATCACTGAAAGCGACCATCAGAGGATAAGAAGGTAAGGATACCCCGCGTTCCACCTGGCTGAGATACTTGGAGTCTATTCTCAAAGCCTGTGCCAGTTCTTCCTGGGTAAACCCTTTCATCTTTCTTGCGGAACGGATAAAGGAGCCGATGGATGCGTTGTCAATCGTGTCGTTTTTATAAAGCATCGGCATCTCCCTCCTTTCCGTCTTGTACTAGAATTGTACAAAGTAAAGCTGGGAGATAGAACACGCGGCCAGCACGGCTCTTTTCATTTCTCGTGTTGTCAACATTACTTTTTGAAAAATTTCTGCATGTTGATCCACAGTCAATGCCATTTTCTGCCGCCGCGTTCTCTACTGACACGTAAAAGGCTCGGGGACAGGGAAGTGGATCCCTTTGCTCCGAGCCTCCGATTGATCTGTTGTTATGAGCTTTCGCTACGTCAAAAATTTTTTCCTTTCCACCTTCCGGCAGCCCTTGACACTCACCATTTACGTTACCATTTTGACCTTTCTGTGTTTTCTTAAGATTACAGGAATCATGTCAGGAATCCTCTGACAAATACTGTTTCATATAGATTACGGGTGTGGATTGTTTCACCTGTATGTACTTCCCGCGCAAAAATACCATCCGGAAGGCGCCAAAACAACCGACCGTTGGTTTACTCCTGCTGAAACTAGATTTCTTCTCCACAAACGGGAATTTTCCTTTCCGTACTACCATTTTCCCTGCGGATCCTCGTTATTCACAGGAATCGTCACTTCGCAGGCAAAATCCTTGGTCAAAGCGTCACGGGTCCCTCTTAAACGCCAGTAGTCTTTCCAGTATTCCCACCACTTTCTTGACAAAGGCTCTATTTCTTCTTCCGTATACTTTCCTTTTTCCCCTGCAATCTCTATTTCATCGCCGCCAACGATAAAGCCAACTACATCGTATCGGGCACAGAAAAGGTGTTTTGCGGCTGCCAGAGTTTCTGTACCGCTAAAGTTTTTGACGGAGATCCGGTTTCTGTAATTATTCAATACCAACTCAGCCTCTTTTTTATCGTCAAATACCATGTCATAGGCATCGACAGGATATAGGATCGAATCGTCATCGCGGAAACGTACATGCCAGTTTTCATCATTCAGATCACTCAGGAAGACAGCAAAAACATGACCGTAGAAACGCACTGCCAAAACATCAGTAGTATGTGTTTCTTTTTCAGCTTTTGTTTCATCATAAAGCTGCACATCACAGAACTCCAGCTGAAGCATATCGTCATCTGCATACCAGCACCACCACGATCCTACATCAGAGATGGCGTCCGCCAGTATATTTAGTGTGTTTATGTTCATGACGGCCTCCCTTCATCTCGACAAACTGGGTATTTGTACCGTTCACTGCGAAGACAGCCAATATCACCCATCAATCACTGACAGTACTTTTTGTTCGATGAAATCGACTCTGTCAAATATCCTCGGTTTGAATGTACCCGTCATACCCACGGATACATTCATATCTTTATTGACATAAATGATATTGCCGCTGTCACCGATCGCCGCATAAACCTCTCTGTCATCAAAAGGCTTATACCATAAGTATCCGTAGTTCATGTATCCGAATCTTTCACCG
>JBGUNA010000025.1:0-53089 GCA_045117135.1 Candidatus Limivicinus sp. | reverse complement strand
CTCCGGTTTTTATACCTTTTTTGTATCTATTACCAATTCACAACTTTTTTCATTTTGGGCATTGACTTTTAATAGTTAGTCTCCATTATCCAGAAAATCCTTGTATTTATTCTACAGGATGCCGGTTCCCGTTGCAAGAAAAACTTCCGAATTTTCGTTTGCCGAAATATCAAACAATTATTCCAGATCAAATAAAAACTGCCAACCGAAAACGGAAGGCAGTCTTCTGTTTTAATATTACTCAGGTGTTGCTTTCGTATCAGTTTGTGTATGGTTTACGCTGCTTCACTTACAGCAACAATGCCTGCACCGGTGGCTTCATTGAAGGCTTCCACTGCACCATCCTGGAGTGCAGCCACCAGAGCCAGAACAGCGGGATTCTCTTCATTTCCTTCCTTGACTGCGACGATGTTGCCGTAGGTCTGAGCTGCATCACCGGAGGCATCCTCGATAGCGATCGCATCGGAAATCTTAAACCCGCCTGCCAGGGCATAGTTGTAATTGATGACTGCAATGGTACCCTCATTCGAGTTCTTCAGCTGTGCGGGGATGGTCTCTGCATTGACAGCGCTGATTTTGTAGCCGCCGTCGTCAACGATGTCGAGCACGGTGATACCGTTATCCACACTGGCATCCTCAGGCAGAGTGATCAGTCCCTCCTGCTGGAGGAGAAGAAGAGCGCGGGTTCCGTTTGAGTCATCTCCCGGGATAATAATGGTTGCACCGGCAGGGAGTTCCTTCAGATCTTCAACGCCGTTTCCATAGATACCGAACGGCTCATAGTGAATTTTGCCGACACTGACAAGATGTGTACCGTTGGATTCATTGAAGCTGTTGAGATAAGGGGTGTGCTGGAAGTAGTTGGCATCCAGATCACCGTCTTCCAGAGCGGTGTTCGGAAGAATGTAGTCATCATAAATGACGATCTGCAGGTCATAGCCCTCTTCAGCCAGACGTTCCTTGACGAGTTCCAGAATTTCTCCGTGCGGGGTTGAGCTTGCGCCGACCTTAATTGTGGTCAGATCTGCGGCAAAAGCGGATGTGAATCCAGCGGAAGTGAGGGAAAATACGAGAATGGTTGCGAGCAGAAGAGCAGTAATCTTTTTCATGTTAGTTTCCTCCTGTTTGATGATTTGTTTTTTACTGTCTGATGCGTTTATCTGTCCGGTGGACAATTTCTGTGCCCACCGCCTGAATTATCTGGACGATAATTACAAGCAATAGTACGCAAACCCATGTAACATCCGGTTTGCTGCGCTGGTGACCGTAGACAATAGCAATCTGACCGAGACCTGTCCCCCCGATGGTAGCCGCCATCGCGGAATAGCCGAGGATAGTCACCATAGAGATGATGCCGCCTGTGATCAGGGACGGCTTAGCTTCAGGGATCAGAACTTTCATTACAATCTGAAAGTTGCTGCAGCCGATGGCTTCCGCAGCTTCGATGACTCCCGCATCGATCTCCTTCAGAGAACTCTCCACCATTCTCGCAATATACGGTGTTGCTGCTATGACCAGCATGACGATCATGGCTCCGTTTCCGAGGGAGGAGCCGACGATGAATTTCGCTACCGGCAGCATCGAGACCATCAGTACAATGAAAGGGATGGAACGAAAGAAGTTCACGACAAGGCCCAGCAGCCTGTTCAGCCAGGGTACCGGATGCAGCCCGGTACGATCCGTTACATTCAGCACTACACCCAGCGGGAGGCCGAGAAGGTAGGAGATCACCGTGGCGATTCCCGTCATGTAGATTGTCTCCCAAATACCCTTCTGGATCAGCCCGGCATTCCAGAGTTTTACAAAAATATCCGAAAATTGCATCTCTTACTTCACCTCCTCAAACGAGATCCCGCTGTTTCGAAGCCACAGTACGATTTTGTCAGCCTGGTGCGGGTCAGTCGGGAGTTCAATGATGGTATACCCGTAGATTACGCCGTCGAGTTCCTTTGTGTTAGCCATCAGAATGCTGACCGGTGCCTGGCATGCGAGAATCATTTCCGCTATGTGCGGGCCGCTGGTAGTTTCACCATCAAAAGAAAGCCTCAGACGCATGCCTCCCTCTGTCTCCAGCACGGTACGTTCTTTTGGGATGATCAGATTTCTTGCTATATCAGAACGTGGATTCGTAAAGACCTCGCTGACTTTTCCTTCTTCAGCAATGTGGCTGTGATCAATCACCGCTACTCGGTCGCAGATCTGGTCTATTACTTTCATTTCATGGGTGATCACGACAATCGTAACACCCAGCTCTTCGTTGATTTGCCGCAAAAGCTCCAAAATCGAATGTGTGGTGTTTGGATCCAGTGCTGACGTTGCTTCGTCACAGAGAATGTACTTCGGGTTTGTTGCCAAAGCTCTTGCAATGGCTACGCGCTGCTTCTGCCCGCCGGAGAGCTGGGAGGGATAGGAGTTTTCTCGATCGCTCAGTCCAACGACCTTCAACAGCTCCCTCGCACGCTCCTTTGCTTCCTGTCTCCCGACACCTGCAATCTCCAGGGGAAAGCACACATTTCGGAGCACCGTACGCTGTTCCAGCAGGTTGAAACCCTGAAAAATCATTCCGATCGATTGTCTGAGCTTCAGCAGTTCCGGTCGTGTGAGAGTAGTGAGGCTCTTACCATCCACCAGCACCTCGCCGGAAGTCGGTCTCTCTAGGAGATTGATACATCGCACCAGTGTGCTTTTTCCCGCGCCCGAGAGCCCGATTATTCCGAAAATCTCACCGTCACAGATTGTCAGATTGATGTCGTCCAGAGCAACAATCTCCTGGTCTGCTGTCCGGTAGGTCTTTCCGAGGTGTTTCAACTCAATCATAATTTGATTTCTCCTGTCAGCTTTCTGGCAAAACAAAAAGGATCCGGATACGCACACGCTTCCGGATCCTGATCAATTCTACAGCTCAAATAGATAGCTTTAAAATGAAGTCGGAGCAGGAATCTGCGCGCGCGTCACCTTGCACATGCGGCACATGTGCATCGCCATCATCATGTAGCTGTGACGGAAGTTACGCATCAGATCCTGTGGCTCCTTTCGTTTGTTGGTGCGATTATAGGCGCTGATAAATTGTTTGTCAATGGCAAAAATTATTTTTATACAGGGCTATGAATATTCCCATTATGCATGTAGGTTTTCTTGTGCAATTTATCTATATGTGCGAAAGGGAGAGGGTGAACCTCAACTTTGGTAGAGAAAATGACTACAATCCCAGCACGGTGGGATTCATATATTTAGAAAATTCATAAATACTATCTTGCTATATCTATGGGAACATAGTATAATGTGCGACAATTATTGCCAGGGAGGTTTTCAGATGCGTGAAATGATCCGGCATAATGAAGGTTATATGCCCGTTCTTGCAGAAGCAGCTGCAACAGCTGTGAGGACCAGAAGGGAAGAGGACTTTCAGTTTGTTCTGAATATGCTCGAAAAGAGCTATATCACCGGCGAAAAATTCATCTGCCCCTATGGGGAGGGTGACACTCTCAGGCAGTTGAAGCGCCCTATTGTTCAGGTTGGGGAACATCATTTCCTCCTGGTTTTCACATCGTCGGAAGCTGCGCTGCAGTTCGACTGCATGAAAGTTATGGAGGAATCCGTAGCGGAAGTTGTGCAGATGGTTTGTGAATCGGAGAAAGAAGATCCTCTGGATGGGCTTGCAATCAATTTACATCCCGAAAAGAAAGGGCCTGTCCCTTGTATTATTTTGAAAAATGACCTTCAGAAGATCAACCAAAAGTGTAAAGACGTTTTTGAACAGTTCATCATTCCGCAGATGATGGAGATGCACACGAGAAACCAGATAAACTTTCGATGAAATAAAGAATGCCTGTACAGTTACGATTAAGACTGTACAGGCATTCTTCAAAGAGTGGCGATATTTTCTTATGATTTATAGCCCATCGGGTTGTGGGACTGCCAGTTCCAGGTGTCACGGCACATATCTTCGAGATTGTACTGTGCCTTCCAGCCGAGAAGCTCCGCACTTTTATCCGGGCTCGAGTAAACGGTCGCGAGGTCGCCCGGGCGGCGTTTTACGATTTCATACGGGATTTTCTTTCCGGTGACGCGCTCAAAAGCTTTTACCATGTCAAGTACGCTGTAGCCTGTGCCGGTACCGAGGTTGAAGACGTTTTCTCCCCGGTGCTTTGCCATATACTCAATTGCTGCTACATGTCCGGCAGCCAGATCACAGACGTGGATATAGTCGCGCACGCCTGTTCCGTCCGGTGTGTCGTAGTCGTCGCCAAAGACATTCAGATGATCCAGCCTGCCGACGGCAACCTGTGAGATAAACGGCATGAGGTTGTTCGGGATGCCGTGGGGATCTTCGCCGATCAGTCCGCTCGGATGGGCTCCGATGGGGTTGAAGTAGCGAAGCAGCGCAATGGACCAGTCCGGATTGGCTTTCGCGGTGTCACGAAGTATCTGTTCGGACATGTATTTTGTCCACCCGTAAGGGTTGGTGCACATGCCGGTATGCGAGGTTTCGCGCAAAGGCATGTCATTGTCTCCGGAATAGACAGTAGCTGACGAAGAGAAAACAATGTTGTTGACATGGTGGTCGCGCATGGATTCACACAACGTAACCGTGGAGAAGAGGTTGTTGTCGTAATATTCCAGCGGCATCGCAACCGATTCACCGACTGCCTTCAGCCCGGCAAAATGAATGACACATCCGATGTCATATTTTTCAAAGATCGCATCGAGTGCAGCGCGGTCACGGACGTCATTTTCATAGAAAACGAGATCCTTTCCCGCAATCTGCTGGACGCGTTCAAGGGATTTTTCACAGGAATTGACTAGGTTGTCGATAACAACCACCCCGTATCCCTTGTTCAGAAGCTCAACACAGGTATGGCTGCCGATAAAGCCGGCTCCACCGGTAACAAGAACGTTCATTTTTGTCTCCTCTCAGTCTAGTAATGTTTTGGGATAGATTCCCTGATCCCGCAGGGCAGCTATGGCATCGCGCACAGTCTGCAAATCTTCTTTGTATGTCATGCCATACCAGGTCTCATGGCAGTTGAGAAGCCGGACAGCGGCTTTTTTCTCCTGAATCAGATCGTTGACAACGAAAGGCAGAAAGTATTCACATTTGAGCGGATTGGAAGCAAGGTTCTGATCTAGCCAGGCAGGGAAGCGATCGTTCAGTTCCTGCAGAAGGGAATTTCCGAAGCCCCAGCAATTCATCGAAACAGGGGTGTCACCGGAAAGAGGAACCCAGGTTTCTCCGTCCTCGGTATAAGCGGCATCGTTTCCTCGCTTTTCAATGCGGGTGCGTTCCGTGACACCCGTCAGGAAACCGTCCTTTTCCTCGCATACACCGCGGGCTACCGAGCCGTTTTCCGTTACTGTATTTCGAACCAGGTAGGCAACCATCGCATGTTCATTTTCCGGGCGAGGCTGGGAGAGAAAGTCATACAAAGCGGTGTAAGCGGTGCGGCCGTAAAAATCATCAGCATTGATAACTGCAAAGGGCCCGTCTACCTTCCCGGCGCAGCAGGCAACTGCATGGCCAGTACCCCAAGGTTTGACGCGTCCTTCCGGCACAGTGTAGCCTTCCGGAAGTGCATCAAGCTGCTGGAAAACATAGGTCACATCAAAATACTTCTCGATACGCCTGCCGACGGATGCTTTAAAATCCTCTTCTATCTCATGTTTGATGATAAAGGCTACTTTGCGGAATCCTGCACGGTAAGCGTCAAAAAGGGAAAAATCAATGATGGAATGTCCGTATGGATCGACAGGCATGATCTGTTTCAGCCCGCCAAAGCGACTGCCCATTCCTGCTGCGAGGATGACAAGTGTCGGTTCTTTCATGGAAACAGGGATTCTCCTTTATTGATATGGTTATTTCTGCATAGCAGCGCGGCAGTAATAGTTGAAGCTGCGTTCCCGGATTAGGGAAGAACAGTCCATATGCCCCGGATAAACCTCATAATCGCCCTCGAGAGAGCAGATCTTCCTGAGGGACTGCAGCATTTCTTCCATGCTTCCGCCGTCAAGATCGGTTCTGCCGCAGCTGCCGCGGAAGAGCGTGTCGCCGGTGAAGAGCGCATCCTCAGCCCGAATGACGACACTTCCGGGTGTATGCCCGGGGGTGGAGAGGATAGAAAAGTCTATCCCGGCGGCAGACACCACATCACCGTCATCATAGGTCCGTCCGTTTTCCGGGAGAGTAAAAGGGAAGTGGAAGGAATGCATGTTTTTCGCGTCATCCTTCGCATTCATGTAAACGGTTGCGCCTGTCTCTTCCTGTACTGCTTCCACTGCTCCGACATGGTCATAGTGCCCGTGGGTGAGAAAGATGGCTTTGCAGGTGAGATGGTTGCTCTCCAGATAGTCGAGTATGGTGTTGCTTTCATCACCCGGATCGATGACAACACACTCAAGTGTTTTTTCGTTGGTCACAACATAGCAGTTGGTCTCAAGGTCTCCAACCGGGAGCGTTTTGATCAGCATGATTACAGCTCCTTTGTATCCAGCAGGATGGTAACCGGCCCATCATTCTGAGAATCGACCAGCATTTCTGCCGCAAAAACACCGGTTTCAACACGGAATCCGGCTTCACGGCACTTGGCAATAACCAATTCATAGAGCGGAACTGCCTTTTCAGGCCGCGCTGCCTTGGAAAAGCCAGGACGGCGGGATTTACAGTCGGCAAAAAGGGTGAACTGGCTGATAATCAGCATTTCAGCGTTTGCATCGTGCGGATTGACATTCATTTTGCCGTTTTCATCTTCAAAAATGCGGAGTCCACAGATTTTGTCGGCTATTTTCAGTGCCTCGGCTTCGGTATCCTCTTCGTGTACACCGAGAAGGACAAGAAACCCTTTCCCGATTTTTCCGTGCACGACTCCGTCAATGGTGACGGATGCGGAATTGACTCTTGTTAATACAGCTCTCATGTTTCTTTCCTTATAATGTTGTCTGCCTGACCGTTGCGTTTCACACTCTGTACACCCGGTACAGACAGCAGTCTGCTCATCATATACCGAAGATCCTGAATGTTGCGGACCTCCAGTGTAACGTTTGTCAGGGCTGTGCCGTATCCTACGTCACGCGCTGTCAGCGTTCTGACCTTCGCATTGATAGAATTCAGAACCGATGCAATGTCCATGACAAGGCCGTTTCTGTCCTTTGCCGCGATGATAATAGTCGTGAGATAGGTGTCTGTGATAGCATCTGCCCATGAAACATGGATCCAACGCCCATCTTCCTTCGAGTCGATGCTCTTCTGATAGTTCAGGCAGTCTCTTCTGTGAATGGAAACACCCTGTCCGCGCGTGATGAAGCCTACTATGTCATCTCCCGGCACCGGCGTACAGCAGCGTGAAAATTTGACGAGGCAGTTGTCCAGCCCTTCCACTAGTATACCGTGGATGGCCTTGGCATTGCGTTTAGCCTGCTGCTCCCGCCGCTCGGCTGCCTGCGCCATCTTGTCATAGGCTGTTTTCCGCTCGGAAGCGGCGTTTTTCAGCTCATCGCGGACTTTGTTGACAATGCGGGTAACCGCTACGCCGCCGTATCCGATTGCGGCAAAGAGATCATCCAGCGCATTGTAGGAGAGGCGCTTCATAATCGGGGTAATAATCTCTTCCGCAAATGCATCGTCTGTGCTGATGCCGTTGTGCTTGAGCTCATCTTCCAGCATGGCGCGGCCCCGGATGATGTTCTCTTCCCGACGCTCCTTCTTGAACCACTGTTTGATCTTTGTCCTGGCAGATCCGCTTTTTGCAATATTCAGCCAGTCACGGCTGGGGCCGGGAGCAGATTTCGAAGTGCGGATTTCCACAATATCGCCGTTCTGCAGAACGTGATCATACGGTACGATGCTCCCGTTAACCTTTGCACCCACCATCGAGTTGCCGACCTGGCTGTGGATGGTATAGGCAAAGTCAATCGGAGTGGCCCCGGCCGGAAGATTGACGACGTCGCCCTTCGGAGAGAAGACGAAAACCTCGTCTCCGAACATATCGATCTTCATGTTATGGAAGAAATCGGCTGCATCGGATTCCTGCTGGCTTTCGAGCAGCCTGCGGACCCAAGCAAACTTGTCCTCTTCGCCTTCATGAATACTCGATGCGCCGTCACCAAGCTTGTATTTCCAGTGTGCCGCTATGCCGTATTCCGCTGTGGCATGCATATCCCAGGTGCGGATCTGCACTTCAAACGGGATGCCCTCCGACCCGATTACCGTTGTGTGTACACTCTGGTACATGTTGGGTTTCGGAGTGGAAATATAGTCCTTAAACCGGCCCGGCACCGGTTTGAACATATCATGGATAATGCCGAGCACGTTGTAACAGTCGGGAATCGTATCGACGATGATGCGGAATGCACACAGGTCGAAAATGCTGCTCATATCGATTTTCTGGGCGTACATTTTACGGTAAATGCTGTAAACGTGTTTGATTCGCCCGTAGATCGTGGCTTTGCAGCCTTCCTCCTGCAGCCTGTCGGACATTTTTTTCTCCATGGCCGACATGAACTCTTCCAGCTGTGTCATCTTGCTTTCCAGATTCTTCACGATCTCGTGATAACCTTCCGGATCAAGATACTGGAGAGAGAGATCTTCCAGCTCCCATTTTGCCTTCTGCATACCGAGCCGGTGAGCGAGAGGCGCATAGATTTCCATCGTCTCAAGGGACTTGGAGCGCTGTTTATCGGGAGACTGATAGTCCATGGTGCGCATGTTGTGCAGGCGGTCGGCAATTTTAATGAGGATGACACGGATATCCTTAGACATAGCCATCAGCATCTTGCGCAGATTTTCGCTTTGCTCATCCTCTTTGCTGGTGTACTGCACCCGCGTCAGTTTGGTTACGCCTTCCACAATATCAGCAACCTGGGGGCCGAATTTTTTTGCAATGTCCGCATGGGTGAGGGCAGTGTCTTCAATAACATCATGCAGGAGCGCAGATACGATGGAATCCTCATCCAGGCCCATGTCAAAGCAGATATCTGCTGCAGAGATACAGTGCGTCACATAAGGGGATCCGTCTTTTCTCTTCTGGCCGGCATGAGCATCACGTGCCATTTCATAGGCCGCACGAATCCGGTCCAGATCCATGTTGTGAGGACCTGTACGGACTTTTTCAAGCAGAGCTTCAAACTGAAGGTCAGGATCTGCAATTTTCTGATTTTGCATTTGTGCAGTATTATCGGCCATTGGTTTCTCCTGTACTGAAAGTCAAAGGTTACGGGTGTACGGTGCGGAGCCGACGGAGAAGGGGAGTCGCTTCCAGATCTGCTTTCCCGGAAATGGTCTCCGGTTCAGCGCCGTAAATTCCTCCTTCCGGAGAAGACAGAAGCCCGGCTTCCTGAAAAACGGAAAGACAGATACAGTATTGCTCGGGAGCCATGTCTTTCGGGCAGGTATCGAGCAGTGAATGCAGGTTTTTTCCAAGAGAAGCAGTTGCTGAAAGTGCTCTCCAGACGCGTACGAAATCACTTCTTACCGGTGTGTACGAAGAAGCGGCACGCAGATACGAAGAGCCATGTTCCAGGATATTCCGGCAAAGAGCCGTCGGATCATGCCGGCGAAGCCCGCACAGAACAAGCTGAACAGAAGTCATTCCGCGAAATTCATTGATTTGCGGGGTAAATGCGACATCGACCAGTTCACCGGGGCGGAGTCCGTATTCCTCCTGACGATGCCCGAAGTAGATAGCGGTATAGCCATCGTTTCCGAGTGACAGCTTTAATTTGAGGTGTTTACCGCCGCCGACGTTGGCAGCACTTTCAATGCGCATACCGAGCATACACATCACAGGCTTCTGGTTGCAGTTGCCGTAAGGCTCAAGAAGATCGAGAGAACGGACGTTTTCAACAGACAGGAGAGAAGGATCGGTAATCAGCAGTTCACAGGTAACCTCCGGTTGCTCCTCCGGCAGATGTGATTTGTAATATGCTGAAAGCGCCGAACGAAAATCATCGATCCTGTCTTTCCTGATGTTCAACCCTGCAGCCTGCGAATGGCCCCCGAAACTGATCAGGGTGTCAGAGCATGCGGATAAAGCATCATAAAGGTTAAATCCGCTGCAGCTGCGGCAGGAGCCTTTCCCCACATCACCGTTCAGGGTAATCATCACTGTGGGGATGGAATACTGCTCCGCAATGCGCGAAGCGGCAATGCCGATCACTCCCTGATGCCATTGTTCACTGGCAAGCACAACGGGAGTGCTGACAGCTGTTCCCTGCAGAAGTCTGTTTGCCTCTTGCCAGATGTGATTTTCGATATTCTGCCTCTCCCTGTTGAGAGCACAAAGCTCAGAGGCAAGTTTTCCCGCTTCGAGAGGCTCATTGCAGCGGATCAGGTCTGCTCCCATCAGCGCATGACCAAGTCTTCCGGCAGCATTCAGACGGGGTGCGATTGAGAAACCGATTGTCGACGCCGAAATCGAGGAGGCATCCATACCGGCTTCTCGCAGCATCGCTGCCAGTCCGGGCCGCGGATTTGTCTTGAGCATTTCGATGCCGCACCGCACAAGGAATCGGTTCTCATCGACAAGCGGCATCACATCCGCAACGGTGCCTATGGCAACAAGATCCGCATAGCGGCGAAGAATCTTGTCAGTATCTCCCTCACAGGCGCAGGCAAGCTTGAATGCAACCCCGACACCGGCCAGATCCGGGAAGGGATAAGGGTCCTCCGGCTGCTTGCAGTCGACCACGGCACAGGCTGCGGGGAGGATGCCGTCCTTGCATTCGTGATGATCTGTAATGATGATATCGATCCCGAGAGACGCGGCATAGTCTGTCTCCTCCAGCGCGGTGATGCCGCAATCCACCGTAATAATGAGAGTAATGCCTTCTTCCTTCAGCTTTTTAATTGCATTGCAGTTCAAGCCATAACCCTCATCGCTGCGGTCCGGGATATAGGCTTTGCATGGGATCCCTTTGGAGCTCAGATAGTCCGACAGCAGGCAGGTGGAGGTGATACCGTCAACATCGTAATCTCCGAAAACTGCAGTCTTTTCACCGGAGTCAATTGCCCGGCGGACACGCTGTGCAGCTTCAGACATATTCTTCATGAGCAGCGGATCATGTAAAAGGGTTTCGTTTTCCTCAATCAGGGAGGAAGCCTCCGCAGCTGTTGTGATGCCGCGGATGGCAAGCACATACGCAAGAAGCGGATTATATCCTGCCCGGAGAAGTTCCTCCGGAAGTTCAGGAATCTCATATTCGATTTTCCATTCTCTTGCTTTCATTCAACCACTTTTCAAAAACGATTATCTAAAACAGGGGTATAATCAGTAATAGGTCATCTCCCGCACCAGCAGCTTGCCGGCGCTGTCTTCCACAACAAGCCTTACGTTTCGGGAATCCTCCACGGCATCTCCTGAACCGACAGTCCTTGTCGTGTACGAATAGTCAACAAAGTATACGCCTCTCCCGAACGGGCAGCAGATATTCACGGAATCATTCACAATGGTGCAGGAACGCGTCGTTGTATAACCGAAGCTTCCGAGAGACTGTGTCATACGGTCAAGCAGAGGGCTGTCCTGAGTGATCATCTGGCGTACTTCATTATAATAGATATAATGGCCGCCGCCGACGTCCGCCGTGAACTGCACGTAATTAAACACAAAGGTCCGTGCGAAATCGGAAAGGCGTGACCGATCTTCCTTAGAACAGGTGTCGAGGAAGCGTTCTTCCGTCAGCTCATCCGCCGGGACAACTTTGCCGGTCCCGTCCGTTACCGCAATCTCAGGCTTGCCGAGCACATTTCCGCTCGTATAGGCAGTCAGCGTTGGCAGGGAAGAGTACTCGTCATAATAATCCTGAAGCGTGCGGTATTGAACGCCGCTTTCCGTTCGGTAGGAAGCATCCAGTGCAACACCGTTGACAGATACCGTATAATCATCCGGAACCTGAAGCGTAACTGAATCTGTCCAGCCGGAAAAGTCATATTCCTCCTCGGCAGGGACAAAAGTTCTGAAATTGAACTTTCTCTCTCCGGTCGGCCGGAAGGTTACAGTGCCGATGTCAGCACCCTGTGCCCGCACGGAGTAAACCTGCTTGTCCGATGCGCTTTTCGCAAGAGAGCGCACCAGATCGGCCTCGGAGAGCAGATCCTTTGCGCGGGCTTGTATGGCACTGTCGGTCTGCAGCTTTCTGTCGATCCCGGCGAGAGAAGCAAGCGCGGTTTCCGGCAGGCCGTTTTCGTGCAAAGCATTCTCATAGGCAATGGCAGCATTATACGGCCGCGTCAGTTCATAGGCTTCCAGCCAGTCATAAAAGAAGATCAGGCCGACTGCCGTCAGAATCAGAAAGACCAGGACGTAAATGATCAGCCCTGTTCCGAAATTCGATTTTTCCCGGTAGGGTCTCATCCTCTCACACCTTCTTTCAGCACAACAAAGCTTGTGGGGATCGGGCGGATTCCGATGACAGAGGCATTATTGTTGATATATTTGCCCTGAAACCACATCAGCGAAGAGGAACCGCCGTCCAGATTCATGGCGTTCACTACTCCGAAGCGCAGCATAATCTCTGCCTCATCGGCATAGGTAGCTCCCAGGCTGTTGGGCTGCCGCCCGTCGATCACCAGCATAAGAATGGCGCCGTCCGTCCGTTGTCCGATAGCGGTGCGCGGGTTAAGGCCGCTGACAAGGGTGCTGTCATCCGCCGCTTTTCCGTTGGAAACCAGAATCGGGCCGTAGCCGCAGCCGTCGCGGATATGCCGCTGCGTCAGCTCCTCGAGACTCGTGAAGCCGACATGCAGGATATTATTGTTGTCAATCCCGACGAAGCCGGGGCCGATTCCTTTGCCGGCGCAGTAGATCGTGCCGTCACTCACAATGGCTGAATCCGGCATTCCGCCATTCCCCTTGCCGTTCGGGTCATCAAATCCGCCGCCGTTAATTCCTGCCACGGCGTCAAACATCGAAATATACTCGGCCACAGTGTATCCGCGGCCGCCGATGGTCGCAGTGTTGCACCCCAGCACTACGCGGGAGGGGTCCAGCACGATCATCATATAGCCCGTATAGGTCTGGCCGGGCACATTGACAAGGATGATTCCGTCGTCATCGTCGTCTGTATAGCCCCACTCATCGGTATAGTGGCCTTCAGCCGGTTTCTGCTCTGCCTTCACACTGACGAGAGAGGTGTCAGTCTCTTCCACGGTAATCTCCTGTGTTTTTTCGATTGCCGAAATCTCCTCGTCCGTCAGGAAAAGATTCGGCAGCCAGTACATGGCACTGGTTTCCCGGGCGGTCCTGACGCCGAGATTGCGCGCCGTTTCGGACGGCCCTTTGCAGATCACGAACATCACGGAGTACAGCAAAACACCAATCAGAAGTACAGTTACGATAAGAACGCATAAAATGCGCAGCAGAATTGTCCCGAAAGAGAGACGCGGCGTTTCTTCAGCCACACGAGAACTCATAAGCAATATCACCATTCGTTTTATCAGAATTCAACTAATATATATTATCTTTGCAGGGCAAAAAAGTCAATAAATTCTTGAAGAAACTGCTCCCTTACGCTGGAAGAATTCTGTGTTCTGTGGTAAAATGCAATTCAGACACCAGGAAGGAGAAAAATCGGATGGGGAAAGAACTCAAAACCGTTTCTTCGATATTCATGCTGATCAGCGGATGCACGGCCCTGTTCCTTTGCTTTATGGGGCTTTATCCGTTCGCTCTGTTAATGATCTTCTTTTTTATGCTTTTTTTTCTTGTTTTTGTTTTCGGAACGAGACAGCAGTCAACCGGATGGCAGAAGGTGCCTGAAAAGCAAAAGAAAAGTCTGTTGCGTTCAAACGTTCGTTATATGAGATACTGTACCGCCTGCGGTTTTCTCGGCTCCCAGAAACCGAATGACGCTGTCCCTGCCTGTCCGGTCTGCGGACATCGCCTTCTTTCAACCGATGTCCCTCTGAAGGAGTTTTCTTCCATGACAGAGGAGCAGCGTGAAACTATAAAAAAGACCTGGTCTTATCTTGATTAAAGAAGAAAGCTGCAGTTTTGAACTGCAGCTCTTTGTTTACTTGTGGTTTTGACTATCAAAAACTTATGCTGCGGGAGCTTCTTCTACGAAGATGATGCGTCCCTGCGGCTCTCTGTACTGCTCACCAATTACTCCGCCGAGTCCTTTAGTGATGTAAGTGATGAGTACCTGGTTGTCGAGCATAGTACTCTCCTGGAGGTAAACATTGTCAGAGAACATGGTATAACCGTCGCCCTGATCCTGCAGCATGTAGTTGTGGCAGGCAACTGTATAAGTCTTGTCAGGATCAAGCGGTTCATCACCGACCATGACGTTCTTCACTCGGCGTTCACCTTCCACACCCACGAACATTCTCTTGTCATCAAGTTTAACACTGCTCGGAATATAGGTGTGAACTTCAAATGTAAGGCCGGAAGGAATCAGCCAGCCACCGTATTCACCGGGCCATGCATAAACAGAAAGTTCAAGAGCATCGAGAATCTCCTGGCCGGTAGCTTCACAAACACAGAGTGCATTGCCGAACGGGTGGATTCTCAAAATGTCGTTACGTGTGATATCACCTTCCTTGAGGGAGACACGTACACCACCACCGTTGACAAACGCAACATCAGCGCCGGAGACATATTTGTAAGCATCTGCGCAAAGCTCACCGATTGCAGTATCCTGGTTACGAACCAGTCTTACTTCAGTTACAGGATCGTTGATCAACAGATCAACACCGGAGTATGCCACAACTTCAGCAAGGGCCTCATTGAGCTCTGCCGTGGCTTCTTCGTAAGCTTGATTCATTTCTGATTCGTTCAGACCGAGAACTTCAACTGCATTTGCGGGGCTGTCCCACTTGTAAAGGCCTGTGGACATCGTTCCATCAACAGCGATACGAAGGAAACCGACAGCCTGTAGCTTGGTGCCGCAGCCGGAGCGCAACACTTCTTGGCCATCTTTATTGAGCATTTTCACCTGGTCGGTGTCATGAGAATGACCGTCAAGAATGGCATCGATACCGGTGGTGTTGGCTACCACATCGGAATACATGTAAGGTGCGCACTCAGTCTCGTTGCCGAGATGACACATGGCTATCACATAAGTTGCACCTTCTGCGCGGGCAGCGTCTACAGCTTCCTGTACTTTGCCATACAACAGAGAAGGATCATCGCTCTCAAAGAAGCCATATACAAAGTTACCGTCTTCATCCATAAAGTACTTCGGAGTGGAAGAACGCAATGTGACCGGCGTTGTGATACCGATAAAGGCAATCTTTATACCATCGAATTCCTTGATGACATACGGATCAAAAACAAGCTCGCCCTTGTAATTGAAATTGCAGCTGATGTAAGGATATTCAGCCATTTCAACAAGTTCCATGAATCTGTCCATACCATAATCAAACTCATGGTTGCCGGGAATAGCAATTTCGTAGCCGAGCTTGTTCATGAGAGAGATGTTAGCAGCGCCTGTCGTCATTGTGCCAAGAGGCTCGCCCTGGATAGAGTCACCGTTGTCAACGAGAAGAACGTGATTACCGTTGGCAACCAGATTGTCGCGGATTAAATCCACACCAGAATACGTCCAACCCTGGTCTACACCGCAGTGGACGTCACTCGTAAAGAGCACAACAACGTCACTCTGCAGGGCAGGTTCAGCTGCTTCATCAGCGAAGGCGAAGCATCCGAAGAGCATCGGGAGAACGAGGAGAAATGCGAGAAGTTTCTTCATAAAGGTACCTCCATATAAAAAATTTTTTTATTCCATCTGTCTTTCTTCATATAATTCGGAAAGGACAGCAGAATATACATTAAAAAATTACGTTAATATCGCAGTTACCGCTGATGCCCGGCAGGCGCCCGCGGTCGGTAAACTGCCAGATGTCAAACCGGTGAGAAGGGGTTGGTAATCTGCCGTCTTCCGTATAGTTGGCCATCCAGATCTGGTACTCGGAAAGTGCGTCAAAATTCAGCTCATCCTTGAGGAAGCTCTCACTGGCGTAAATACCGGCTTTGTATCCGGCCCGTTCCACCAGCCGGCAGAACACTTTGGCAATTTCCGTCCGTTCCGCCATAGAAAGCGGATCAGAACGGCCGTTGGGGTAGTTTCCGGAGTATTCGCTGTCGAAAAAGAGCGGTAATTCGAGCGATATCCCGTGAAGACGGTCAACAGCGAGGACTGCCTCCTGTGCCGCCTCTGCAAGATTTGTGGCCGCGGAATAAAAATATGCCCCGACGTTCAACCCGGCAGCTTTTGCACTGTTGAGAGAACTGAAAAAACACCAGTCGTCATACAATGTGCCGCCCTGGCCCCATCCGCGGCCCCCAATGCGGAGTATCACAAAATCGACTCCGGCTTTCTTCAGGGCTTTCCAGTTGACGGACCCGTTATAAAAGCTTACGTCTGCTCCGACACTCGTTGCACAGACTCCGTTTTCCAAAAAATAATAGATTTTATTATCGATGTATTTGAGCCCGCGCAAAAGAGAGCCGTCTTCCCGCAGGTAGATTCGCTGGCCGTTTTCATTGGTTTTCCAGCCGTAAGGGGAGGGGGGAGGCGTTTCGATCACTTCCGGTATAGCTTCTTCCGGCGCAATCTCCTGAGGGGCTTTTACTTCATCCGGAATTTCACGCGCATCCACCACCGTCAGTTCTTCGGCTGATTGCGGGATCGGAATCTGCCCGGCTTTTCTGGCTGCGGAGATCTGCATGATCTGCGGCACCAGAAGGACGCTTGCCAATGCCAGAACAAGGCAAGGCAGCCAGAGCAGAACAGCTTTCTCGTGGCGTGCCAGGTAGCGAAGAAGTTTTTTCATAAAACGTAATTATTATTTGCTCCTTGCATTTGTGCTCCTATATTAAAACGAAAGACATATCCTGTCAAAGATTTTCTTTATCGTTTTCTTAAAAAAGTGCAGCCCCCTCTGCATGGAAACAGAGAAGGCTGCGGGAAAGGAGAGAATGAAAAATGCGAGAACAAAATCAAATCTTATACTTCAAATTTTTCGACTTCCGGCTCTTCCGGCTTTTCTTCTTTGGCTGCGGGCTCACCCGGCTCTTCAAAGTCTACCACTTCGCCGTCGATCGGGGTCTCGTCGAGAGATGCTACAAACTCTTTTGCCTTACCGACCAGCTCTTCAGCCTTCGCAGTGGCTTCGGGGGCCTTTTCTTTGGCAAATTCATAAGCTTCGTTTGCCTTTTCCTTCACCGTGTCAATGACGCCGGGAGCTTTTTCCGCTGCCTTGTTGTAAAGGTCTTCCGCCATAGAGGTTGCGCCGGGGGCTTTTTCCTTGGCAAATTCATAGGCTTCGCCGGCCTTTTCTTTTACTGTGTCAATAACGCCGGGGGCCTTTTCCTTAACGGTTGCGGAAGTCTCTTTGTAGAACTCATTGGCTGCTTCCTTAAAAGCATCCATGGTCTTTTCGGGATTGCCTTCGGGATTTTTTGCCTTATACTTTTCGCCGATTTTTACTGCTGCATAAGCTGCGCCTGCAGCAATGCCGGTTTTAATGATTTTGCCGAGTAAACCCATAGTATTGTCCTCCTTGATATTTTGATTGTCCCTATTATAATTCGAAAAAACAGGGATTTGTTAAGAAGAAGTGAACATTTTAAAACAGGTTTTTGAACTGTTGTCCTCAGTTTATTTCAGGAAGACATTTTTCATGGCCTGGCAGAGATCTCTGCTTCCCTTAACGATAAAATCGGCATCCCCGCCGAGGGAAATCATGTCTGTTCCGAGGCGTTTATAACGCTGCATTTCCTCAATTGAGCACAGCCCGTACGAAACGCCGATTTTTTTGCCCGCCTTATGGGCTTTTTCAAACAGTTCGCTCACCACAGACTGCACCTCAGGGTGATACCAGTCTCCGATATGCCCCATCGAGGCTGCAAGATCACATGGCCCCAGAAGGATCACGTCAAGGCCCTCGATGCTGAGAATCCTGTCAAGATCGGCATAGGCCGCAATGTTTTCAAACTGCAGGATGGCCAGCACATCATCGGAGGACGCAATGTATTCCTGTGCCGTCATATCCATGCCAAAGTGCATAGCACGGCGCGGGCCCCAGCCACGGTTGCCTTTCGGTGGATACCGGCATGCGGCAACGGCTTCCAGAGCCAGTTCATAACTGTTTACCTGCGGGAAGACGATTCCTGCCGGCCCCATCTCCAGCACGGGCTTTGCCTTTACCTGGGAAACTTCCGGCACCCTAACAATAGCTGGAATTCCAGCAGCTTCGGCGGCAACAAGGTGATTGCGCAGATCTTCCAGGGTGAAGGAGGTATGCTCCGTGTCGATCCAGAGATAGTCGTACCCTGCGAGACCCATAATTTCGGTTACGGTAGAATCGGCAAAGGAGACGTGCGTGCCGACAGCCGTTCTGCCGCTGTTCAGTATTTCTCTTAACTTATTCATCATGTTTCACCTGAAAAGAAAGGCGGGAAGGGTTTCTTCCCGCCGAAATGTTTATGAAACGATCAGTCCGCGTAAGTCTGGAGGAGATCCCAGTCTTCAATTGCCGGCTGAATGTAAGGAACGGTTGCGGCCTTGATGGTCTCATCCGGGGTGATGACGGTGCAGCCTTTTTCAGTCAGCTCATCGGCGAGCTTTGCCTCGGCCTCCAGCTGCTGTTCGCCCTGCCACTGGATTGCATTTGCAATAGCCGTGGAGACGACTTCCTTGTCATGATCGCTCAGGCTGTTCCACACATCGCCGTTCATGAACATCATGTTCGGGCAGATGATGTGGTTGGTGAGGATGATGTATTTCGCATTGGTCTCATAGAACTTCTGTGCTTCGTAAGTGGTAAGCGGATTCTCCTGGCCGTCAACGGTGCCGGTCTGCAGTGCGAGATAGAGCTCGTTGAGAGCCATCGGCGTAGCGGCTGCATTCCAGGATTCAATCATCTTGACGTACAGGTCAGCCTGCGGGACACGGATCTTCATGCCTTTCAGGTCATCCAACGTATGAATCTCCTTGTTCACGGTGAGCTGACGGGTGCCGTAGTAGAAGGTTCCAAGGATCTTGACATCAATGGTGTCAAACAGCTCGTTGAGCTTGTCCTTGTATTCGCCGTTCAGAGCCTTGAGCATGTGGTCAACATCTTTCCAGAGGTAGGGTGCTTCCACCTGGGCAGCTTTCGGAATCCATGCGGCAAACTGTGCGGGGCCTTCGGTGATGATGTCTACAATGCCTTCCTGTACGCCTTCCACGAGATCCTGAGATCCGCCGAGAACGCTGTTGGGGAACCCCGTGACATGAATGCCTTCGGCATTGGCGTTGATCTCGTCAATGGCCTTCATCATCATCTGAGTTGCAAGGTGGTCTTCGGTGTGAACAGAGCCCCATTTGAGCTCTTTTGGTGCTGCAGAAGCAGTCGCGGCAAAAGCGAGAACCATGCAGCATGCAAGCACGAGTGCCAGGAATTTTTTCATGTACTTTCCTCCATGATTAAAATATATTCAGTAAAGCCATCAGGCTGTTTACTGTCAGGGAATACCGTAGACTAGATTCGGCAGCCAGTTTGTGACAAACGGCACAAACGTGACGATCATCAGCACGATGAACAACGGGATCAGGAACGGTGTGGTTGCTTTGATAACCCGGCTGGCTGACACCTTTGCCACATTGGAGGTGACGTAAAGCACCACGCCCACCGGCGGCGTTACAACGCCGATCATCAGGTTGAGGATCATGATCAGGCACGCCTGCGTCTCCGAAACACCCATAGACACCATCGCCGGGATCAGGATGGGGCTAAGGATGAGGATCGCTGCCGTGCCTTCCATGAAGCACCCGACAAACAGCAGGAACAGGTTGATCACAAGCAGAAACACGAATTTGTTGGAAATGCTCGTCAGCAGAAGGGAGATCTTCTGCGGGATCTGCGCCACGGAAAGGGAATAGCCGAAGATATTTGCCGTCATCACAATTGCCAGCACAACGCCGGTGGTCTCGCAGGTCGCCAGCATGATCTGCGGGATGTCTCTCCACTTCAGATCCCTGTAGGCGTAGAGGCCGACGATCATGGAATACAGCGCGGCAATAATAGCGGCTTCCGTCGTTGTCACAATACCCGTGTAGATGGACACAAACAGAATGATCGGTGAAAGCAGAGCCCAGATGGCTTCCTTGAAGGCAGTCCAGATGATCCTGGCAGTCGGCTTCGGGTTTCTCGGGTAATGCCGCTTTCTGGAATAGTAGGAGACAAGTGCTCCCATCGCTAGTGCCATCAGCACGCCCGGAAGGATCCCGCCGACGAAGCACCTCCCGATGGAGGCACCCACCGTAACCGCGAGAATAACCATCGGCAGGGAAGGCGGAATGATCGGCCCGAGAACGGACGACGCGGCAGTCACTGCGCAGGAAAAGTCATCATCATAGCCAAGGTCGCGCATGGCTTCAATTTCAATATTGCCCAGGCCGCCGGCGTCTGCCACTGCCGTGCCGGACATACCTGCAAACATTGCCGAGCAGAGAATATTGGCATGCCCCATCCCGCCGGGTACGGACCCTACCAGCGTGTTGGCAAAGCGGAAGAGCTTACGCGTAACGCCGCCGGTATTCATTAGGTTCCCCATCAGGATGAAGAACGGCGCTGCAATCATCGTAAAGGAGTTGGCCGCCTGAGTGATGCGCTGCAGTACAACAATTGGCTTCATACCTGTTATAAAAATATAGAGGAATGAGGAAAGACCGAGATCCACATAAAGCGGAATGCCTGTGAAGAGAAGAACCAGGAATACAATCAGTGCGGCAGTCATTCTTCATCGCCTCCCTTGTCTCTGTAATTTCTCGGCCCCTTGGTGAAGCATTCGATTAGGCCGGCAAGCTCATAAAAGATAATGATGAAATTGCTGATCGGCCCCATCAGGTAAACGACGCCGTAATTCAGCTTGAAGGAAACCGCGGTGCGTTTTGCGCCGACGCCCACAAGCTTAATGCCGTAATAAACCATCAGCACGGAAAATACGATGCAGAGGATGTGGTTGAAGATCTGCAGCCATTTCTGGCCTTTTTCCGGAAGCGCGTTCATGACTGCTGTTATGCGGATGTGGGAATCCTTGCGTTCCGCAATAGCCCAGCCGAGATAGCAGATCCACACATACATGAGCTGAATAGCTTCTTCCGACCAGACAAGAGGATTGTTCAGTACCCAGCGGAAGAACACCTGAAGGATGCCAAAAAGAAATAACGTGGAGAAAAGGATAACAGCCAGGATATCGATCCCTTTTTCCGTGATCTTCTTTACCGTTGGCACCAGTTTGCCCAAAAAGAAGTTGCTTTGTGCCATGTCATCACCTCTTAGAAGCATAATAAAACTATGGTATATTTTATCATTAAGTTTTGCTGATGCAAAGTAAAAATCTTGTGAAACCCAATTCTCGTGATTGTGCACAATTTTAATCTGCCGGTTTTGTGCACGTTGAACAAAAGCAAGTTATGGCTCCTCCTGCAACAATGGAGTTTTGCATTGTCGTGATAAAAGCAAAAAAATAACCTCTTCGAAAAATCGAAGAGGTTTTCTCAAGATTCGCTTGAGATCTCACAGTGATTTGCGAAGGTCTATGGTTATCACACACTGTGAGTAAGAACCGTTGCATTTAACCCGTTTCTTATTGCTGCATAAAATATACCATAAAATGGTCTTTATGTCAACAGCTTTTTAAACAATTTTACCAAATCGCTAAAAGAAATACAAAAAACTTTTTGAAAAATCCAGATTCAGCTTTTTACAAAACGGCAGTCATCCGGAACATCTCCCTTATCGTCAAGCCAGACAAGTTTTCCGTCTGCACCGACAAAGATTTTACCGGTTCCGTCTTCGTAGACAGTCTCAACCGTCTTGTTGTTGTCGTCGGAATACGTTTCTGTTGTGTGTTCGCCGTTTTTGTACTGAAGTGTACCGGTTTCATCTACCTCAGCGTCCATGGACCAGAGTTCAAGCTGGAAAGCACTGGAGCTCCAGCTGACATCAACCTTATATCCGCCGGCAGGTGACTTATCAATTGTCACAACACCGCGGTGAGCAACTTCTTCCGTCCAGCGCCCGACAAGAGGATCATTTGCACTCCCGGGTACGGCAGCCGGAGCTGCAGCTAATGCAGGGGCAGCAGCCTGTGTCTGTTCGGGAGTGACAGCAGGAGCATCTGCTTTGGTAACGGTCAGAAGAGCAGAATCGGTATCACGATAGCCGATCTGGTTGCTGTAACGGCAGTATACTCTCCATCCGCTCGCTTCCAGCGGAATATGCTTGAGGAGAAGATTACTGTAGTTTCCGTCAAAGATTTCCATAGTCGGGAATTCTTCTGCCGCTTCCTCATAGGTGAGGTCACGTTTGCCGTCTGGGCTGACAAAGTGCCATACGGCAATCGTAGCATCTTCATAGCGTGCAAGGAAGTAGCACCAACCGCCTTCTTCGACAATCTCATCAGCAGGATGCTTGGTGATGATGGGCAGTCCTTCCGGTTCCGGAGTGGGTTCGGGAGTGGGAACAGGTGTCGGCTTAGGAGTCGGTTTCGGTGTAGGCTTCGGTGTAGGAGTCGGAGTCGGGGTGGGTTCAGGAGTAGGTTCGGGAGTGGGCTCCGGAGTAGGTTCGGGAGTGGGCTCCGGTGTAGGTTCCGGAGTAGGTTCTGGGGTAGGCTCGGGAGTGGGAGTCGGAGCCGGACGGCCGAGGCTGCAGCTACCGAGAATTCCGATCACAAACACAAAAGCAAGGAGCAGAGACATTATTTTTACAGGATTCATGGCGACCTCCTTATCTGAAGAATCAGAATGAATAAAACAGATAATTGGATTAACATAAAACTAAGATATTATTGCATGCGATTCAGTTTATGTCAACCAAAAAACGGATACAATAAGGTTACATAATATTATCGTCTCTTTTTTCTTGTTGCTGCGGTGGAGATATGCTATAATCCATTTAATCTTTTTGGAAGGAGATTAAAAATGAATGCTATTGTAACGGTGATCGGAAAAGATCGCGTTGGAATTATTGCAGCAGTCTGCATCAAGCTTGCCGGGCTGAATATCAATGTTCTGGATATATCTCAAACCATTATGCAGGGAAATTTCACCATGATCATGGCAGTGGATGTATCACAGGCTACAGCATCCTTTGCCGAAATCCGGGATGCACTAGCCGATCTGGGAAAAGAGATGGAGCTATCTATCCGGATTCAGCGGGAAGAGATCTTCAACGCGATGCATTCCATCTGAGGTAATTGTTATGATGAATCAGAGGGATATTTTATCCACCATTGAAATGATTGACCAGCAGCATCTGGATATCCGGACTGTCACAATGGGCATTTCTCTTCTAAGCTGCAGTGACTGGGATATCTCGAGAGCCTGCACAAAGATTTATGACAAGATCTGTCGTTATGGCGGCACTCTTGTAAAAACCTGTGAGGAGATCGAAGCCGAGTTCGGTATTCCGATCGTCAACAAGCGTATTTCCGTTACACCGATAGCACTCGTCGCAGCAGCGTCAGATGCTGAGAATTATGTCCCGTTTGCTGTCGCTCTGGATCGGGCGGCCAAAGCATGCGGTGTGGATTTTATCGGCGGGTTTTCTGCTCTTGTCCAGAAAGGGATGACGCTTGCCGACCGGAACCTCATCCGTGCCATACCGGAAGCCCTTTCCGTGACCGACCTGGTCTGCTCTTCCGTCAATGTTGGCTCAACAAAAGCGGGGATCAACATGGATGCCGTTGCCCTTCTGGGGCAGATTATCAAACAGACGGCGGAAAAAACAGCCGATCGGGATGCAATCGGCTGTGCAAAGCTTGTTGTTTTCTGCAATGCTGTGGAGGACAATCCATTTATGGCCGGTGCATTTCACGGAGTGGGAGAAGCGGAAAAGGTCATTAATGTCGGTGTTTCCGGCCCAGGTGTTGTGCATCATGCCTTGCAGGCTGTAAAAGGTGCTCCGTTTGATGTGGTTGCAGAGACAATCAAAAAAACCGCTTTCCGGATCACCCGTATGGGTCAGCTTGTTGCTGCAGAAGCCTCCCAGAGGCTCGATACGCCGTTTGGGATCGTGGATCTTTCCCTTGCGCCGACCCCTGCTGTCGGCGATTCGGTTGCGCGTATTCTGGAAGAACTCGGTCTGGAAACCTGCGGGACGCATGGGACGACGGCGGCTCTTGCCCTCCTCAACGATGCCGTAAAAAAAGGCGGAGTTATGGCTTCCTCTTCTGTCGGGGGGCTTTCGGGTGCTTTTATTCCGGTATCGGAAGACGAAGGTATGATAGCGGCAGCGCAAAAGGGTACGCTTTGCATCGACAAGCTGGAAGCGATGACCTGCGTCTGCTCTGTCGGCCTCGACATGATTGCCGTTCCCGGAGATACTCCAGCTGAAACCATATCTGCGATTATCGCGGACGAAGCAGCCGTCGGCATGGTGAACAGCAAAACGACTGCTGTACGTCTCCTGCCGGCTCCCGGGAAGAAAGAAGGGGACAGAATCGTTCTCGGCGGCCTGCTCGGCAGTGCACCGGTGATCCCGGTTCACCGGGAGAGCAGTGAGCTCTTTATCGGGCGGGGCGGCAGAATTCCCGCGCCGCTGCAAAGCCTGAAGAATTAATTGCAATCATTTCCGTTTTCCGCTATAATATCTGCGCCGTTTCCGGCAGTTTATTCTATTTCCACATGAGGTCTTACGCATGTTTCAGGAACTTCTAAATGCGATTTTTTCCGATGAGACGGAGTTGTTCCGCTCTCCCTGCGAGCCCGATCCCGGTGACACAGTGCGCATCCGTTTGCGTGTGAAAAACGGTTCTGCACAGCGTGTGCTGCTTTACATCAGTGAGCCTGAGATGGCGATTCTGATGCACAAAGTTTCTTCTGATTTATATTATGAATTCTATGAAGCGGAACTGGTATGCCTGTCCAATAAGATTTCCTATTCCTTTATTATAGAAATGGCTGCGTGCACAGTAGCCTTTGAAAAAACAGGTGCCCGGGTTCTTGCACGGGACGAAAAGCCGGACAAAAATCTTGCGTTTTCCTTTACACCGGGTTTTCACGTTCCCGCCTGGGCAAAAGGCGCTGTGCAGTATCAGATCCTGACGGACCGTTTTCGCAACGGAAATCCGGACAACGACGTACAGAACAATGAATATTACTATGTGCAGGGGCACGCATTCCATGCCGAGTCGTGGGATGATCCTGTTACTGAGGCAGATATTCGTGTGTTTTACGGAGGGGATCTGCAGGGTGTCCGCGAGAAGCTGGACTATCTGCAAAACTTAGGCGTTGAAGTGATCTATTTCAATCCTCTGTTCATTTCTCCCTCCAGCCACAAATATGATGTAGAGGATTACGACCATATTGATCCGCATTTCGCCGTGATAGAAGACGATGTGGAACATGCGATGCAGAACTGGGAAAAACACAACGGATATGCTCCGCGCTATATCAAACGTGTCACTTCTGTCTACAATCTCTATGCGAGTGACGCCTATTTTGCGCGTTTCTGTGAAGAACTCCATCGCCGCGGGATGAAGATTATTCTGGACGGGGTCTTTAATCACTGCGGATCTTTCAACAAATGGATGGACCGTGAGGGCATTTATCTCGGGAAGCCCGGTTATGAAAACGGTGCCTATCAGGATGTGGACAGCCCCTACCGCCAGTATTTCACGTTCCGGGAAAAGGGAAGCGGCCGCTATGCCGATTACGAAGGCTGGTGGGGCTATGATACGCTCCCCAAGCTGAATTACGAAGGGTCGCCGGAGCTGTGTGAGAGAATCTATTCCATTGCGGAAAAATGGGCGGCTCCCCCTTACCGTATCGATGGCTGGCGGCTCGATGTTGCGGCGGATCTCGGGCACAGTGATGAGTTTAACCACAAGTTCTGGAAGGAATTCCGGCGCAGGGTGAAGGCGGTCAATCCGAATCTGCTTATTGTGGCCGAGCATTACGGGGACGCTACCGCCTGGCTGCAGGGGGACGAGTGGGACACCGTTATGAACTATGACGCCTTCATGGAACCTGTCACCTATTTCCTCACCGGCATGGAGAAACACAGTGACAGCTATAATCCAGAGCTCTATCAGAACGGGCCCGTCTTTTTCAAGTCGATGCTGCAGAAGATGGCCTGCATGCAGGAGCCTTCTCTCTACAGTGCCATGAATGAGCTTTCCAATCATGACCATTCCCGCTTCCTGACGCGGACCAACCGGGTTGTCGGCCGCCTTGGAACGTTGGGCAGCAAAGCGGCTGAGCAGGGCATTTCCAAAGCGGTATTCCGTGAGGCAGTCACTATCCAGATGACGTGGCCGGGCAATCCCACCATATACTACGGAGATGAAGCTGGCCAGACCGGCTGGACGGATCCGGACTGCCGACGCACCTATCCGTGGGGGAGAGAAGATGAGGATCTCATAGCCATGCACTGTGCCCTCACAAAGTTTCGTAAGCAGCATCCCGTTTTCCGCTCCGGTTCGGTGAGACCTCTTTTTGCCGATAACGGCATCATTGCCTATGCCCGTTTTGATGCTCAGGAATGTGCTGTGATCTGCGTCAATAATACGGAGGAAGCCTGTTCCCTGAAGCTTTTCGTTCGGGACGCCTTTGTAAAAGACGATGTTTCTTTCCGTACCGTTTTCTGTACCGAAAACGACGGATTTTCGCTTCCCGATTCTGATGCGGGAACAGTTTCTGCCGGCATTCTGCCTGTACATCTTCCTCCTCATTCTTCTTTCATTTACTGTCAGAACAATTCTCCTGAAAACCGTAAACCGGATTAAATACCGCCTCAGGAATGGCAGTTGAGATTATAATAATCTGATGAAAACAAGCATAAATAATTTTTCCTTTACCCGAACAGACAGAAATCTTCTGCAGGAAGGAATCTGGTATGATGCTTACCGGAAGCTCGGTGCGCATCCCGGAACATTCAAAAAACAGGCGGGTGTTTTCTTCAGTGTTTGGGCTCCTCATGCAAAAAAAGTATCCTTGCTTACGGAAAAGAATGATTGGGAAGAATCTCCTTTTCCCATGAAACGCAGGCAGGGCGGTGTTTGGGAACTGTTCCTGCCCGGCTGCTCAGTCGGTGAAAAGTATCTTTTCTCTGTATTAGGTGCCGACGGTGTTGAACGCAGAAAGGCAGATCCGTTCGCGTTTTCAGCAGAACTGCGCCCGGGCAGGGCATCTGTCGTGGCAGATCTGTCCTCTTATTCCTGGAAGGATCAGAAATATCTTTCCTCACGGCGTACGATGGATATTCATCACTCTCCGTTTGCAGTGTATGAAGTGCATCTCGGTTCCTGGAAAAGGAATCCCGATCCTGATTCTCAGGGATTTCTGAATTATCGGGAACTTGCAGGTGAGCTCGCAGCATATGTCAGAAACCTGGGCTACACGCATGTTGAATTGATCGGCATCTGTGAGTACCCGTTTGACGGTTCCTGGGGATATCAGTGCAGCGGCTTTTTTGCACCGACCAGCCGTTACGGCACTCCGGATGATTTTCGCTTTTTTGTTGATACGCTTCATCAGGCAGGCATCGGTGTTATTCTGGACTGGGTTCCTGCCCATTTTCCGAAAGACGGGTTTTGTCTTTCCGCTTTCGATGGTACACCTCTTTACGAATCCGCCGATCCGCTGCGCACTGATTTTCCGTGCTGGGGCACGAACGCGTTTGACCACAGCAAACCGGAAGTCCGCGCTTTCCTGATTTCTTCCGCTCTTTTCTGGTTTCGGGAATTCCATATAGATGCCATACGTACGGATGCGGTTGCCGCTATTCTTTACAACAGTTTCGGCCGTCAGAAATGGGCTCCGAACAAATACGGCGGAGAAGAAAACCTTGACGGAATGTTATTCCTCCGGCAACTGACCAGCGCTGTTCATACATTGTCGGACGGAGTTATCATTGCGGAGGATTCTTCTATCCTGCCAGGGATTACAAATCCGATCTCAAAAGGCGGCTATGGCTTCGATTTCAAGTGGAACCTCGGCTGGATGCATGATACACTCATCTTTTTTGATAAGGATCCCATTTTCCGCCGTTATCATCACGGTTGTCTCACGCATACGTTTGACTATGCTTTCCAGGAGAACTGGATTCTTGTCCTTTCTCACGATGAGGTGGTGCACTGCAAGCGGACCATGCTGGAAAAGATGCCCGGTCCGCCGGAATGGAAGTTTGCCGGACTGATGCAGCTCTATGTCCTCCTTTTTACCCATCCGGGTAAAAAGCTCCTGTTCATGGGACAGGAGTTTGCCGAGACACAGGAATGGGATGAAAACCGCGAAATTAACTGGGACCTTTCCGAAAAAACCGGCCATACGGAGGTAACACACTGCCTGCGCGATCTTCTGGAGTTGTACAAACAGTATCCCTGCCTTTATATTGATGAGAAGGATGATGAATCTTTCCAGTGGGTCAACCGCCAGGATGCCGATCGGAATATTCTTGCCTTTATTCGCCGCAGCCCCGGGTCATACGACGGAGCTTTGCTTGTCCTGTTCAATTTCTCACCAGTAGAGTACCCGGCTTATTCCTGCGGTGTTCCTCTTCAGGGAAGCTATCGGCAGGTTTACAGCACCTGTGCTTCCGAGAGTGAATCCCGTACATTCCCTTCGAAAAGAACTCCGCGTGACGGGTTTCACTACTCCATCAGACCGGGTTTACGCGGTTTTGAAGCGCTGCTTCTTGAATTTCCCCCGAAAAAACAAAGGAAAAAACTATGACAGATCATTTCACTTCCCGTTTTCTTGATGCAAGAAGAGCTTATATCAGAAGCAGATTTCCGCATCTTAATCCTATGCAGCAGGAAGCCGTCCTTCAGACGGAAGGGCCGCTATTGATTCTCGCAGGTGCAGGCAGCGGAAAGACAACGGTCCTTATCAACAGGATCTACAATCTTTTGAAGTATGGCTCCGGGTCCGATTCCGAGCTTCTCCCTCCTTTTGCATCAGAAGATATGATACGGGAGCTGGAAGAACACGGTCCGCTGGCAGATGAATACGCAGCCATGGATCCCGTTTCACCCTGGCAGATCCTCGCTATAACATTCACCAACAAAGCAGCCGGTGAGCTTAAAACACGTCTCGAAACTCTTCTTGGTGAGAACTCCCGGGATATCTGGGCCTGTACGTTTCATTCCGCCTGTGTGCGTATCCTTCGGAGGGACTGCGACAGGCTTGGTTTTATCCGAGACTTCACAATTTATGACACATCAGATTCCCTGTCTCTCATCAAACACATTCTGAAGGATCAGAATCTTGATGAAAAGTACTATCCGCCCCGCGGTATCCTGTCGGAAATATCAAGAGCAAAAGGGGATAAAATTCTGCCGCCGGAATTCTGTGCCGAAGCAAAGAAAACCGTCAATCTGCACCGGCAGCAGATCGGTGAAATCTATACAGAGTATGTCCGCAGGCTGTCCGTAAGCGATGCCATGGATTTTGATGATCTGCTTCTCTTTACAGTGATGCTGCTCAGCGAGCATGAAGACGTACTGGACTACTGGCAGAGACGTTTTCGCTATGTCCTGATTGACGAATATCAGGATACCAACCTTCTGCAGTATGAACTCTCATCCCTGATTGCCGGAAAATACAAAAACATCTGCGTTGTCGGTGATGATGACCAGAGTATCTACAAATTCCGAGGGGCTACCATAGAAAATATCCTCTCATTTGAAGAACGGTATCAGGGCTGCCGCTGTATACGTCTGGAACAGAATTACCGGTCAACCGGGCATATTCTGGACGCAGCCAATGCCGTCATCCGAAACAACACGGAACGCAAAGGAAAAGAACTGTGGACAGACAAACCCTCCGGTGAACTGATAGAACTGTATACGGCAGACAGTGAAAAAGAAGAAGCCCAGTATGTGGCTTCCAAAATGCTTGCCGGATATAGTAAAGGTGCAAACTGGCGTGATTTTGCTGTGCTCTATCGAAAAAATGCTCAAAGCAACTCGATTGAATTTGCACTGAAACGCAACGGAATCCCGTACCGTATTTTTGGGGGTACCCGGTTTTTTGACCGCGCTGAGGTGAAAGATATTCTTTCCTATCTCTCTGTCGTGTCTTCTCCGGGAGATAATCTGCGCCTGGAGCGTATCATCAACACCCCTGCGCGCGGAATCGGCTCCAAAAGCATCGAAGTTGCCCTCTCACTGGCTGCAGAAGAGGGGAAGACTCTCTTTGATGTGATCAGCCATGCCGACCGCTATGAGGATCTGGCCCGCCCTGCCATGCGCATGCGTGCCTTTGCTACACTCATTGAGGAACTGCGTGCTTTTTCCGAGGTCAATACACCGGATCTTTTGTTTGATGAAATTATCGAAAAAACCGGTTATATCCGGGCTCTGAAAGAAAAGAACACACAGGAAGATCTTGCTCGGGCTGAAAACGTAGAGGAGTTAAAAACTTCCATTCTCACCTACATGAGAGAATCCGGCGATACAACGCTTGCAGGTTACCTGGCTAATGTCGCCCTCTATACGGATCTGGATAATTATGACACTTCCGCCAGTGCGGTTACCCTGATGACGATGCACTCCTCGAAAGGTCTTGAATTTCCGCATGTCTTCATTATCGGAATGGAGGAGACTATTTTCCCGAGTATGCAGGCCATTGGTGAAAGTGCGGAAATGGAAGAGGAACGCCGGCTTTGCTATGTGGCTATTACCCGTGCAATGCAAACACTCCATCTTGTTTGTGCCAGGGAAAGAATGATCTTCGGAAAAACAACCTCAAACCGGGTATCCCGGTTTGTCGATGAGATTCCGGAAGAGGATATTCATAAAAATGTACCAAAAGGATACGGATATCGTGATGCGGTACCTCAATCTTATCATCAGCGATCCGAAAGCGGTTATGGCAGCGGATATGATTCGTCTTCCATCGTCCGCAGACCGGTGCAGAAAGGCTTTGATACGCACACGATAAAACTTCCCGTAACTCCCAAAACAGAACAGAATCCACTTCTGCAGCTTTCCGTAGGCGACGTTGTTCGCCATCAGGCATTCCATGAAGGGACTGTAGTGAAAATCACACCTATGGGCAATGATGCTCTGCTTGAAATTGATTTTCCAGCTGTCGGAAAGAAAAAGCTTATGCTCCGCACAGCGTCTCTGCATATGGAAAAGCTTTAAATGGATTTCTCTCCAGTTTAAACAGTTTGAAATTTGAAAACAAAACTCCATTGAAAAGGAGATGTGATCAATGAAAACCAAAAAAAAGAACCCGACCCTGCTGCTGATCCTAAGTATCGCCTTACTCTATTACGCGATGACCAACTGGAGCGAAACAGAACGCATGCTCGACATTCTTTTTGACTCCACACCGGATTATCTCCTTCGTTATTTCACACACCGGCCGGAACACTTTCTCTATCCCGCTGCGCTGCTGTTTGGAGTGCTTTTCCTGTGCATAGCCATCAGCCGTATCATGAAAGGTGCCAGAGTTGCACAGGGGAGCCTGACCAGAAAGAAAGATCATACCCATGACAGGACGGATACTGTTGCCTTTGACCGAAATGAATCGATGAACGATCATTATATCAAACAGCTGGACGGCTTCCTCAAAGCCGGTATCATTGACCGTTCCGAGTACAATCAGCTCATTCGCCGCTACAGAAAGTAAACAGGGAAAAATCATCCACAAAAAAACAGGGGAGAGGTTGAAAAGCCTCTCCCTCATCTTTACAGATATCCCTTCCGTTTTCTGGCGGTATCGATCAGGTTTTTTGATTCCTCCATTGCGGCAGGGAGAAAAGCCGATTCATCAGCCTTTCCCACTTTTTCTTTTTTCTTGATCTCATCCCACGCTTTCAGGACTTCTGCTGAAGTATCAGCTTTTGCCGTGCCGAAAACATGGGGATGCCGACGGATCATTTTTTCCGTGACGTTGCGGATGACATCATCTATCGTGAAAAGGCCTTCTTCCTCCGCAATCCGGGCGTGCATCACGATCTGCAGCAGCAGGTCGCCGAGTTCTTCTTTCAGGTTTTCCGGATTGCCTGTCTCTTCCAGCACGTTGATGCCGCATACCACTTCTGCAGCTTCCTCAATGCAGGCTGCCTTCAATGTCGCATGGGTCTGTTCTCTGTCCCACGGGCATCCGTCTTCTGCTCTAAGTCTTGCGATTACTTTTACAAATTCGTCAAATGAATCCATTTATAAAACAAATATCTCCTTCATTCAGTAGGTAAAAGTCACACCAAAGTCAGAGCCGTAGGAAGGATTTGAAGATCCGGTATCAGGAGGATAACTGCTGCCGTACACATCCAGCTCATAAACGTTTTCGGCCTTGGGGTAATTGACATAGTAGATGACACAGCTGGCTCCGCCTCCTGCATGTCCCACATAACCGGAGATGTTGCAGGTATAGCCGGATTTGGAATAGCTGGGCAGATAAATAATATCATCATTCTGGAGAAATACACAGAGGACAGAATCAGAATCCCGGTAAGCCGTTCCGCTCATACTACCATAAACGGGCCCGACATGCGGTTTGTCGCCTTCAATATAACAGTAGGTGATTTTGCTTCCGTCCCACGAAATCGTTGCTTTTGCGCCGTAGGAGAGATCTCCGTACACATCACAGATCGCCCGCGGAATGCTGACTACACCGACACCGTAAATATCTACGTTGACCGTGCTGTACGACCAGTCGGTGACCGTGCCGTAGAATGTGCTGGTAGGTGCGGGTTTCGGAGGCTGCTTTTTGCTTACATAGATATATGCGGTAGTAGTCCGCGCTGTCTGCCCCCGGTAATAGAATGTGCAGTAGGCGCCCCATCCATTCATGTCGAGCGCCACGTTCCCGATGCTGAGTGTTGTGGAATACATGCCAGAAATCGGAGCATCTGCGTACATATATCCGAAGTTCTGCAGGGAATATTCACCACCGTTTGGTGACACCATCGTCCACATCAGGGACTCATAGGCATTTGCGTTGGCAACGAACCAGGCTGTGTCGCCTTCCGTGCGGTTTTCATTGGTGGGATTCTTGGTGATGCTGAGATAAGTGGGCTGGGGAGTGGGTGTTGGCTGGGCAGGAGTTACGGGTACTGCAGTCTGTGCAGGTGCAGGCGTCGCCGGGGAAGGCTTCAAAGCTTCAGGTTGAGGAACGGGAAATACCTCAGTCGGTTCCTTTTCACCCATGAAAACTGCAAAGCTGTCAGCAAGACGGGAAAGGTTTTCTGTTTCTTCTGCTGTGAACCAGTCAAAGTTCGTGCTGCTTCTGTCAGCACCGTAAAATGCATTGACGCCTGCGGCATTGTACTGATCGGGAGAGATGCTGATGCCATTCGCATCCGTATGGGAGACACTGCGATATCCGTTTTGCACGACCGTATGTTCTACAGCAAATGACTCATAGCTGATGGACCCGTTTTTCAGATGATAAGCGCTTTTGCTGGTATAAACATCGTTTGATGAAAGTACAATATTATCGTAAAACAGGTAAAACCAGGTATCGGTGTCCGGGTCGTGATAGGTGTCGGCAATATCCGTCAGGATATCCGGGAAAGATTCATCGGGATCTTTTAAAACACTGCATTCACGAATGGCAGTTCTGTCAGCATTGACCTCCCAGAGCCTCAGATTGGTGGATCTGTCATTCGGATGCTGGGAAGCTGCGATAAACTCCAGCCTGCCATTATGGTCTAAATCTGTTACGGAATAATACCAGGGAAGCACAGTGGACGGCTGTTTGAGTATACCGATTTTTGCAAAAATCAAGGCAAGCTGCGCATCCACATCGGAAACTTCTTCTACCGATGCAGAAAGAATTTCTGCAGGATCAGCTTCTTCAGCACTGGCTGCTGCAGGGACGACAACAACAGAAAACAGCATAATCAGAACCAGCAGGAAGCTGAAAGTATTCTTGTACTGCATTTTATTCTCCTTTTTTAAAAGAATTACGTCATGCCTTTATCAACGTTGTGAACAGTATAGCATGCATATTCCTGCAAAACAAGTGTGTTTTCTATACTTCTAAGGTTTCTTGATCTTTTTTTCTTGCAAAAGAGAGGGAGAGATGGTACAATATGGCGCGTATTCCTGTACCTTAAAGGAGATCTTGTTATGAAAAAGCTTATCGTTCTGTTCCTGACGCTGTGCATGCTTCTCAGCCTGAATGCATGCGGAGGTTCCGGGAAAAATACGGGAGCTGCTGCAACACAGGCTCCTGTTGCAACTCCTGCTCTCGCAACGCCGCCTGCACGGAACTGAAAAAGATGCTGACATAAAAATCGCACTCTTCGGAGTGCGATTTTTTCTTGTGATTTACAGCTTTTCTTGGTATAATATGATGATTAAAAATGCAGTCTTGAAATAACCTGCGTTATTTATATCAAACCGGAGGTGGCTGATTAATGAAGAATGAATTTCAGTCTCTGCTTTCCGAAAAGAATCTCAGAGAACTGCCGAATATACTGCTCGTTTCCGCGGAATGCGCTCCGCTTTCCAAAACAGGCGGTCTGGCTGACGTAGTCGGTGCTCTGCCCAAGTATCTTCAGAAACTCGGTGTGGATGCACGTGTGATCACGCCCTATCATCGCTGTATCAAGGATAAGTACGCCTCAGAAGTTGAGCACCTTTTTACCTTTTATGTGGATCTCGGCTGGCGGCGTCAGTATGCCGGGATTGAGAGACTCATTTTTAACGGAATAACGATTTATCTGATTGACAGTGAGTTCTATTTCGGGGATACGATTTATCGTGGCGGATATGCGGAAGGCGAGCAGTATGCCTTCTTCACCCGAGCTGTGATGGATGCCCTTCCCAATCTGGGATTCAAGCCGGATATTATCCACTGCAATGACTGGCATGCCTCCATGCTTCCGATGCTCGGGAAAACACAGTATGCCGGATGCATGCAGGAAAAGCTGAAATATCTGCTTTCCATCCATAACATCGCCTTCCAGGGAAGGTATGATTTCGGATATGTACAGGATTTGCTGCATGTTGACCCAAAATACTACACTTCTGAGATCATGGAGCTTTGGGGAATCGCGGATTTTCTGAAAGCCGGTTGCTACTTTGCAGACAAAATCAGTACCGTGAGCCCGACGTATGCTGAAGAAATCAAAACGGACTACTATTCCGAAGGTCTCGGTGCAATTCTGAATGCCCGGGCTTCCGATCTATGCGGCATTCTGAACGGAATTGATGCTGTTGTGTTCAATCCTGAAAAGGATGCATTGATCCCGGCACATTTTTCAGCTGAAGATCGCAGTGGGAAGGCAGCATGTAAATCTGCTCTGCAGGAGAGGCTCGGCCTTGAGGTTCGCAGTGACCTCCCGATTCTCGCCATGGTTACGCGTATGACGGAGCAAAAGGGCTTTGAGCTTGTGATGGAAAAGCTTGAAGATATTATGGAAAACGAAACACTGCAGTTTGTGCTCCTCGGTTCGGGGGATTCCCGCTACGAAGACTATATGCGCTATATGGAAGAGCGTTACAAAGGCCGTCTCGTCTCTTACATCGGATACAACGAAGAACTGGCACATCAGATCTATGCCGGGAGTGACTTCTTCCTGATGCCGTCCCGCTTCGAACCCTGTGGCCTGAGCCAGATGATTTCCATGAGATACGGCTGTCTGCCCATCGTGCGTGAAACAGGCGGCTTGAAGGACACGGTTTTCCCTTTAAACACCCTCACGAAAGAAGGAACAGGTTTCACGTTTGCCGATTTTGATGCCGGTGAGATGCGTGATGCCGTTCACGAGGCAATTGCCTGCTTCGATAATCCGGAAGTGATGGATGAGCTTATACATAATGCCATGACGGTCGATTTCAGCTTTGAGCGCTCCGCTGAAGAGTATGTCAGACTGTATATCTCCATGCTCGATCCGATTTCTGATCAAAATGAAAAGCCGGCTGAAGCGGCGCAGAATCCTGTGACAGAAGACGATGCTCCGGAAGAAGCTATCCTCCCTGAAGAGCCTGAGGAGATAGAAACGGAAACCATAACTACAAAAGAAGAGGCCTGATATCGGTAACATGCAGAAGTCATTTGCTGAAAAACTATATGAGTCAGTTCGAACAAAGGCAGCGGAAAACGCACTGCCTTTGCTCACTGCGTTCCTCACGGGGCTGATCGCTTATACTTTCTGCTTTACGCATAAACTGGAAATCCATGATGACCTGAACAACATGTTCTCACAGGGGTATCCTGTCTCCTCAGGCAGATGGGGCCTTGCTTTCATTGAGAAGCTCTTTCCGACGGTTTCGATCCCCTGGTTCAATGGCCTGGTAAGTCTACTTCTGATTTCACTTGCAGTATGTTTGATTATCCGGATGTTTGAAATCAGGAAGCCTTTGCTGCAGCTTCTGCTTTCAGCGGTGCTTGTTGCATTCCCGTCTCAAATGACGACCTTTGCTTACATGTTCACCACCATCCAGTATGCGGCTTCACTTTTGCTGTCTGTAGCAGCTGCCTATTGCCTCACAAGGCAAAAGAATCTCCGGCAAATGGTATTTGCAGGTGTCCTGCTTGTGATCTCTCTCAGCATTTACCAGCCGTATCTGGCAGTATGTACCGGCCTCCTTATTGTCTGGTGCTTCTCGCTTTGTCTGTCGGAGGAGCATACCGGGAGAGAAGTTGTTGTTCTCGGCCTGAGCTACATAGTGGTGATTGTCATCTCTATGCTTGTTTATTATGGCATTCTTGCTCTGGTCAAGCGGTTTTCCGATATGCCGCTCAACGAATATGCCGAGAATAATCTGAATTCCTTTTCCGACATCCTGCGCGGCGTCCTTGTCGCGTATACCTCCTTCGCGGGATATTTTCTCAGGGGGCATTATGATATTGTCCGCCCGGGCATTTCATTTGACGCTCACCTGGTGCTATTGCTGGTTACGATTTTCTTACTGGTGCTTCATTTCGTTTCTCCGCGTTCCCGTATTAAAGGGCGGCTCTGGGCAGCACTGCTTTGTCTCTTTCTTTTGCCGCTCGGCATCAACTGCCTGCGACTGATCTCTTCGCTTTTCCACAATCTGATGGTTTACGGCTTTGTTTCCTTCTATGTTCTGGTCGCTGTTGTGCTTGAGCGCTGCCTGCCGGAAGCCGGAGAAAAGTGGAAAGTGCCTGCCGGAAATCTTTGCACGGATGTTACAGCGGCTTCGCTTGCGATTATTCTGATTTCCAACGTCTACTTTGCCAATGCCATTTATCTGGATATGTATATGCAGGAAGAACAGGCAAAGGCGTTTTATCAGGGCGTTGTCGCTTCGCTGACACGTCAGGAGGATTTTGACGAGAACTCCTGGGTGGTTTTTTTCGGGGAGAAGGACTTTCTGAAAGATTATCCCCTGATCAGCACTGCAAACCAGGCCGGGATTAAAGAAGGCATCATCCAGACCTATAGCCAGAACTATTTCATCAAGTACTTTCTGGGCCTTGATTTGAATGCCAATTCTCTGACAGAAGCTACGATTCCCGAAGGCTGGGATGACATTATAGATTGGGAAGAGGTCATCGCCATGCCATCATACCCCTATTCCGGCAGTATCCGGAAAATTGCGGAAAACGGAGAAGACGGAAAAATCTTCTTTGTCCGCTTAGGCAAATAATATTTCACAGGAGTGAACATGCTCTCATCCAACCTTGGCAATTTTATAATGACGTTTCTGATCTCCATGATCCCTGTTATAGAGCTTCGCCTCGGCCTGCCCTACGGTATCATGTCGGGATTGAAGCTGCCTGTCGCTGCACTTGCCGCTATCCTCGGCAACATGCTTCCTGTTCCGTTTATCATCGTTTTTATAGAACAGGTTTTCCTCTGGCTGCGAAAGCATCTTCCGAAGATGGACAGCTTTATTACCAAACTGGAAAAACGGGCTGAAACCAAGCAGGAGACGGTTGACCGCTACGGTGCTTTGGGCCTCATTCTTCTGGTTGCGATCCCGCTTCCCGGCACCGGAGCCTGGACGGGCTCTCTCGTTGCAGCACTGATGAAAATGAAGCTGAGAAAGGCAATCCCTTGCATTTTCCTCGGCGTCATATTCGCCGCAATCCTGATGACGGTGATTACAAAACTCGGTATTTTTGCATTTTTTTAATAAAGGAGTTACCCATGAAACAGGAAATTCTTACAGCCATTGATGATTTTATTGACGAAAACAGTGAACAGATTTTCCACAACATCAGCCGCCTTGTCGCTGTCAACAGCATCGAGGAAGCACCGCAGGAAAATGCTCCGTTTGGACCGGGGCCAAAAAAAGCACTGGATGAAGCACTTGCGATTTCAGCAGAACTCGGCCTCGGCACACGCAACTGTGAAAACAAAATCGGTTATGCCTTTATCAGCGGGGAAGGGGATCGATACCTTGCAACCATCACCCATGTGGACGTTGTCCCTGCCGGCCCGGGTTGGGAAGCTGACCCGTTTACCATGCGTGACAGAGAAGGATATATCCTCGGCCGCGGTGTCATTGATGACAAAGGACCGTCCGTTATCTGTATGTATGCGCTGAAATTCCTGCAGGAGCAGGGAATTGCACTCCGTTATCCTGTCCGTGCACTCTTCGGGGCCAATGAGGAAACCGGGATGAAGGATGTGGAGCATTATCTTGCAAACTATCCCGCTCCTCTGTTCTGCTTCAGCCCGGATGCTGACTTCCCGCTGATCTGCGGGGAGAAGGGTATCTGGCATGGCCGCATGACCTCACGTTCCAAAGCCGAGAATATCCTCAGTATTCAGGGCGGTGTTGCACCGAATGCCGTGCCGAGCCTCTGTGAGGCGACTGTCCGTGCAGAGAAGCTGGAGAATACGAAAGACGTCACGGCAGAGTCCGTCGGAGATTCTATCTGGCATCTCACAGCACGTGGTATTTCCGGACATGCATCCATGCCCCAGGGTACTAAAAATGCCAATGGTGTCATGATCTCTTATCTGCTGGACAACGGTGTCGCCTCTAAAGCGGAGAAGCCGTTCCTTGAAGCCGCACTCCTGATCCATCAGGCGTTTGACGGCAGTGCAGTCGGGATTGATGCTAAGTCTGAGGGTTTTACTCCGCTAACGATGATCAGCGGGATGATCGGCATGGAAGACGGAAAGATCTGGCAGTCGCTCGACAGCCGGTACGTTCCCACCACATCAGGGAAGGAAATCCTTGAGAAGCTGCAGGCCTGTTTCGGTTCTTCGGCAGAGGTCGTCTGCACGCGAGATGCGGCTCCGTTCTATAAATCTCCGGAATGCCCGGAAATCAAAGCCTGCATGGATGCATTCTGCTTTGTCACCGGTCAGGATGCGAAGCCTTTCACAATCGGAGGCGGAACTTACGCAAGAGACTTTCCGAATGCAGTCGGTTTCGGGCCGGAGTATGCCGAAAGAAAACGCCCGGCGTTTGTCGGGCAGATGCACGGCGCGGAGGAAGGGGCTTCCAAGGCAGAGCTTCTGGAATCTCTGAAAATCTATATTCTCTCTCTGCTGAATCTGGAAGAGATCGAATTCTGACGGTTACACAATTTTCAAAAAACCTGACTTCACAGGATTAAAAACGCCTGCCCGAAAGGGCAGGCACTTTGCTTATATGACACGGAACAGATAGAATTTCAGATAGTCTGTTTCCGGTACATTCCAGAGAATCGGATGATCCGGAGCCTGCTGCCGTGCCTCGATCTGCATCAGCTGTTTTCCAGCATCCCGGGCTGCAGCATGCAGCATCTTCTCAAACTGTTCTGAAGGCATAAAATGGCTGCAGGAACAGGTTGCCAGCCATCCGCCTCTCGGTAGAAGGCGCAAAGCCCGCGTATTGATCTCTCGATAACCCTTTTCAGCATTGGAAGCTGTTTTTCTCGATTTGGTAAAGGCTGGCGGATCCAGGATGATAAAATCATAAGGGTGACCGCCCTTTTGCTCCAGCTCGGACAGAAGGTCAAACACATCAGCTGTAATAAAATCCATTATTCCGTCAAGTCCGTTCTGCCTGGCATTTTCCTCTGCCATGCGGACAGCGGAGGAGGATACGTCAACAGCTGTCACATGCTTTGCTCCGCCATTTGCTGCGTTAAGAGCAAAAGAACCCGTGTGTGTAAAACAGTCCAGAACGGTTTTATCTTTGGCAAGCTTCGCGACAGCCAAGCGGTTATACTTCTGATCCAGGAAAAATCCGGTCTTTTGTCCGTTTTCAAAATCAACGGTATAGGTGATCCCGTTTTCCGAGATAGCGGTAACCCTGCATTCCGGAGGTTCTTCTCCGGAAAGAAGAAACCAGCCCTTGCCGGGTTCCAGACCCTCCAGCGTGCGGATTGCTACATCGTTGCGTTCATAGATTCCGCAGATTTCCTGCCCGTCATCCCGCAGTGTCTTTACCAGGAGAGGAAAAACAACCGACTTGATGTTTTCCATTCCGGCTGAGAGAGTCTGTGTGACAAGAATCGTTCCGAAGCGGTCAACCGTCAGGCCCGGAAAACCGTCCGCCTCTCCAAAGATGACGCGGCAGCAGGAAGTATCGTCCTGCATAACCGTCTTCCGGTATTCCCAGGCATAACGGATCCGCCTCTCCCAGAAGGCGGCATCAAACCTGTCGTTGGCGTTGCGAGATACAAGCCGGATTCGGATTTTGCTGTTTCGGCTCAGAAATCCGGTTCCGATGTATTTTCCGCCCTCACTGACAGCATCTACAAGTGCGCCGTTCTCGCAGGAATTATCTTCCGTCAGCACATCGCTTTCATAAATCCAGGGATGTCCGGTATCTGTCCATCTCGTGCCCTTTGCCGAAATAATGAACTTCGGGTAGCTTCTTTCAGTTTTCATTGTTTTTCCTTTATATTTCCGGGTAAGAATCTGTAGTGCAAACCCCTTACTTATGCTTTTTAAGTCATACGGATGCCTGATAGATTATAACAAAGCACATTTTTAATTGCAATAACACGCTTCCTGTTTTTATTGGAAACCCCCTTTTCCTTTCCGCATGAGGGGTTGACAGCTGCCTGGAATGATTCTATAATAATAAACAGAACAATGTTCTGTTTATAAAGGAGGGAAGATCATGCAGTTCCAGACAGGCTATCTTGAATTCAGCGAAAATGTTGGGATGAATTTCCAGCTGAACAGGTTTTACTCCATGGGTGTTATGGAAAAAGCGGAACTGATGGAGATCGGGAGAAAGGCGACAGATTTTGAAAAATGGATCGCGTTGTTTATGGAGACCGGAGCAAAAGCTGCCTCAGAAAGGAATCACCTGAAAGCTGCGGTCTGTTTTCGGGCAGCACACTTTTACGCTTTAAGTGAAGCAAAGGACAGTGAAGGCCACTCTCTGAAGGAAATGCTCTACGAAACCTGTATGGAGCACTTTGATGCTTACTATTGTTCGTTTCCGGAAATTCAATATCAGCGCATCCCGTATCAAAGCGGTTATCTGCCGGTTTACTCCATAAAACCGGATCATCCGAAGGGTATCATTGTGCTCCATGGCGGTTATGACAGCCTGATTCAGGAGTTTCTGAGCTTTCTGCCGTATTTCGGCCAAAAGGGGTACGAGACCTATTTCTTTGAAGGCCCCGGGCAGGGGGAAGTGCTGATGCGCTGCCATATCCGTATGACGCCGGAATGGGAACACTGCACATCTGCTGTCCTGGATCATTTTAATCTGGACAATGTCACTCTGATTGGGATATCGCTCGGCGGGTATCTGGCACCGAGAGCAGCCGCTTACGATAAACGGATCCAAAGAGTCGTCATGTTTGATCTGATCTATGATTTTTATGGCGCCATTACACAGAAAATGGGTGAAAAGAAAGCAAAACTCTTTGACTTTATGACGGCGCATCCGCGCAATCTTCTGTGGAAATGGCTGGAGAAGAAACTGAATGAAAACTATTTCACCCGCTGGCTTCTCGGGCAAGGTTACGCCATCTATGAAAATGTGCACACTCCCTGTGAGTATTTCAACTGTATCAGGCAGTACAACACCCGCAGGATCTCACCGTTGCTGACGCAGGATGTTCTGGTTCTGGCCGGAACGGATGACCTGTATACGATCTATTATGAAGAACAGCTCAAGGCACTGACAAATGCCCGGAGCGTTACCGGGCGGTTGTTTACGGAGGAAGAATGCGCCAGCCACCATTGCCAGATCGGAAATTTGCAGCTTGCTCTGGAAACGATCGAAAACTGGATTGAGAGGACGACAGATGGCAAGAAAAGCAATTCTTGAGGGTGGAAAACGAGACGAGATCATAGCTGTTGCAACAAAGCTTTTCTTTACAGAAGGTTTTGAAGCAACCTCTGTGAGGAAAATCCTTGCGCTGGTTGACGGCGAGATCGGGATGTTCTATCACTACTTTGCTTCCAAGGAGGAGCTGTTTGAACAGGTGGGCGACCGTTTTTTCCGTCAATACGCTTTGAATTTTGAAAAAATGGCAGAGGATATCCGGACGCCTGAAGAGCTGGTCGATGCGTTTCTTCCGTCCTTTGATGCTGCAATGGATAGCTACAGGCGTGTTGAAAACAATATGCACTGGTCCATACGATCCGCTCTGCATGAGCGCACTGTACTCTCCCTGATCCCTGCTGCAGAAGAACTGTTGAAACGATTCGGCTATCAGGGCAGGTATCCTCTGGATATTGCCGCATCAAAAACGGTAGCTGATGTTTCGGCAGTTATCCATTCCGCCAGTTTCCAAAAAATGGATAATACAGAACGAAAACAGCTTTTGCTGAAGCTGATCGAAGATAATTTGAGGCAATGACAAAAATCAGTTTTCCAGGTTTCAAATCAGCATACATGTGACAGGCTCACTTCTTTGAAGAAGGGAGAAATTGAAAAGCACCTGTTTCCGATTTTTACGAATCAGAGACATGTGCTTTTCAGCTTCTATTAGTCTTTTTCAGGCATTTTGTTCCAGTTTTTCCAGCTGCTCTTTCGAAATCACGATCAGGAGCGGTTCTTCCTTACGTATGACAATGTCGGGATTGTTGACGGGTTGAACCTTTTCACCTTTCCTGACCGCAACTACATTGATGCCGTATCTGGGTCGGAGTTTCAGCTCAGAGAGTACTTTGCCTTCCCATTCCTTATGCGGTATCAATTCCACAAACACCAGGTCGCTTGACAGATCAAAAAATTGCAGGATATCCCGAGACATCAGCTGCAAAGCTGTGCGGGCACCGCTCTCCTGTTCCGGATAAATGATCTGCGTAGCGCCGACCTTTTTCAGAATCTCACCCTTTCTGGTGTTTTCTGCTTTGGCGATGATCCTGTGTACGCCGCTTTCCCTGGCAATCATCACGCACATAATACTCGCCTCCAGATCCTGAGCCATAGAGACGATAACTGCTTCCATATTGCCGAGCCCGAGTTCCTTTATCTGCTCAACATCGGCGAGATCGGCTATCACAGCCTGCGTATACTTTCCGGCGTGCTGCTCGATTAAACGTTCATTTCTGTCTACAACGAGAACTTCAGCGCCACGTTCCATCAGTTCATCGGCGACGCCTGTTCCAAATTTACCAAGCCCGAGCACTGCAAATGCTTTCTTATTCATTACTGATAAATTCTCCCTTCACCCGATCAGATATTTTCCCGCAGGGTAACGAACGGAACCTTTGCTTTTGTCTCCCATACCGAAAAACAGCGCCATTGAGATCGGCGCAATCCTCCCGGCATACATGGCAATCATCACAATCACTCTTCCTCCCGTATTCAGCGATGCTGTGGCCCCTCTTGAAAGGCCGACGGTCCCCGTCGCACTGAAAATCTCATAAAGCGCAGACAACGGCGAAATGTCATCTACCAGCAGAAGAAGCAGAGAGAACAGAATTGTCATCGTAAAGCTGACGATGACGATTGCGATGACCTTGGAAATCATGGAATATGTGATCCGCCTGCCGAAGACAACCGTCTCATTTCCCTGGCGGATATACGCCCGGACATTCAGAAAAAGGATCGCCGCTGTTACGGTTTTTACGCCACCTGCCGTTCCGGCCGGAGAGCCTCCGATAAACATGTAGAATAGCCCTGCAATGCAGGTGAACGGCGTCAGGTTCTGCTGCGGGACAGTTGAAAATCCAGCTGTCCGGAAAGTAACGGACTGAAAGAGACTGACAAGCGCTTTTCCTCCGAAATGCAGATCTCCAATCGTTGAACTGTTCTTAAATTCTCCCACAAATACAGTTATCCACCCGGCAAAGATCAGGAAAACCGTTGCAGCGATGACAAGGCGCGTATGTTCATGCAGCCTTCTGAAGTAAGTTGACAGTCCGACTTTTGTCTTCCAGCAAAGGCGGAAGGTCTGGATCATATCAAACCAGACAACGAACCCAAGCCCTCCCAGGATGATCAGAAGCATTGTTATGAGATTCATGATGAGATTTGTCTGATAGGGGAGCAGACTGTCCGGACCAAAGATATCGATTCCCGCATTGCAAAAGGCAGATACTGCTGTAAAAACCGCCTGCCCCAGGCCTTTCAGAAAGCCGTTTTGGGGGATGAGGATAAAACAGTATAAAGCAGCACCAGCAACTTCCGCAATGAGTGTTCCTTTCACAACTTTCAGCATGAACCGGATCAGACCCTTCATATTATCCAGGTTATAATAATCCCGTATAATCAGCCGGGATTCCAGGCTGAGCTGCTTGCGGAGCAGAAGCATAAAACATGCCCAAATTGTTATGACGCCCAAACCGCCGACCTGGATCAGCAGAAGTATGATAATCTTTCCGTACATGCTCCAGTACGAAAAGGTATCGACAACGACCAGCCCCGTCACGCAGACAGAAGTCGTAGCCGTAAAAAGCGCCGTAAGAAAGGGGCAGCCGCCTCCCGTTGCTGTTGCTGCAGGGATCATAAGCAGAAGCGTTCCGAGCAGAATAGCACCCAGAAAAGTCAGCATGATGATCTGAGTCGTTGTGAGATGTATCTTCTTCAGCGTAGGTTTTAACCCATGAACCATTTTCTCTGCCACCCATCATCGTCCGACAGCACTGGCATGCATCTGCCGAATCGACAAATATTGTTCATAGTATAACATTTCTCCTATCTGATAACAAGTAGCAAGCTTCGTACAAGACCTGTTTTGAGCTGAAGCTGAAGCTGAAAACTGAGTTGCAGGTCTGAAGCACACATTTTCAAAATTTTCCTTGAAATCAATTTATAATTGCTTTATCTTTGTCACAGGATGTTCAAATCATCGCGCGACTTACGGGGAAATGGTATTTAATGATAGTACAACAAAAGATCATTGAAGGGTAAACGGGAGCTGACGAAATCTTGAACAAAGAAAAAACGAATGAAAACGAGACAAAGCAGGTACCGGGAAATGGCTTTGCCATCACTCTTCTTGAAACCGGCCGTAATGCCTTTCCCGAGATAATACGTCAGATTCGCTCAGCAGGGCAGGAGATCATCCTTCACATGTTTATCTGGCGTGAAGACAGGATCGGTCTTGAGATAGGGGGGGAGTTACTCAAAGCAGCAGACAGGGGAGTTTCGATCGTGATCGAAAAAGACCGCTATGGGCTGTTGCTGGAGTACGGGGAGGAATCTCAGCGGTCTTTCTGTCACAGTCCTGATCTATGGGAACGGATTCAGATAAAAGCGCTGTGCCTTTTCTGTAACAGAGATCTGTATCGAAATCGTCTTCAGACAGATCGATGCGACCTGTACAGAAGACTGAAAGAACACCCGAATGTCATCATGACGGACAACAGAAAAACAGAAGATCACTCCAAGTATTTCATTTTTGACCGTCGGATCATGATCCTCGGAGGGATCAACATTGAGGATAAGGAATACTTCAGAGATGCGAAGGGCAGAGTCTATTTTGACTACATGGTCAGGATCAGTGACTCGGAGATCATTTCCCGGTTTCTGGAAAAGAGAGAATCCCCGAAGAAGAAAAATGACCTGTTCCTGGTAAATATGAAGGAACCGGTCAGAAACTTTGAACTGAAGAAGAGTTTTCTGGAACTGATTGATGAAGCGGAACGTGAGCTCGTCATCGAGATGGCATATTTTGCTCCGGAGAGAGATATACTGGCAGCTATCCGCCATGCTTTGAAGAGAGGCGTAAAGGTGAGAATACTGATCTCCAGAAGTGCAAATTACAACAATGACACGAACATGCTCACCGTTTCAAAACTGCTCGGCTATAGGCATGTCTGTTCCGATGGGAAAACAGACGGAAAACTGTCGGTATTCCTGACAGATTATATGCTGCATGCAAAACTTATCATGAATGAAAAACGCGTCCTTACGGGATCGTGCAACATCAATCATAAGTCTTTCAACAGGCTTGGCGAACTGTGCATAGCCGTAGACAACGACAGTCCTTTTGCGTACCAGGTCCGTGCAAGTGTGGAAGAGCTGTTCAGAAGCTCCGCACAGGCAGAAAACCGCCGTGATATCCGCTTTAATCCATTCATGGCTGCAATAGAAATGACTATAATGCGATAAACTGACAGAAAAGTGAGATCTTCTTTCCTTTCGTCCGGCAGTTTCACACCAATGTTTTTGGCGCCTGTGATTTGCCGGTTTCCGGTTTGGCTTTGAATATGAATTTATTTATAGAGAACCTGGAAAGGTTTTACAAGTAAACAGTCTTGCCTCAATTTCTTCCCTGGTCTTCTCCAAATCACCGCAGGTCAGGATCGGAATCAAACTGTTGATTTCTTCAATACTTTTATCCCACCATCTGAAACGAAGCATCAGATCAATCAGCTCACTGTCAAATCGTTTTCGCAGTTCTTTCGCCGGATTGCCGATAACGATTGTATAAGGCGGAACATCACTTCCTACAACACTGTTTGCACCAATAATTGCACCATCGCCGATGTGGACACCAGGGAGAATAACTGCATTCTGTCCAATCCATACATCATTGCCGATTATAGTATCACCCTTGAACGGCATATCTGAAGAGGCAGGCGGATCCATGTCCCAGCCCTCAAGTGTATAGAACGGGAATGTAGATACGGCGTTCATCTGGTGATTTGCATCATTCATTACAAACTCAACACCTGCTGCAATCTGACAGAATTTTCCGATGATGAGTTTGTCCCTGCTCCATGGATAAAAGTGAGTTACATGGCTTTCAAAATCCGAATCTGCAATATAGGTAAAATCACCTACCAGGATGTTCGAATTCTGAATAGTTGGTTTCACATAGATTTCTTTATCATAGCCTTTTATCGGATGGATCACATTTGGATCAGGTTTATTCTCTTTTTTCATGGTGTTTACCTCTGTAAATCCCGATTAGACTCTTTACTTGACTATTATCGTCGTCTGCAGCACAGGCATGCAATCGGCCTCGTCCCTGCGTTTATCATATCACAAAAGAAAAAGAACGGCAATTCCATAAATATTACCGTTCTTTTTTGGCAAAAGCTTCAGAATGTCTATCTATTCTCGGATTAGTTTTTCAAGCGTTTCAAACAATGCTTCCGGCTCTACGGGTTTCGACAAGTGGGCATTCAGACCCGCCTGTATGCTTTGCTGAACATCCTCATCAAAAGCATTTGCTGTCAGGGCAATGATAGGGATCGTTTTTGCATCGTCCCGCTGAAGGCTTCGAATCGTTCTCGTTGCTTCCAGGCCATCCATTTCCGGCATGCGCATATCCATCAGAATGGCATCATAGTATCCTGATTCATGGCTTTCAAACAGATTCACAGCAACCAAGCCATTTTCAGCCAGGTCAACTTTCATTTCACGCATGGTGAGCACCATCATGATGATCTCGGCATTCACAGCTACATCTTCGGCGAGAAGCACCCGGCGACCTTTCAGGTCAGCCGTTCCCTTTTTGAGCACTTCATTCTTGCTCCGGAACGCAACCGCGAATTCATCCATTACCGTACTTGCAAACAGAGGCTTCGATACAAACGTGTCCGCCCCTGCCTCACGGGCTTCGTATGCGATTTCATCCCAGTTAAATGAGGTAAGAATAATGACCGGTGTATTGGTTCCCACAATTTTACGGATTTGCCGTGTTGTTTCAACCCCGTCTAGCTCCGGCATTTTCCAGTCGATGATGATCAGGTCGTAGTCTTCACTGCGTCCATGACGTACGCGTACTTTATCTATACCTTCCCAGCCAGACTCAGCCGTCTCACATCGTATACCGACCTGGCCAAGAATGATTTCCGCATGTTCCAGAGCAATTGGATCATCATCGATCACAAGTACACTCATGTCATGCGGAGACAGGCCGGATTCATCAATCTGCTGCTTCCTATCCGATTCACCCAGCGTAAGCGTTACCGTGAATGTGGTTCCTTTTCCTTTTTCGCTGACAACATCGATGTGGCCATTCATGAGCTCTACGATACTTTTGGTAATGGGCATGCCTAAGCCGGTTGAGCCATATTTGCTGGTAGAGGTGCCATCTTCCTGGCTGAAAGGATCAAAAATATGCGGAAGGAAATCTTTGCTCATACCTATGCCAGTATCACTGATGATAAATTTCAGTACTGCATTTCGATTAAAACGACTTCCTTCCTCAATAAGAAATCGTACTGATCCGCCTTCCGGAGTGAACTTGACCGCATTCCCGAGGATGTTGATCATTACCTGTTTGAGCTTCGTGACGTCGCCGATATAATAGTCGTCCACCTGTCCTGTCGTTTGGCAGTCATAGGCAATACCCTTGTCATGGCATTGATTCCTGACAATCGTATTTACCTGCTCCAGCGCTTTAGCAAATGAGAACTCCTCTTTCTTAATGGTCATCCGTCCGGATTCGATGCGGCTCATGTCCAGAATGTCGTTAATAATCCCCAGAAGATGCTGGGCGGAGGCTCCGATTTTGCCAAGATACTCCTTAACCTGATCACTGGCCGTCGGATCGTTCATAGCGATGTTATTCAAACCGATGATCGCATTCATTGGCGTGCGGATCTCGTGGCTCATATTGGAGAGAAAAGCAGTTTTTGCCTTGTTGGCGCTCTCTGCGACAGCCAGAGCGTCTTTCAAAGCTTCCTGGCTTTCTATCAGCTTCGTATTCTGTTCCTGATCTCTCTTTGCCGCTTCCTCCAGTCCTCTGCGGTATTCTTCCTTCTCGTCCTCAACCACAAAGCTGTGCAGCAAACTGATACCCAGCATGCATCCTATCGCATACAGGGGAAGCAACGGGTAAAAGACCTGAACTGCAATCAGTGTCATCATGGCTATGCCAAAGAAACCGATAGTCAGGTGGCGAAGCCGGACCCTGCCTTTTGATTTGGAGGCGATATAGAGGGTGTAAACTGCCGTTGCCAGAAACATGATAAGCTGAATCCCGAGCGTCACATATCGGGCAATGCCCGCCTGATAAACACCATGTTCATCAAACCAGAAAAGTACAGGTTTGAAGAAATTGACACCAACAACAATAAGTTCAAAAGCTAAGAATACGCGCCCGGCAGCCTTTAGTATGCGCTCATATGCACTGCCTGAAGCAAGATAGGACACAACATACTGCGTCCAAAGCATCACCGCTCCAACCATAGCTACGAAATGAATCGATGTATCAGCAAACAAAAGTGCTATGAGGTGATGCGAATACAAAATCCCCCAAAGCAAATCAGTTATGAGATAGGTCAGTACTCCCATTAGAAACAAACGGTAGGTCTGTTGAGTTTTGGTGAGAATTTGGCCATCATGCTTCAAAAGAACATCCTGGTTGATAATCACCAAGAGAATGCTTGCCAGAATCCCAATGATTGAATATGTCATTTCGTTTACCCCATCTCTCATTACAAGGAGCAAGTTACAGTCGTTTTTTCCCGGTGTAAATCATATCTGCCAGGGACTCATTTTTTTTGACAAGTTTAAAGAAATTAATCTTTGCACTTATAATTTTGATATCTCATTGTAACATGAATTAAGCAAATGAACAAGCGAGAAACTATACATCCTTTACACAATTCCAATTAGAAAAGAAAAAGTGTAGATGTTAAAATAGCCCTGTCAGGTTAAAGCTTTTATAAACAAATAGGAAAAAACCAGTATATTCAAGAAAAACAAATGAAGAGATCTCCGATTCAGAAAATTTTGTTCAAAATCGAAGATCTATTCATTATGGTTAATGATTGCTATTTTAGAAAAGATAACCCTATCATAGGTTTTCGCCATCTACGAAAAACTCTTTTATCATGGCAGCCCGATTTCATAGAAAGCAGGTTAAATCATCTTCCGAAAACTTAAAATATATGATATACTTCAGAAGCAACCTGAAGTTGCGAAAACGCAAATTCAGGTTAGTGGAAGTTAATACAATATAAGAGTATACTCCTGTCAAAGGAGGCTGAAAAAATGAGTTTTTCTGAAAACCTGCAAGTAATTCGTAAGAATAATCAACTGACCCAGGAAGAATTGGCGGAGTTGCTCGGAGTGAGCAGACAGGCAGTTTCAAAATGGGAACTTGGAGAAGGATATCCGGAAGTTGAAAAACTTTTCATTCTATCGAAAAAGCTGAACGTATCACTCGACAGTTTAATGACAGGAAGCATAACCGGGAAAGATATTCAAGAGAAAAGTAAGCCTGGTATTATCCGAATTATTTCTCCAAATGAAGGTGTCATCATGGAGATAGCAAAGGTGATGCGTTCACAGGAATTCAGGGGTGGGAAAAACAGCCCCAAATACGCGCTGTTTGCATCGGATGGAAAAGAGATGTCATTCTGGGGTGCTCAAAATACGTTTCTTGGCTGGTATCGAAATCTGGATGATATAAACACAGAAATCGAAGAAATCCGGAAAGCATTGGATACTGAGGTTGCTTCTTATGTGTTGCAGCACAGCGTTAAGTGCAAACATAATCTATTCAGAACAATAGAAGAATAATCAGAACAGGTTCCCGTTTGGCCAATTGAATATCAAAAAGGGGAAAAGCAGAAATCCTGAGCCGAGAAAAGCCCGGTTCAGGATTCTTTTATGTGCGCCCGGCGAGCGCACATACAGAAAAAGTTCTGGAAGAATATACTTTCAGAACTTTTTTGTACCTATTATAAGTGATTGTCCGTGTTTCTTTTTATAACAAAATGATCCAAATGATTTTCCATACTATATGTGCACCGGCATGTGCCATCATGGAATACTGAATGCCGTATTTGCGGTACAGGTATCCAAAAACCAATCCCGCAACACCGTTCAGAAGAAAGCATCTCACCAGAATCATCGGTGTTATTTGGCCAAACATCTGCATAGTGGACGGCAGATGACCTGCCGCAAAGAGAAGCGCAGCAATGATATTTGCTGCAATAATGACGCCCGTAGGGGGATTTGCTTCTCTGCGGAAGAAAATCTTCCATGCAATATATGCGATGAGCGACATCATAAACAACCTCAGCATGACCTCTTCAATCACGCCGCCGTATAGCACCGATGCTATCCAGTATGCAAATGACGGCTTTCCCTGATATATTGTCGCAACCTGCGGGATATGGTTCTTGAAATAAAAGAGATCCGTGCAAAGAAGGAGACCGGTAAACATAGTCAGCCCGATCGTAACCAGTACCGGCTTAATTTCAAACCTTATCGGTTTCATGAGACTGATTTTATCGGAAAGAAAATAGCCAAAAAAGCCGAATATCAATGTATAGAGAAGGGTCTGCAAAGTGGTGATCAGATAATACTGGCTCAGATTGTTTCCGATTTGTGCCAGAATTTGACTCTTAACATCATCTGTAAGCTCAGCCCAGCCATAGACCCCCGTAAAATACCCGCCGACAATAGCGATGGGAACAAGCGCCAGAACAAACAGCAGAGGCTTTTTGTATTTATTCAGAATCGTCGTCATTTTCCATCACCTCCCCAAACTTCTACGCAGAATCCTCTGTGACCACATTGGGTGCAGGTAAGCTTGCGTGTGGTAGGGGTGTGATTTGCCCAAAATGCTTCTTTGAATGTGGGTTTGAACACCTCGTGGCATTCCGGACAAATGTATTTTACATGATTGAAGTAGTACCGGCTGACCAGTGTGCCCCAGGGAACAGCCACCAGTACCCAGAGGACAAACGGCCACCATATACCTTTGATGATCCAGAAAATGATGGAAAACCATTGCAGCGCTGTAACCGGGATGCCGGTCAGAATCATCATCTGGCGCATCTTTTTCAGTTTTTTCTTGCCTTCCATTATGACAGCTATGTCACCGATGGTTTCGAGAGAGAATGCCGTTTTGCTTTTCAGTCCGTTTTTCAGCTCATGCAGCTTTTCCAGCTTTTCCTTTTTCTCAGAAATCTCTTCCGAAAGAACCGATTCCTGCTGTTCAATCAGCACCTCGATCACATTTTCGGGATGCTCTTCTTTAAGGATCTGAGAAATAGCATCGATTGGGATGTCCAACTCACGCAGAAAACAAATGACCTTCAACCGTTTCAGATCATCCTCTGAATAAAGCCGTCTTCCGCCTTCCGAAAGCTCGCTGGGAATCAGAATACCTCTGGTATCATAATACTGAACCGTTCGGACTGTGACACCGCAAAGCTTTGCAATTTCTCCCGTAGTGTATTTCGACATAGCTTTCACCTCCTTACGTCATGGATTTTACTACATGACGCAGCGTAACAAGCAATACCTTACGCAGGGGGATTTTTCATTATTTGATAATAAAAACGCTTTCAAGGGCTCTCTGCTGACAATGATATGCCTCTCAACCTCACAATGATCATCCAACAGCACAATCATTCCTTCGAGCTTTCATGTGAAGTCATCATAACATAAAAAGAAAAGAACGGCAATTCCATAAAAATTACCGTTCTTTTATGGAAAAGGACGCCTATTTTGATAGAATTTCAGGGTGGGGTTCAGCTCCGGCCGGGGTGGGGTTCACTTGCCCAGGGTGGGGCTCAAGTTATGTAAACCAGGCACCCAGAAAAGAAAATTTTCAAAATACATCCAGTTGGACGTAGACCGTTTGGGAGAAGTTTGCTATGATATTCCCCATATTAGGCACATAGTACCATGCAGGCTTCAAAGGAGTGGTGCATTTTGCAAGTCTTTATACATATTGCGGGCCAATTTTATAAGTCCAGCTGCATGGGGGTTCGAAAATGGAGACCACCCTAAAAGTTGTCGCCGGAAAAATGATAATAGAATCACTGTACCACTTGAGCAATTTGTGGTCGTTGAAGTCCCTTGAACCTGCAATGATGACCTTTCAAATCCAACTCCTCCCACCAAAAAACCCGTAGAATGCTCTATATATGAATGTTAACAGATTCTTCACAGAA
>JBGUNA010000024.1:0-2245 GCA_045117135.1 Candidatus Limivicinus sp. | reverse complement strand
ATGTAAGAAGCTACGCGTGCTGTCGCGTCTTCGACGCTCTCAGCCCGCTCCAAACATTCGGAATCCCGCCCCACTGCGGACACATTGGTGTCCTTGTGTGGCTTCTTCCTCATGTTTGGCGCTCGGAAAATGTCCGCAAATGCCTGAGCGAGCTCGGCATTTGCGGCCGCTTTCCTCGCTGCTTCTTACATACTTGAAAACTGAAAGATGTTGTAATACACTATTAACCTACAATGTTAGTAGGTGTTGTCTTGGCGGGAAAGGCGGTATATTCATGAACAATCTGACACTTTTAGATGGTGCTTTCGGCACGCGGATCTGGGCAAAAACCGGAGAAAGCAAACCGGTCTGGATGTATAACATTCTGCGGCCTGATGTGATACGTGAGGTGACGGCGGAATATGTGGCGGCCGGAGCACAGATTGTTCAGGCAAATACATTCGGCGCAAACCGTATCTCCGTGGAAAAAAGCAGTGACTATTCGGTGGAAGATGTCGTGAAAGCGGCCGTCCGCATTGCAAGAGAAGCCGTACAGGGTACATCCGTCAGAGTTGGGCTCTCGGCTGGACCACTCACAGTAATGATGGAGCCTTACGGCGATCTGGAGGAGGACGAGGCGGCGGAAATCTACGATGAAATATTCCGCTTCGGCATAGAGGAAGGTGCCGACCTGATCCAGCTGGAAACCTTCATCGACCTGAACATGCTCTGCGTGGCTGCAAAAGAAGCAAAAAAATACGGTGTGCCTGTCCTCTGCACGATGTCTTTTGAGGAATCAGGACGCACCATATTCGGCAATTCTGTGGAAGATATGGCAGAAGAACTCGGCAACATCGGTGTAGACGGAGTCGGTCTGAACTGCTCCCTTGGTCCGGACAAGGCTGCTCCCATCATGAAGAAATTTGCGGAGGTGACCAATCTGCCTCTCATATTCAAGCCAAACGCCGGCCTGCCGGTCATGGACACAGACGGAAACATGGTCAACCCCTATACCAAAGAAGACTTTTCGGATGAAATCGCAGATGTCGTGTCCCTCCTCTCCTATGTGGGAGGCTGTTGCGGAACCGATCCAACATATATCGCCCTTCTAAAGGAAAGATATGCGGATTCCTGACAATCCGGTCATCCTCTTCGAACCGTTAGTTCTCTGAATGTGTTTGAAAAATCCTTCATCCTCTTGTGAACGGCGCGCAGGACTATAAGACAGCAACTGTCCAGATGACTGTGATCTATCTGATCTCTGGGTTATTCGACAGACTCTTTATCGACTGGTACTGGGTAGGTAAAACAAAGGCATGGATCATTCCCGGCACAGAAGATATGATGCCATACATATATGGAAAGACATTGGTCGGCAAGTGGGTCTCTACATTAATAGGATTTCCGGTATTGGCAGTTCTGATTGCCTGGGTGGTTTCGAAACTATAAATTCTGATTGCGGAGGAGAATGTGTGAAAATCGAACATGTTGCAATGTATGTTAATGATCTGGAAAAAGCCAGAGATTTTTTTGTTAAGTATCTTAATGGAAAATCCAATGATTTATATCATAATAAGAAAACGGATTTCCGCTCATATTTCATTACTTTTGAGGATGGCGCAAGACTGGAAATTATGAATAAACCGGATATGGTGGATGCTGAAAAACATTTGAATCGAACAGGCTTGATACATATTGCATTTTCAGTAGGCAGTAAAGAACGTGTTGATGAAATAACTCAGTTACTTCAAACAGACGGCTGCCATATTGTCAGCGGACCGAGAACAACTGGTGATGGGTATTATGAGAGTTGTGTGGTTGCCATAGAAAACAATCAGATTGAATTTACAGTTTGATGATCGGGATTTGCGCGTTAGCAATGAGCCATGCACAGACAGGTCGTCGAATGCTCGTCGGGAGCTTGCTCACGAAAGAGCATATGACGGGCTGGCTGTATACGGCGAATGCCGCGACAGCGAGCAAAAAGCGAAGCGTTTGCGAGCCTGTCGGCATGGAACATTGCGTCCCAACCAAACCCACAACGGTTCGAAAAATCTGGATATACAGGAGGGATCACCTTGACGGAATCAGAAGCATATCGTGTTCTCGGCCTGTCTGAAAATAAAAGTGCAATCACAAGATAGAAAAGCCCTTCACAATGATTCTGATCGATGCTAAAGCATCAGCACCATTGTGAAGGGCTTTTCCACATAAAGGGGGAGTATGAAAATCTATTTTGGAAAGGTGGAGTTTGTTCCGGAAACCG
>JBGUNA010000023.1:0-2169 GCA_045117135.1 Candidatus Limivicinus sp. | reverse complement strand
CACGTAATCTACTGATAACAATACCAAAAGCTTTTCTGTTATAGGGCATATTCAATACCTCCTTTTTATGCTCCTATAACAGGCCTTGTTTATTTTGCAAATTTGTGTCCTCTTTAGCTGACATTCTGTATTCTCAATACCTGATTATGCCTTATTATTCTTGTGTATTATGGCGTTTGATGGTATTATTTCACTGGTTTATTGTCACGAAAGGAGTGTGGCCGTTTTGAGGAAGAAATCCGGTATAGCTGTTCCGTCAGTCTGCGGATCTCCGCTTCCGTATCCTTCACAGCAGCCCTGGCGTTGTTCAGGTCGGTCTGTGCCTTGCTAACCGCATCTGCGCTGTTCTGCATGGTTTTCTGGAGAGCCTTGACCTGGCCTTCCAGCTTGGTTAACCTCTGCGGTCGCCTCGGGTTGGCTGCCGCCAACGCCCGGCTGTACTGTTCCACAGCTCGCTGCTGCTGGGTGAGCTTGTTGCCCAGCATGGACAGCTTGGCTTCCGTGCCCGCGATGGTCTTTTCATAGTTTTCAACGCCAGCCCCGGCCAGACGGAAGGTGGGCTCGGCTTCCTTGATCTGCTGGTTGATGGTGCGCATATTGCGCGAGAAATTGCTGGAGTCCAGCGACAGCGCGACTACCAGTTCGCGCAGGGTTTCAGCCATAAAGTTTCACTTTGATTGCAGGAGATTCGGGAAAGATGGCAGAATACTGGTTAGGAACATCGGTTCGACAACTCGGGATCTGAAAAACCACTTAACTTTGAATTCAAAGAACTGTCGACAAATCAAAACTTCCTTTTGCAATTGACCTCTGAGGAATATATTTCCTTCTTTCCTTTTCAGAGAAAAGAAGTATAATGATTCAGCGGAATCGAAAGACCGTCCGGTTGGGCTTTTATTCTGATTCACACTCTTGAGAGGCAGCCTTATGAATCGATTTTTTATTGACTCACTGAAGATGATGCGGGAAAATTACATCCGTGCCTTCGGGGGAAAATACGACACGGAGATGTGTCCAATCAAAGATGTGGAAGTGGACGAGCGGGACGCGGCGGGCATCGTGACTGCTTCTACGGGATTTCTTCGGGGGCTGACGATCGACGGCGTCAGCAGTCTGAAGAAAATCTACACAAATGACGTAAACGGAAAAACAGAGGAAATTCTTGATATTCGGGAGCGGGATGGAAGTGAACACGAATACAGGGATCTGGCGCTGACGAGATACCGCTGTTCCCTGATGACGGTTTTCGCGATGGAACAGCTGATGCGAAAAAAACCGAAAAACGTGGGATTCATCGGGACAGGCCGCACGAACCTAGCGAACTGCATCGGAATCTGCGAGCGCTTCTCTCCCTTGGGAATCGTAATCCGCGGAAGCAAAAGGAACGTCGACAAGAACATCGGGGATTTCCTGCTGGTTAACGGAAAAACGAAAGTGGATGACACGGAGGATATGATTCATCTTAACGCCTGCGATACCGTGATTATCTGCACTTCCGCCACAAGGCGGGAGGAAATGATAAGCGCCAACCTTCTGATGGGCCCGGATTTGATCATCGTTCTGGATAGCGGGTATTACCTGGATGAATCCTTCCGGAAAACCCGGGATAATTATTCGGACAGCCCGGAACAACTGGAAGCTCATTTCCGGGATGAATTTCCCTGGGATGAAAAAGACTATACCTTTAAAACACTGCTGGATAAACGGGACGCCAGAAAATGCACGGCCTACCTGTACGGCATCGGCCTGGCCGACGCCGTGGCGGGGGAGGAGATCACGAACCGCATTGAAAAATCTCACAGGAAATAAAGGCATCCTCTAGAACAAAAATTCTTCATCAAAAACAGGATGCGTCTCCGCATTCAGAGACCAAAATATTTCTCGGAATATAATCTTGTCCGAGAGTCGCCAAAGGGAATACATATGATCCTGTACCGTTCCCTTCCCTTTTTGAGATGAACGGTATGGATAAATCGGGGTAAATAATTGCCCTTCGAGTGTCATGTGAAAACCCGCAGAGCTTATCACAATCTGCTCTGCGGGTTTTCGTCATCTTTGGGTTTAAGCAGCAATCACTTATGGCGATGTATGTATTGACAAGAAGAATGTATATAATGAAACCGTAAATGAATACAGGGGGCTAATCTTAGAACTCTTTACAATAGATAT
>JBGUNA010000022.1:0-17280 GCA_045117135.1 Candidatus Limivicinus sp. | reverse complement strand
CCCTGTAAACGTTGCCTGTACACCCCAACCATTTACCGACTGCGGTACATTACTCACAGCAAGTGTATCACCTTCCAGTGCCTGCAGATTCAATCCAGAATTCATGGTCATCGCTTCCGCAAGTGAATGCACATAGCCGTTTGGATCGATCATCTCCCAGGTTAGACTTGTTGCGTTGTCTGCATGTGCAATGAACCACGTCTTCCCGCCGATGGCAATCGCTTCACTGGTGGGATTCTTTGTGATAACAGGAGTGCCGCCATCTGCCAGAGCAGATGTTTGGGAAAGGAAAACGCCCGAACTAAGTAATGATATAACCAATATAATTAATAAGAGTTTTCTTTTCATTTCTCCATCGTTTCCTCTTCATCGGTGTCATCAGATTTGGCTGCTGCTTTCTTTGCGTTAATGCGCTCAATTTCTTCTTCAATGATTTTGCCAAATGTTTTGTCATCGATTGCGGCTTCCTGTTTGATCGTCATATCTGCAGCTACAGATTTATCCGCAAAGGCGTCAAACTCAGCTTGCTTCTGAGCAAGCCTTTCGGTGAGCCGCTCATCAACGCTTTCTTCACAAAGTAAACGGTATACAAGCACATTTCTCGCTTGGCCCATACGATATGCACGCGAAATAGCCTGATTTTCAATAGAAGGCTTAAACTGAGGCTCGCAGATAATAACAACACTTGCAGACTGAATGTTTAGTCCAGTACCACCCGCCTGTATCTGAGCAAGAAGCACGGAACCGTCTGGCGCATCTTCAAATGAATTAATAATGTCCTGCCGGGTTTCTGGGGGAACTGAGCCGTTGATCGGGCCCCAGCAGCGTCTGCCCAAAAACTCTCGGATCTTTCGGATCGTATCAAGATAAAAAGAAAATACGATTACTTTTCTGCCATCTTCCTCTGCATCACTGATTAGCTCCTTCATTCTCAGGGCTTTGGAAGAATGATTCAGGTCATCTACATTCCAGGAAACACGGCGTATCATGGCCTGATTTTTACTATATAGTGCTTTTTCGTAAAGGCGTTCTTCTTCTTTTGTAAGTTCGCACCATTCCTTCGTTTCAATGAGTTCCGGCAACTCAGTCAAAACATCTTCGCGTTTCCTTCTGTAGTAGACCGGTGCAACCTTTTCCCTGAATTGTGGAGCAGAAGCCATAAAGGCAAGAGGTTCAACTGCACGGGCTACTGGAGGCTGCAGCATATCAATAAGAGAGATCATCTCAGATACCGTGTTTTCCAAAGCAGTACCTGTCATAAAAAGCATACGTTCAGCATGGGTTCCTACAGTTTTTACTCCTTTTGTTCTCTTAGCTGCAGGATTTTTTATATAATGAGCCTCATCTACGACTAACAGGCTGAATTTGAAATCCGGATTCAGATCGAGGCTTCCGACTGTTTCATAAGTGGTTACTGCGGTCCCACCCGCACGTATCCAGTCTTTAAGTGCCGTCCATCTTCCGGGCCCATGGATTTTGGTGACACGCAGTTTGCTTTTTTGGGATATTTCTTTGCACCAGTTCGGCAAAACACTTGCAGGACATACGACCATAAAATGTTTTGCACCGGTATTACGGAGAGAAACCATCGTGGCAATTGCCTGCACGGTCTTTCCAAGACCCATTTCATCACCCAACAGGGCTTTCTCCTGATGCAGGATGTACTTTACACCCCATTCCTGATATCTGCGCAGTTCACAGTTCAAGCCATCCGGGAAGAAATCCTGATCCTGGATTTCTCGTGCCAGATCTTCCGGCAATCCATAAATACTGTCGCTGTTACCGAGATATTCAGGCGCTATTCTTTCAAGAATATTATAATAAGAAATAGGATCAGCCTTAAAGTCGTTCCAGGCTTCAATTTCCTGAATCCTTGATATTTCATTAAAATTAGAGATCAGGGTACGGGCTTTTGCCTCATAAGTATCTAAAAAGCGAGAAAAAATATTATAGCTTTCCCGCAGAAGTTCTTTTTGCTGGGGTGTAAAGAAAATCCAGTTTGTTCCATTCCCGATATAGCCCAGATTCTTTTCACTGTTTTTGTTGCTGTTGCGAACATGGGGTAACATTTTTTCCGCGCTTTCAATATAATGAAGACGCTGCTTGTATTTATAGATCTCAAGTACTATTTTTGATGACTGTGAGGTACGGTTATCAGCACTGAGGCGAATCTTGACACTTTCCTGGGCCTTCTTCAGATAATCAATGGCATATTGTTTGACTGCGTACGCTGTCTCCCAGGATATGCCTCTAACCTGGGAAATATTCGACGTCGTAGCGGCATAAATATCTGAAAGATTGTGAAATCCATAGTCATGCAGTGCTTTTACACGAAGGCCTGCACGGTCTTTAGACAACTCTTCAACAGGAACATCCTTCAGGACAGTAAAGGCTTCCTGTCCGAGATAAAGATTTACTGCCTTTAAAATATCTTTCTCAGAATTATTGAAAACATCAATAACATAACCCAAATCACGCTCAAGTATGCGTTTTCGTTCAGATAAATCCGATATCTCTGTGATATTGTATCCACGATTTAAGGCATTTGGTACGATATTTAATAGCGCAGTTCGGTATTTTGGCCTGTTATGATCGAAATCATACCAGATTTCCTCCGGTGTAATGGAAGAACTGTTTTCTATAATGGAGATGGTGTGTTTTATGTCCTTAACAATTTCACCATCTAATGCCTTTTGGAGGCGTGTATATGCCTTGGTGGCAAGATTCTTCTTTTCACCGGAAAGAAACATCCATTGTAAGTTGCTTTTTGTTCCGAGTTCGAGGTCTTTTTCCACACTGGAGTAATAGGCATCGAGTGTATCATAGCTTTCTTTGCAGGCTTTTATCCTTGGGGTTAGTTCGATGTGCTTGTAAATGGCGGAAACCAAATTAAACAGTTCCGATTCCCTTGGAAGAACATCATTACCGTTTACAACTTCATCCCTTATAATGTTTTCCAGTGTATGGGTATCAATAAGGTTGTATATGGAAGAAGTAGCTTCTTTCTCATATTTGGCAGAGAACTGCGAAATATATGTTACTCCGGCTCCCAAAGACTGATATTGTTTTAGTAGGTCTCTCGCTTCCTTTGGGGTAAATTCTCTGGCCATGTTCTACTCCTGTTTTCTTATACTATTTGAAATAATAGTTTTTGCGGGGGGATAGGGGATATCTGTCTCGTATATTATATCTTTCTTGATTACGTAGTAATCATTGTAAGTTATGAATCTTCAGAAAATGATTCTGGAGGGATTTTATTAAAAGTAGAGGCAAATTCCTCCGTATCTAGATAAATCTCGCCAAAAAGATCAAAGAGTTCACATCTTCCGGTTTCCTTATGCACAGAATAATAAACAATTCCCGGCACGATATGAGTGCTCTCTGGAAGGGGGTATTTGCTTCCTAGCCCGAAAATATAGAGATCCCTGTATTCAAAAGCGCACAAACATTTCGTAATTTTAGGATGAGGGTGGTTCTCGATGGCTATTTTATAGGCTTCTTTTATTGTAATCATACTATTTAGATACCTTCATATATATTTGCTTTTACGCCACAACAGTGGTCGCATTATCCGTGATCGTCTGAATCGTATTGATCAGAGCGGTTCTTGTCTTTGCGTCAAACAGTTTGACGAAGCTGACTGGCTTATCAAACGGAGGTTTCAGCAGTGCTGAGGTGCTTTCCATATAACCGTTCTGTTCAATATGGTTGATGATCTTATACACAAACTGAATCTGTTTCTGGTTCAGGGATTCATCGTTGATGAAAGAGGAGAAAGCTGCCATCGCAGCATTATGGTCGAGCTTTGCGATCTTTCGGATCAGCAGGCCGAATGGCGTATCACCGTATTCCCGCTCATAGTCTTCCTTGCTGCCAAGCTCTTCAGTGAGCACACGCTCCAGCACCTCATAATCAGCGGGGGAGAGCGGGATGTTGTGCGTCAGCTTATGGATGGCAAGTGTATCGCTGTTTTCCTCCACATAGCGGTTCACTTTTTTGCGGTAATCCTCAAAGTCATAAGCAGGGTCAAGCGGCTGCCCCTCCTGCTGTTCGATGATGGGATCCTCCAGCCTCGTGATAATAGGCTGTTTCGGTTCATTGTTGATCAGGAATTTAATGAGATCACGTAGGGATTTCCGTGTCTCTTCAAATACCAGAGTGTTGTCCGCTGCCCAGTATTCGTCTGTGTTGATTTCCCGGATTTCATGGATTTTAGCATTGACCTGCGGGATGCTGGTCATGCGCTCCAAAGCGGAGGCGGTATCGCACAAAGTCTTTTTCGCACGCTTGAAAGCTGACATCCCTTCCATATGGGCGAGGATCAGCCCGTACATGAAGTTGTCAAACCGCTTGGCGTATTCGTCCTTTTCCGGGTAGCTGACGAGCGGGGCCACATGGGTGATCAGCTCACCGATCGCACCCTCGCTGAGAAGCGTGAAAGCTTCGATATTGCTGTATTTCTCCACATACTGAAGTTTCAGGTGAACGGATACCAGAGCTGTATTCAGTTCCGTTACGCGCTGATGCAGGTCTTTCACGATTTCACTGCGCCAGTTCTGGTAGTCATCCTCTGCAAATTTGGATTCCTGCAGAGCAGCTGCCAGCCGCACCTTCTTGCCGAAGATGCTTTCTGACAGGGTTTTCGTTTCATTCCCTTCAAAGCCGTTTGGCTTGGTGCGGAAGTATTCAAAATTCCCGCAGTAGTCGAAGATCAGGAATCTTTTTTTCCCGGTATATTCTCCGTCAATCTGATCAAGACACTGGAGCTTCGGGGCAAGGCGGGTGCCGCGTCCGATCATCTGCCAGAACTTGGTTTTGGAACGCACTTTTTTGAAAAATACCAGGTTAACGCATTCCGGCACGTCAATGCCGGTATCCATCATATCAACGGAAACCGCGATCCGCGGATCCTTTTCCGGATTCTTGAAATCGTCAATAATTGTTTGAGCATACGTGTCGTCACAGATGACGCGCTGAGCAAAGGAACCCTTGAGGTGCGGATATAGCTTGTTGAAACGTTCCAGAATGAACTCGGCGTGTTTCTTGGTCTGGGCAAAGATAATGGATTTGCCGATCAGGTCGCCGCCTTCCGTCTTGATGCCGCGTTCCATTAGATCCTGCAGCACCGTATCCACGGTCAGCTCATTGAATACAAATTTGTTGAGCTGCTGAGAGGGCACAAATTCCGGGATCACATCGTCTTCCGCAAAGTCATCCTCATATCGTTCTTTATCTTCCTCGGAGAGTTCATCATAACAGATGCCCTCTTCGAGGAATTTTGTTTTCACTTCATAGTTGTAATAGGGGACAAGCACATGGTCCTTGTATACGGCTGTCTCGTAGTCATAGGCATAGGTCGGTACATTGTTTTCCATCTCAAAGAAGTCGTACGTGTTGCGGTCGACTTCTATTTTCGGTGTGGCAGTGAGTCCGACCATCAGAGCATCAAAATACTCAAAGATAGCCCTGTATTTCTTAAAGATGCTCCTGTGGCTCTCGTCGATGATGATCAGGTCAAAGTGTGCAGGCGTGAAAAGCTTTCGCCCTTCGTCATTCTTGCAGCCGTCTATGGCATTGAGCATTGTCGGATAGGTGGAGAAAACGATCCGTGCATTTCTGTCGTCCTTGTTGGAGCACAGATTGCAGAGACTCATATCCGGCAGATAGTTTTTAAAATCATCCTTCGCCTGCTTCACAAGCGCCGTTCTGTCGGCGAGGAAGAGAATATTCGTCACATAGCCGCCCCGGCTCAGCACATCCGTCAGACTGGAGGCAGTTCTCGTTTTCCCGGTTCCAGTTGCCATCACGAGCAGGCTTTTACGGAATCCCTGCTCCACATGGTCGCAGACTGCGCGGATGGCTTCCTTCTGATAATATCGGTCGGTGATTTCATCCCGTATTTTGATTTCATCAAGCGGCTTCCTGCTGTCCCGGCGATACATGAGCTTCTGCAGGTCATCCTTGCTGAACAGGCCGCTTACTCTGCGCTGCGGGCTCGTTTTGTCATCCCAGAAATACGTTTCAAACCCGTTGGTGGTGAACATCATCGGCCGTCTGCCGAACTTCTTTTCCAGGCAGTCGGCATACAGCACGGCCTGCTTTCTGCCGATGTTCGGGTCCTTGCTGGTGCGCTTGGCTTCAATCACTGCCAGCGGCTTTCCATCCTTGCCGAAAAGCACATAGTCCGCGTAGCCGAGCTGGCCGATTACGCCGGCCATGCCTTCCACTTCATATTCTTCCCAGACGTCTGCATCTTCTCCGCTGAACTTCCAGCCGAGTTCCTTCAGCTCCACATCGATGTATTTCTTGCGGGTCTGGAATTCCGAAATGTCTACCGGTTTGAAAACCCTGCTGTTGCGGTGCTCTTCGCGGGATGCCGTAAAGGAGGCGGACATCTGTGCAATCTGTGCCCGCAGCTTTTCTATTTCAGAGTCTTTTTCGCCCAGCAGGCTTTCCTGCGCTTTGATTCTCTCCTTGTTCAGGGCTACTTCTTCCCTGGGGATCAGAGTTTCGTCAAAATGCCGCTCCTCATAATCAGAACCGTAGCAGTAGTCGATCCATTCGATGAATTCAAACAGCCCCTGCAGGGAGAGAAGTGCATCGCTTGCCTGCACCTCACGGTCGGTATGTACAGCCAGATTACCGAGACGGATGATATACGGCAGTTTGCCCCATGTCTGCGTATCCAGTGCGAAACGGAAAGACGGCTCATGGATCAGAGACTGCAGGTTGTCCTTATACGGCATCTCAATGGTTGCATCAGCAGCATAGACCCATTTTACTGCCAGCTCCAGAGCTTTCCGGCTGCCGACAGCAGACATGGCCGGGGCGGTGAAGTAGACCTTCTCCGCCTCAATGGCTGCATCTGCAAACAGCGCATATTCTGTTTTTTCTTTCAAAAAGCCGAAGTTTGACATGGTGCGCTCCTGTTAAGGATTGTTATTGAATTGCTTCCCGATATGGGTATTTGGCACACAATTCCTGGAACTGATGAGTTATTGAAAGCAAGTGCTGCTTATCCAGCTTTTGGGTTACATAGATGTCTTTCCAGTCACCGTCTACCATATCATACATAAATCTTATTTGCACGGAACAGTAATCATCTGCTTTTGTTAAGGCGATCAGTAAATATGGTTCCAAAAATTCAAGGATATAGCCGGTTTCTCGGCCGTTAGCTGTATTTTCAAATGCTGTGGCTATTTCTTGTAGTTCAAAAGTTTGCAAGCAGTTTTTCTCATAGAATCGTTCGATATTGTTTTCGGTATAGAAGATTCTGACTTTTAGCCAATTCAGATCATCTTCGTCTCTTCCCCTTTTTTGTGGGAACTCATAACCTACAATATCCAGGGAAAGTTTTTTTCGTTTCCTTCAAATAAAATACTCATTGATTCCCTCATATAAAATGGGCTTACCAGATTCTTTTGAAATGTAAATCTTTTGGCATGTCAAGCGGAGTCGTTGGCAAAACTCCGTCTGTAGTTACAACAAACCAGCCGTTTTCGATGAGCGTGTTCAGGTGCCTTCCGTGGTTGACAGTGTTCTCCGTAAAAACATACCAGGTATCACCATCCTGTGCATAGCGTGCAGGCACACGATTTGGATACTTTATAAGTATTGTATGTATGACATCATTAATAGTCATAACGATTCTCCGTAGTTTATAGGGTGGATAACACAGTAAATCAGATTACTTATTATCAGTGTCCTTGTTTTGGATTTCCTTCATTTTCTGTTGAAAAATATAAAGGTCCTTCTCATCAACTACTCCATCTCTGTTTAAGTCAAGAGGGTCGTATTCAATTTCATTAGAAAGTTCTTCCTGCTCGATTATTTCAACATAATCAGCATCAATATACGCCTGTTTTTTGGCTTTAGCGGGTATCTGTTGCGTTTTTGGTTTTCCAATAGATGGAAGATTTATGTTGATGGGAGGTAACTCGACTTTCGGTAGGGTTATCTTTTTCTTATTTGCTTTTTCTTCTTTATATTTATTCAGCGACGTTTTTAGACGTTCATATTCTTCGTCAACGTCAATTTGAATCCCATTACCATAGAAAGTATGGGTTTCTTTAGCTTTTATGAAAAGCGCTGGGATCATTTTAATTGTTGGTGCAATAGGTTCGCCAAGGAGTGCATAAAGCTTATCGTTTTTATATACGTCTGATACTTTCCCGTCACTGCGTCGAAGAACTGTAGGAATATCTTCTATATAAGTAGTAAAAATCCTTCCGGCCGCATTTATACAGAGGAACTTTTTATATTTAAAAGCTTTTATATTAAGTTTATCCCCAATAGTGGATACTACTCCACTGGCAAAATCCGCAAGGTCTTTTCCCAACGACTCTCCGAAATTCTTTGCTTTATAACTATTCAGTGCAGAAGTTTTTTCGCTTTCATCTATGATGGCGGCATAGGGTTCCATAGTTTTAAAGGCATACTTTGGTCCAGAAAAGAACCCGCCGGGTATTTCCTTATAAGTAGGTCTATATATGTATTCTCTTGTGACTATACGATATTCTTTAATACTTGAAAATGGAATTTGTATGCCTTTGATCTCAAATACATCGTCCATAATGTGCTCTCCTTTTGTATTCTTAATATAAGAGGTTATCATATAATGAAGTTCCATAGACCTCTTATTCCAGGCAAAAAGTATATGGAATTAGTTATCCAAAATACTCAGCCAATGAATCAAATATTAATTCTGGCCAATTACTGCCAACAGTTTTATAGACACTTCCATTTTCTGCCTGCCATATAACTATGTGATCAATCGTCATTTCTTCTACTACATATAGGTCAGCTGGGACATCTGGATTTACCTCTCTTGCTCTTATAGTTGCATCAACAACATTTAATCTTTTGGAATCAACAATTCCTGTGAATTCATGCCCGTCCGCGGAAGCTGCGCCGCAGGTAACAAGGTAATTTTTATATTCAGCTGAAAACTTCAAGGATAAGCTACTTTCAGCAGATTCGATGGAAGCCATATCTGCCCCATTCAATGCAATATAATCATTGTGGCTTTTCAGTGCTGAAATAAAGTCAGTCATTACAATAATCCTCCTTCGAGTAATCTTGCCATTTCAATCCAAAAATTCTTTCTTTGACTTGCGAACAAGTTCCGATCAATTTCTGAGATGGCTTTAAACCCATGTAAAGCTGCATTATCATGTTCGGTCTTCGTGAGGATAGAGAGAGTTGCATCTGCTTTTTGCCCAATATGGTGTAGTTCAAATGGATTGCCGGTTGCATCTAAAGGAGAAAGACCGGCCTTCATCCGTTCAAGATTTGTATGTCCGAATTCATCCTTAAGATTTAGATTGATGTCATTTCGTACCAATGCAGTTTTCCCACTTACAATATGCGGTTTAAGATTTGCAGCCTTAAAAACTTCGTATTCTTCTTTAGTGTGGAATTGTTTTATAACATCAATAGGGTATTTCGACTCTCTTTGAATTTCGGCGGCCTCGTTCATGGTAAGGCCGTTTAAGGTTGCACCTTTCAATGCAAAAGCTTCAGTAGCACCACCGGATACGGCCCCTGTGATAGCACCCCATTTAAAGCCTTCACTACCGGCAAGAGCTGCTGCTTTCAAAGATTCATTCATATCGCCGGTTTTATATCCTGTGACAACCCCTGCTGCCACTCCACCCAGAGCAGCTCCTGATAAGGCAGCTACAGCTCCGCTTTTTGCTGCAACAGCAAATATCATGCTTGCTGCAGGAGCACCTGCTCCGGCAGTTACAACTGAAACAGTTACGCAAACGAGTATTACACCGGTCCCGACAGATACATTATGAATGATGGTGTTATAGTATTCTTCATCATATGCTTCAAATTCTTTAACGACAGTTTCATTGTGTTCTCCAAGAGTAAATACATACCGTTTACCCGCAAACTGTTCATCAAGCTGTGAGAGGGCATAACCAAAATATATGTTTTCCTGTGAATTGTATTCCAGCTCTTCCAAGTATTCCTCGGATATATATATAGCTTCGATATTTTCGACAAAATAATCACTGCTGTCTAAATCACTTACAAGTGAATCATATAAGGTGCTTTCCAGATACGGCTCTATTGCAGGATCATTAAGACCTTTAAAAGAGGGAGTATCGTCTGCGAAGACGGATATTGGAATGTTGGCAAGTATAAACGCAAAAACAATTAGGAAAACCAATATTTTTTTCATGCTTGTTTTCTCCTATGCCATAATTGTTAATAGCTGAATTTGCTTAATGAAGAATCCACCTGAATATAGTTTTCAAGATCTTCGTTATCTCCGACAAATAGATGCTTTTCAAGCGTTGAATTCGTTTCAGTATTGGTCATGGTGATCACATAATAACCAGGTTTTTCATAGGTATCACCATTTGCTGCCGGTCTGTTTTCTCTGGCATCCAAAGCTGTCCAGTTCTGATTCAGTTCATATCTTATGACGTTTGCCTTAACAGAATTTGATTTTGCCATATCAATTCTGAAACCTGTGGAAGATATAGTATAATCCTGTAGTTCTGAACCGTTTCCAAGATCAAATAGGTAAATCATACCGCTTCCGTTTTTAACAATAAATTTTATATAGGTACGATATCCATTAGTGCTATTAAGGACATTTTTAATATCACTGTCTTTTACAAGATAATCAAGAGCGATTTCGTATGTGCCTTCCTCCTTAATTTCTATCTTGGTATCAGCACCTCCTGTCTCTTTTGCGGCCAGATAATCCCTATATAGATTTTTAATTTCATTATTCTTGGAATCGATATGTTTTACTATAAGTGCACCTCGTCCAAAATCACTTTTTTCTTTCGGCCATCTGAAAGGACCATCTATACCTTTTTCATCTGCTACGATTGATAATTTACCGTTTCCTTTCAAATCATCAATGTCATCTTCCAATTCAAACCATAAAGTGATATTGTCACCGGGAGTTTTCAGATATACTGTAGTTCCATTATCTGTTTCTTTGGATGTAAAGCCACTAATGAAAAAGTGTCCTAAATCAAAACTCATGTGTGGATCTTTATCTTTAATATCAACTGTCTCATCATAACCTTTAGTTCCGGCATTATGAGTTTTACTGATAATGTTCTCCCAATTGATATTTGTTTTTGTGTAGCAGTCTTTCAGCCTTTTCATGCTGTCTTGATATTGGCCAAGTCGGGTATACAGTTCAATAGCTTTGCTATAATTCCCGTTTTCCTGTTCTTCTATGGCTATGTTGTAATATGCTTCATTGATAATATCATCAGTATCTACAATGTAATCATCAAGCTTTTCAAGTCCGTAAGTCTTATGAGCTTCGAAACGTTTGATGATTTCTTCATAATCAGTGCTTTCAATGATTGAATAACCGTAGTCATAGAGACAGCTTGCAGCGTAAAAATAGGAATCGTTATATCCATTAAGCTCATCAAACATCGTTGCGGCTTCTAAATACTGTTCATTATCATAAAGTTCACCGGCACTTAAAAATCTTTCATAGGGGAAGTCCGAACGATCAATTGATGTGTCAATCCAAATTGCAGGACAGATACCGGTGGCTTTACTAGAGTCTATAGACTTAACTTTGCCGCCGTCTGCTATAGCATATTCCCCAGACTTTTTTCCCGGTGAACGCAATAGCCAGGAACCGGTTTCTTTTAATATCATATTTGCTTGTGACTGTGCGTAGGAAGTGTAATAGCATTTATCGCCGTTTCCAAAATAATTGAGGAATTCAGAAGCACTAAGAAGAAATACATTATCTTCGGTATCAGGCGTAGATTTATTTTCCCATTCAGGATTACCTTCACCAGCATCATTGTAAACGGTGGTTTTCAAGATAACTTTCTTTTCTTCATCTGTGAAAGCAGAATTATAGAAATCGTTGTTAAGCCAGTTTCGTATATATGAATTTTCCCATGTTGTATCACTGGCTTTTTTGTCATCATATGACTGTACATCAAGAGCAAAAAGACTGATTAGGAGCATTTTGTCTCCATCTTCATCCAAAATCCACCAGTCTATCGCTTCTTCGCCGGTAGTTTCGTCGTCATCCTGTTCATATCTGCCAAGAATAATAGTATTTGAATCTTCTTCCATTTCTTCAGCATATGCAGTATTCAAAAAAGAAGTAAAAAGCATTATGACGCAAATGATTAGAATAGCTGTTTTTTTCATAATTTATAAAGCTCCCATTTGTTCTATTGAGATTTTATTGTGTTTTGTATAGTGGTTCGATTTCGTATTTTTCATCCAAAGTAATCCTGCATCAAACTATCAAAGAGAAGCTGTGTTTCCTCTAGTGAACTCTTTATGGCATCTTTTGATTTGTCGATTTGAGAAACAAAAGCGACAAACTCGGACTGCAAGTCCAATGGTGGTAGATAAACGAGTATATGCTTAAGCTTGGTTACGTTTATTCCAGCCATTATTGCTCCTGAACTAACTAATTCTATTTGATGCTGAACATCTCCACTATAATGTAGCTGTCGCATCATAAACTCTGGAAGTGATTTAGTTATATCTAAACGAATTCGTAATACATCAGAATGTATTATTCCATTTTCAAGAGTTTCGGGAAACACAGCACACCGCCCAACATTCCCTTTTCGCGACATGGCTATGTCTCCCGGCCTTATGGAATATGCGTTAAGTTCTTCAGCTCTATTCTCGGTCACAAAATGCGTTGGTAAAGACTTGAATTCAGAATTTATCTGAGGGATTTCCCAAATGGCCACACCTTCCTCTGAATACTCATCTTTTCCGAGCTGCGTGCCAAATGGACCACACTTTATATCATCGGGATTTACACATGTGTCCACCAGCCTACATTTTTTCCAAATACATGCGGGGTTTGCCAAATCTCCAAACATCTCGACAAATCGGGCTTTGATTAGATCGTCAAGAGCGGAAAGTTCCTGTTGCCTGTTTGCAATAATCGTATCAATTATATTAAGCTGTGCAACTATTCTATTTTGTTCACTTATAGAAGGGCATTCGAGCTCGAATGTCTTTAGGTCAGAGGTGTTTGCGCGGGGCATTTTAGCTCCACTGGTCTTTCCGTTAATATACCCCACAAAAAATGGAGAACGCAGAAAGTATGTCAAGTATTCTCTAGTTATTATCTGCTCATTCGGTCTTAATGGTAACATTTCCGAAGTCGCAAATCCTGCTTTCTTAGGTAAAACGACTTTGTTCAGATATGGTCGTAATTTGGAATATAGTACATTTTTTTGATCAAAAGCAATGGTAGATGCCCCTATCTGTGAATGATCAACATAAATATATTCCAATATTTTACCAGTGTCGCTTTCAACTACATCCAGATTTAACAACCAATACTGGTCTGAATCTGGGACTACCCCTTGAGATATCGGGGCAATATCCCCTAAACGATACTTAGCCATCCTATTTTCCCCGCATATCTTAATTTGTTTTCTTCAGAAGAATTTTCAGTTCTGACAACTCTTTCTGAATCTGTTCTTCCAGGGCATCGATCTTCTGCAGGATAACATCGGTGGATTCGTATTCGACAGGAGTGTATTCTGTTTTCTTGTATTTATTAATAGATAGGTCGTAATCGTTATCTACGATTTCCTGTTTCGGCACAAAGAAGCTCTGCTCCGTGCGGGAGCGGGAAGTTTCGTTTTCCGGATGGTGGAAACGCTCAATGATATCCGGGATATCATTGTCAGAGATTTCCGAACGTTTATCGTCCAGGCTGAAGCCGTCGGCCTTCATGTCATAGAACCAGACGTTATCCGTCCCGCCGGCACCGGTCTTTGTAAAGACCAGCACAGCAGTGGAAACGCCTGCATATGGCTTGAAGACGCCGGAGGGCATGGAGATCACAGCCCGAAGCTGATGATTTTCAACGATTTCCTTCCGGATGGACTGATGGGCATTGCTGCTTCCAAACAGCACACCGTCCGGGACGATGCACGCGCAGCGGCCGCCCTTCTTCAGCATGCGAACAAAGAGAGCAAGGAAGAGGAGCTCTGTTTTCTTGGTGTTGGTTACGGCTTTCAGGTTATCATGAATGCTTTCCGCATCAATGGTGCCTTTAAAAGGCGGATTTGCCAGGATGGCGGTAAAGCGGGAAGAGATCTCATTCTGCTTGGATACGCTGTCTTTATAATCGATTTCCGGATTGCTGATGGAATGCAGCATCAGGTTCATGGCGGAAAGTCGGAGCATGGTGCGGTCGGTATCGAAGCCTGTGAACATCAGGCCGGCGAATGCATCCCACTGCTCCTGTGTCATGGTGTCTTCGTAATGGCTGCGGATATAATCTGCTGCACCGACGAGGAAGCCTGCCGTTCCGCATGCCGGGTCACAGATAATATCGTCCGGTGTGGGAGCTAACAGCTCAACCATCATTCTGATGATGTGGCGGGGAGTGCGGAACTGGCCGTTCTGGCCTGCCGTTGATAGCTTCCCGAGCATATATTCATACAGGTCGCCCTGCATGTCCATATCGGATATATCATGCTCATATAAGTCTTCCAGCCCGGTGATGATCTTCTGGAGCACCTGCGGAGTCGGGATGAGGAACATGGCATCTTCCATATAGCGGGAGAATGCCGTTTTGCTCTCATCACCGGCTTTTTCATCTGCAATTTCAATCATCTCGCCTTGTGCGTTGAAATCAGGCAGGTGACCGTTTTTGAAGTTCTTAATGGCAGGGAAGACCCGCTGTGAAATGATATCGTAGATTTCCCGGGGATCCCGGTCTTTGAATCTGCTCCAGCGCATCATCTGCCCGGTAGAGGACTGAGGGAAGATCTTATCCATCTTCTCACCGGTCATATTCTCGAATTCTTCCGTCTCCAGTTCTTTTTCATCCAGAGACCGGATGAACATCAGGTATGTAAGCTGTTCGATAACGGTCAGGGGATTTGTGATGCCGCCTGCCCAGATATCTGTCCAGATCTTATCCACTTTATTTTTTATGACGCCAGTAACCATAGCTTCCTCTCTTTTAGATTTTAAATTATATTTTCTCTAAATTATTATTATATATGATTTTTTACAACGATTACAATTCTTTTCTGATAGTTAAAGTATACAAAAACAGAGGGTCATTTTTGTGCAGGGTGCACAGGATTCTTAATGGGTTCCGGGTAGAATGTCTGATGCAGTTTTGTGCCTCGGGAGGCTGCACGCGGGGCCTCCTCATTGAAAACCCGGTGGGTTTCCAACACGGGCTCTCCCGCTCTGCCTGCTTACCTTTGTATTTCAGGTTTTTATTTTACCGGATACAATTTCGATTATTGTTTTATTGCTTTTTCGGCTAAGTAGTTGCGTATTTCAGTGATGAATGCTTCTCCACATTTATCATACAGTTTTTCTCCTGTTCCCGCTAGATTGATAAAAGTCTCCCTGTCCTGAGGAATATAAGTGGCCATGCTTACAATAGCCTTTCTTGTTACAAATACCGGGATGGGATTGCGGTTGAGAAAATTACTGAGGTGCTTTAGCAAATCCAGATCCGTAGCAAATGTACCATCCATGTTACAAATAGCATCATAATAGGTAATCGGATACTTGTTTTCACATTCAATATCAGTCAAATCACCTTCAGGATCATATAGGTATACCCTTTTATAAATGACATTTGGCTTTTGACTGTTTTTATGGTATGGAGCACTGTCGTTGCTTTGCTCTCCTTTGCTGAAAGTACGGGTATATATAAGTGTACCGTCGAAGGCAACTATAGAATATATTCCGATATCTTCAGTTCCCATCATATTTCTGTGTGCGTTTATTTTTGTCTTCAGATAAGGGACGCTTTTTGCTACGTTAATGGGGATAAGCGATTTGGGATCATTTCCAAAAAGAAGGGTACACTGATCTTTTTTTGGAGAAGGTATATCATATTTGTACATTACAACTGCTCCTTTTTTAACTAATGACATTATTTTTTAAGTTTATATATAGGTTTACCGGTACTTCTCCAGCAGGTTCTGCAAATGGGATTTGTATTTTTCACGGACAGGGGCGGGGGAGACGATTTCCATCTTTCCCTCGAACTGGTCTACCCAGCCGAAAAAGGTTCCGCTGATCTGGACGGTCTCAGTCAGTTCTCCGAGATCATCGCTTAGGGCGGTGATTTTTGTTTTTTCACCGAATTTATCATAGACGGAGCCGCAGAGTTCTTTCGGGAAGCGGAGGGTGACTTCCGTCTCTTCTCCGCCATACATCTTGAAGGCGCTGCGGGTGTATTCGGCCGCCTTGCCGAAGCGGGCGAGTGCCCGGGGTGTGACAGGGGTGGAAAGGAGCTCGATCTTTGTCATGCGGTCGAGCCGGTAGGTGCGCATGGCGTCCTTTTCGTCTTCAATATCCGCGCGGAAGGCATGGAGATAGTAGTTGTCCTCAAAGCAGATCAGGGCGAAAGGTTCCACCGTGATGGGTTTGTTTTTATAGCGGTAGCAGGGTTTGCATCGGAAGTCGAGATCGTAATAGCGGAAGGAGAGCCGGGTGCGGTTGCGGAGCGCAGTATCGCATGCATCGATGATATAGTAAATCTGGTTGTTGGTATGTTTTCTGGTGTTGAAGATGATCTCGCTCTTCTTCAGGTCCTGTTCCTGATACTCCGAAGCGAGAGACATCAGCTTTTCTGTCAGCTCTTTTGTTTTCTTCTCCGTGACGAATCCCGCAGCCTGCACGCTGTCCAGCAGAAGCTTCAGCTCCGGTTGGGAAAAGGGCTCACTCTCTGAAAAATACCCCGGATCTTTTCCGCCTATTGTGGAAACATAAGGGAATCCGTTTTGCGACAGTGCTTTCAGGTCTTTCCGCAATGTTTCATCGGAAGTATGGTAACCCGCTTCCGTTATTTTCTGAATCAGGGCAGGTCCGGTGAGCTTATGCGTTTCATCTGTCTTGCGTTTGAGGATCTGGCGCAGCTTCAGGATCCTTCCGGACGGCTGCAGGTTATCTTCTTTCATCGGGAGACCTCCGTTTTTGTTCTGGACTGATTTTACCACAGGCATGGCAGAAAGACAATAAAATCAGGGCTTTCGGAGAAGCACAGCCACGCATGGTGGGGTGAGCCGGCTGGAGACGAAAAAAGGTGTTGCAATCCGGAAGCGGAGGAAGTATAATTTTAAACACATTAGAACATCTTGTTCACTTAAAAGGAGGTGCTGCATTTTGAAGCCCGTTAATGAAGCAAGGCTGCAGAAAGTGCTGGAGTATATCCAAAAGGTCGAGAAGGAAACCGGTTATTCTCCCACGTATCGGGATATAAAGGAAAAGATCGGGCATAAATCGCTGAATTCCGTGTATCAGGATGTC
>JBGUNA010000021.1:0-8615 GCA_045117135.1 Candidatus Limivicinus sp. | reverse complement strand
AAACCTCTTCGGCATCGAAATCGGTGCAATTGACAGGGCCGGAGAGTTTGAACTGGGGAACGGCAAAGGGAGAATGATCTCTCGAGGCATCATGTCCGGCATTACGGGCAACCCGGCCAACCTCATTATCATCGATGACCCTGTCAAGAACCAGCAGGAGGCGGATTCGCCTGCATACCGGAATCGTGTGTGGTCAGAATGGCAGGCTTCTTTGAAATCTCGTCTGGCGGCCAAAGGCAAAGTCGTTGTGATCATGACACCATGGACGGATGACGATCTGGCAGCCAGAATCATCCGAAGTGAAAAGAATGTCCAGCTGATTCGTTTACCGGTAGAAGCCGAAGAGAATGATCCTTTGGGGAGGGGTGTCGGAGAATCTCTTTGCCCGGAGCTGGGCAAGGATGATCAATGGCTAACGGATTTCAAGGCTTCCTATATTTCTGATCCACAGGGCGGGCAGCGGGCATGGACGGCTCTTTATCAGTGCTCTCCGAGGCAGGAAGACGGTAATATGGTGCGCAGGAACTGGTGGAAATATTATGATCCGGAAGAGCAGATCCAATTCGGTACGGAGATCATTTCGGTAGATGCAGCCTTTAAGGGAGATGACAACAGCGATTATGTCTCCATCCAGGTCTGGGGCAAGCGTGCACAGGATTATTATCTGAGGTACTGTCTCAACAAACGGCTGAACTTCCCGGATACTGTAGAGGCTATTAAAACCATTTACCGTCTGTTCCCGAGAGCTAGGACAGTGTTGATTGAGGAAGCGGCCAACGGGCCTGCCATCATTCAGACTTTGCAGCGGGAGATGTTCATCATCCCGGTCACGCCGCTTGGCGGCAAGATCAGCCGGGTGAATGCCATTTCTCCGGCGATAGAAAGCGGCCATGTTTTTCTGCCCGATCCTGCGAAAGCTCCCTGGGTGGCGGACTATGTGGACCAGTGGACTTCCTTCCCGAACGGGAAAAACGATGATATGGTCGATGCCACCAGCCAGGCACTGGCAAGGATGATATACAGTTCCGGTGATATCTGGGAAGAAAAAGAAGAAAAGCCTGTCTTCGATATCGACAGGCTTTTTAATCCGTATGGAATGTGAAAAAGCCGCCTGAGCGTCAGGGCGGCTTTTTCACACAAAAAGGAGATCACAATGAAAAAAAGTCTATAAAAATAATAATCTGTTAACCGATATTTGTCAAGCAATTTATGTTAACATATCAATAAAATCAGGTGTTTTCTGATAATCTATTTACGGAGGTAGACATGAAAGAAATCAAAACCTGTGAGGAGTATGTCCTCGCTGAACTGGAAGAGAAAAAGGCTCAGGTCCAGAAGCTCACCGAAGCCTGCAAAGAATATCTGGAAGTGATGAAGAATGTAGATGAATGCTTTGATGTGCTGAAAAAGTTCCTGAAGATCCGGAAAGCATCCGGCGGGGGAGAGGTGATTTCTATGGAATATATTTTTGAAGCCTATCAACCGAATGAATTTAAACTTCTCAAAGAGATGTTTGATCTGAAGGTTGGGGAGGAAGAGTAATGGATATGATTGCTGCGATGTCGGGGGTTCTTCTGATCCTGCTGGCGTTTTCTGTCGGTTTTTTTCTGGGGCGGGAGAGAAATGAGGTTTCTTACCTTCCCGTCAAGCCCGCGCAGCCGGATGAACTGAAAAAGCTGAAATACGAGGCCGACCAGCAAGCCCTGGCCGACTGTTTGAATTACAGCATTGATGTCGCATATGGGGGAAAATAAGGGTACAGGATACAGGGGTCAGGGGACAGAGGATGGAGGGGACGAAGAGGATAAAATATGAATGATTATCTGAGAGATGCCTGGAAGTACTATGAGTACGGCAGGCAATACAATAACAATCTGGTGCCGAACCAGTATACGATGGTCAATACGAACCAGGAATTTTTCATCGGCAACAAGTGGATCCACATGCCGGACAATCCGGCGATGAGGCGGCTGGCCAAGCCGACATTCAATATCATCAAGCGAGTCACAAGCCTGTTTGTAGCTTCACTGACTTCCAGCAACACAACGATTTCTTTTGAGCCGCTTTCTTACCAGACGGATGGTGAGGCAGCGGCTTTTGCTACGGCTGAGGTCCGGAATCTGCTGGAAAAGTTCAAGATGGATTACCGCATCCGGGATGCCTTGTTTGACGGGGCTATCACCGGAGACTATGCAGCTCATTTTTTCTGGAATCCGGAAGCGCAGCCGTATGGAGGAGCCTTTGGCGAATACAAAGGAGAAATCGAGATGGAGCTTCTGGACGGGATCAACGTCATGTTCGGCAACCCGAACTGCCGGGAAGTCGAGAAGCAGCCGTACATTCTCATTGTAGGCAGAGATACTGTTGAGAATCTGAAGCGGGAAGCCTGGTACTGGCGAAAGAAGACCGGAGAGGTGGAAAAGCCGGATATCCGTGCGGATTCTGAATTATATAACTTTGCCGGCATCGGCGGGAAGACGGAAATACATGGCGATGACGACAAGACAGGAAAAGCTCTGTATGTCTATCTTTACACCAAAGTCTGGAAAACAGAGCAGTACATCAATCCGAAAACCGGATTGGTGGAAGTCAGAAAGGTTCAGACAGTCCATGTCACCAAGGCCACCCGGCACTGCAACATCTTTGAGGATGTGGATACCGGTTTGAGCAGATATCCGATTGCCTGGGGTAACTGGCAGAAGCAGAGAAATCAGTATCACGGGCGGGCATTGGTAACGGAAATCATCCCGAATCAGATTTTCATCAACCAGATGATGGCGATGGTGTTCCGCCATCTGCAGACACAGGCTTTTCCCACAAAGATCTATAACGCTGACCTGATTCCGAATATCTCCAATGAGGTTGGCACAGCTATAGGTGTCAGGAATCTCCAACCCGGTCAGCAGATCGGGGAAGTGATTTCCACGATTCCTTCAGCTAACATGAGCAATCAGATCATCCAGGCGATTGATCTTTGTATGGCTTATACGAAAGAGTGTTTAGGTGCAACGGATGCACAGATGGGCAGCGTCCGTCCGGATAACACGTCTGCCCTGATGGTTCTCCAGAATGCGTCTGAGGTTCCGCTTGAGAATACGAGAGCAGGTTTGCATGAGTGGGTGGAAGACATCGGAGCGATTCTCCTGGATATGATGGGCACATACTATCATAAGCGGCCGATTGTCCGGGAGAAGACGATTGAAGAGCCTGTTCTTGGTGCCGATGGGCAGCAGCTCATTGATCCGATGACCGGTAAACCGGCTTTCACCAAGGTCAGCAGAAGAGTGGTTGAGGAGTTTGATTTTTCTGTTTTCAAACATCTTTGGCTGAATGTGTCCGTGGATGTCGGTGCAACCACATATTATTCGGAGATCGCGATGGTTCAGACGCTCGACAATCTCAGGCGTGACGGAACTTTGTCTATCATTGAATATCTGGAGCGCATGCCGGATAAGCTGATCACAAGAAAACAGGAGTTGATTGAGAGTTTGAAGAAGAGGATGGGGGAGGAGAATCCTGCAGGAGAGAATCCCCCCGTCGCTAAAGCGACACCCCCCTTTAGGCAAGGGGGTCAGGAAATACTCAGTAAGGGAGGTGAGGACGGTGCATATGTAATCGGCAGCGAGCTGGATGCAGCGAAGAAGATCGCCCAGCTCCCGACAAGCATGCAGGCTCGTTATAACGACCTGCCCAAAACCGCGCAGAGAGCGCTGATTAAATAATAACGGAGGATATAAAAGAAAAATGAATGAACAACTGGAACAGCCGATTGAAGGAGGAACAGGAGAAGTTCTCCCGGAAGCAGCCGTATCACCGGCAGGTGAAGAAACAGCCGAAAAAACGACCGAAGGAACAGCCGAAGGAACAGAAAACCAGGAAGGAGAAGTAAATACAGAAAGCCCGACAGATGAAACTGCTGAAAATGCAGATTCTGATGCTGGGCTTTCTGCTTCCGAAGAAGAAACGACAGAGCAGGAATCTGTTTTTGATCAGATTCCGGAAACCAGCCCTGTTGTGCAGCCGCGCAACTATTATGCCGAGTGGCGGGAGCTGGCGGAGGCACATCCGGAGGTTGTCGGCAAAGAATTGCCTGAGGATATTTATCAGGCATGCATGCAGAGCGAGCTGCCGCCTTTGCGTGTTTATGAATCCATGATGCTGCAGAAGCAGGCAGAGCAGATTTCTGTTTTGCAGCAGGAAATTGCCACTCTGCGGCAGAACGCAGAGAACACGGCGAGGGCACCGGTGTCGGCAGCTGCCGGCGGTCCAGACAGTGAACCCGAGGATTTATTCCTGAAGGGTTTCAACTCGTATTAAGTGCTAAGCATATTGCGCGGAAGACAACATAGTACCTCTCAATGAGGTTTCTGTCCGCGCACAATTAAACAATAAGTTACCCCTCTCTTCAGAGCTCGCGAGGAAGCACTGATATCGAAGGGTAATGTTGCCTTCGCGAGCATCACGACGCGCGACTTGACGTGCGACGTTCCTTGCCTCGCGTATGTGCAGCACTTATTGCGAAGTAAAAATATAAAAAAGGAGAAAAATATGGCAGGTGGAATTAATCTTGCAACCAAGTATATCAAAGAAGTAGACGAGAGATGGGCATCGGAATCCCAGGCGGCTCTTGTCACCGGAAAAGGCTTTGCCTACAAGGGTGACGAGACGTTTGTGATCTACAGCATCCCGTATGCACCGCTCAATCCGTACACCCGCAGCGGCTCCAACCGCTACGGCAACCCGAATGACCTGAGCCGGAATATCCAGACGGTCAAGGTCACCCAGGATAAGGGCTTCACGTTTCTCATTGACAGAGGAGACGAAGTCCAGAGTGAATATGTTTCCGATCCGGGGCAGTGCCTCGCAAGAGAACTGCGTGAAGTGATCGTTCCGGCATATGACCGTTATTGCTTCCGGGTCATGGCGGAATCCGCGGAGGAGAACGGCCACAATGCCACGACTGAGATCACGAAGGCGAATGCCCACTCCATGCTCCTCAACGGTGTCGAGCACATGAGCGACAGGAATGTTCCTATTGATAACTGCTACGCTTTCTGCACGTATCATTACGCAAATCTTCTGATGCAAGACCCGAGCTTTGTGAGAAACGGGGATGCATCCCAGGAGATGCTGAAGCGTGGAAGAATCGGCATGGTGGACGGCATTGAGATTGTTCTCGTGCCGCACAGCAAACTGCCGGCAGGTTCCGCATTCCTGCTGGTGCACAAGGATGCGTGTGTCGCACCGAGACAGCTGGAGGAATATAAGACGCACGTGGATCCTCCCGGTTATTCCGGAACTCTGGTGGAAGGGCGCGTGCTGTTCGACTGCTTTGTCCTGGATGAGAAAGCAGACGGAATCTATTATCACGGAGGTCAGCCTGTGCTCAAGGATCTGCCGTTCATCACTTCCGCAACCGACATCGGTAAGTCCAGCATTATCATGAATCTGGAGAAGGAAAAGCCGACGAATAAATGGTTCTACATCACGGCAGAAGACCATGCATCCCTTCCGGATGTCGTCTACGGCACGTCCATTGATGTGGTCACGTCCTCTTCTCCCTGGTACGGAGCGGTTGAACTCACAGCTATGGAGACGGAGATCACTCCGGCTGAAGGCCATACGAGAATCAAAGTGGTCGAAGTGCTCCGCAATATGAAGCCGATCGGTGTTTCCGAGAGGAAGCTGAATATCGGTTAAGGCAACTTCGCAAGAAGTGCAGTGCAACGGCGCGGAAGGGAACATGGTACTTCTTAGGTTCATGTCCTTCCGCGCACAATTGTATAGCAATTCCTTTATAGCCTTCCCCTTGCGGGGAAGGTGGCTGCGCGTAGCGCAGACGGATGAGGTCAGGAGGCTTTATGACTTATGGAGAATTGAAGAACCGGGTTCTGGAATTGATCTTCAGTTACAGCGTGGCAGGGAGTCAAATCCCCGCCACGTATAACAATCAGGCGGATTACATTGCTATGATTCCAGGTCTTGTAAACAACGGTCAGATGGATATTGCTACCAGCGTGAAGAGAATTCCCGCAATGGCTTTTCTGAGTGAGCTGGAGAACGAACAGGTAGGTGAACGGGTTCTGTATAAACTCCCGGATGACTGCTGGCTGCCGTTTACCGGCGGTTTGCTGTTTCCGAGAAGCAGACGTTATGAACGTTTCTTTGGATATCGGGTAATTGCAGGGAAGATCGAGCTTCCGTTTTATGCGCCCGAGGGAATGGCTTTGGAATACTGGAGGTATCCGGAAAGGGTGAGCGCCCAGACTGCGGATTCGGTTGAATTAGATAACACTCCGGATGTGCATGAATGCCTGGTGTTTTATGTGGCAGCGCATCTGCTGGCTTATGATGACGCTTACCGGTATACGACGTTTCTGAACATGTATGAGGAAAGAATCAGCAGACTGAGAGAACCGATCTGGATTGAGCCCGGTCCCATTGAGGATGTTTACCGGATGAGAGGGTTCCCGCACAGGGGGCCTTGGCATCCGTGATGAGAAAAGGAGAAAGAAATGAGCAAAGAGACAATATGGCATTATCTGAAGCACAAGGGCTTCAGTGATATTGCGGCAGCGGCCCTGATGGGCAATATGGAGGCCGAGAGCAACTGTATTTCCTGTCGGCTGCAGGGGGACTTTACCAACGGGTTTAAGCGTTCTGTCGATTATACAGCCCGGGTAGATGCCGGTAATATCAGCCGGCATGAGTTTATTTATGACGGTCCGGGAGGAGGCGGATACGGCCTCTGCCAGTGGACGTTTCCACCCAGAAAAGCCGGGCTTTATGATCTGGCAGAAGAACAGGGCGTTTCCATTGGAGATGAATTTCTCCAGGTGGAATGGCTGACTCGCGAGCTCTGGCAGGATGAGTATAAGAATGTGAAGGAAGTCCTTGATAACTCTGTTTCGATAAGAGAGTGTTCCGATGTGATCGTGAAGCAGTTTCTGAGACCGGCGGACCAGAGCGAGGCTGTTTGCAAGTACAGGGCTGATCTCGGCAGAGCATTCTATCAGCAGTTTTCGGAAGCCGAGGCTGAAGATCCTGACGGAATACCCGAAGAGGGAACTGTTACGATTACGGAAGGGGAATTCCGCCTGTATTCCCGTGCCTGGCTTGTGGTTACTGCCCTGAGGGATTTACTTCAAATAATGAATGATTTTCAGTAGGGTACAGGATACAGGGTACAGGATACAGGGTACAGATATTTTTTTCTATCCCCTGTCCCCTGAATCCTGTATCCTGAATTTTTGACGAAGGAGAAAATTCTTATGAGTGATGCTATTCTGGTGGCGATGATCACCAGTGCTGTTACGTTGCTTGGTGTGATTCTGTCCAACAGCAAGACTGCTGCTGTTACGAATAACGAGATCAAGCATTTAACCGAAGAGGTTAAGAAGCACAACAACTTTGCCCAGCGGATTCCGGTAGTTGAGGTGCAGATCGAAGACTTAGAAAAGCGTGTTTTAGCGCTGGAGAAGCGTGGTTTAGGGTAAGTGCTTTCATTTACGGCAGGGCAGGTGCCTCCCCATTGAAAACCCATTGGGTTTCCAACACGGCCTCCCCCGCCCTGCCGGTTTATCCTGTAATGACAGGTTTTTGCGGGCTGTCGCCCGATCATTTATAAAAAAATATGATAAGAAAACGGAGGTATTATATGAGTAAACAGGATATTGTTCGTAAGCTTACCAGCAGAAAGTTTTGGCTGGCGGTGGCGGCGTTTATTACGGAGCTGATTATCGCTTTCAAAGGCGATGCAGAGCTGGCGGAAACCCTTTCCGGCATGATAATGGCAGGAGCAACCGTCATCGCCTACATTGTCGGCGAAGGTCTGATTGATGCCGGAAACACGGAGAAGTAGGCACTCGTGAGAAGTGCATACCAAGTTGCGCGGAAGGGTACATTGTACTTCAAAGTTTCATTTCCGTCCGCGCTCTTTTTTAAGGCTTGCACAGGTAAGGGGAGAGGTTCTGTATCCTGTCCCCTGAATCCTGTATCCTTAAACCGGAGGTTTTTATATGGCGAAAGCTTCAAGGCCGGGGAATCAGGCGGTTGCCGGAATATCCTCGGAGATGACAGATGAAGAAAGATATCCGACTTATTATGCTACAGCAACAGGGAATACACAGAGCTCGTCCTCAAGTGGGACGGGCTCTTCTTCTAATAAGGGAAGTACAAGCTCGAAGAGTTCAAGCAGTACAACGGTGAAGAATTCTTCTACGAGTACGAAAACCAGCAGCAATACGGGGACGAATGCAGGCGGATATGGTTATCCGGAAGTGCAGGAGACACCGTATGATCAGAAGTTCTATGCCGCATTGGCTGCCGGGGTTCCGAACGGAATTAATGCAAGTGAGTATATCGCAAAAGACGAGGCTGCAGATGCCGTAAAGGGTGTTGTGTCCGGTGCTAAGGTGTATGTCGGCAACAGTTCTGTAGCACCGATTGATTATGTGGATATCGCTCAGCAGAAGGCTGAGCTGAGGGCAAGAGAGAATCAGGAAAAGGCGAGGGCTGTTCTGGCTGCTGATTATGCTGTGAATAAAGGTGTAAACGAGTTGACCCGTAATCTGCAGGACAGCCGTGCTCTGTATCAGACGCAGCGGAATCAGGTG
>JBGUNA010000020.1:0-2450 GCA_045117135.1 Candidatus Limivicinus sp. | reverse complement strand
GACATCCTGATACACGGAATTCAGCGATTTATGCCCGATCTTTTCCTTTATATCCCGATACGTGGGAGAATAACCGGTTTCCTTCTCAACCTTTTGGATATACTCCAGCACTTTCTGCAGCCTTGCTTCATTAACGGGCTTCAAAATGCAGCACCTCCTTTTAAGTGAACAAACTGTTCTTGTGTGCTTAAAATTATACTTCCTCCTCCGTCAGATTTCAAGCTTATTATTTTCTCTGCCCTTCCAAAAAGGTGACTTGTGTTTTCCCCGGAAAAGTGACGGAAAACCACACTTTCCCAAGCTCCGCATCACCGCAAATCCTCTTAAGGCGAAAAAAATGTTCTCTTAAAGATTTTTACCCTTTTCAATTTCGGCACCCCGCACAAAACGACGTTTTGTTTTCCCCTGTTTTCCCGTCATTTCCCCGGCAGTTTTTGGTTATTTTTTCCTATCATTTCTTGATTATGTAAACTTGAATCACAAGATATAGATTTCTCTTTTCTATCTCTATCCCGCAATATTTAGTCAACCAACATTGTTTATATCATTTTCAAATATATATTGTCATTTTTTCAAACTTCAGTTTATCTATTTTCTTCATCTCTTTTCCCTTCCTAATCAAAACCGTCTTACTCTTCCTTAGGCTCGTGGCAACCGTCATATAGAAATAAAAAATAGAATTTAAATGACGTTCGCCGTTAAATGGCCTCTTTTATTCTGCAAAATAATCTTTATGTAAATATTTTTATGTTTATCCTATTCCTCTCCCTTCAAAATATACTATCCGAAGCATGAGTATTCCACCATATCAGGTAGAAAACGCCGCTGATATTAACATAATTATGGATAACTCTGTGGAAACTGTTCAGAACTCTGTGTCTATCCTCCAAACCGAAATTTACTATTACGAAATTATGAACTTTTTGTGAACTTTCGGTTATTGTTTTCACAAGTCCCATTTGTGGGACATATCGTGTGTTAGCATAGAATCATCGAAAGAAAAGCCGCAAAAAACAGTGATTTGTACACTTTTTACTGTCTGCTAAGGAGGAAAAACCATGAGTCAGTACTATGCCAGAATGGCAACCACCGACCTGCAGGATGAGCTCGACCGCCTCGAAACCCAGCTTGACGAGACGGAAGACGATGATCTCTACGCAAGCGCCGGCATCCGGAACCGTATCTTTTATATCTGCGATATTCTCTGCAGAAGAGAATACGCAGCCTGAACAGAAAGGAGAAGACCCATGAGTCAGCTTGAAAAAGAAGCCTATGAACTCTACCGCACCATCTGGAGCAGAAAACTCCTGAAGGAAGATCCCGCTTCTCTCCCTCCGAAGCCGGACTCTTCCAGGCGCCGAACCAAAAACCCGAATTTAAGGCAGCTCCTCTCCTGTCGGAAAGCCGGGTGAACCGTTATGAACATCATAGACGAAGCAAAATCCGCTTCCCCCAGGATCCGCAATAACCAGGATCTCCTCACCGTACAAAAAGAAATGCTGGAGACCATGCTCCAACATCACGCCATTTCAGAAGCCGAATACCGGAGAAGCCTTACCGCCCTCCTCCGTACATCTGTAAAATAAAAAAAGGAGACTCACCATGACTGCATTTATCTCTGTTGTAATCGTCCTCACCCTCCTCGCCTGCATCCCTCTCGTCTTCCTCTTCGCAAGCAAAGATACCGATCATCATAATGCCCTCCGCCGCGAATGCCAGCGTGAAGCCCTGCTCGACTGGACGGATAAGGAAATCCTCTCCACTCTCCACGACAATACTCTCCGCCCTGCCTGCAAGCCTTCCTCCGCTCTCCCCTCTATCCGCATCGAAACCATCCCCCGTTCCTCTTACCCGATCACTTCCACCCCCGCCGCCTGAACCTTACAACCCCGAGTCGTAAATTCCTGACAAAAAGAAACAGAGATGGCTAAACCATCTCTGTCTATTTTCAATGTTTCAGTTTTCCGACTCAGTCGAAATCGAACCAGTCAACATCGTAACGATCATCGAAATCGTAGCGATCATCCCAGTCATAACGATCATCGTAGTCGTAACGATCGTCCCAGTCATAACGATCATCGTAGTCGTAACGGTCGTCCCAGTCATACCAATCATCATCGTAGTAGTAACCGTTCGGAGCTGCGTTGTAGCTCGGGGTCTTGCTTCCGGCGGCTGCCGGCTGCTGGCTTGCAACATAGAAGCGCTCTGTGCTGAACTTCACAACTTTGCCGCTGTTTGCATCCACATCAACATCGTACTCTGTGTCTTTTGCGTAGAACTCAAACTCATAAACCTGACGGCCGTTCTCCCAGTCCTGATGCGCTTTTGTGAAGGTGGCGTCTGCCGCATTCACTTTTGCATAATCAAGTGCTACCTGCTTTGCCTGCTCCAGGGTGAGAGGACCGTTTGCCGCGAAGGCCGTAACGCTGAATACCAGCACCATCATAACT
>JBGUNA010000019.1:0-181945 GCA_045117135.1 Candidatus Limivicinus sp. | reverse complement strand
TTTGTGTTATCTTATCCATGGCGAATAGGGGTGGCACCTGCCTTTCGGTTTTGTCTGAGCAACTCAACCTTAATACAGGCTACTCCTTTTCGCTATTCTTTTTCAGTTGCTGTCACACATCATTTTAATACCTACAAAATACGGAATGTGAAGGAGCAGAATAATGTTGCAACTTTCACTATACTATGTTAATATTATTCGATTAATTATGTGCCTACTGCTGTGCTTTTATTATCGAATCGTCCTTTTCCCGACAAGCTGAATATCCTTTTATAACTAAGACAATTTGACGAACATTATGATATTGGTGTTCATGCAATATGAAAGATATAAAAATAATTGTAGCAACCCATAAAGAGTACTGGATGCCTTCCGATCCGATGTATCTCCCTTTGCATGTCGGTAGGGAGGGGAAGGCAGATCTTGGATATACCGGGGACAACACAGGAGAAAATATTTCATCAAAGAATCCAAATTACTGTGAACTAACCGGCCTCTATTGGGCGTGGAAAAACCTTGAATCTGATTACATTGGGCTTGTACACTATCGCCGCCATTTCAGTAACGGCAGAACTTTCAGAAAGAAAAAATTCCGTATTATTACACAAGCAGACCTAGCCTCAAAACTTTTAAAATCCCCAATCCTTGTTCCAGTTCCCCGTCACTATTGGATCGAGACCAATTATTCCCAGTATGCCCATGCCCATCATGCCATCGACTTGGATACTGCCAGAGAGATTCTTTCTGAGAAATATCCCTCTTACGATTCAACGTTCGACACTGTTATGAAGCGCACCTTTGGCCACCGGTTTAACATGTTTATTATGCAACACGATTATCTGGATGCTTATTGTACATGGCTTTTTGATGTCCTCTTCACGCTTGAGTCCCGCCTTGACATCTCTGACTATACGCCCAACGATTCCCGCGTCTTCGGCTTTGTCGGTGAACGCCTGTTAGATGTTTGGCTTGAAGCAAACGGATACAACTATAAAGAAATACCGTATGTCTTTCTGGAAAATCAGCACTGGTTCCGAAAAGGGACAGCGTTTCTGAAGCGTAAGTTGTTGTTCAATATGGAAGATAATAATACTTTATCGATTCCCGGATCAAATACCTAAGGAGAAATACAATTGTCTACACTTCAAAGAACAGTAAAAAACATGAGAAAACATCAGTTTCTTTTTGAAGAACTTGTAAAACGTGATTTTAAGAAAAAATATAAACGGTCAGTTCTTGGAATCGGGTGGAGTTTACTGTCTCCGCTTCTTACTCTGCTTGTGATGAAGTTGGTGTTTACACAACTGTATGGGAGAAACACACCGCATTTTTCTGTCTATCTGTTTTGTGGAAACCTTGTCTGGTTTTATTTCAGTGAGGCTACACGAGGCGGAATGCGAGCACTTATCGACAATGCCTCTATTTTTACCAAAGTAAATGTACCAAAATACCTTTTCGTTCTTTCCAAAAATGTTCAAGCCTTAATAAGCTTTCTTCTTACGCTTGTAATTCTATTCCTGTTTGTTGCTTTTGATTCCCTGCAATTCAGCTGGAATTATTTGATGCTTCTTTACCCAACCTTTCTTTTGCTTTTCTATAATATCGGAATGGGTATGATTCTCTCAGCCGCCTTTATTTTTTTTCGTGACACGGAATATCTGTATGATGTCTTTCTCAGGTTACTGATGTATTTGTCGGCGATTTTTTATTCTGTTGAAAACTACAGCCCACAGGTTCAGCGCCTTTTTCTGATCAACCCAATTTACCTTTTTATCAAATATTTCCGGAATATTATACTGGGGCCGTCTGTTCCATCCCTTCGGTTCCATCTTCTGATGCTTGCGCATACGATGACAGCACTGGTTATCGGAGGAGTGATGTATAAGAAATTAAACACGAAGTTCCTATACTATGTCTGACGGAGGCACTATGAACGTCCTAGAAGTAGATGATGTATCTATCCGTTATTTAACAGGAGATTTTAAAGATATCGGAATTAAAGAGTATTGCGTGCGTCGCCTGACGGGTAATTATCATGTAAATGAATTCTGGGCAGACCGGCATGTTTCTTTCTCTTTGCAACAGGGAGATATGCTTGGGATTGTCGGAACCAACGGAGCGGGAAAATCAACGCTCTTGAAAGCTGTCACCGGTATTATGAAACCGACGGAAGGGCGTGTGCACAAAAAGGGTAATATTGTTGCCCTCCTTGAACTGTCTTCCGGGTTCGACGGAGACCTAACGGTTAGAGAAAACACCTATTTACGCGGTGCCATGTTAGGTTATACCCGAGAGTTTATGAATGAGACCTATAATCATATTATCAATTTTGCAGAACTGCAGGATTTCCAGGAAAGACCTTTCAAACAGCTTTCCAGCGGGATGAAATCCAGGCTTGCTTTTTCTATCGCAAGTCTGGTTAATCCGGATATACTAATTCTGGATGAGGTGCTCTCTGTCGGTGACGGTGCTTTCCGAAAAAAAAGCGAAACCAAAATGAAGGAAATAATTTACAGCGGAGCGACAACGATCCTGGTTTCGCATTCTATTACACAGATCCGTTCTATGTGCAATAAAGTTTTATGGCTTGATCATGGAAACCAGATAGCATTTGGCCCGGCACAGGAAATCTGCGATACATATGAGTTTTTTCTGGACACGCCGAAAAAGAAACAAAAGCTGCCTGAAAACATGGAGGAAATTCTGGAAACGTCAAGAAAATTCCGACTGTTTAAGCTTCTTGCCGAAGAGGAACGGGCAGAAGCAGATCCGGAGAAAGCAGAGTTCTTAAAGAATGAACCATATGACGTCCGAGAAAACCGATGGATGAATATGATAGCGACCATGGCTCCGGAAAATCGGAAAGAATTGTTTGTAAAGTATCAGCTTTTATAAAAGTTATTTTGCGATAAAAGAATTGGGCAGCCCCTTTCACCAGATCTTCGGTGACAGATCAAGTATTTATTGGAGGAGAATAATGGCAAGTCCAGATATCAGTATAATTATACCTATATACAATGTAGAAGAATACCTTGCGGAATGTATTGATTCCATCCTTGCTGCCAGGCAGAGACTCTGCCTGCAGATTATTTTAGTTGATGATGGATCAGAAGACGGAAGCTCTGAAATCGCTCAGCAGTATGCAGAAGAACACGATTTCATTGAGTACCATCACAAAGAAAACGGCGGCCTCAGCTCCGCCAGAAATTTCGGAGTTACTTTTGCAAAAGGAAAATATATCATTTTTATTGATTCAGATGACGTTATAGCTGATGATATGCTTGTGAATATGTTTCAGTCAGCAGAGTTGTATGATTCTGACCTCTGCTCTTGCAACGTGGTCCGGTTCAATTCAAAAAAGGTTTCTCCGTCTGGTTTACATCAGATCATGTTCCAAGCATTACCTCCCCAAAACCCCACCTCCATCTATGAACAGCACAGACTTTTCTATGACACCATTTCATGTAATAAACTGATATTGAGATCTTTCTGGCTGGAAAACGGGCTGCAGTTCCCGGAGGGGCTTCTGTTTGAAGATATCCCCGTGACGCTCCCAATGCATCTAATGGCTAGGAGAGTATCCTATGTTCGGAAGCCGGGTTATTACTGGCGAATCAGAGAAGGCGAAAACAAATCAATTACACAGACAAATTCAAATATAAAAAACTTGAAGGATCGTCTCACAGTTCTTGAAATGGTGTATCAGTTTTTTGACCAAAAAGGAGTCGGTGACGATCTCAGAAAAGATTTTGATATAAAAGTTTTAAATCTTGATTTAGTTATTTTCATCAATGAAATCAAGAATAATCCACCAGATGAAATCCAATATGTGGAACTTCTTCGCAATTTTATCGAAAAAAGAATCAATAAGCAGACAATAAAAGAATTGCCAGTGGATCGCCAGCAAAAGTATGATTGTATCCTGACCGGCAATATTGAGCTGCTCAAAAAAATACTGGATAGCAATGATCACGAAACATGCTTTGTCGAATATACATCAGACAAAGGGTACATGATGCATCCCCATCCGGCATTATACCAGCCCTGCCTGAGAAGCGCGAGAAATGAATTTCGTTATAAACCCATCCGCAATTATATTGATGATGTCTGCTTTTACGATAATCGTATCATTCTTAATACTCACCTTTACCACCTAAGGGTGAATATTGAAACGTGGGACAAACTAAAAGTATCTGCAGCTTTGGTACATAATGTTACCTACAAAAAAATCCCCTTGCCAGTAACACAGTATCAGACGGATTTTATGACAAAATCGAAAGGGAAGACGGGATATTTCCAGTATAACTACGATGGGGTCTGCTTCAGCATTTCAATATCTGAAAATGAACTGGCGCAATGTGTCCCGGGGGAATACCATATTCTGATGAGATATGAGCATCCTCTGTTTTCCGGCTATGAAATGCTGCATGATGCAGGAGATCGTGACAAGGATTATTGCAGAGGAATCTTGCAGTATACAAATGAGCAGTATGGAAAACTCGCATTTGACAAGGCAGCATATCTCTATTATTCTGTCCAGGAAAGAATGCTGGATAAGAGCAATAAGAAACCAAACGGTATCGTCAGACAGATCAGAGCAGAAACGGATCCAAACAGGATACTGCCAAGGACACCGAAATTGCCCAATGACAATACTGTAAAGATGATACAGCATACCGGGAAACTGGAGATGGATCTTGAGACGGATGCACTTGTATCTGAAAATCTTGCTGTATATTACATCAACCAGTATTCAGGCAACACTGAAGTGCTCAGCAGCTTTTCAAAGACCGGAAGTACAGAAGGGACTTTTGTAATCGACTTTACTAAAAGGGAGATTTGTTCGAATCTTTATAACGGAGTTCGAAAAATATTTATCGGTGATCCGGATACACGGACGGCAATGAAAATCTCTTTCCCGAAACCACAGTTTTATGAATACAGAGCCGAATCTCTGGAGACTGTCCTATATTCCGATGCGAGCGGAAACCTCTACTTGTGGTGCGGCCCAAGATGGAGTGTGCGGGAAGACACCGAAAAGAAGCGCAAATCTGTTTATGGAGTATACAGGAGAGAACCCATTAAGCAGAAGTGTATTCTGTTTGAATCCATGTGGGGAGCAAAATATAACTGCAATCCGCAGGCACTGTACGAATATATTGACCGGAATCATCCTGAATATACCTGTGTTTGGTCCCTGGTGGATGAACGTATGCCCATTAACGGAAACGGAATCCGGGTGCGCAGAGGATCACGAGAATATTACTATTATCTCGCAAAGGCGAAATATCTTGTAAATAATGTCAATTTTGAAAATGGTTATGTTAAAAGATCCGAGCAAGTTGTGATTCAGACCATGCATGGCACACCCTATAAGACAATAGGATTAGATTCAAAAAATGACTTCTTTACAAAAAATGAAATATGGGAATATATTCGTAAAAACCAGAACTGGGATTATTTAATCACACAAGGAAGATTTTTAGAAGAAAAAGCATGGCAAATATTTAGGTATAAAGGAAATATTCTAAAAACAGGATACCCAAGAACAGACACAATAGCGAGTGTTACTGTAGAAGAAAAGACAAAATATCGAGAAAAGCTCGGATTACCAGCAGAAAAAAAACTGATTCTCTATGCTCCAACATGGCGGACTAAAAATCAATTTTTGTTTCCCTTAGATTTTGAGGCATTGAAAAATGATATCGGTGATGAATATACTTTTATGGTCAGAGTTCACCACCTTTCTGCAAAGAAATATGTGCTTCCTGCAGATAATATATTTCTTTTTGATCTTACATCATATATCAGTATTGAAGATCTGTACAAAATAGCGGATATACTCATTACCGACTATTCATCCGCAATGTTTGATTTTGCCCTGACTGGCAAGCCTATGATCTTTTATACATACGATGCAGAGGACTACGAAGAAAGGCTACGAGGCGTTTATTTTGATTTATCAAAGGAAGCACCAGGACCGATTGTGTTCAACCAGGAAGAATTGACACAGGCAATTCTAAATATAGGAGAAGAGTTGGAAAAGTGTGCTGGGAGAAAGGACGCATTTCTATCAAAGTATCTTACATATGAATGCGAAAATTCATGCAAACAGGTTTTCGAACAGGTTATTCAACCGAAAGATGAATTGCCAAAGAAAAAGCAAGTGATTCGGAACAAAAAACTCCAAAAACTATGGGAGAAAATATGGGTACACGCAATTTCTTACAGTATTACTAGAAATCTCCCCAGCAATAAAGAGCATCCTTAATTGACATGTAAATTGATAGGTGAAAAGAAAATACAGGTTTATTCTTTTATTGCTCTCTCCATAAAAATGGGTATTATGGCAGATACGGTTATCCTCTTGTTGTGGCAGCACCATATTTGTATCATATAACATTAGAGGTGTTAAAACAAATAACAGCTCTAAAAATATACAGGTATGACAAGAAATTATGTTGTATAGAAAAGGGGAAAGGAATTAAAAAGATAAATAATCACCTTCGAATAAAGGAGAGGGTTAATGGTATTCAATTCTTATATCTTTATTCTAGTATTTCTACCGTTGTTTGTTGCTTTATACTTTCTTTTTGAGAAAATACGAAAACTTTCGGGTAAGTATATAATTATATTAGCAGGAATAATCTTTTATTGTTATGCCGGTTGGAATGTGGCAGCAATTCTTGGGATTAGCATTGTGGCTAATTACCTTTTATCCTATTTGATATCAAAGATTCCGAGGAAAAAGAAACTTACTATTGTCGTTGTTGCTTTAAACATAGGAATACTCTTTTTCTTTAAATATCTCAATTTTACGATAGATATAGTAAATAATATAACAAGGGCAACAATTGAAGAACAACAATTGATTTTGCCACTGGGAATCAGTTTTTTCACGTTTCAACAAATAATGTTTGTCGTTTCAGTTTTCAAAGGAAATATCAAAACAGTGAACTTAGTTGATTATTTGGCTTATATTTTGTACTTTCCTAAACTGACTATGGGTCCGCTCATGGAGCCTATAGATTATTTCACACAAATAAATAGCGAAAAAAACAAGATGATTTGTTGGGACAATATATCAAGCGGCTTGATGCTGTTTAGTCTGGGATTGTTCAAAAAAATGATTCTTGCAGATACTTTTTCTAAAGCTGTGACATGGGGATTTAAAAATGGCGTTACTACTCTGTCGGCTACTGCAGTTGCGACCTCTGGGGATCTTATACTAGTAATGCTGTTTTATACATTTCAAATATATTTTGATTTCAGCGGGTATTCTGATATGGCAGTCGGAATATCACAAATGGTTAATATAACATTACCACAAAATTTTGATTCTCCTTATAAAGCTACTTCAATCAGAGATTTTTGGAAGAGATGGCATATGTCTCTAACTAGTTTTTTTACAAAATATATTTACTTTCCGTTGGGGGGAAGTAGAAAAGGCTATGTAAGAACATATGTAAATATTATGGTTATCTTTTTAATTAGTGGTTTATGGCATGGTGCAAATTATACCTTTATCTTATGGGGATGTATTCATGGTTTTCTACAAGTTATAGAGAGAGTATTTAAAAAAGCATTTGACAGACTGTCTGAAGTTGTCCGATGGGGATATACTTTTCTATCAGTTAATTTGCTCTGGTTACTTTTTCGTTCTGACAGCATAAAACAGTGGGGTGAAATGCTTACTACAATTTTTCGTTTTCAAAATATGTCAATTAGCGAGGGGTTAATTAATACTTTTGCTTTGCCTGAAACTGTTTTTATATTTGATCAATTACATCTGGTTCAAATGAATAAAAACGTGAAAGGTCTAAGCATGCTGGTTTTTATTCTTGTATCTTATTTTATTTGTTTAATTCCTGAGAACAATTATATTCGATGTATACGATTAAAAAAAATAAATTGCGCAAATATGATTATATGTGCAATTGCATTTATTTGGGGCTTTCTTTGTTTAAGTTCAGAATCTGTCTTTGTGTACTTTGATTTCTAAAAAATATAAAATGTAAGGAAAAATGTAATGAAGAGCAAACTCTGGATTAGCGGCTTCTTTATTATAATACTATTAGCATTGGGAGTAATTGCAAAAAAAACCATTACTATCGATCCGTATTTTCACTATCATAAACCGAATACAAATGTTTACTACTATCGCTTGAACAATCAAAGAAGTCAAAATAATGGAATCACAAAAAATTTTGAGTATGGGGGAGTGATCACAGGATCGTCAATGACGGAAAATTTCAAAACATCAGAAGCAGAGGAAATCTTTGGCACAAAGTTTATAAAGGTTTCTTATTCTGGTGGATCATTTAGTGAAATTAACGACAATCTTAAAGTAGCTACAAGAAACAATAATGATTTGAATATCGTAATTCGTGGATTAGACATGGCAAAATTTTTTGATGAAAAAGATACAATGCGGTCTGATCTGGGTAATTATCCAAAGTATTTATATGATAACAATCCTGTAAATGATGTGGAATATTTATTTAACAGGGATGTAGTTTTTTCGAGAATATATCCTATGGTAACAGAAAATAATAAACCGAATTTTAAAGGGGGGATAACAACATTTGATGAGTATTCAAATTGGATGCACAACTATAAATTTGGATATAATACAATATTCCCAAAAGGAATTACAATAAAAGAACCGGCTAAATCTGCTGAACTAACAGAAAAAGAAGCGGTTACTATCAGAGAGAATATTAAACAAAATGTTGTGGCCTTAGCTGAAGAATATCCTGATATTAAATTTTATTATTTTTTCCCTCCATATAGTGCGGCATGGTGGCAATCACTTTTATACAGCGGTAACCTAAAAAAACAAATACAAGGGGAAAAAATTGTTATTGAAGAAATATTGAAATGTAAAAGTATTAAATTATTTTCTTTCAACTGTCTGTTTGATATTACAACAGATTTAAATAACTACAAAGACATTACTCATTATGGTGAATGGGTGAACAGCTTAATGCTGAAATATATGAAAGAAGACAAATGTTTACTTGGCCCCGAAAACTATAACAAGTATTTGGAAGAGGAATATCAATTTTATAGCACATATAATTATTCTTTGCTAGCAGAACAAGAAGACTATGATAATGACTACTATGCTGGGGCTCTACTTAATTCGAAGATAACTGGCGTAGCACCATATCAAATAAACCTAGAAAATGATACTTATGAATTGATGCATGCCGTTATGAAAACTAACCAATACAAGGAGGAAAACGGAATAGTTTGTTATGGCAGTCTTCAACGACAGCCACGATCTGAGCCGTCACTTGCGGAGTATGTCAGAGATATAGAATATATAGGCATGAAATTATCTATAGACAATTTATCAAAATATCAGTATTTAGTTTTTTATGGAAAGAAAATTACAAATCATGGTCAGCCAACAGTATATATATTTGATGATAAAGGAAAAGTAGTTGCTTCAAAGAGCGAAAATTATCACAATTTAGATAACAAATGGCATCAATACATTATTGATATTAGTAATATAACGGAACAGTCAACAATTGTTTTTAATGGTGGATATATTGATAATACTGGGAATACGGAATCGAAATATGTATTCAGTTCTATCACTTTTTATTAGTATCTATAGTAAACATTAGAGCAGTTATTTAATTAATAGTTAAAATATTTAATGAACGAGGGAAAATGGATAAAATTGCAGTTTTAATTCCGTGCTTCAACGAAGCGACTACTATAAAAAAGGTTGTTTGTGATTTCCTGAATACTCTGCCAAACGACGGAGTTGTATATGTATACGATAACAATTCTACAGACGGAACTGCGGAGATAGCTAAATCAGCTGGGGCAATTGTGCGGCATGAATACATGCAAGGAAAAGGCAATGTAATTCGTCGAATGTTTTCTGAAATTGATGCAGAATGTTATATCATGGTCGATGGAGATGATACATATCCTGCGGAAAGCGCACCAGAAATGATCAATAAGGTGCTAAACCATCAATGTGATATGGTTGTCGGAGATCGACTCTCATCAACTTATTTTGAAGAAAACAAACGCCCTTTCCATAATTTTGGGAACAATATCGTACGTTTTGGAATCAATACTCTATTCAAGAGCGATATCAAAGATATTATGACAGGATATCGGGCATTCAGTTATCGATTTGTCAAGACATTTCCTGTGCTTTCGCAAGGTTTTGAAATTGAAACCGAAATGAGTATCCATGCGATTGACAAGAATCTTTCGGTTGAAAATGTTGTGGTAGATTATAGAAACAGACCAGAGAACAGTGTTTCAAAGCTGAACACATATTCTGACGGAATTAAGGTAATTTTTACCATCTGGAGATTGTTCAGAACGTATAAACCGCTTCTTTTTTACGGAATCATCTCTCTACTTTTAACTATACTATCCGGTGTTCTTTTCTTTCCCGTTCTCACAGCCTATTTCCAAACGGGACTTGTTCTCAGATTTCCGACTTTGATCGTCAGTGGGTTTTTGATGATTGCTGCAATACAATCATTTTTTTCCGGGATGATTCTGGAAACTATCAATCGGAAAAATAGACAAGATTTTGAGCTGGAGTTAATTAAGTGTAGATCCCGCTCAAATATTTAAACTGCAAGAACAATATAGAAAACAGTCGAGTAAAATAATTATGGGGGACTCATGCAAAAGGCGGAAAACAAGATTTTATATTATAAAATGGCAGTTAATAGCATTATCACATATCTTGCTATAGCCCTTAAATTTGGAGTAACAACGGTTAATTTTGAAGGAAAAGGAGAACAGCTACTTAGAATACTTAACTGTTTTGAAGGATTCAGTCTTAACCGGATATTATATTTTCCTCTCTTACTCTTATTCTACCGATTTGTAGATAATCATATAAATGAAACGGCAAGAAAATCAAGATCCGTAATATGTGTTACTATACTCTTTTCTTGTTTTATCGTTTTTGGCAGTTCATTTGAAGCATTAAACACTTGGGAGTTAGTAATTACAGACGATTTACTCCAAGTAATGAAAGCATTGCTGCTGTTCACAGGGTGGTATATCTTTCTGAAAAAAACTATTGCGGCTGTGTTTAGTTTCTTTGACAGATATTTCAGAATGTTCAGCTTAAGTAATCACCATATAGATCGGAGTTTTGATGCAAAAAATTCAGATAGTTCTTTACTTATGATAGATTCCCACAGAAACGATGCGGTTAACTTCTACAAAAAACATGGTTTTTTGATTATAGTTTTTGCTTTAATAATTCTTTATATCCCTTATAATTTGATATCCTATCCAGGCATTTTTATGGGAGATTCAAGATTTCAAATTTGCCAAGCATTTCCAGAATTGCATTACACTGAACGGTTTAACGGTCAGATCAATCTGCTTTCTGAGGATGTTTTTATTACACAACATCACCCCGTAATGCATACACTCTTAATTCACTGGTGTATTGTAGTTGGAGATTATATAAAATCCTTTAATTTTGGTATTTTTCTCTATTCGATGCTTCAAGAAACGGCATTGATTATATGTGTTGCTTATGTTGTGCGAGTGCTTTTTCAAAATGGAAAAATAATTAAATTTAAAACATGTATTTTTATAGTTATTATTTATTTTTTTGCCCATCCACTCATACATAGATATATGTTTTTACTAAGCAAAGATATTATCTATTCCACGTTTTTCTTGCTTCTGCTAGTATTCCTGTTTCTCCTGTTTTCTAATTCTGAACAATTTTGCAGATGGCATATTATTGGTATTCTTTTCTCTTGTATAGGGATGATTCTGTTCAGAAATGAAGCTCAATATGTTTTGCTATTAGCTTTTTTAACTATTGCTATTACATATCCAAAATTCAGAAAAGAGGCATTTTTCTTCAGCTGTACGATACTTCTGATCAGTGTAACATTATTCCATTTTATCTACCCTGCTCTTGGCTTTACTCCCGGCAGTAGGCGGGAGATGTTTTCAGTGCCATTCCAACAAACAGCACGATATGTAAAATATCATTCAAATGAAGTGACTGAAGAAGAGCGCAGAGCAATAAGTGCAGTTTTAAATTATGATTCTTTGGCAGAAGATTATAACCCGAATCTTTCTGACCCCGTTAAAGACAAATTTAAAGATCAAGCAACAAACCAAGATTTACTTTGTTATTTTAAAATCTGGGCCGAGATGCTTTTAAAACATCCTGAAACCTATGTCCAAGCAACCATGAATAATTATTATCAGTATTTTTATCCGGGAAAGGCTCGATTTAGTAATTATTCCTATGAATGGTCTTCCGAATGTATAGAGAAGATAAATAGAATTATTTCAGAAATAAAAAAAGAAATACACATCTGGGATAAATCTTTTACAGGTCGCTCTCTAAGTGATTTTATGTACATTAGTCTAAGAAATTTTCCATTAGTCTCCTTGTTTATGACACCTGCAATTTATACATGGATCGTTATATTGCTCTTTTCTTATAGTATATATCATAAAAATATATATGCAAGTTGCCTCTTATTGTTTCCATTATCAATTATAGTAATCACATTATTGTCCCCAGTAAATGGTTATTATGGAAGATATAGTTATCCTCTTATAGTAGCTCTGCCATTTTTGATATATATGTCAATGGAATTGTTGACTATAAGGCAAGCATCAGATTGAAAACGAATTAGCGTAAATATATTATTAATGCTAAATCGTTTTAAAATCTTCCCGATTTTATATTATAGGAATAAAAGATGTGTAAAAGAACAGTAGCAGTCATTGTTACATATAATCGAAAAGAAATGCTGCAGGAAAATATTGAATGTCTGCTGGCACAGGAACCGGAGATTCCTTCCATCATTATAATAGATAATCACAGCACAGACGGAACAAAAGAAGCAGTACAAAGATATATTGACGACGGATTTATTGAGTATTATGATACCGGTTCGAATCTCGGCGGAGCAGGCGGCTTTTCTTATGGGATGAAAATTGCCGCGAAAACGGAGAATGATTTCATCTGGGTTATGGATGATGACTGTATGCCGAAAAAGGGCGCTCTTCAGGCCTTTTATGAAGCAGATCGGGAATTGAATGGAGAGTATGGCTTTCTATCGAGCAGGGTTCTATGGAAAGACGGATCAATTTGCAAAATGAATCTCCAGAGAAAGACGGTCACCAGCCCATTAAAAAACCCGGAAACGGGGACAAAACAGGTGGTGATGGCATCCTTCGTTTCTCTTTTTTTGCCAAGAAAAGTCGTGTTGGAAATAGGACTGCCGATCAAAGAATTCTTTATCTGGACAGATGACTGGGAATATACACGAAGAATATCAAGAAGATACCCTTGCTATATGGTTGCTGACAGTGTTGTCACACATAAATCCGAGAGTAACCAGGGTGCCAATATTGCTACCGCAGAAAAAGATCGTTTAGATCGGTTTTATTATCTGTATCGCAATGATGTTTATTTATATCGGAGAGAAGGATTAAAAGGATTTCTTTACGAGTGTGCCCGACTCGTTTGGCATACTGCCAAAATATTTGGTTCTGATTGTAGTTGTAAGAAAGAACGAATACAACTGATCCTTAAAGGGACGAGAGAAGGTCTTCACTTTAACCCATCTATAGAGTATATTAATCAAAAGGAGCCATTTTGAAATGAAACGAGTCATTACATACGGTACATTTGACCTTTTGCATTACGGACATATCAATCTGCTTCGAAGAGCAAAAGCCCTGGGAGATTATTTGATTGTTGTAATCTCTACGGATGAGTTTAACTGGAACGAAAAGCATAAAAAATGCTATTTCACCTATGAACAGAGAAAAGCTCTTGTAGAAGCAATCCGGTATGTGGATCTTGTAATTCCGGAGGAGAGCTGGGAGCAGAAAAAAACGGATGTTCATGAATATCATGTTGATACATTTGTTATGGGAGATGACTGGGAAGGGAAATTTGACTTCCTGAAAGAAGAAGGGGTAGAAGTTGTTTATCTGCCCAGAACACCGGAGGTCAGCACGACACAGATCAAGCAGGATCTGCATGGTTCACTGACAAAAAGCTGAAAGAACCAATTGAGCATAAATCTGTTCGAAGAGGAGTATTTCCGATGGTTTTACAGAAACTACAGTTTCCACAGGCAGGGATCTGTGATCGAAAAGAAATGTATATCCGCACCAATGACCAGTGCACTGCTGCGGGTGACAGCGGCTATCAATTTTCGTTCGGCGGTGTTTTGACTACGAATACCTATTTTAATTCATTCTCTGTCGGAAAATGGCGCAGATTTACCAGAGTACATGATGTCAGCATAGAGATTGAATATGCTGGGGCATTTCGGCTTGTGCTATATCATGCAAAAGTGAGCAATGACAACCTCTCCAGAGAAGTAATCGGGGAATTTGAGCTCAGTTCTGACAAGAAGAAAAAAGAGACTTTCTTTTTTCATTCAAATGCCAAAGACGGAATCTTTTATTTTGAATTGACGGCACTGAAAGATGAGGCTGTTTTTTATACCGGCAATTATGTGACGGGTGATGATTTCGCAACAGCAGAAGTAAATATTGCAATAGGAATCTGTACCTTTAAACGGGAAGCCTTTGTCAAGCGGAATATACAGCTTTTAAAAGATATGATTATCGGCAACCCGGAATCCGTCATGTGGAATCACCTTGAGGTCTTTATCAGTGACAACAGCCAGACGCTGGAGGAAGATACAGAAAGCAATCAAATCCATATCTTCAAAAATAAAAATCTCGGCGGGTCCGGCGGATTTACGAGGGCGATGCTTGAAATCCTGCATGCCAGCGAGGAAAAACAATTTACCCATATCCTGCTGATGGACGATGATATTATTATCAATCCGGAATCCCTTATCCTGACATACACCTTTCTTCGGTGCCTGAAACCGGAATATAAAGGGGCATTCCTTGGCGGCCATATGCTGAACAATGACCGCATGAACATTCAAAGTGAAGCAGCAGATTATTTTGACTCTCTGAATCACCACCCGGTAAAACCTAAATATGACCTCGAACAGGAAGAATGGATCATTAAAAACGAAATAGAAGAAAGTGTAAACTGCACGGGCTGGTGGTACTGTTGCATACCGATCAACACGGTCTCTTCAGACAACCTTCCCCTTCCTTTTTTCATCAAACGGGATGACCTTGAATACGGGCTTCGAAACGGAGCGCCGTTTATCACAATGAACGGTATTTGTGTATGGCATGAACCGTTTGAGTATAAAACGTCCGCACATCTGGAATACTATTATTTCCGAAATCTGTGCGTTTTACTTTCTATCCATAAACAGAATATAGGGAAGAAACAGTTAATTCGATTCCTAATCAAACGGGTCGGAAAATCGCTGATCACTTATCGTTATAAAAATGCGGAATTTGCCTTATGGGGCATTAATGATTTCCTGAAAGGATTTGACTGGTTTAAAGCTCAGGACGGAGAAGAAATCAACAAGGCTTTGATGAAGCATAATTACCGGAAAATTCCGATTGAGGACATCCCCTGGGTTTTTCAGTATAAAGATTATACAGCTGGGTTAAAATATAAAGAAAGCAAACTGAAAAGACTGATCAGGGTGATTACACTGAACGGGATATTCCTGAGAGCAAAGAAATCCGTTCTTGCTCCGATGTACAGGCCGCATGCCGGACTATTTTTCCGGGCAAGAAGAGCATTGAACTATGAGGATGCGACAAAATCCGGCTTTATCACCTACAGAGATAACAAAGCAGCTTTTATCCTGATCGGAGAATTACTTCGAACGATCAGTAAAATCCTGGGTGGTTATGACAAGGTAAAGGCTGACTATGCACACAGATACAGAGAGCTTACAAATATTGATTTCTGGGAAGAATATCTGAACAGATCCGGAGAACCGGTTGAATTTACATCGAAGCTACCATTAAACGGACGGCCAAAAAACAAGCCTGCAGAGATGGGGCGATTATTTGGCGCTTATCTACTGATGGGACTTCAACGGTTTTTGTCGTTCATCCCGGTCAAAAAGAATCGGATCATGATCTATAATCATGACCGGAAAGGATTCTCCTGTAACCCTAAATATATATTGAAAGCGCTTGAAAAACAGGGGAATAGGAAATATGAAATTTTCTGGGTTACAAAATTCCCGGAGACATGTAAAGAACATGATCCATCAGTCAAAGTTATCCGTGCGAATTCTAAGGAACATTTCCTGAAGTATTTACGGACAAGGGTTTATATTACCAATGACTGTTTCCCTGGATGGGCTGTCCACTCACAAAGACACAAATGGATCAATACATGGCATGGCGCGATCAGCTATAAACATATCGGATATGACTATATAGCACCGATGAGCACATTAAAGCTAAAGTGGTTCAGGCTCTGCAACAGACAGCCGGACTATTTCCTGTCTGCTTCGGAAGTATTTACCGAAGACACGTCTAAGTCATTCTATTTTGATAAAAATTGTTTTGTCGAGTACGGATTCCCGAGAAATGACATCTTTTTCCACGACAATAAGCAGATTCAGCAGAAAGTCAGGGAGACGTTCGGGATTGAAGCATCAAAGAAAATCGTGCTTTATGCCCCGACTTTTCGGAGAGGGATGAAAACAAGTTTTCACGGTCTGGATTTTGAACTACTTCAGATTTCTCTAAAGACAAGATTCGGCGGAGAATGGGTAGTGCTGTTCAGGGATCATAATTTTGTGAAAAGACAAAAAGCGGTTTCCGGTATAACTGATGCTTCCGGGTATGATGATATGAACGAGCTGCTTTGCGCAGCGGATGTACTTATTTCTGACTATTCATCCTGTATGTACGACTTTTCACTTCAGTTTAAGCCGTGCTTTGTATTTGCACCGGATATAGAGAAGTATCAGCAAAGCGACAGAGATTTTGCAATCCCGCCAAAACAATGGCCATACCCGATCGCTAAGACGAATGACGAGCTTGCAGAAAAAATAGTGACTTTTGAGAAGGATCGGTATAGTATTACACTGAAAGAGCATTTTCAAACTGTCGGGGGTAAAGATGACGGGAATGCGGGCGAAAAAGTGTTTGCCTTAATTGAAAAAATAACCCGATAACAAAGAAGAATAATAATCTATAGGAGGGAAAAGAAATGAAAAAAAGTCTAATGGCAGTAATGCTTGTTCTGTTAATTGTGCTTTCCGGCTGTTCTGTTTTTTCTTTTAATGGAAATACTTCGGACAAGGCATTGCAATCCATGGGAGTTGCCTATTCAGAAGGGGAATATAACATCGAAAATGTTTATACATACGGGTTTATTTCAAACTCGCAGACCGTTATCCGGCTTGTGATTCCTGTCAGTAAAAGATTCCTTGAAGGACAGACAATAACTGCTGTGTCGGTTACTAACGCCTATCTTAGGACGACAGATGGTAAATATGTTATTAATATGGAGTCTGATCTGACAGAATACATCGACTGGGCAAAGAGCTATAATGATGGTGCGGTATTAAGTATTGGCCTAAAGAATGAGGCTAAGTGGGTAGATTCAAGTAATGGGGCTATCAAGAACAATACACCGGTTGTCGGTACGGTTAATGTAGTATTCAAAGTTGCAGACGCTTAAGTTCGTAACCGAGAAAAAATGTAAATGTCTTTTTTCAGTGAGAGGATGTTATGAAAGAAAAAGCACAAAAACTAAAAACAGCTATTCCGGTTTCTTTGTTTTTTGTATATACGGTAATTTTTTATGGACCGCTGTCTTTATACTTAAGCAATTCCGGAGATATCTGGTTCGGCTTGAATACCGTATTGAAGATTGTTGTTCCTGCGGCGCTAATTATATTTGCGGTTCTTGTGCTTTTCTTTTTCCTGCTGCCGGAGAAGACCAGTTTCTTTTTTCAACTGCTTCTTTTCGGAATTTCCCTTGCTATGTATCTACAAGGGAATTACCTTGCCGCATATCATGGAACGGGAGTGCTGGACGGGACCGCAGTAAACTGGGATGCTGCTTCGAAATACTCAATCCTGAACAGTTTGATCTGGATTATTTGCATTTTTCTCCCTTTGATTTTGCTTCGGATTTTCAAGTCAAAAGTTTTGATGAAGAAAATCCTGATTTTCGGGTCCCTGTTTATAGTAGCAATGCAAATTCCTGCTACCGTTGTCCAACTGATTTCTTACCGCCCGAACGACAGTTCAACATTCAAGATTTCAACTAATGGCATTTATGATCTCGGAAAAGAGAGCAATATTCTTATTTTTGTTCTTGACACAATGGATGAGAATTATTATACCGAGTTTATTGAAAATCATCCGGAATATACCAAAGAATTGAACGGGTTTGTACATTACGGAAACACACTGGCAAGCGGTGCAAGAACACCGATCGGATTACCATCTATGATTACGGGACATCCGTTTAAAAGAGATGCTGTATATTCCGATTATATAAAGAGGCTTTATGAAAACGAAAACCCGCTCTCAATTCTTCATGAAGAAGGATATCAAATCAATGTTTATTCGGAAGCGATTTATTTTTCTTCAGGGGCTTCAAAGTATATTGACAACTTAACATTACAGGGAGAGGAAAATGCTTCTTTCCCCATCCTGCTGAAAAAGATGTATAAACTAACAGCCTATCAGTTTTTCCCTCATGTTTTGAAGAAGTACGTTGCATTTAATACCTCTGAGTTTAGTGAAGCTAAAGCAGATTCAGATGCGTATGTTGTAAATGATCCGAATTTTTTTGCCGGCTTTCGTGAAAAAGGGTATTCCGTTTTGCAGAAACAGAACAAAACACTTCACTTTTATCATCTGCATGGTGCTCATACTCCATTTATAATGGATAACAGGGGAATATATGACAAAAACAGCACGATAGATAAGCAAGTCGAAGGATGTTTCTACTGTGTCGCGGAAATGCTGGACGGACTGCGTGAACAAGGACTTTATGATAACGCAACGGTCATTATTACTGCAGATCACGGAGATTTGAACAAAGCGCAGTTTCCTGTTTTTCTGCTGAAAGAGGCAGGAAATGTTGAGCCGTACCGGTCTTCGGATGTACCAGCTTCTCTGTATGATCTGCCGATTTTCCTGACGGGGCTGGTTAGTAGAGAATTAAATGATCAGGAATACGGAGTGGATCTTTATTCTTTGAATGAGGATACAGAAAGAGAACGGCATTTCTTCTGGAACCAATCAGGGAACAGCCACTTTGTAATCAATGAGTATATTACAAATGGCCACGCTGGTGATTTCGATGCAATAAAAAAAGTGGACAGCTATCAGGACAGTGATGGAATAGACACGCCCTATACTTTAGGAACTGTTCTGGCGTTTACATTGGATGCCACCGGGAACAAATATACAGTTGAGGGCTTCGGGACAAATACGGGATATCGAACAATCCTTCGCGGACCTTATTCCAAATTGCAGATCCCTATAAAAGATATTCCCGAAACAGGAGAACTTACAATACATTTTGGCCTTTTCAATTCCGGCGCAAGCGGGAAAAAATTTGTTGTGCAGGCAAACGGTGATGTTGTTCTGGAAGGAGCAGTTGATAAAAACCTGATTAAGCGCGGACTGAATTTCAATGTTCCAGTTTCTGCCTTTGAGGATTCCAATGTGCTAACAATTGAATTGCTGTTTCCTGAAATTTCGGAAAAAGAACTGGAGAAGAAAATCAATTCCCGCACGGAGACAATATCAATAAAATCTTTGGTAATTAACTGAGGTCACGACAGTGCAATATCTTTATCAATTTCTTGGTTCCATTATGAACTGGTGTTATGGGGTTCTCCATAACTACGGATGGGCAATCGTCTTATTCACGCTTATCAGTAAAATTGTTCTTTTGCCTATTGCAATCTGGACACATCTGAATTCTATTAAAATTATCAAAATTCAACCGGATATAAACTTTTTAAAGGTGAAGTATTACGGGCAGCCAGATGTTATAGCCGAAGAGGAAGCAAAGCTATATAAGCAAGAGAGATATCATCCCCTTGTATCGGTTGTGCCAACAATTATACAGCTTATTCTGTTGGTTGGTGTGGTTGGAACCATTCGTGCGGGAATTAATAACCCTGCCATCGATATGCATTTTGGCCCGATTGACCTTGGCAGGATTCCGAGTAAAAGCGGCATGGAACTGATCTGGTCTCCAGTGTTAGCAGGATTTTCCTCCTGGCTTTTAAGCTTTACACAGAACAGGCGAAATGTACTGCAATCGGAACAATCAAAGGTAAATAAATATGGCACAATGCTGTTGACAGTGGTTCTTTCTCTGTATCTGGGATGGTTTGTTCCTGTCGGAGTTGCCATGTACTGGGTATGTGGGAATCTTATGGCAATCCTGCAGATGTATCTCCTGAACGCGGTAATCAAACCGTCAAGATTTGTGGATTATGAACGACTGGAGGAGAGTAGAAAAGAGCTGGCAAGCCTGCAAGGGACAGGGAAGAAAGAAAGCTTCTTTTCTCAAAATCGAAAAAAGGAGAGAAAAGATTACAAACGTTTTTTCTCAGTTGTCAACAAGCATCTGGTGTTTTATTCTGAGAGCAGTGGTTTTTATAAATATTATAAAGGGATTATAGAGTATCTTCTTGAAAATACCAATATCACTATCCACTATATTACAAGTGATCCTGAGGATCAGATTTTTATTCTTGAAAAGCAAAACCCAAAGATTCGTGCATATTATATCGGAGAGAATCGGTTAATCACATTGATGATGAAACTGGATGCTGATGTTGTTTGTATGACAATGCCGGATTTAGATAATTATCATATCAAACGCAGTTACGTCAGAGATGATATTGAATATATTTTTGTCCAGCACGGAATGGGCAGCAACAACATGGGGATGCGACGCGGGTGTACAGATCATTTTGACACAGTTTTTTTGGCGGGAAAACACCAGAGAGAAGAGGAAGAACAAATCGGAGCGTTGTATAAATTAAAAGAAAGAACGCTCGTTGATGTCGGTTATCCTCTGATTGATGAGATGCGGCGGCAGTATAAACAGAGTAGCCATAAGGAAAATATCAGGAAGAAAATTCTAATAGCACCTTCCTGGCAGAAAGACAATATTGTTGACAATTGCCTCGAGACTATTCTTGATGAACTAAAAGGGAAAGACTATGAGATAATTGTACGTCCTCATCCCCAGGAAGTTCGTTTGAAGCAGGATTATATGACTATGCTTAAAGCAAAATACGAGACACAAGGAATAGAGATACAAACCGATTTTTCATCAAATAACCCGATTTTTGAAGCAGACATTTTAATAACAGACTGGTCGGGAATCAGTTGGGAATATACATTTACAACGCTTCATCCTATCCTGTTTATTAACACTCCGATGAAAATAATGAATCCGGAATATCAGAAAATCGATACAGTACCGCTCAATATTTTGTTAAGAGATAAACTGGGGAAGAGTCTTAATCTTGATGAATTGGCTAAGACAGATGAAACTGTAAGGTATCTTCTTTCTCATACGGAAGAATACCGGAAACAGATAGAGAACCTTGCGCAAGAATATCTTTACAACCTTGACAGATCAGCAGAGGTTGCAGCCAGATATATAATTCAGGAAGTTCAGAAAAAAATAAATCAGAAAAAGGAGAAAAAAGAATGAAAAAGAGCCTAAAAGCAATTGGAATTGTTGTTTTTACCGGAACAGTGGGGATGTTGTTTTTCGGTATAAACGGATCTGCATATATTGACCCATCTATAACAACATATCTGATTCAGGCAATTGCAGGAATAGTAATTGCAGTAGGTGCTGCTGTTGGTATTTATTTTAGAAGAGCAAAAAAGAAAATCAACGAAACACTCAATATTGATGAAAACAGGAATAAAGAAGTTGAGAGTGACGAGATTATTGTAAAAGAAGAAACAAAATAGCAGGCATGAAAAAAAGTGAGTTTGAAGTTTTAAGCGCACTTGCTGAAAACCGCGAGATTGGGAAAAACCTTACGGATGAAAAAATAAAAGAAATAAAAGAAACTCTAATCAGACAAAAACTGCTAGAGGGAAATCAGGTAACAGCTTGCGGATATGAAGCGCTAGAGCCATATCGGACAAAAAGAGCAGTTTTTCTTGCAGCAGGGTTTGGGTCCCGTATGGTGCCGATTACCATTAACACTCCGAAACCATTGGTCAGAGTACATGGTAAACGCATTATCGAGACACTCATAGATGCTGTTTTGGCAGCCGGAATTGTAGAGATCTATATAGTCAGAGGATATCTCGGAGAACAATTTGAGTTACTACTGAAGAAATATCCGATGATTAAACTGCTTGACAATCCGGAATATGACGGGACAGGAACAATTTCGTCCTTCTATTATGCAAAGGATCTTCTTGCCGGGACTTACGTACTGGAATCAGATCTGGTTGTGATGAACCAGAATGTTATCAGAAAATACCATTATTCGTCAGATTTTCTAGGGGCAAAAATGGATGAAACGGATGACTGGTTTTTTAAAACGACTCCGGAAGGTATTATTTCGGAAATAGGAGTCGGGGGTAAAGGGGATAATCTGTACAAGCTGATAGGAATATCCTACTGGGATCAGAAGGACGGAACGGCTCTTGCAAAGGATATTAAAGAGACTTATGAAGGACCGGACGGAAAAAAGCTGCCAATGTCTTTTATCCCGTTCCGGGTATACCGGGATAAATATCAGGTTTCCATTATGCCTTGTGAAGAAGCGGATGTTGTAGAAATTGATTCATTTGCGGAACTTCAGGCTTTTGATGAAACATATAAGATCCAGTAAAAAATTTTTTTGGAGGAATTTTATGAAAAACTGTAAAAAGATCAGCGCATTGCTACTCGTATGTGCCCTCATCTGTTCGATGATGGTTGGCACAACCGCTTTCGCAACTGATGGCTGGGACGGAACAATTACGATCGTTCAGTCCTCTGATGTTATCGGTTTTGATCCTACAGCTTCAACGGACACAAACAACAAAAATGTTCTGAAGAACATGGTTTCCCGTTTGTATGAGACAGATGATTATTTCAATCCAGTTCCTGTTCTGGCGACATCTTTCACACAGATAGATGATTATACCTGGGAATTCAAAATTGCCCAAGGCGTAAAATTTCACGATGGCAGTGAGATGACAGTTGAGGATATCATTTACAGTCTGCAGCGCGCAAAAGAGAAGTCTTCTTCCGGCAAAACCCTTCTTGGGCCGGTGGCTTCTTTTGAGAAGATTGATGATGAAACACTTCGTATCACTACGTCAACTGTGTATGGTTCTTTGCTAACTGCTCTTTCAAATTCCGCCTGTACAATTCTCTCCCAGGCATGGATTGAAAAGGCTGAAGCCGGTGAATGCAGTTGGGACGATGTGATCAAAAATGGTGCAACCGGCCGGTATATTCTTGGTCAACGTGACATCGGGAATTCCTGTGTCTTGCTAAAAAATGATAATTACTTTGATCCGAATGATGCTGCACAGAATGATAAACTCATTTTCCGTATTATTCCTGAAGCTACCACCAGAACAATCATGGTTCAGACGGGAGAAGCTGATGTGAATGTCAACTTTGACACAGCAGCAATGGCAGATTGTCTGGCAGACCCGAATGTACAGGTTCTTGAGCATGAGTCTTCCACAATTTATTATATTGCCCTGAATTGCGAAAAAGGTCCCTTTACGAACAAACAACTTCGTCAGGCTGTGGCATGGGCAATTAATCGTGCCGACTGCCTTGAGGTTGGATACAACGGATACGGCAAAGAGTGGTCTAATGTCTGGGCACCGACAGTATATGGCGCAAAAGATGATCCGTACACCTATGATATGGAAAAAGCCATGGAACTGGTTGCGGCTTCCGGTTATGCAGGCCAGGAAATCAGAGCCTGCGTAAAGACTGATGCTGAAGAGCGAGTTGCACAGGTTGTACAGGCTTATCTGTCCATGGTCGGGGTAAATATGACCTACACGAGAATTGATAATACTATTCTTACCGAGGCAATGGCAAACAACGAATACGATATGGCGTTCGACTATACGGCATTTTATAACGATCCTGAGCTTTTTGTCGGCCGACAGTTCCAGGCGTCCGGTATCGGGGCTAAAAACTATGCACACTATACTAACCCTGAAGTGGATGAACTAATGATAAAGGCAAAAGCGACTCTCGACGAAAACGAGCGTGCTGAGATTTATCATCAGATCAATACTATTCTGTGTGATGACTGCCCGTGGATCGGCATGTTCAACAGCAATCTGTATGCGCTTGCACGTACCGGAATTTCCGGTGTCAATATCAACGTAGAGACGACGTACTGGTATAACACGATTTGCTATAAATAAACGTGTAAAGCACAACCCCGGGTTGTCATGAGATAATCCCGGGGAGTGCAGACAGTAAGTTGAAATTGCCATCGCAAGATAAGGAGATTTTTGCCGCTCGTTCAAGGAACTTCGGAACATTCATTGAGTTGTTTTTTCAGACGGTTTTCTATTATGATAGTCTATATTTAATAAATAAAAATAGAAAAGAAGAGGAGCCTGAAAAATGAAAATCACTGTAGTCGGTTTGGGATATGTAGGCCTTTCTGTAGCAGTTCTTCTGTCAAAAAGCAATCATGTTACTGGACTTGATATTCTTCCTCAGCGTATAGCAATGATTCAAGATGGCAAATCTCCAATCTCTGATCATGGTTTGGAAAAAACTCTTGCAGCCGGTAATCTCGATCTGTGTGTTACCACCGATGCGAAAAAAGCGATGACGGGTGCTGATTTCGTTTTAATTGCTACGCCGACCAGATATTGTGATACTACCGGCTCATTTGATATGTCTTCGGTAGAGTCTGTGGCAGAGCAAGCATTGGAGTACGCCCCTAACGCTACACTGGTAATCAAATCAACGGTCCCAATCGGCTACACGGAAGACCTAAGCAGACGCTGTGGAAAAGGTAATATTCTGTTTTCACCGGAATTTGTACGCGAGGGATTTGCTCTGGAAGACAACTTGTTCCCCAGCCGGATTATTGTTGGGGCAAAGGAAGGGGATTTGTATGCTTGCGAAAAAGCACATCAATTTGCAGCGTTGATGGCAAGCTGTGCTGAAAAAGAAGACATTCCCATTATGATCATGGGGCTCTGCGAAGCGGAAGCCATTAAGCTCTTTTCAAACAGCTACCTGGCTCTCAGGATCGGTTTTTTTAATGAAGTGGATACATTTGCGCAGTGCAAAGGCTTGGAAGCCCGACAGATTATCAAGGGTATATCTATGGATCCCAGAATCGGGGATTACTACAACAATCCGTCTTTTGGTTATGGCGGGACTTATTTACCCAAGGATGTAAAACAGCTTCTCGGGAATTATACGAACATTCCTCAAGCTCTGGTCGGAGCCACTGTTCATTCAAATAATGTCCGCATTCAGTTTATTGCAAACCAGATTCGTGATTTGTTGGCAATCAAAAGGGGCTGGGGAACACCCACCCTGGGAGTCTACCGCCTGTCCATGAAGAGCAATAGTGACAGTATTTATGAGAGTGCGGTGTTGAAGGTTCTTGATCAAATAAAGTGTTGCGATTATCGGATTTTGATCTATGAACCTTCTGTTCAATTTGAGAGGACCGTGGAGGGATATGAGGTGTGCCGAGATCTTGATGTGTTTAAAAAAGCCAGCGAGTTGATTATAGCAAACCGTTGGGATGAATCTTTATCTGATGTTTGGGAAAAAGTTTATTCAAGAGATCTTTTCCATTACAACTGATAAATGAAAATGATCGACGTTTCCACCCGAAAAGCTTATACCTCCAGCAATGATTCAGCCGTTCTAAGAGCTCTTACTGTGTCACTCTGTTTTCATTGCTCAGTGTGTATTCTATCCTACAAAGATCAGGAGAAAAGTGAAGCTGAATATTTGGGGAAGAATTCACTCATATATTAATCGAAAAGAGAGAAAAAAGGAATGGATCAAATCAATCCGAAAATATCCGTCATTATCATCGCGTATAATGTGGAAGAGTATATCGACCAGTGTTTGGAAAGTGTGATGATCCAGACCTTACAAGACATTGAAATTATTGTCACGGAAGATTGCTCTACGGATACAACACTCTCGCATATTGAAGCTGCTGCTGAACGGGACAAGCGCATCCGTATTATCCGCCATGAAATGAATCGCGGCAAGTTACAGAGCAGGAAAGATGCAATACTTGCTTCCTGCGGAGAGTATATCATGTTTGTCGATTCGGACGACTGGGTGGAACCGGATGCCTGCGAGCGTCTTTATGCAAAAATGCGGGAAACCGGCGTCGATATCCTGCATTTTGGAACATTTGTTGAAAATTGCAAGAATCTCCCTAAAAAAAGGATCGCTGCAGTAGAAAGAGATGTCGCACCTTATATGGGATCTGTGCGGGAGCACCCGTTTGTTACATGCTTTGTAGAAAGACGCTTTGAAAACTATCTCTGGTCCAAGATTTACCGTGGCGATCTTGTACGTGATGCCCATTCAGAGATGGAAGATGGGTATTATATCTTCATTGAAGATATTTATCAGAACTTTTGCATATTGCTGAAAAGCAAGAGCTATCTAGGGACAGAGGATCGCCTATATCACTACTGTTATGGAAGGGGAGGGCTTGGAGTTACAGCCCTTTCGCTCGAAGACTTTCGAGACCGTTGTAACTGTGCAGATCTCTACCGTGCTATCCGGCGATATTTGGCAAGGATGGAGGAAAGTGAGAATTCAGATGAAAGCGCTGCCTTGCTTCTTGATAGCGCAAGAGTAGCAGTTAAGAATTTGCAAATAAGGTTTGAAAAGATATTACTCGGTTATTTTTTGAACATACTGAGGAAAGAAGACCAGGCTGCCGCTTTTATCACAATGGAATCCGCCTGGCAAATGGATGGGTCTGCTTTCGTTGGTATGTTGGCTGAAGCAGGTTGGGAGCAGCGGAAACAAATAGCCAAAGCACTTGCGGGTGCGGACTATCTCAGATTTCAAAAGCGCCCCATCAAAACGATAGCCGTGGCCTGTTGCAGAATCCATAATGAAGATGCTGAACGCGTAGAGGATACTTTGTGCAGGCTTCTCTTGAATTTGAAAGATGAAACGGGCGCTCCATTATTCAAGATAGTGCTCGTTACCGAGGAAAGCACTTCGGGGGACTATCCGCTCCCGCCCCAGGTAATCCGGGAACAGATCCCGCCGCATGAGGGGAGAGCCGGAAAAGACTATCCCGCCAGGGCTGCGGCATGGGCTCGAATCGTACGCGAGCATAACATAGACGCAGTACTCTTTTCGGACTGGATGATTCCGCAAGCGTTCTGGGACATGCTTGCTATCAAGCGTACGGAGCAGAATCCGGCTTTTGTCGTCTATATACATAACTGGTGTGCCAGTATGTATGAAGAGCGTTCTGATGCTGTGGAGGAGCGGGCGGAGGTCTTTCATTTGGCTGACGGGATCGTTACTGTGTCAGCATTGGACCAGCTGTACTGGTCACGTATCAATCCCAACACCTACTATATCCCGAATCCCTGCTTTGTAAAGGCAAGCCAGGCATCGCGTGTTTCCTTTGGCAAGCAGATCCTGTCTCTGGCGAGGAATGGTTCTAATAAACAAGCACTGGAGATTATCCGGATCATGCGGGAGGCGGTTGCCTGTGATCCGGAAGTCATCTGCCGTATAGTTGCGGATCAAGATCAGAGTCTCCGAGCGGAACTGGAAGAAAACATCCGTGAGCAGGGCTTGTCTGATAACATCATTCTGGAAGACTTTTGCTCTGACGCGACACCGGACTATGTGCATTGCTCACTGTTTCTCATGACCTCCCGCTGTGAGGGCTTTCCAATGACTTTGTTTGAGTCGGCAGCCTTTGGGGTGCCGACTGTGATGTATGAACTACCGTGGCTATCTTACTGTACTATGGCAGAAGGCTGGATTGATGTGCCTCAACTGGACGCGAAAGCGGCAGCAGAGGCTATTGTGCGCATTGTCAATGACCCACTCGAATGGCAACGCCGTAGCGATGCACTGTATGAAAGTGCTTTGAAATATGAAAAAATGGACATTTATGCCAATTGGTTTGAGATGCTGTCCAATCTGGAACAGGGAATTGAACCAAAGGCACCCACGCTCAACGAGCCAACCCGGCTCCTTCTGGATCAGATTGATTGTTTCCATGGGATTGCGGTCCGCGGTCTGGTAGGGGAGAGCAAACAAAAGCAGAAACGCAACGACAATCTGCAGAAGCAAAACGACAATTTGCAGAAGCAAAACGACAATTTGCAGAAGCAAAACGGCAATCTGCAGAAGCAAAACGGCAATCTGCAGAAGCAAAACGACAATCTGCAGAAGCAAAACGACAATTTGCAGGAACACATCAAAAAGCTGGAAAAGAAACAGCAAAAAGAGGCGGAAAAAGTGGAGCGTGAAAAAAGAAAAAACGAATTGCTACGCTCCTCCTATTCTTTCCGTATCGGCCGCAGCATCACCTGGCTGCCCCGCAAGCTTCGCGACGGAGTCCGCTGCCTCAAGGAGCACGGGATTTGCTTTACCATACATCGTTTCTTTGAACACCTGACAAGAAAATAAAACGACAGAAAACTAACACGGCTACTATCCTAAGCCTCCTGAAATTTTGCCAATTAAAAAATCTGCCCATCCAAAAATGAGCAGATCTGGAAGAGAACATCAGTTTCTCAGCTCAACATTTGCAGGGGAGATTATTATGAGGTTTGCACAATGCTAAAATACTCGATAAAGAGAATTCTATACATGATTCCCGTTACGATAGCAGTTATCTTTATCGTGTATCTTATCATGTATCTTACTCCTGGGGATCCCGTAGCTTTGCTGCTTGGTGCAGATGCCACACCGGAATTGATTGTAGAAACACGGGCAAAGTTAGGGATCAGCGACCCGTTTTTCGTTCAATTTGGCCGATATCTGTGGAATCTGCTCCATGGTGATTTCGGCATGTCATGGTATACCGGAAACCCTGTTTCCGAAAGATTATTTGCAGCGATTCCATATACTGTAAAACTGAGTCTGGGCGCTATGCTTGTTGCGATTCTGATCTCTGTGCCCTTTGGTGTTATTGCAGCGGTCAGAAGAAACACAATCGCAGATTATTTTATCAGTGTTTTTGCAATGATTGGAGTGTCTGCTCCGACATTCTGGGTTGGAACTATGCTGATGCTGCTGTTTGCTTTGAATTTAAGGGTACTCCCTTCGGCTTTTGATGGGACCTGGAAAAGTTATATTCTGCCTATCATAACACAGGGGTTTAATATGCTTGCCAGTATCGTGCGGACGCAGAGATCTTCCATGCTGGAAGTTCTGAGCTCAGATTATGTGCGGACGGCCAGAGCAAAAGGTGTCAGTAATTTCAGTGCAACCTATAAACATGCGCTTCGCAATGCTGTTCTTCCATCTATTACTGTGGCAGGGCTTGATTTCAGCCTTCTTGTCGGGGGCTCTGTAGCCATTGAAACGGTTTTTGCGATTCCGGGCGTCGGAAGACTGATGATTGATAATATAAAACTGCATGACACACCAACAGTAATCGGGTGTATGGTATTTGTTTCGGTTATGGTCAGTATTATTAATCTTCTGGTAGATATTCTATATGGTCTGATTGATCCGAGAATCAAAGCGCAGTATTTAAAGGGGATTAACAATGGCAAAAGTAAAAATAAGAAAGAAAAAGGAAAGCCAGGCGCGACAGATCTGGAGGCGGTTTCGTAAAAACAAAATTGCGATGGCAGCGTTGATTATTCTCGGAATCATTGTGTTTGCAGCCTGTACAGCAGATCTATTCTGGGATTATCAAAAAGATGCCTGCCAGATCAACGTTCCTTCCCGTCTGCAAAAGCCTTCTGCTGAGCATTGGCTGGGAACGGATGAATTAGGGCGTGATATGCTCTGCCGTATTGTTTACGGAGCAAGAGCGTCCCTGACAGTCGGCCTGGCTGCTACTACTTTCGCGTTGTTAATCGGCGGAGCTTTAGGTGCTATCTGCGGTTATTACGGTGGGAAGCTGGATAATATCATTATGCGCGGTACGGACGTTCTGTTAGCTATCCCGGGGCTACTATTGGCTATTGCTATTATGAGCGCGTTCAAACCGAATATTTTTTATATCAGTTTAGCTTTGGGGATATCTTATATCTCAAAATTTACAAGGATTGTCAGGTCTGCTGTGCTGACGGTACGGGAACAGGAATACATTGAAGCTGCAAAAGCGATCGGGGCGAAAGACCATACTATTATTTTAAAGCATTTGTTGATGAATTGTATGGCACCTATTTTTGTTCAGTACGCGCTGGCGATCGGAAGTCGTATCCTTTCTGTTTCAACGCTCAGCTATATCGGCATGGGTATTCAGGCACCTACACCGGACTGGGGTAATATGCTGTCCGGAGCAAGAGCTTATATCCGAGGAAATGCCTATCTTGTACTTGGACCGGGCATTGCTTTGCTGTTGACAATCAGCTCTTTTAATCTGATTGGAGACGGACTCCGAGACGCACTTGACCCGAGGCTGAAGAAATAAAGGAGAACGGTTATGGGTAAATATACAAACCTGATGCTTGAAGTTCGCAGCCTCGTAGTGGAATACAGAACAGAAGATGAAACAGTCCACGCAGTGAATGATATTAATCTCTGGATTGAGAAAGGGAAGTCACTTGGTCTTGTGGGAGAAACGGGTGCGGGAAAAACGTCAACTGCGCTTTCCATTCTTAACCTGCTGCCGGAAACGACAGGTGTAATAGTGGATGGCACTATTACGTTGGATGGAGAACCAATTATCAAAAAAGACAAAGACGGGAAGAGTATCCCTGCACTGCTGGATTCCGATATGCAAAAAATCCGTGGCAACAAAATTGCTATGATATTTCAAGATCCTATGACGGCGCTGAACCCGATTTTTACTGTCGGAGATCAGATTGCTGAATCTGTTATACTGCATCAGAAATGTAAGAAAAAAGAAGCAGAGAGAAAAGCAGAAGAAATGCTGGAGCTTGTTGGTATTCCAGCAAGCCGTAAAAATGATTATCCTCATCAGTTTTCCGGCGGGATGAAGCAACGCGTTGTGATTGCCATGGCATTGGCGTGCAATCCCGCATTGCTGATTGCAGACGAACCGACAACAGCTCTTGATGTAACCGTACAGGCACAGGTTCTCGAAATGATCAAAGAATTACGCGAGAAATTTGGAACATCTGTTCTGATGATCACGCACGATCTCGGAATCATAGCAGAGATGTGCGATGAAGTCTCGGTTATGTATGCGGGTTCAGTTGTTGAACATGGCAGCCTTGCGGATATTTTTGACAACACACGACACCCTTATACAAAGGGGCTCTTTAATTCGCTCCCCAATATCCATGACAGGACGGCAAGGCTGAAACCGATTCGTGGTCTGATGCCGGATCCGGCTAATTTGCCTATGGGATGTGCTTTTGCAGACCGCTGTGACTATGCGTCTGAACGATGCAGGGCTGAGAAACCAAAAAAACAGTGGTTGACAGACTCACACTTTGTAGCCTGCCATCTTTATGAAGATGGGAAAAATGAGAACCGGTTATAAGAAGAGGTACTTATGAACAACAACGAAAAAGACCTCCTTTTGGATGTTCAGCATCTGAAAAAATATTTCAGTACCTCAAGCGGGATGCTTCATGCTGTTGACGATGTGTCTTTCCAGATCGAGAGAGGGAAGACACTTGGCATTGTCGGCGAATCAGGCTGCGGGAAATCTTCTGTCGGGAGAACAATTCTGAGATTAATTGAGCCAACTTCCGGCAGAATCATTTTTGACGGACAGGATATAACAAATCTCCCGAAAAATGAGATGAGACTGCTCCGTCAGAAAATGCAGATTATATTTCAAGATCCTTTCTCATCACTTGACCCGAGAATGACGGTAAGTCAGACTATTGAAGAACCGTTAAAACTTCATGGGATTATAAAGAATAAGGCAGAAAGAGAAAAAAGAGTTCTGGAACTGATGGATACGGTTGGACTTGCCGAGCGCCTTTATGATACATATCCGCATGAGCTTGATGGCGGGAGAAGACAAAGAATCGGGATCGCGAGAGCGCTTGCCATGAAGCCAAAGTTTATCGTGTGTGATGAGCCGGTGTCAGCTTTAGATGTCTCTATCCAGGCACAGATCCTAAATTTGATGAAAGATATCCAGAAAAAAGAAAATTTAACTTATGTATTTATTACACACGATTTATCTGTGGTAAACCATTTCGCAGACGATATCATGGTGATGTATATGGGAAGAATGGTTGAGAAGACATCAGCAGAAGAGTTGTTTGAAAATCCGAAACATCCATATACACAAGCCTTATTATCGGCCATTCCAATTCCCGATATTCATTATGAGATGAATAGAATCGTATTGAAAGGGGAGGTTACTTCGCCGATTGAACCGAAACCGATGTGCAGATTTGTGGCGCGCTGCCCATTAGCAGCTAGTGTATGTCTGACTAAAGAGCCAGATCTTATAGAAATCGGAAAGAACCACGGGATAGCATGTTTTCATTCTTCGCCCGTATGACGCGGGATTCATTCTGAGAAATGATAAATGCGAGAGAAAAATCGAGAAGTCGATCTTTTGCCCGGGATAATATGCCTTTTGTGCTGCTAGTCTGCAGTATCATATTTTTATGCTGGTTTGTTTCCGAACACTACTTTCAACTCATGCTAATTCAGGGAGAGTCCATGAGCCCAGCATACCATAATCTGCAGTTGGTTGTTCTGGATAAACGGGATAAATCATATCAGGCAGGGGATGTTGTGGCATTTTCCTGCGGAGGACTCTCATCTGTACTTGTGAAACGGGTTGTTGCCGTTGGAGGAGATACCGTACGTATTGAAGACTGTACGCTATATGTAAATGGGGAGATAAGCACACTCTATGATGAAGGCGTGTTCGAGTATTCAGGTATACTTAGAGAGAATCAGCAGCTTGAGGAAGGGAAATATATCGTAATCGGGGATAATATCGAACAAAGCAAAGATAGCAGATATGAAGAGATTGGTATTATTTCGGTAGATATAATTATCGGGAAAATAATAAAGCTTCTACCACACATTTAATACGACATCATTTTTTACTTGCTTCAGCAAATAGAAACATTTGCCCAAATATAAAAAAAGAAGGAAAAAGAAAATGAATACTTTTCTGATGATGTTTTCAATGAAAGAACTAATCATTGCAGGGGCAATTCTTGCAGTTGTGATTCTAGCCGTTATTATCGGGATAGCAGTTTCTTCGGGAAAAAGAAAGAACGAGATCAGAGCACTAGAGAAAGAAGCAGATCTGTACTGTGATCTATTCTATAACCAGGTAGCAAAGACTGCAGAGGTAAAGTACAAAGCGTATGTGGCCAAGGGTTATCAGGACAAATTGCCAAATCCAGTGGATGCTATCGGCAAGGATAAAGAAATGAAGGATCAGCTGGATCAGACGGTGTTGGCATCGAAAAGAAAGGCTGTTTGGGAACAATATCTTCCCAATATTATGCTTGCTCTTGTGCGGTGCAAAGCGGAAGGGTTGGATGCTATTCCCAAGAAGGAAGCAGTGCAACTTAAGAAACTGATGAGAGAATACGGGATAATGAGTAAAGAAGCAGAGAAAAAATAAGAAGAGTAGCGGATGAAAAATGGATGCTGATTCACCCAGCTAGCCGGATGTGCTTCGAAAAAAGAGAGGATCAACGCAGAGGCAGGAAAAGGGATAAAAAAGAATGCAAAAAGAAAACAGGCGTATAATAGTTCTTATTAACATGCTATGTGAAATCGGGATTATTCTGGCAGCTTATCAGCTGTCAGTCTTTATCCGGTTTTCCATGATGCATGGTGTAATGAACAAAGCAATGATGTCCAGTTTATCATGGAGATTAGTTTTCTTTTATAGTGTGACAATTGTCTTTGTTTACTGGATAGCACATTTGTATGTTCCAATTTATTATTATATTGCGCTAAGGACAGAATTGTTCCGAGTTTCGCTAATCAATATGATTGGAACTATTCTTCTTGGCTTTGCTCTATATGTTTTCAGGGTTACAGACTTTTCCCGTGTGGCATTAGCTTTACTCGGAATGTTATCAACTGTTTTGATTTGTACAAAGCGTTTGATAGTTCATGTTATAGCAAGGAGGCACAGAATCCTAGGTGACAGGAGCAGGCACATAATTCTTGTTGGGAGCGGGAGGCTTGCACAGCAATATACCAGAGATGTGAGCAACAACCCACACCTGGGGCTGGTTATTGACGGGTATGTCGGGTTGAAGGACAGTAAAGACGTCGGCAGGCATTTGGGGAAAGTTGAGCGAATCGGCAGTATTCTGGAGAGGTATACACCGGACCAGGTGATTGTTGCATTGGAACCTGATGAAACGGGATATATCAAAGCGGTGCTGGAGGCAGTAGAAAAGGAAGGAATTCCAGTTTCGATGGTGCCGTTTTACAGTGAATTTTATCCGAGCCACCCTACGTTTGAATCCTTCGGAAAGACAAAACTGGTCAATTTACGGGCAACGCCGCTGGATAATATTGCTCTGTCGGCATTGAAGAGGATAATCGACTTTGTCGGCTCAGGGATTCTGATCTTATTGCTGAGCCCGCTGATGCTTGTAACTGCCATCGGAGTAAAACTCAGCAGCCAGGGGCCTGTCTTTTTTCGGCAGGAGAGAATCGGAAAAGACAAAAAGCAGTTTACGATGCTGAAATTTCGCAGCATGCGAGTAAACAGTGAGGAAGCTACCGGCTGGTCAACGGAAAAAGACCCGAGAAGAACAAAATTCGGCAGCTTCATCCGAAAATACAGTATCGATGAGCTGCCGCAGTTATTCAATGTTTTTATGGGAGATATGAGTCTGGTAGGACCAAGGCCAGAAGTTCCCTATTATGTTTACCAGTTCAAAGAGACAGTGCCACGCTATCTGGTTCGTCAGCAAATTCGCCCCGGAATGACAGGCTGGGCACAGGTCCACGGATTGAGAGGAGACACCTCAATAGAAGCACGTGTGGAGTATGATATTTGGTATATTGAAAATTGGAGTCTCTGGCTGGACATTCGAATTCTGTTTCTGACACTGCTTGGCGGGTTTATTAACAGCGAAGCATGAGAACCTTAAATTCGGCAAGTTTCATCCAAGGTTACGACCCATCCGCAGAACAGAAAAAAGATATAGCTTTGAATGCAGAAATATGCAACTAAATAACCCTCGGTCAAGTTCAGAACAAACAGCGTTAAAATAGTGAGAGGAATCATAAATAGCTTTTTAAAGTCTTCCCCTTTTGTGAAAAGCAGAAGACGGAAGCAACGAACTACTATTTTCACAGAGAAAGCAAGGAATGCCAGCATAGCAGGGATACCAAATTCGACACCTACATCGAGAAACGCATTGTGAGTGCCATAAAAGGCTTCTGTTAACCCACCGATTTCCATCAATAGTTCTGTTATGCGGACCGGCGTGACACCAAAGAAGAAAGCAACCGGACTGGAAAAAATAACTTTCAGGCCAGCACGCCAGATATCTGTTCTGCCGTTAAGATCTGTTGTGATTCTCCGCGCAGAGACGGCAAGAGAAGATGGGATCGGAGACGGCATACGGACAGAGAGATGTACCGGGAGGACAGCGTTTATATGAGCACTGCTTGCCTGAGAAGCACTTTTTACTGCGGCTGAGAAGCCGCTTATTTGATCAAAACCGGTAATTATAAACGGGCGTAGAACACAGAATAGAACTCCCAAAATAAGAGAGGGTAGAATACAAAAAAGAATGCGAAATAAAAATGACAGCATTCTCTTTTTTCGCAAAAGATACCATGAATAACAGAAAGAAGCAGAGACAATGACAAATAATGTACCAAGAAAATCAGTACGTGAATTGGACAAAATCACAACGAGGAGATGAATGAAAGAAAAAATGGTATATAGAATTTTCAACCCTGTTTTTTGGGTGAATATCATGTAAAGAGACAAACAAAACATGATACAGGCAATGGAACCGGTCATATTATAATGTGTACCCAGAACAAGTTGCATACGGCTTGTGAGCCCAGCTTGGCTACCGGATGGAAGAATGAGATTTTCCTGTCGGAAAGCGTAATAAAGAGCCACAACCGTAAACACTGTATAGGAAATGACAACAAGATGAAGAAGAAATTCTATCAAGCGAAAAGATTTCTTTTTTCCGACAAAACGGGACAGAGGAAACAGAATTAGAGAAGAAACTCCTGTAAACATTATTTCCCATTTCAGGACACTAAGATAGGGGAGATGTTCTATTGCCTGCCGGACGAGACATACAACAATATACCAGAAGAAAAAAGAAATCACAAAAACCTGCTCAAAAGAAAACATTCTGTCAAACAAGAGAGCAGTGCGTGAATGAGTATATCGGGAGACTATAACAGTATAAAAAAGAGTAAAGATAAAAGCAGAGATCAGAATGACTGCGACCCTATATTCCCAGATAACAACAGGTTCAAATGGCAAAACATTGCAAAAAGTAGCAAAAAGCATATGGAAAGCACCAAAAGCGAAAACAGCAGCACGTAATCCCTTTTCCCATCGCTGACACAGATATGGCAGGACAGACTGTTTAACAGAATTCATTTGGAAGCCTCCTATTATTGAAAGCATAATAGCTAGTATAAAGAACAGAAATAGCGAACGATATGCAACTATGAAGTGCTATAACTAAGAATTACGGAATCGCCTCCATTTGAGGTGATGATAGTATCACCCGAACGGAGAGAGATCTTGTAAGGGAAAGGATTTGAAGAAAGTGAAAGTGTCTGGGTTTTGCCAGCATTTTCTATTAAAAGAGTTACAGGTACAGGAGATTCTAGAGCATAAGCGACGAGAGAAAGTGAAATTCGGCCGTTTTTGAAACGAGATTCATCAAAAACATAGAATTGGGCACTTTCATCTTCGGAAAGAATATTCATATCGATACCAGTAATCATTGTATCAACAACACGGGAACCAGCCGGTACCTGCGCGATCGTATACCAGTTATTGTCGGACTTCTGGATTTCTACAAAAGGACTAAATTCCAAAAGATCAGCAACGGTTATCCCAAAGAGAAATGTACCAGTATCTGGAGTTAGATGATTCCCCACGTTCGGATCTTGATCTTCAGGGACAAATGGCGTGTAAAAGCCTCCAGTTTCAGCAAAAGCAGTAAATAAAGTATCAGAGGTAACCATCTGGTGAGGTTTTCGCATGCGGCATTCAAGACAATATGAAAGAATCTCATTATAATGCGATTGTGTTATTATGAGAGCTTCTTCTGACAGATTTTCCAAAATGGAATTCATCTGTACAGCGTCACGACCGTAACCGGTATCATCCGTTAATGTGCTGCAAGCAAAGTAAGCGCAAGCGTTATTATATATCAGGAAAAAAATGAGGAAAAAAACGGAAAATTTTCCAAAACCGGAGGAAAGTTTTTTTTGCATCAGAAGGAAGGAATAAGAAATGATAAACAATACGACTAAAAGTGTTAGTAAATTGCCGACAACATAGGGAATATAGTTGGGTTTCAGCCATGCAGAAAGAGCTAATGAATCAATTCGGGTAGAGTCTCCCTCAACAAAACCTACAAATGCTCCCGGAAAAACAGTTAGAACAGCCATTGCAGCAAGAGAAAAAACCAGACTTTTTCTTTGTACCGGAAGAATTGCTGCGAGAGAAAAGACAAACATAACAGGTACGAAGACTGCCATATAACGGAGATGCAGTTGCGGATTGGTAAAGGATCCGTTCCACCCAAACATATCTACAAATGCAGCAGTACCAACGGACATAGCAACCAAACCACCAGTAAAGGAAAAAAGAAAGACCCTTTGAACTTCTTTATACTGGTGGATACAGGCGTAGGGGATAACGAAAAAGAATCCGCCGCAAGAGATGGCGAAAAGAAGAAGCTGCAGGAAAGAAAACTCTACTACGGCGGCGAACCATTTCGCGGAGATTACAGTCAGCTGTTTCTTATAAAGTCCGAGAACAGACATTTCATATCCGAAACCGAAAACATAGAGGCAATAAAATAACAAAATCAATCCAAGCAAAACAGAGAGGCCTGTTAAAGCACCGAAACGCAGATGATGGTACTGCGGTATGACACATGCAATGATGAGGGCGGAAAATAAAAGAACGAAACCCATGGCAAAAGCACCAGGCTTTGTCCAAAACAGGAACGCAGATAATACGCCAGTCATGATGCCGTAAACTATATTATTTCTTTTTACCTTAAAGAAACGGTATGAAAAGAAAATTAGCCAAAGGGAAAGAGGCCAAACAAGATTTTCAGACATCAGGAATCCAGCCATCTGCATATCGGGCATCAGAAGTGTAAGCCCTGCAGCAAGGACTCCTTTTCTTTTGCTATTTGTGAACTCGTAAGCAAAAAGATAGATAGGAAAGCACGAACTACAGATTAACACAGTATTGTACAGTTGAATTACTCTGTATAGGTCAAACGGAAGCGGAAAGAGATACAGTGGAGTCAGTAAAAGAGGATATAAGATATACATATAAGGAACGGGCTGTGAACGATAAGCAATTCCTTCCCCCGCAGCCAGAGACTGCGCAATATTAATATAAAGGCTTTCGTCAATCTGGATTGAAGGACCCTGCCGAAAGAAGTAGGACAAAGAGAAACGAATAACAACGCCAAATATATATAAAATAAGAAGGAACCTATAGGGGTGAGACAGAATCAGTTTTTCTCTGTTTTCTTTTTTATTTAGATGTAATATCATTATATATTATCCATTTGTTTGACAAAAACCCCGGTATTAACATACACCGGGGTTTAAAAGCTTTCGATTTTGAATTATAAAAAACTATTCTTTACCATTCAAAGACCCGACATTGTAGAAAAACGGGGAATTACTAGATGAAACAACAGCACCAGAAGTGTAGTCACGCTCTATGTTTCCTAGATATACGCCATTGAGGGCGTAATAAGAGTCTACTCCAATAAGAGAGCCATCCTTGTGATAACCGGACCAACTCCAAACAATAAAAATACGATTACCATCGGGTCCACAAACATAGCCGATATAATCAAAAGAATCATCGTCATCTTTCAAGACTGTAAACTCATCGTGCGCACCAGTAACATAAGAATAATCAGATTTTTCCGGCTCAGGAATAGGATAATTATTCAAATCGAGATAAATATGCATCCGATCATAGGCAGCAGAATAAGTGTGCACGGAATTTCCGATAGTATAGAACTCAACGCTATCCTTTGCGACTGCGTCACGAATAAGACTATCAGCAAATGCAGCAGGAAGAATGCTTAAAGCCAGAACAAGAACAAGCAAAAAAGAAATCAGTTTACGCATATCGCTATCTCCTTTTACTTAGAAATCAACCCACTGATTGGATTTTTAGGAACAGAAGGCTCAACGGTTATCTCTTCTTTTTCATTTGGGCGAATAGACGGAATTATAAGATCATAAATGGCTTCCATAGAAAGCGGACTGAAGACAACCTGAAATATTTTTCCGTCCTGTGTCAAATATATGAGAAGAAGAGCATCATCTTCCACATCACGTAACAGAGCAGCAGAAATCCCGTTTACTTCTACCATTTCGACATCATAGCCATTCTGCACATAATATGAATAAAAATTTTCAAGAGTAAGGCCCTCAGAATCTGTATAATACATCAAAAGGAAAGCACTACCAGATTCTGTAGCGTACATATAGATGAGACCGTTTTTTATATCTTCTTCCGCAAGGGAATTAGGAGAGAAAAGATTCGGAATGCAAATTGAAGCATCAACCTCATCAATCGACCGGATGGTTTTCTCGTCCCCAAAAATCTCGTTTATCATGGCCTCTGCCTCGGACCAACTATATGATGTTTCTGCAAATGATACGGAAGACAGAGAAAGGAAAATAGCAAAAACAAGGAACAAAGAACAATACTTTTTCATATGATCACTCCTGTTGTTTATTCTTCATTTGTAAACTCGTCAAGTATGATTTTTGCGGGCTCATAACCTGCATTTAAAGCTTTTGTAAGCCATTCAACCGCTTCTTCATGATCGGGAGAAACGCCAAGCCCATATTCATATAACAAGCCTACGTTATACATAGCGCGTTCATTACCATACTCTGTTAATTTTAGATAATATTGAAAAGACGTGCCGAAATTTTTTTCTATTCCCTCTGAGGAACCAGTATAATAAGCATAGGCATTCTCTTCCATTGTATAGAGTGCTTCAGCATTTCCCTGATCGGCCAGTTGGGAAGCAAGTTCAAGAGCTTTGGCAGAGTCTTGTTCGACACCAAAACCATATGTATAAAAAGCAACCATCATGTTGATAGCATATGGATCACCATATTCCGCAGCCTTTTTGAAAAATGACAAAGCTACAGCGTCATCTTCCTTAATAGAACCATCTTCCGAACCAAGGAAGTAAGTAAAAGCATCACTTGATATAGCTGAAGCTGCGGCTTCAATATCCCCTGCCTCTGCTGCTTTTTCATACCAGAAAAGAGCAAGTTCAGCTTCAGACCCATCCTCAAAGTCTTCAGAGAGAAGCCGCCCAAGACCGGCAGTATATAAAGTCCCGATCTCAATCATGGCTTTTGTAGAGCCTGCATCTGCTGCAACGAGAATCAAAGAAATACCTTTTGCCAGATTTTGAGGATTACTGGAGTCTGCAAGAAGACGATAACCTTCTTCATATACTGCATCTGCAGATATTCTATTACTCTCAGCAAATGAAGAAAATGTAAAAGAAAAGAAAAAAACAACGAGAAAAAACAAAACAATAATTGGAGATACCACGGAAAATCTTTTCATATGAACACCCTACTTCCTTAACCACTCTTTTTATTCTAACATTTTATTTCCAAAAATACAAGAAAAAAACTGTAGAAATAGTGAAAAAAAGCAATAGTGAGAGAATAATGAAAAGATTAATTCAAAAAGAAAAGGAGAGGATGGTAGCATCCTCTCCTTTTATAATATGTCCTAAATTAATTAATATTTCCAGCCAGGAGTAACATCATAAAGAGTCTTGTACATCTCGAAATTATAATTTGCCCATGCCTCGTTAATGGCATTCTGGAACTGGACATTGAGTGCCTGAGTTGCTGCAGAATAATAATTAGCTACCATATTATACTGAACAGTCTGAACAGCCTTGGAAAGATTGGCAACAGCTTTAGACAGATCGTCTTTTGCATCACCATATGCCTTCTTGGCGGCATTAAGTGCCTTAGCCTGCTGTTCGATGGGGCCCTTTGCTACAGAATCATCAACGAGCTTGTTCCAATAGTAAGCATAGTCATGAGTAGTGAGCAGCCCATCTGCAAAAGCGCTGATGCCGAGGGATGCAACGAGTGCTACGCACAGGAGCATTGCGATGATTTTCTTCATTTAAAATTTCCTCCAAAAATATTTTTGGCGTCTTTGGCGCCTGACGATGTGTACTATAGCACAGTTATTTCGTTTTGTCAAGAGTAAAATTATGTAAATAGGCGTTTTTTAGAACTTTTTTCGCAAAATATGCGATTAAAAAAAACTTGACACAAGATATAGTATGATGATCATGGAACAAATTGTGATGAGTAAAGAAATGTAGCAATAAAAGAGCAGTTTATACTTTGTGGTTTCATTATAGAAGATAGACATATTATGAGTTCTTTGTAATTAAGCGGGATAGGTATTCATAAAATCTTATTGCAAGAATATCTGCTTTCATGAAGGAGTTAGCCAGAAGAAAGGAGAGGAGAGTCTTTACCGATGGGGAGAGTAGGGGGAGAAGGAATGGGCTGGGGAGGTTGAGGAAGAGAAGGCGAAAGGTGAGAGAAAGAATATTCTGAGTATGGGAGAGTTATCGATCCACCGGCAGACCAGGAGAAGATCCCATAGTTGAAAGCATTGGTGGAGATGGCACTATGGGTAGCGCTTGAGCAAAGAATGAGCCAGGTGTTTATACCATGATCCAGCATTGCCTGAAGCTGAGGAGCGCGTGTGCCAGCCCCGTGTTGCTCAAAGAGAAAAAATACGGTTCCGGCTTCGGCGACGGAATCCATCTCGGAAGGGGTAAGCATGCCCCAGCTGTCCCAATCAGCCGCGGCATCAAGAGAACAGACGTTGGTGAGACGGATACCGAAGGCATCATAAAGACTTGCTGCCGCATTGAGAGCCGTGTAACAGCCTGTACTACTGCCGATGGCAGAGAGATCATGGACAATGACGCCGCGTTCTTTGGCGATTTCCTGAAGATAATGATACATGAGGATGTTCTCTTCATCAAGGTGTGTCTCACCCGGGCCGTTGCGGAAGAAGATGACAGCGTCGGGGTGATATACTTTAAAATACTGAAAGACATCGGAGTAACTGAGCCAGTTTGTTGCACCGTCACCTCCGCAATAGTACAGGACAAAGCTTGTGGAAGAGGTAACATTGTCGGGAACATAGAAGGGTCCTTTTGAGGACCAATAGACTGCACCGTCAGAATAAAGCCTGTTTTTCGTTTCTGGGCGCATTAGTTTATTCTCAAATTCTATCTCGCTTGCGGGGTAGGAACGGCAGAGGGCAGCAAGGTCCGGGCTGTCGGCATAGGTGCCAAGGGAAAGGAAAACTGCTTCGGCTGCTGAAAAACGGCGCGTGTAAAGCAGTTCTTTCGCATTTTCATATCGTGCGGAGAGGGAGGCCTCGGATGTGGCGGCAAGCTGAATTGTAGATTCGTCCAGGAGAAGAGAGGAGCTTTCGGGGAGGGGCTTCGGCAGAGGCACATATTCCGGCAGGGAGGAGCCTATAGAGGAAATACCGTTCTCCACAGGGCCGGCATAGGAGGAAGAGGAGAAGAAAGAAAGAAGAGACAAAAGCAGAAGCATGGAAGGAAGAAAGCGACACAGGAACAGCCAAAGATGAGAAGAAAGTTCAATAAACATGGTGTAATACTCCTTCCCGACCGGTGAGGGGATCAACCAGGTAAAGCGCACGAACATTCTGCCCGCCGTAATCATCCATTTCGGCAGAGACCAGGAACGGGTCAGCAAGGAGGAAGATGCGATGTGAGGCAGATTCATTATCAGGAGGGTCGGAAACAGAAGACCAGAGAGTGAGGTCAGTTTTATGCTGAGTATAACGAAGTTGGTTGTGGGTGATGGAGAATTCCTGAGAGAAAGGGAGAACAGATGTCTCAATGGGAAACGGAAGAACGGTATCAGGGGAAGGACTATTCAAAGCCATACAGGATAGGTGAAGCGCATTATCCTCTGCCGAAAGGAAATACAGAGTGCTGCCGGAGAGGATGGGGTGGAAAGAAGGAGTGTCTGTCAGTTTGATATCCATACTGTCAGAGCAACGATATAAGTGAAGTGTTTCACCATCGGCACTGTCCTGATAAAGAAGGCGATCGTCGTCGATAAAATAAGGATAATAAACTTCTTTTTCCAGAACGGGCTGGAGATCGTTACCGGAAAGATCAGAAGAAAAGAGATGGTGATTTTCTGCCGTAAAATATAATCTTTTGTTGTGTAACTGTAGATAAGAGAGCTCTGAATGATCAGAGGCCAGTATTTCGTGTTCCAAGGTATTTAGGTCGAGTCGGGCAAGGGAGACCGTGTGAGTGGCTCTGTCATGACGAATGTAATAGAGCCAGTTTTCAACAGGTGTGAGAAAAACGGCATTTACATGACGGTCAAGTGGCTCACAGGTTCCCGGCTGAGGGGCGGTATCAGAAAAAGAGACTTCCATGCGAACAAGATTCGGCAAGATGTCATTTTTATCAAAGGCGAGACCATAAAGGTAAGTCCCGTCAAACCAGTATCGCCCCTGAAGCATAAAGTTGCTCATGACTGTGGTATCTGTGTCGGAAAAAGGGAGAGAGATGTTGAGGGCAGAGGAGCGGATAGATGCAGCCAGAGACTGAGCAGTTTTTGCTTCATCCAAGGCAGTGGCGACAGGAAGGCCTCCAGTGAAAGGAATTTCTTTGTCGTCAGAGGGAATTAAACAGAGAGAAAAGCTATTCTGCAGGGTGCAGAGAAGTGAGCCGTCATCTGAGAGAGAAAGAAGAAAAGATGTATCCGAATCTGTGAGGGCGTAGGTTCCGTTACCGAGGGGATTTAGCTCAACGGGATAGACAACGTTGCAGAACAGCATTTTGCCATAGCCATAGGGAGATAATTGGAGTGACATCAACTCAGAAGAGTCACTGAGGTCAAGAGAAGCGGTTATGCTCTCGACATCCAGAGTCGCATTGTTTGAAAAAATCTCCTGTACAGTCCAGCAGCCAGAAAGATCAGAGATGGCAGCATCTGCAGAAAGAGAGAAACTAGTGAAAAGCAAGATGGAAAGAAACAGGGCGAAAATGGAGTTGTGTTTTTTAAGACAACTGGTAAACATAGAAGAACTCTTTTCTTCAATAAAATACAGGGAAAGGACAGGACATAGGAGGCGAGAGGAAGGGAACCACCGAAAAACGGTGGTTCCTTTGATGTGTATACAAAAATGGGGATAGGGAATTAACGGGTGCCTTTATCGTACGGGATGCCTTCAGCCTTGGGGGCGCGGGAGGTCTTGGAGGTGAAGGCAAGGACGATGAGAGAGACAATATAAGGCATCATGTTGTATACGTTGCCTGGGAGATTCAACGCTGCGAGAGCCGGGAAGCCGACATAGGTGTTCGACAGGGCACGGAACAGGCCAAAGAGCAACGCCGCGAGAGCGATACGCTGAGGTTTCCATTGACCGAAAATCATGACGGCGAGGGCAAGGAAGCCAAAGCCAGCTACGCCGTTTTCAAACTTCCAGATCGAGACACCGGCAAGAATATAGCAGATCCCGCCGAGACCGCCGAGCGCACCGGAGATCAGAACACCGGCCCAACGCATCTTATAGACGCTCACACCAACCGAGGCAGCAGCCTGAGGATGTTCGCCGCAGGCCATGAGGCGGAGGCCGAACTTTGTTTTGTAGAGCATGACAGCCACGAAAATCACCGCGAGAACCGCAACAAGCATGAACCAGTTGAACTCAAAGCCGTTGATGTTGACAATGAACATTTTGCGGGCGCGAACATATTCAATTTCGGAAGAGTGGTCATCCGGATTTGCAGCGGTATTAATAGCTTTGACAAAAACCGTAGCGGCAGCGGTACCGAGGAGATTGAGAGCGGTGCCGACGAGCGTCTGATCCGCCTTGAAGTTGATGCAGGCAACACCGAGCAGAGAGGAGTAGATCATGCCGAACAGGATTGCTGCCAGCATGACAAGCAGGACCATGACGAAAGCGCTGGAAGTGCCGAGGTAGCGCATCATGAGAGCGCCGCCGAGTGCTCCGATGACCATAATGCCTTCGAGACCGAGGTTAATGACACCGGAATGCTCCGAAACGCAGCCACCGAGTGCGACGAGGACAAGAACCGATGAGAAAATAAGCGTGTACTGAATGAGAAGCAGCATTATTTGTCACCCCCTTCGGAAGCTTTGAGAGCCCGGGCTTTCTTTTCTTCACTCTTTCTGAGGATGTTGTTCATGGTTATCTTAATGAAGAGAACAAAGCCGCAGAGATAGATGATGACGGAGGAGATCAGGTCGGAAATCTGGGAGGAGTAGAAATTGGTGTTAACATACTGCCCGCCGTCGGTAATGTGCTGGATGAAGAACGAGGAGAAGATGGCCCCGATCGGGCTCAGCCCGCCGAGGAAAGCTGCGGCGATGCCGTTGAAGCCCATGCTCGGGACGGAAGACTGCGTGCACTCCCAGCGCATATAGCCGGTGAGGAAGAGCATCGAAGCACCAAGACCCGCCAAAGCACCGGCAATGACGAGGGTAAGAATGATGTTGCGGTTCTCTGCCATGCCGGCGTATTTAGCTGCATTTTTGTTGCTGCCGGTGGCTTTGAGCTCATAGCCGAGCTTCGTCTTGCTGAGGAGAATGCTCACGGCAATTGCAATGAGAATTGCAAGGGGGACGGCGATGGTAATATACTGGTTTTTGTTAAATAGTTTGTCCAGCCCTGCATTCGGGAGAAGGGCGGAGGGGTTAACATCCTTAATATACATGGTATAAGGACTGGCCACTTCTTTTACCTTTGTGAGCAATGTATTTGCGGTATACAGAGAAATCCAGTTGAGCATGATGCCGGAAATGACCTCGTTGACATTGCAGCGAGACTTGAGGAAGCCAACAATGGCACCGAGACACCCACCGGCAACCAGAGCGAAGATCATGCACGGGAACCAGCCCCAGCCCCAGGCGAGAGCGGCGTAGAGACATGCACAGGAGCCTGCCACATACTGCCCGGCAACGCCTATATTAAATAGGCCGACTTTGTAGGCAAAGAGGATACTCAGAGAGCACATGAGCAGGGGCATTGTTTTGGAAAGAGTGTTGCCAAACTGCTGGAGCTTTTTATTTGCCCGGCTCCAGGTGAGGAAGTTTTTGATGACATTGATGATAGATTCGGCTGCGCCTTCCGGATTGATGAAGAGAAGGACGATGTAGCCGATCAGCAGGCCGAGAATGATGCAGATTATGGAAGCGATAAAGGCCTGCACACCGGGGTTCTTCAGGGCTTTTTTCATGCTTTCACCTCATCTCTTTTCGCACCGGCCATGTAGAGGCCGAGCTCTTCCTGGGTGGTCTTCTTCGGATCCAGCTCGCCGACGATTTCACCCTCGTACATGACGAGAATCCGGTCGGGCACGTCCATGACTTCATCGAGTTCGAGGGAGATCAGGAGGACGGCTTTGCCGGCGTCACGCTGGGCAACGAGCTGTTTGTGGATATATTCAATGGCGCCGACGTCGAGACCGCGCGTCGGCTGGACGGCGATCAGGAGCTCAGGAGCTTTGTCAATCTCGCGGGCGATGATGGCCTTCTGCTGGTTACCGCCGGACATGGCACGGGTGGTGGTAATAGCACCCTGGCCGGAACGGACGTCATACTGCTCGATCAGACGGTCGGCATACTCGCGGATGTTTTTGCGGCGAAGGAAACCGGCGGGTGTAGTGAACTCCGGTTTAAAATACGTCTGGAGGATGAGGTTATCTTCCAGAGAGTAATCCAGAACAAGGCCGTGCTTATGCCGGTCTTCGGGGATATGGCTCATACCGAGGATGCTCTTCTGGCGGATAGAGGTTTTGGTAATATCCTTGCCGCAGAGAGTAATCTTCCCGCTGACGAGAGGCTCCAGACCGGAGAGGCCGTAAACGAATTCCGACTGACCGTTGCCGTCGATGCCTGCGATACAGACGATTTCACCGGCACGCACCTTGAGGGAGACGTTTTTCACGGCGTTGTTCTTATGAACTTTGGAAGCGACCGTCATATTGTCAATTTCGAGAATAACATCACCTGGGGTGGCAGGCTTCTTTTCCACATGGAAGTTGACGTTGCGGCCGACCATCATGGCGGAGAGATCTTCCATGGTGGTGTTCTTCGTTTCGACGGTGCCTATATATTTGCCTTTGCGGAGAACCGAGCAGCGGTCAGCCACTTCCATGATCTCGTTCAGCTTGTGGGAAATGAAGAGGATGGATTTGCCTTCCGCGGCAAGATTCTTCATGATCTGCATGAGTTCGGAGATCTCCTGCGGGGTGAGGACGGCAGTGGGCTCGTCAAAGATCAGGATTTCATTATCGCGGTAGAGCATTTTGAGAATCTCGGTTCTCTGCTGCATACCGACGGTAATGTCTTCAATGATTGCGTCAGGATCGACATGGAGGCCATACTTTTCCGAGAGAGCCATGACCTTTTCGCGGGCTTCTTTTTTCTGAAGGAAGCCCATTTTATTCGGCTCGACGCCCATGATGATGTTGTCAAGAACCGTAAAGCACTCGACAAGTTTGAAATGCTGGTGCACCATGCCGATGCCAAGAGCATTTGCGTCGTTCGGGTTGTTGATTTTTACTTCAACACCGTCTTTTTTGATGATACCCTCTTCCGGCTGATAAAGGCCGAACAGCACGCTCATCAGTGTACTCTTGCCCGCGCCATTTTCTCCCAAAAGTGCGTGGATTTCGCCTTTTTTGAGCTGAAGGGTGATATCATCGTTTGCAATGATCCCGGGGAACTTTTTGGTAATGTGCAGCATTTCTACAGCATATTGTTCCAAAGCAGACCAGCCTCCTTTTCAAAAGAATCAGATGTTCGATGGAATCAAGTAAGATTATAATACTATAAGAGAAGAAAGATTTCAATGAAAAAAACGGGGCAGGCCAGTGATGACCTGCCCCGTGGGGGAAGAAAACTTACTTAATGTTGCCCTGGTAGTCAACCGTAACGGCGGAGACAGCGGGCTCAGCGGTGATGTCATTGGAAACAGTGATTTCACCTGCGTTCATGGCAGCAACGAGAGCTTCGTAATCAGCCTCGGTGAAGCTGTCACTGAACTGGGTGGAAGGAGCGATCTGGACAAAGTTCTCGGCAGGAACGTCGGAAACAAGGCCGAGGTTGTCAACCTTGCCACCTTCAAATGTGCCGTCGAGAATAGCCTGGAGCTCTGCATTAACAGTAGCGGCGAGACCCTTCATGGCGGAAGTGACCGTCATGCCTTCGCCGTAGAGACCGTCAATCGTGCCAGCCTGGTCAACGTCAACACCAATGACCTTTGCACCGACTTTTGCAGCTGCTTCACCAGCAGAGGTGAAGATACCGCCGCCGCAAGCAAAGACAACCTGCGTGCCGGCTGCATACCAGGTATCCATGTAAGCGGTAATATCGGAGTCACCATAGAACTGGTTGCCGTAGACGTACTTAATTTCAACATCTGTGAGGCCGAGCTCAGCAGCTGCTGCATCAGCGCCCTGAACAAAGCCATAGCCGTAACGGACAACTGCAGGAACTGCCATGCCGCCGAGGTAGCCGAGCTTGGTGTAGCCGAGCTTCACAGCTGCATAACCAGCCATGTAGCCGCAGAGCTCTTCCTGATAGACAGCGCAGTAGAGGTTTGCAGGAACATCAGCTGCGAGGTCGCCGATGTCGCCTTCGGAAACGTCAAGTGCGATAAAGGTAATGTCATCATACTCAGGAACAACATTCTGAATGGCTTTGCCGAATGCATAGCCGGGCATGATGAGGACGGTGTAACCGTCATCAATGGCCTTCTCCATGGAGGAGCTGCGGTCTTCATCGGAGTCAGATGCGGGTTTGTAGTACTGGAAAGTGAGGCCGTTTGCATCGGCAAATGCCTTGCAGGCTTCATAGGTGGTCTGGTTGAAGGACTGGTCGGTAATGTCACCGTAGTCGGTGATCATTGCGACGGCAGGAGCTTCAGCAGATGCGGAAACTGCGCTGATGGCGAAAACCATGCACAGTGCGAGAGCAAGGGCGAGAATCTTTTTCATTTGTGCTTTCCTCCGTTTTAAAAAATAATTACTTCATAAAGCGCGGTGATTTAACCACCACGGATATTATAACTTGTGGAAAAAAAGAATGCAAGGGGAAATTCAGGGGACAGGATACAGGGGACAGGGGTCAAGCCATGGCTGTTGCAGTGTCGAGAGCGATGGTGATCATCTGGGAGAAACCGAGCTGGCGATCTTCCGGAGAAAGCATCTCGGGGCGATAAAGATGATCAGACACGGTGCAAATACAAAGCGCACGCTTGCCGAAGTAGGCGGCATTGGCATACAAACCAGCTGCTTCCATCTCAATGCCGAGAACACCCATCTTTTTCCACTGCTGATTCTGTTCGGAAGAAATATTAAAAGGGGAGTAGAAATTATCCGAGGAGAGAAGGTTGCCAATGTGTACGTTGATGCCAAGAGCTTTTGCAGCATCCTTTGCGGCAGAAAGCAGGGTGAAATCTGCAATAGGAGCAAATGTACCCTGGATACCGAAGTTTTCAATATAACTGGAAGTAGTGCAAGCACCCTGGGCAAGGATAACATCGAGCAGTTTCAAATCGTCCTGCAAAGCCCCGGCGGAACCGATGCGAATGATGTTTTCTACATTATATTCGCTGTAGAGTTCCCAGCTGTAGATGCCAATGGACGGGATACCCATCCCGGAGGCCATGACGGTTACTGGAACACCTTTCCAGGTGCCGGTGTAACCATGGACACCGCGGACATTGTTGACGAGTTCAGGACCTTCCAGAAAGGTTTCGGCAATAAACTGGGAACGACGGGGATCGCCGGGCATTAAAACGGTTTTGGCAATGCTGCCGACAGCTGCTTCGTTATGGGGAGTAGGCATAATATAGTCCTCCAGATATTAAAAATTTTTCTTTCACGAAGATTATCTTTATTATATGAGAGAAAAAGAAAAAAGTCAAATTGAAAGACAGGGAAGAATATGATAAGATAAGAAAAACGACCAAAAGCAAAGTGGGAGGAACAGCCATGAGCAACGTTATTGTAATCGGAATTGCAGGGGGCACGGGAAGCGGGAAGAGCACCTTAACGGAGAAGCTGATTGAACGGTTCAGAGATAATGTGTCGGTAATCCACCATGACAGCTATTATAAAGCCCATCATAATATGCCTTACGAGGAGCGCTGCAAGCTCAACTATGACCACCCGAATTCATTTGACACTGATCTGCTGATTCAGGCGGTAAAAGACTTGAAAGATGGGAAAGAAGTTGTCTGCCCGGTGTATGATTTTACGATTCATGACAGGGCGGAAGAGACGGAGATCATTCACCCGGCACGAGTGATTATTGTAGAAGGAATACTGATCTTTGAGAGCAGGGAGCTGTGCTCACTGATGGATATCAAGATTTTTGTGGATGCGGATGCCGATGTGCGGATTCTCCGGAGAATTACACGAGATGTGCAGGACAGAGGCAGGAGCCTGGAGAGCATTATTGACCAGTATCTCCACACGGTAAAACCGATGCACGAACAGTTTGTGGAACCAAGCAAAAAGAACGCGGATATCATCATCCCGCAGGGCGGACTCAACAAAGTGGCGCTAGAGATGGTGGTTGAGCGGGTGAGAGCACACTTAGATAACGAATAAACGAATAGGATACAGGATACAGGGGACAGGAGAAAAATAATGGCGAAGCTGTATTTTAAATACGGAGCGATGGGATCGTCAAAATCAGCGCAGGCGCTGATTACAAAGTTCAACTATGAAGAACTCGGGATGACGGTATGGCTGATCAAGCCGTCAATTGACACAAGAGACGGGGCTGATATTATCCGAAGCAGAATAGGCCTGGAGGCGCATGCGCAGGTGATTACCCCAGAGACGGACATCACGAAAGCCTATGAAGAGGCAGGGGATCACGATGTAATTATTGCGGATGAGGCGCAGTTTTTTACGCCGGAGCAGATTGACCAGCTGAGAGAGCTGGTAGATGAAAAGGATCTGCCTGTGCTGTGCTTTGGGTTGCGGACGGACTTTCTCACCCACTTTTTCCCCGGTGCGCAGCGACTGATGGAGCTGGCAGATTCTCTGACGGAGATTAAAACAGTGTGCCGATGCGGCAGGAAAGCAACGGTTAATGCGAGAATTGACAGCAAGGGGAGAATTGTGACGGAAGGCGGCCAGATCCTTATCGGCGGGAATGACAGCTATATTGCCATGTGCCATCAGTGCTGGATGAAACAGATCAGGGAACAGAAATCAGGGGACAGGATACAGGGGACAGGATACAGAGAATAGAGATTTTTGAGTTTTCAGGTAGAAAATGCTTGACTTTTGGATAGGATTCCTGTATATTAACTGAGCGCTCCGAAGACAGCCGGTTCCCGAAAGGGGTAAATCCAGCCGAGGACATCAACAGTTTTTGAATTGATTGTTTTTGTGCCTTTGCGTCTTTGCGGATGCAGAGGCTTTCTTTATGGGCGTTAATGAACGTTACGGAGGTGAAAAACACAAAATGCCAAATGCAAAGGTTCTCAGCGAGAAACAGGCGGTTGTTGACGCACTGGTAGAACGCATCAAGGGTTCCTCCGCGGGTGTCCTGGTAGATTACAAAGGAATCACGGTTGCGGAAGACACAGCACTGCGCACGGAAATGCGCAAGGACGGCGTACACTACACGGTTGTGAAGAACACGCTTGTGAAGAGAGCACTGGATAAGCTGGAACTGGGCGGGCTGGATCATGTTCTGAACGGGACGACGTCCCTCGCAACAGCAGATGAAGACCCCATTGCTCCTTTCCGTATCCTGAATGACTACAGCAAGAAGCTCGGTGACCGCTTCAACATCAAGGCAGCCTACATGGAAGGCAAGATCCTGAATGATAACGAGATCACAGAGATGGCAGCACTGCCGTCCAAGAGTGCACTGTATTCCAAGGTTCTCGGAACGATGATCGCACCGATTACAGGCCTGGCAGTATGCCTTGGCCAGATCCTCGAGCAGAAGGGCGGCTCCGTAGGAGGAGACGCTGCAGAGGAAGCTCCTGCAGAAGCATAAGATCTGCAAAACATTTTTATTAAAATATTATTTGGAGGAAAATATCATGAGCGAAAAAATCGCAGCAATGATCGAAGAGATCAAGGCTTTATCCGTTCTTGAGCTTTCTGAGCTCGTACATGCCCTGGAAGACACCTTTGGTGTTTCCGCAGCAGCAGTTGCAGCCGGCCCCGCAGTAGCAGCAGCAGGCCCGGCCGTAGAAGAGAAGACCGAGTTTGACGTTATTCTCTCTGAGTTCGGTGCAGAGAAGATCAAGGTCATCAAGGAAGTCCGTGCAATCACCGGCCTCGGCCTGGCAGAAGCAAAGGCTCTCGTTGAGACCAAGGACGCCAAGATCAAGGAAGGCGTTTCCAAGGAAGATGCCGAAGCTCTCAAGGCTCAGCTCGAAGCTGTTGGCGCAAAAGTCGAAATCAAGTAAGAAATTCTTACAGAATACAAAAAGAACTGTCTCCAAAAAAGAGGAGGCAGTTCTTTTTACATTACTATAGGTTGTTGCTGATCACGGCTCAGGTTTTTCTGATCCGTGCCAGACGAGAGAGAGCATGGTGAGATCGTCAAACTGAGGGACCGTTCCCGCAAAGGTATCGACGACATTGTGAACAGTCTCAATCAAAAGTTCAGGTTTAAGAGATGGCACATTGTTCAGAGTGTCAAGTGCCCGGTCCAGCCCGAACTGTTCGTTTTTTCTGTTAATGGCTTCCGGAAGCCCGTCGGTATAAACAAGCAGGGCCGTTTCCGGGGCAAGAGAGAGGGAATATTCTCTGTAAACAGCAGCGTCAAAGGCACCGATCGGCATGCCATGCCGGTCTTTGAAGACATGAAACAATCCGTCAGGTTCTTTCAGAATCGGATATTCATGACCTGCACTGGAAGCGATGAGTTCTCCGGTTTTGAGGTCGAGAATACCCAGCCAGACGGTGACAAACATATTTTCCTCATTGCGGGAACAGATGATTTCGTTTACGGCCCGAAGAGCTTTGGCAGGAGAAGGTGTTTGCATTGCATGGTCGCGGATGAGAACCATGGAGACTGTCATAAAAAGGGAGGCTGGCACCCCTTTTCCGGACACATCCCCGATGACAAGGCCGAGATGTGAGTCGTCAATCAGAAAGAAATCAAAGAAATCTCCTCCAACTTCCTTCGCCGGAGTCATGCTGGCAAAGAGACTGAATTCCTTCCGATCCGGAAAGGGAGGAAACTGGTCGGGAAGCATATCATTCTGGATTCTTTTTGCAACGTCCAGCTCGGCTGAGATCCGAAGCTTTTCCTTCCGAATCCGAACGTAATTCACAATCACAGAAGTCAGGAAGAGGACACTGACAGCAACGGGAACCCACAGCAAGTGGAGAATAATGCCAAGACGATAACACAGCACACAAATCACGAGCCAAACCAGACAGGCTACAAGCCATGTGACTGTGATTTTCCGCAGATCTTTCTTCCAGAAAAGAACAGCAAACAAGATGCAGATGAAAAAGAGAAGAGAAAGCTGGAGAATCCGATTTGCTTCACGAGGATAAAAGCCTTTCCGGAAGGCTTCAATGGTATTAGCCTGGATATCAATTCCCTGCATCAGAGAAGCGTGATTCAGGGAAGTCGGGTAAGCATCCTGCATTCCGGAAGCATAAGGGCCAATCAGGACGATTTTATCCTTGTAGAAAATCGGATCTACAGTTCCGTCCAGCAGATCAAGGAAACTGATTCCGTCACAATACTCCCCTCCGGATGCAGAAAACGGAAGATAATAAAACCCAAATGCAGAAGTTTTCGGCAGAGGAGAAGGGGTTTCGCCCACAGAATCACACCAATGCTCATAGACAACCCTGGCAAAGGATAAAACACGATCTCCATCCGGTCGATCCACAAAGAGCAGTGCGTGACGGAATATTCCGTCCGAGTCCGCCATAGCATTGATATGACCTGTGTCGGCAGTCTGTGCAAGAGCATCATAAGGGGCATCCCAACCTAAAACAGCACGGTCCCTAACAGAATAGTTGTCACCCGACAGATCATCGATCTCAGTACCGTACTCAGCAGCGGAAGCAACAACAACATTTCCAAATTGTGCAGCGGCTGCTGCCAGCTGCTGATCAGCAACAGGATCTGCGCTTTCACCAGAATAAAGAATATCTATCCCGATAACGGCGGGTTTTGCATCAGGGTCGGTATTATTCAGGCAGGTTATCGCCTCAGCCATGTAATTTCTCGGCCAGGGCATCGGACCGAAAACGTCCAAAGAAGCCTGATCAATCCCGATGACGACAATGTCACGGTCCGCAGCACCGGATTTCTGATAAAATCTGTCAGAGAGAGGCTGATCAAAAGTATCCAGAATGCCAAACCCAACAACAGCAGAAACAATAACAGCAGAGAGAAAAACCGCTGATAAACGAAGCCAAACAGGATTGACTGTTTTTAACAGACCCGATAGTTTAAAAGGCTTCAAGCTGAGGCCCTCCTCTTAGAACTTAAAAACCAAAATTGAATCCATTGAGAGCTTCTGAGAGTGCGCTTTGAGCAGCAGAAATGGCTTCGTCGACAGCAGCCTGATAAGCCTGAGCTGCGTTTGTATTTTCTCTTCCATCTGCTGAAGACTGCTGATCTCTGCCAGTGGGATCATATGATGAGTTAGAAGATGGTTGCCCGGCAGCGGCAGAAACAGCGTCTTCTATGGCATCCTGAACGGATTGAGAAACGGAAGATTGAGAACCGGGAACCTGTGAGGTTTGATTGTTATTTTGAGATGCGGCTGCTTCTTTGTTCTGAGAGGCAACTTCCTTGGCCATTACCGGATCTGCTGCAAGCTCTTCCGTCAGGAGAGCGGGAAAGCCGGACGGAGAAACAGTGGAGACAATGAACTCTGCCCCGGAAGACGTAAGCCGAATCACAACGCACTGCCCGGGATTAATTTCCTGCTCTTCCCCGGAGATAGCTGTTATAACTGCATGGCCGCTAGTCAGGATAACCAAACTGGAAGTGGGGCTGAGAGCTTCAACATATCCGGACGTCCCGCGAATTCCAAGGACCATAGTTGAAGTTTCGATATCAAACTGCTCATCGGACGCCAGAGGTTTTGACACAGAAAAATACATAGCACCATTCTCAAGCTTTACCCGGAGTTTTTTCCCGTTTTGGTGCAGGCTTGCAAAGCTCTGCTCGTCAAGCGTAACGATTTTCGTTTTATCAAGGCTGATACCTGCACGGCTGTCCGCTTCCGTTGCAACGGTATTGCCGCTGTAGAGCCGCATGTTTTCCCGGTAAGAAAGCTCAGTGCCGGATTCATCCTTGAGGAAAACGCAGCCTTCTGCACGAGCCAGGCGCATTGTAGAAGCATCTGCGCTTTCTACAGTCTCAGCTGCAGCAAAAAAGCTGAGACTTAGAATGAGAGTCAGGGCCATAAAGATTGCGACAGACTTTTTCATATCGGTATCCTCCCAACAAAATATTTGTTTGTCTGTATTCGGTATAGATCTATTCCCTGAAATGATTATAACACACCGATTATCACAGAACGATCACACAGTAATTGGAAACCACACCTTTAATTGTTTTCAGTATACAATACAAAAACGAGATTGAAAAGATGAGTTTCCCTTTTTTGTTGAAAAATATAAATATAGTAAACCAGTGGAGACATGCTAAAAATTCCGGCAGGGAAATTTCTCCCTGCCGGATGGATATTTTAGAAAACAGGATCAGACGTGCCAGATGTTGTCGGCATATTCACGGATGGCACGATCGGCGGAGAAAATGCCGGACTGCGCGACATTCATGATAGAAAGACGGCCGAGCTCGGAGGGATCCGAGATACGGGCATAGAGCTTATCCTGTGTGTCGGTATAAGAACGGAAGTCCGCAATGAGCATGTACGGGTCACCGCCATAGAGAAGGCCGGAAACAAGGTCGGAATAGGACTTGCCGTCACGGAAACCGTTGGAGAAGCGTTCAAGCACGCTGTTGAGTTCCGAATCATTGCGTGCGATCTCGCCGGGGTTATATCCGGAAGCACGCCAGGAAGAGATTTCGTCTTCGTGAAGACCGAAGAGGAACATGTTCTCAGGCCCAAGCTGCTCGAACATTTCGACATTTGCACCGTCTAGCGTGCCAATGGTCACAGCACCATTCATCATCAACTTCATACAGCCGGTACCGGAAGCTTCTTTACCAGCGGTGGAAATCTGTTCTGAAACCTGAGCGGCAGGGACAATTGCCTCAGCAGCCGAAACACGGTAATTTTCGACAAAATAGATCTGAAGCTTATCCTTGCAGAACGGATCGTTGTTAATATCGTCCTGCATGGAGAGAAGCAGCTCTATGATACGTTTTGCCGTTTTATAGCCTGCTGCGGCTTTCGCGCCGAAGACATAAGTGCGCGGCACAAAGGGGCGATTCGGATCGGCATGGAGCTGGAGCTGGAGCTTTGCAATATGCATGGCGCAAAGGAGCTGGCGCTTGTACTCATGGAGACGCTTGATCTGAACATCCATAATCGCGTCGGTATTGAGTGTGACATGGTCGTTCCTCTGAGCAAAGGCGGCAAAACGTTTTTTGTTCTCCGCTTTGATAGCAAGCATCTTCTGGCGGACTGTTTCATCGTCAACATACTGGACAAGGCGGGCAAGCTGAGAGGAATCCGTGAGATAGGCATCGGAACCGAGCAGCTCGCAGAGGAGGGAATGAAGGCCCGGATTGATCTGGGCAACCCAGCGACGATGATCGATACCGTTGGTGACATAGGTGAAGCGCTCTCTACGGAAAGACGCGACGTCACGGAAGAGATCGTTTTTGATAATGTCGCCGTGGAGACGGGAAACACCGTTGACCTTGAAGCAGGCAGCAAGGCACATGTTGGCCATGTGAACCTGGCCGTCACGAATGATGAGGTTACGGCCGGTCTTCTCACCGGCACCGAGCTGGGAAACCAGATAGTCACACCAGCGACGGTTGATCTCGCACATGATCTCCCAGATACGCGGGAGAAGGCGGGCCATGAGATCCTGCGGCCAGCGCTCCAGAGCCTCACTCATGACAGTGTGATTGGTATAAGCAACAGAAGCGCAGACAATTCTCCAGGCTTCATCCCAGCCGAGGAAGTATTCATCCATAAAGATACGCATCAGTTCCGGAATGATCAGGGTGGGGTGCGTATCATTGATCTGGATAACATGGTGCTCGGCAAACGAACGGATGTCACCCCAACGGGCAACGTGCTTGCGAACGATATCCTGCGCAGAAGCAGAGACGAAGAAGTACTGCTGCTTGAGGCGAAGCGTTTTGCCTTCGATATGATCGTCAGCAGGATAGAGAATCTTGGTAATGACCTCTGCCATGGTGCGGTTTTCCATACTGGCAACATACTTGCCCTCTGAGAAGAGGTACATGTCAAGAGAGTCAACAGAGTGGGCATCCCAGAGGCGGAGGGTATTGATATCATTGCAGCCATACCCGGCGATAAGCATGTCACGAGGAACAGCCGTTACGGCGGTGTAACCGGTGTATTCAGCTGTATAGTGGCCGAAATTGTCCCAATGCGGTTCAACGCGACCTTCAAAACGGACTTCAACGGCGTCTTCGTAACGGGGGATCAGCCAGCTCTCCATTGCGGTGCGCCAGTTGTCCGCGACTTCCGTCTGCTTTCCGTCACGGAAAAGCTGGCGGAAGATACCAAGCTCGTAGCAGATGGAATAGCCCGTTCCGGTAAGGCCGAGCGTCGTCATACTCTCCAGATAGCAGGCAGCGAGACGGCCGAGACCACCGTTTCCGAGACCGGCATCAGGTTCCGCTTCAAAAATATCAGCAGGATCCCGACCCATGTCTTTCAGAGCACCGGTCAAAGCCTCGGAAACCCCGAGGTTAAAGGCATTTTTCATGAGGCTTCTGCCGAGAAGGAACTCCATGGACATATAATGGACTTCTTTCTGATGATTACTGGGGTTCTTTACGGCAAGGAAGCGGCTCATCAGCTCCCGAATGACAATGGCGGAAGCCTGAAAGATCTGGTCGTTGGTGGCAGTTTCACTGGTTACGCTGAAAATGGCACACAGCTTGTCTTCAATAACGGAACGAATTTCATCACGGGTAATATAGCTGTTCAATGTTTGTTTTACTCCTTCAATCAGTTAAGGTTTTTCTTCCCGCGGCAGAAGAAAAGCCGCGGGAAGAAGAGGGGTTCAGGATAAGTTAGAAAGGCAAGGCCTTACACTTCCGCTCCCTTGGGCACGACAATCGGAAGACGCTGTGTGCCGGTAATGGCAAGGTTGGAAGAGAAGGTAACATCCTTATCGGCAATGACGTAATCCAGATGCGTATCCGTGCCGACAACACCGTCTTTCATAATAATGCAGTTTTTCAGGACAGAGCCTTTGCCGACATGCACACCGGTGAAGACGACACAGTTTTCCAGCGAGCCTTCAATGATGCAGTTGTCAGCAACAAGGCTGTTTTTGGAAGAGGCTTCCGTACCGTAATAGGTGCTGACGCCGCTCTCCAGCTTGGTGCGTACAGGGCGGGATGCCGGGAAAAGAGATTCGCGGATGGCAGGATCAAGCAGATCCATATTTGCGGCATAATAACCATCCACGTCTTTGATAACGCGGGCATAGGTACGGTGGATATAGGTGCCCATTTTTCCGCCTTCCCGCAGGAACATGGAGATGGCATCCTGGTGGAAGCGATATTTATCAAGAGCACGGCAGCGATCCATCATACGGAGGAGAGTGTCCTTATTGATGATGTAGCACTCCAGTGCCGGCATGCTGCCCTGCGAGGGGCCGGTACGATCAAAGAGGACCTGCATGACATAACCGTCTTCCCCGACGACATAGCGGTTATGCAGGACATCGGGCTCATAGTTTGCGCAGACAGCGGTGATTTCGGCATCAGATTCTTCGTGCACACGGCAGGCTTCCCTTAGGTTAATGTTTGCACACAGGTTGCCGATCATGAGGACAATGTGTTTTGCGGGGATATCTTCAATGTAGGAAGCAACGGAATTGAGTGCTTCGATAGTACCGGAATAATCCCCTCTGTGGTGAGCGGGAAGACCGAACGGAGGAAGCATCCGCAGCCCGCCGGTACGGCGGCTCATATCCCAGGGCTTGCCGGAGCCGAGATGATCGAGAAGAGACTGGTAGTCACGCTGCATAATCACACCAACGTCGACAATGCCGGCATTGCGCAGGGAGGAGAGAGCAAAGTCAATCAGGCGGTAACGGCTGCAAATCGGAAGAGACGCGGCTGTGCGCTCCGCAACAAGCTCACGCAGTTCGGGATAGGACTTGTATGCAAAAATGATGCCATGATAGTTATTCATCGGTTCAAACCTCCTCGCCCGTATAGACCATGGCGCCTGCAGCAACTGCTGCGCCTTCTTTTATCTGGATGTCGGGGCCGCAGGTTGCGACACCCCAGGTTTCAGATCCATCAGGCTCTGAGCCGACATGGGCTCTCTGATGGATTACGGTTCTCTCGCCGATAATGGCGTATTCAACGGTTGCACCGTCTTCCACAATGGCGCCGGGCATCAGCACGCTGTAGAGAACCGTTGCTCCCTTACCGACCTTGACAGACGGAGAAAGAACAGAGTTCTCGACGCGGCCGTAAATCTCACAGCCTTCGGAAATGATGGAATGAACGACGGAGGAGCTCTCACCTGTGAAATGCGGCGGGCAGACCGGGCTGCGGGAATAGATCGGCCAGGTCGGATCATAGAGATTGATCAGCGTGGTGGAGAGCATATCCATGTTGGCATCCCACAGAGAAGTAATGGTGCCGACATCACGCCAGTAGCCGCTGAAGCGATAAGGCCAGAGCCGCTCGCCGGCAGAAAGCATGGCAGGAATGATGTTCTTGCCAAAGTCCTTACTGGACTTCGGATCGTTTTCATCGGCGATCAGGTACTGGCGGAGCTTCGGCCAGTTGAAGATGTAGATACCCATGGAGGCAAGATCGCTTTTCGGGTGGGCCGGCTTTTCTTCAAATTCAGAGATAAATCCGTCACCGCCGGTGCTCATGATACCGAGACGGGTAGCTTCTTCCATGGAAACCTGCTGTACGGCAATTGTAAGAGCGGCATTGTGGTTGAGATGCTCCCGAAGCATCTCGGCATAGTCCATTTTATAAATATGGTCACCGGAAAGAATGAGAACGTTTTCGGGATCAAAGTTTTCGATGAAAGAAATGTTCTGGTAAATTGCGTTTGCCGTACCTGTGAACCAGGATCCTTTTTCACCGGCTGTCTGATAGGGGGGAAGGATGTAGACGCCGCCATCGTCAACGTCGAGATCCCAGGGCTGGCCGCTGCCGATGTAGCTGTTAAGCTGCTGCGGACGGTACTGCGTCAGGACACCGACTGTGTCAATGCCTGAATTCGTGCAGTTTGAGAGAGGGAAGTCAATAATTCTGTACTTCCCGCCAAAGGGGACGCCGGGTTTTGCCACATCCTGCGTGAGGGCGTAAAGGCGAGAGCCCTGCCCGCCGGCAAGGAGCATGGCGATGCATGTTTTGCTCATGGTGGTTTTCCTCCGTATGGTTAATTGTATTGGTTCATTGTTTTTTCCGGACCTGATGTAATGTAGGCTTCAATTGCCTGAGACGCTTTTTCAGCGGCTGTGGAGATCTCCTCGGCATCCCTGTCGCGGAAGGTGGAAAGAACCCAATCCTTCACATCAAATTCAGGGGGAGGAGAGCCGACACCGAGACGAATGCGGGGGAAATCTTCTGTGCCAAGGGCAGAGATGATGCTTTTCAAACCATTGTGCCCGCCGGCAGAGCCTTTGGGTTTTATGCGGATTTTCCCGATGGGAAGAGACATCTCGTCCGATACGACAAGCACATGATCTGCCGGGATTTTATAAAAGGAAACAGCCTGCCGCACGGCATCCCCGGAGAGATTCATATACGTCTGCGGTTTCATAAAGAGGACCTTCTCCCCACCGAGCTCGCAGGAACAGGTCAAAGCCTTGAAACGGGAGCGGTTAATGGAGACGCGGAAACGCTTTTCTGCGGCATCCGCGGTGAGAAAGCCTGCGTTATGGCGCGTACCGGCGTATTTCAGACCGGGATTGCCGAGAAAGACGACCAGCCAGGTAATTCCGGACGGCTTTCGAAAAAACATCGTCAGTTATTCTCAACCGTGAAGAGAGAACGCTCTTCATGAATGCGGCGAATGCTTTCTGCAAAGACCGGAGCAGTAGTCAGATAGGAAATCCTGTCAACAGGCTCGGCAGAGGAGGGATACGGAATCGTATCAAGCAGGAGGAGCTCTGTAATCGGGCTTGTGGCAATCCGGTTGAGAGCCGGACCGGAGAGGACACCGTGTGTTGCACAGGCGTAGATGTTGGCTGCCCGGCCGATTTCCTTGAGTGCTGCCGCAGCGCCGCAGAGAGAACCTGCCGTATCCACAATATCATCCAGAATGATGCAGTTTTTGCCTTCAACACTGCCTATGATGTTCATGACTTCGGACTGGTTTGCTTTTTCGCGGCGTTTGTCAACGATAGCGAGGTTTAGACCGAGCTTCATGGCAAAATTACGTGCGCGGGAGACAGAGCCGACATCAGGAGATACAACGATATAATCATCAGGTGATTTACGGATCATATTACGATAATGCTTGACGAAAATATTACCACCGGCAAGATTATCAACGGGAATATCGAAAAAGCCCTGAATCTGTGCAGCATGCAGATCCATTGTAAGAACTCTGTCTGCACCGGCCGCAGTAATAAGGTTTGCCACCAGTTTTGCGGAAATCGGGTCACGGCTTCTGGCTTTACGGTCCTGCCGGGCATAGCCGAAGTAGGGAATCACAGCAGTGATGCGGCCGGCCGAGGCACGGCGGCAGGCATCAATCATAATGAGGAGCTCCATCAAATTATCATTGACATGATTGCAGGTGGACTGGATAATAAAAACGTCACAACCGCGAACGGCTTCCTGAAGAGAGATGGAACATTCACCGTCAGCAAACTGAGAAACAGTAGCGCTGCCGAGATCCATAAAGAGATTGCTGCAAATATCTTTAGCAAGATCAGGATTGGAATTACCGGAAAAGATTTTAAGCTCCTGAGAATGCGTTGCCATTACTTCTTATTCCTCCGTCATGAAGATAGAATCAAGCTATTATAACACGTTCGTTTGAAAAATAAAAGATATAAGAAAAATAAAGTAAGAAAAAACAGATTTACAACAGAAGAAATTTTGTGTATAATACCAATCTGCCGGCCAAAAGCCGGCAAAGAGGAAATAGTACCGGATTAAGGCTGTGAAAAAGAATGCTTGAATTTGAAGAGTACAAGGTAAAACTGAATAATATCCGCCCCGCGCTGGACGCCCTGAAAGATGCCCTGAAGCTGGAAGCGGCCGGCAAAGAGATCGAAGAGCTTGAACGTGCCAGTGAGATGGAGGGTTTCTGGAATGATGTGGAAAAAAGCCAGAAAGTCCAGAAACGGCTGAAAACGCTCAAAAGCAAGACGGAAAACTATGCCGCACTCTGCTCCTCCTGGGACGACATGATGGCACTTTGCGAGATGGCCATTGAAGAAAACGACGACTCCATGCTGGAAGAGCTGCAGGAAGAATACAATTCTTTTGAAAAAGAGCTGGAAGCAACGCGGCTGAGCACCCTTTTAACGGGAGAATACGACGCCAACAATGCAATTCTGACCTTCCATGCCGGTGCAGGCGGAACAGAAGCGCAGGACTGGGCTTCGATGCTGTATCGCATGTACAATATGTGGGCTGACAGGCACGGTTACAAGGTTCGCCTGATGGACTATCTTGACGGAGATGAAGCCGGGCTGAAGAGTGCCACAATTATGATTGAAGGCGAAAATGCCTACGGTTTTCTCAAGAGCGAGAACGGGATTCACCGCCTTGTGCGCATTTCTCCGTTTGATGCCGCCGGAAGAAGACACACATCCTTTGCCGCGCTTGAAGTAATGCCGGAAATCACTGACGACAGCGAAATCGAGCTGCGCGATGAAGACATCAAAATGGATGTGTACCGTTCCTCTGGAGCAGGCGGCCAGAAAGTCAACAAGACGTCATCGGCAGTGCGCCTGACTCACATTCCGACAGGGATTGTTGTGGCGAGCCAGGTGGAGAGAAGCCATTTCCAGAACCTGGAAAACTGCAAGAACATGCTCCGCGCGAAACTTGCGGAGATCAAGGAACGGGAACACCTTGAGAAGATCAGCGATATCAAAGGTGTGCAGATGAAAATTGAATGGGGCAGCCAGATCCGTTCTTATGTGTTCATGCCCTATCAGCTGGTGAAAGATCACCGAACAGATTATGAAGACGGAAACATCGACAATGTGATGAACGGGGATCTGGACGGCTTTATCAATGCCTATCTGGCCATGAAAGCGGCAGAGAAGGCGTAAACAGTAGTTTGCCGCGAAGTGGCAGAGACACCTCACCCACCGCTTGCGCGGTTCCCCCTCTCCATGAGGGGAGGGGATAAAAATGAATTTAGAAGGAAGAAATCAACATGAGTGCATCAACAGAAAAGAAAGTCCGTCAGGCAGCACGGGAAGCCGGCACGGACAAGAAGACCATTGCAGCACAGGAAGAAGCAAAGAAGCAGGCCGTCAATAGGAGACGGTGGACCTGGGCACTGATCGGCATTGCAGTGCTGATTGTCCTGGTATTTGTTCTCAACTCTACGCTTCTCTATACGAAAACGACGGCTGTGACGATTGACGGCCGGAAATACAGCCCCGCTGAAGTAACATATACCTATGCTAACCAGTACCAGACATTTGTAAATAATTACGGCAGCTATGCAAGCATGTTCGGGCTTGATACGAAGTACGGCCTTTCCGGCCTTAAGGATCAGCAGAGCTCCATGGGAGAAGGAACCTGGAGAGACTACTTCCTTGACCAGGCACTGACCGCGCTGAAACAGAACAAGGCTCTGGGTCAGTATGCCGAGGAAAACGGTATTGCTCTGACCGATGAAGAGATAAAGACGGTAGAAGACAGCTTTGCCAACCTGGAAGAGACGGCAAAGTCCTACGGATACGGCAGTGCGGACAAGTTTATTTCTGCCAATTATGGCGTCGGCAACAATGTGAAGACCGTGAAGAAGTATGCAACCGAGATGGAACTTGCCAGCAAGGTATACAGACAGGTTAATGAAGAAAAGAGTGAAGAAGTAACTCTTGAGGAAATCAAGGAACAGTATCCCACCATTGCAGTACGCCATATTCTGGTAAAAGCGGAAGCTGCAGAAGACGGCACCTATACCGATGAAGCAAAAGAAGCCGCAAAAGCAAAAGCGGAAGAGATCCTGAAAGAGTGGGAAGAGGGCGATAAGACCGAAGAGAGCTTTGCAGCCCTTGCAGAAGAGTATTCCGAGGATCCCGGCTCCAACACAAACGGCGGTCTTTATGACAGCGTGATGGAAGGACAGATGGTACAAGAGTTTAATGACTTCTGCTTCGATGAAAACCGCAAGAGCGGCGACACCGGAATTGTTTACGGAGAGAGCGGAAGCTATGCCGGGTACCACGTCATGTACTTCGTTGGTGAGGGTGACCCTGCAAACAATGAAACCGGAAGAAGCTACATTGCGAGTGAGAAGATGAGTGAATGGCTCTCCTCCCTGACAGAAGGTATGGAGGCAACAACCGGATTCTTCTATCGCCTCGTCGGAAAGACGGCCTGATTGACAAAATAAGGGTTTAAAGGCTGCCATGATTATCATGGCAGCCTTTGCGCTAACAGGCTAAGAAACCGTTAATAACGCAGAAAACAGCAAAGAACCAAAAAAAGCGGAGAAAGGGAAAGCATGAAAACATTTCGGGCCGGCATCGATATCGGGAGTACAACGATCAAGCTTACGGTGCTCGATGAAAAGGACGAAATTCTCTACGGAGAATACAGGCGGCACTGTGCGGAAATCCAACCCACTTTATACTCGCTTCTCGAGGAGGCAAAAGAAAAGGTGGGCGAATGCCGGTTGAAAGTAAAGATCACCGGATCAGGCTCCATCAATCTCGGGAAAAGCCTTGGCATCGGCTTTGTACAGGAAGTTGTGGCGGTTGCATCCGCTCTGCAGAAGGCAGCACCGCAGACTGATGTTGCAATTGAGCTCGGCGGGGAAGACGCAAAGATCATTTACTTCACCGGAGGGCTGGAAGAACGTATGAACGGGATCTGTGCCGGCGGGACAGGAGCCTTCATCGACCAGATGGCGTCCCTGCTGCAAACAGATGCCCCCGGACTGAATGCGGAAGCAGCCCATTACAAACAGATTTATCCGATTGCAGCACGGTGCGGTGTGTTTGCCAAGAGTGACATCCAGCCGCTGATCAACGAAGGGGCTACCAAAGCAGATCTGGCTGCGTCCATTTTTCAGGCAGTCGTCAACCAGACCATTTCCGGCCTTGCCTGCGGAAAGCCGATCCGCGGCTGTGTAGCTTTCCTCGGCGGGCCGTTGCATTTTCTCCCGGAGCTGAAGCAGGCGTTTATCCGCACGCTGAAGCTGACAGAAGAGACAACGGTGGACCCGGATAATTCCCATCTGTTTGCGGCAATCGGGGCTGCACTGGAAGCGGAGGATGCTGAGGCGCGACCGATTGGTGAATTTATCGACAGACTTCGGGAAGGCGTCCCGATGGCGTTTGAACTGAAAAGAATGGAGCCACTCTTTGCTGATGAGAGTGAGTATACAGCCTTCTGTGCCCGCCACGAGCGTGCTGTGGTGCCGAAGGCTGCGCTGGAGACCTATCGCGGACCCTGTTTCCTCGGGATTGATGCCGGGTCAACAACCACGAAGCTTGCGCTGATCGGGGAAAAGGGAGAACTTCTTTTTTCCTGGTATGACAGCAATCAGGGTTCGCCGGTTCATGCGGCGATGCGGGCAACGGCAGAACTGAAGGAAAAGCTGCCTCCGGAAGCAAAGATAGTGAGATCCTGCTCGACCGGTTATGGAGAAGGCCTGCTGAAGACTGCTTTCCGGCTTGACGAGGGCGAGGTGGAAACCATTGCGCACTGTACCGCTGCGTCCTTTTTTGACCCTGAGGTAGACTGCGTGCTGGACATCGGCGGGCAGGACATGAAGTGTATCCGGCTGAAAAACGGATCGGTAGACAATATCCTGCTTAATGAAGCATGTTCTTCCGGCTGCGGCTCGTTTATTGAGAACTTTGCTCAGTCGCTGGGATATACAGCCGAAGAATTTGCAAAGGAAGCACTTTTCGCCCCCCATCCGATTGACCTCGGAACACGGTGCACGGTGTTTATGAATTCCAACGTGAAGCAGGCACAAAAGGAAGGTGCTACCGTACAGGATATTTCTGCCGGCCTTGCCTGCTCAGTAATCCGAAATGCCCTGTATAAGGTAATCAAGCTCTCTTCCCCGGAGGAACTGGGAAAACACGTGGTTGTCCAGGGCGGAACATTTTACAACAAAGCAGTGCTCCGCGCCTTTGAAAAAATAGCCGGGGCAGAGGCTATCTGCCCGGATATCTCAGGTATTATGGGGGCATTCGGAGCGGCGCTGATTGCCAGGCAGCATTACCATGGGCAGGATACGACCATGCTGCCGATGGAAGAGATTCTGACGCTCTCCTACACAACAGAATCCCGCCACTGCGGGGGCTGCGCCAACAACTGCATGCTGACGATCAATCACTTTCCCACAGGGGAAAAGCATATTACCGGCAACCGCTGTGAACGCGGAGCGGGAGGGAGCACAAAAAAGAGCGATGTGCCGAATCTGATGCAGTATAAGCTGGGACGTATGTTCCGGTATCCGCCTCTCAAAGATGCCCCCCGCGGAGAAATCGGCATTCCGCGCGTCCTGAACATGTATGAAAACTATCCCTTCTGGGCGACGTTTTTTACAAAGCTCGGGTTTCGGGTTGTGCTGTCCCCGGCTTCCAGCCACAGGCTGTATGAAAAGGGAATGGAGAGTATTCCGTCAGAATCGGAGTGCTACCCGGCAAAGCTGTCACACGGACATGTGCAGTGGCTGATCAGCCGTGGAATCAAAACGATTTTCCACCCTTGCGTGTTTTATGAGCGGCAGGAGAGCTCTACAGCGCAGAATCACTTCAACTGCCCGATCGTGGTCTCCTATGCGGAAAATCTGAAGAACAACGTGGAGCCGATTACACGTGGAGAAGTGCATTTTATCCGGCCATTTATTGCCTTTACCAGTGAAAAAACCGCTGCGGAACGGCTGATCGAGGTATGTAAAGAAGAGTGGAACATTCCGGAAGGGGAAGTCAGAAAAGCAGTGCGGGAAGCCTGGCAGGAACAGGCCCGCGCAAAGAATGATGTAAAGAAAAAGGGCAGGGAAGCCCTGCAATGGATCCAGAACAACGGGAAAGCAGGCATTGTTCTGGCGGGAAGGCCATATCATGTTGACCCGGAGATTAACCATGGCATCCCGGAAATGATTACGTCCTATGGTCTTGCCGTCCTGACAGAAGACAGCCTGCCGATGCTGGAAAGACCGGAACGTCCGCTGCGTGTTACGGACCAGTGGGTTTACCATTCAAGGCTGTATAATGCGGCGGAGTATGTCCGGTCACGGGAGGATCTGGAGCTTGTGCAGTTTAATTCTTTCGGATGCGGGCTGGATGCCGTTACGACAGATCAGGTCAGTGAAATCCTTGAAGGCAGCGGGAAAATGTATACCGTGCTGAAAATTGACGAAGTCAACAACCTCGGCGCAGCGAGAATCCGCATCAGGAGTCTGCTGTCTGCCATGGTGCAGCGGCATGAAAAAGGAATTGTTCCGAAGAAAGCTGACGCTGCCTACCACAGAACGATTTTCAGTGCGGAAATGCGCCGTGAAGGATGGACTATTCTTGCACCCCAGATGAGCCCGATTCACTTCGACATTCTGCAGGAGGTGTTTCGAAAGCATGGCTATCATCTGGTTATTCTGGAGAACGACAACCGTTCCGCTATTGATATGGGGTTGAAATTTGTCAACAACGATGCCTGCTATCCCTCCATTATCACGGTAGGACAGATTATGGATGCGGTGCTCTCCGGCCGGTACGACACGGACAGGCTGGCTATCATGATGACGCAGACAGGCGGTTGCTGCCGGGCAAGCAATTATGTGGGATTTATCCGCCGTGCGCTTGACAAAGCCGGCAAGAGCCACATTCCCGTGATTTCTCTCAACGCCAACGGGATGGAGAAAAATCCGGGATTCAGGCTTTCCCTTCCGCTGTTAGCGGATGCGGGCAAGGCAATTGTGTACGGGGATCTGCTGATGCGATGCCTCTATCATGTGCGGCCGTATGAGGCAGAAGCGGGATCAGCAAATACCCTCCATAAAGTATGGGAAAGAAAAGCCATTGATTCCATAACAGAAACGCGCGCAGGCTGGACTGAGTACAGAAAGGTATGCAAAGGGATTGTAGAGGCCTTTGATAAACTGCCGATTCATGAGCAGATCAGGAAACCGAAAGTCGGTATTGTGGGTGAAATCCTGGTCAAATATATGCCGCTGGCCAACAACCATCTTGTGGAACTGCTGGAAAAAGAAGGTGCTGAGGCGGTGGTTCCGGATCTGATGGATTTTATGAATTACAGCGTCTACAACTCCGATTACAGACACAAATATCTCGGAAAAGGGATGGTGTCACAGATGATTGCGGATGTCGGGGTAAAGGTGATTTATGCTCTCCGGAAGCCAGCACTGGATGCCCTGAAAAAGAGCAGGCGGTTTGCTCCGCCGCCATCCATCCAGGAAATAGCCGCACTTGCAAAGCCGCTGCTTTCAATCGGCAACCAGTATGGGGAAGGATGGTTCCTGACCGGAGAGATGGCGGAACTGATTTCTGCCGGAATACCGAACATCGTATGTATCCAACCGTTTGCCTGCCTGCCCAATCATGTGGTGGGTAAGGGCGTAATTAAAGCTCTAAAAACCCGCTATCCGCAGGCAAATGTGGTGGCTGTGGATTATGATCCGGGTGCTTCGGAGGTCAACCAGCTCAATCGTATTAAGCTGATGCTGTCCGGTGCACAGAAAGCTCTGGCACTGGAACAGGACTGAACAGGAGAACTGTTTACAGAAAATTAGAGTACGGGAAAAGATTCGTTCACAAAAAGTGTCGTGATTTAAGGTATGATGCGGAGCAGTTATGAAAGAACAATTTTTTAGGGCAGGAATGCTCCTCGGGGAAGAGGCAATGGAAATTCTCTCCGGCAGCCATGTAGCGGTTTTCGGATTGGGGGGCGTTGGATCCTGGTGTGCTGAGGCGTTGGCAAGAACAGGGATCGGGACACTTACACTGGTGGACAGCGATGCCTATTCCGTCACCAACATCAACAGACAGTCGGAAGCATTGTGGAAGAATACCGGACGGGCAAAAGCTGTGGTGATGGCGGAACGCCTGAAGGAGATCCATCCCGATATCCGGCTTTATGTAAGGGAAGAACTGTATAATGCTGAAAGCAGAGATAAGTTTTTCCCGTCCGGAGAACAGCCCTATCATTTCGTGGCAGACTGTATTGACCTGGTTTCCTGCAAGCTGGATCTGATTCAAACATGCCGGGAGAGAGAAATCCCGATCATTTCCTCCATGGGAACCGGAAACAAAAAGGATGCCAGCCTTCTCCGGATTACGGATCTTTCCAATACATACGGAGATGCTCTTGCGAGAGTGATGCGCAAGGAACTGAGAGCCAGAGGGATTGAGCATCACACCGTTGTGTTTTCTCCGGAAGAATCGATACAACCGCTGCAGACAGAAACACCCCCGCCGGGAAGACGAAGCGTACCGGGTTCTCTTGTCTGGGTGACAGCCACAGCCGGTATGCTGCTGAGCCAGCACATTGTTTTGAGTCTCATCAATCAAAAATAAAAAAAGGAGATTTTCAACCATGAAACAGGCAAAACGCATACTGTCGATCGCATTATGCACCATCCTGCTGCTCTCCCTCTGTGGCTGCGGCACAACAAGAAACCGTGAAACAGGAAGCGGGTATACGACGGGAACAACATCCTACCAGGCAAACAATTACGCCATGTACGACTACAACGAAGAAGCAGTCGCCATGGAAGACTACGGCGGATTTGCACCGGCGCCTATGCCTGCGGCCTCTGTGGCTGCAACCAGTGCAAAAGCTGCTGCAGGCGGGAACGGATCCGATACGGAGAAAGACGACACTTCATCCGACCTGAATCCTGAAAAGATCATCTATTCCGCTGACGCAACCGTAGAAACGACGGAGTTTGACGCCACTATTTCCGCATTGGAGGCAATGATTGACAGCTATGGCGGATGGGTGGAATCGAGCAGCGTCAACGGGGCAAAATACTCCAGCATTTCCAGAGGAAGCAAAACCAACCGCAGTGCCAGCTACACAGTGCGTGTGCCGAACGGAAAATTCAACAGCATGATGAGTGATCTCTCGTCGCTTGGAAACATCCCCTACAGCCATGTGTATACCGAAAATGTGACATCGCAGTATTATGACACACAAGCCCGCCTGCAGACTTATCAGGCGCAGGAGAAACGGCTGATGGAGCTACTGGACAAAGCGGAAACCGTGTCTGATGTAATTGAAATTGAGAATGAGCTCACAGAAGTACGGTATCGAATTGAAAGTTTGCAAACCTCCCTGCGAGGTTGGGACAGGCGTGTCAGCTGGTCCACCCTTTATCTGACAATCAACGAAGTGAGCGAGTATACCCCGACAAAAACGAAAACCTACGGAGAGAAGATTTCCGAAGCCTTCCAGTACGGAATTGAAAATCTGGGTGAGGTATTTGTAAGCTTTGTGGAAGCACTTCCGGTACTGCTGTTCCTGCTGTTGCTGCTGATTGCTGTGATTGCAATTATCCGGGCTATTTTCTTCAATCCGAAACGGAGAGAAAAACGCCGGGCGAAAAAAGAAGCGAAAGCGGCAAAAAAAGCGGCGGAACAGACAAAACCGGAATAAAAAGAACCCATATAGATGAAAAAGCAGCGCAGGAAGAAAACTATTCCTGCACTGCTTTTTTTACTTTTTTGAACTAGTTTTGATTCAATCGTTTCTGCCGGCTGTGAGCAAAGTACAGAAGCTCAATAATACAGCAGCTGACCCAGCCGACCGGATAACCAAACCCCACGATGCGGGGTGTATTTGCGATGAAATGCGTGACCACATACAGATAGATCTGACGGAGGCCGACGAAGGTTGAAAGCATGATAATCATCGGCCCGCGGGAATCTCCCCGACCACGCAGTGCTCCGGCCAGCACGTGGTTGATGCAGTTAAACAGAAGAAATGCCACATTGGTGCGGATGAAGAGCACGCCATAAGAAATGACTGCGGGATCCGGAGAGAAAAGCCGAACAGCACCGGGAGCAAAAAGAATCAACAGAGCAATGATAACCCCCGTGATCCCGCAAGTGAGCACCAGAGCAGATACCGTACCGCGGTCGGCACGCCGATCATTTTTTGCGCCGATATTCTGGCTGACAAAGGTGGTGGCAGCCATCGCCATGCTTTGCATGGGCAGCATGATGAACTGGTCGAGCTTATTGTAACTGCTCCATCCGGCCATGCAGTCCGACCCGAAGAAGTTGATATAGCTCTGGACAAAAATATTGGAGAACGCCGTAAGGACAGACTGTATCGCAGCGGGCATACCCACAGCAAAAATCTGGCGAAGGATCGGCAGATCCAGCCGAAGCTCCCCCCAGCGCAGACGATAAATATCTCTGGTGCGGGTCAGAAGGACGAGAATCAGCACACCGGAGAGAAACTGAGAGAGGATCGTGGCAATGGCGGCTCCGGCGATCCCGGTTTTCAGGACAATGACAAAGAAAAGGTCCAGCAAAATGTTCAGGATACTGGTAAGAATCAGGAAATAAAGAGGTCGGGTGGAATCACCAACTGCACGGAGGATTCCGCTGCCCATGTTGTAGATCAGGAGGCCGGAGATTCCTCCGATATAGATTTTCAGATAGATGGTGGCATCTGCAAACACATCCTCCGGCGTGCTCATCATCCGAAGGAGCGGTTTAACAAGCAGTACACCTGCTACGGAAAAAATCACACTCAGCAGAAAGGTTGCAGCCATGGTAGTTTCTATGGCACGGTGCAGCTTCTCCATATTACGCGCCCCAAAATACTGCCCGATGGTTACACCCGCTCCGACGGAAAACCCATTGAAGAAAAACACCATCATATTGGTGATCATTGTGGTGGAACCGATAGCAGCGAGCGCCTGTTTGCTTACAAAGTTGCCGACAATAATCGAGTCAACCGTGTTATAGAGCATCTGGAATACATTGCCCAGCATAAGGGGAAGGGAAAAGAGCACCAACTGCCCAAAAATAGGGCCGACGGTCATATTCCGAGATGTTGTTTTTTTCTGTTCCTGAAGTACCATTCCTGTACCGGGCCTTTTCATTTCTCAGAGCATCCCTGCAACATGGGATAGGCTGTGTATGACGAATTCTAAAGCAAAAGAGAAGAGCTGTCAAGCACACGTTTGCCTCACAAAAGAGTATGGATGGCAGGTGTTATAAAAAAGGATTGTTATAGCTGTGTTAATGTGGCATAATAGGGAAACCGGAAGGAGGATGAGCGTTTTTGAACAGTAAAATTGATTTCAACAAGAGTAATCTCTCTGTTTTCGCCTCCTATATTTTGCCGCACAGGAAAGCTTTCGCTCTCGACATGCTGCTTTCCCTTTCTATTGCGCTGGTGGATCTGATATTTCCTTATTTAACCAGACACACGATGAATACACTCCTGCCGGAAAAAATGTTTACGACCTTTTTTCTGGTTATGGGGATTCTGTTTGCCTGCTATCTGCTGCGGGCATGGTTTCAATATCTTGTAACGATTATCGGGCACCGGATGGGCACGCTGGTCGAGGCGGATATGCGCCGGGATGTCTTTCAGCATATGCAGTCGCTCTCCTTTTCGTTTTTTGACCGGAACCGGACCGGCGTTCTGATGGCACATGTGACCAATGACCTGTTTGAAATCGTGGAGCTTGCTCATCACGGGCCGGAAAATCTCCTGATTTGCGGCGTAACACTGGTGGGAGCGTTGATCATTCTGCTGACTATCAATGTAAAGCTGACACTTGTTTTGCTGGTACTTCTGCCGATTTGCGTTGTCTTCTCCATCCGGCAGCGGCTGAACATGCAGCAGGCAAATAAGGACGTCAAAGTGAAAACAGGGGAGATCAATGCGGCGATTGAGAGTGGGATCTCCGGGATCCGGACCTCAAAGGCTTTTGCAGCAGAAAAGGCCGAAGATGAAAAGTTTGACCGTGCCAATGAAGCCTTCAAGAACAGCAAGGTGCGCTATTACCGGGCAATGGGATTGTTCAATGCCGGGATTGAGGCAACTGTTGGAATTATGCAGGTGGCAGTCGTCAGCTTCGGCGGACTGTTGATTATGCGGGAAGAGCTTGGATTTGTCGATCTGCTCACTTTTACCCTGTATGTGTCTGCCTTTACCACACCAATCCGGAAACTGGTACAGTTTATGGAAGTATATGCCCAGGGCAGTGCAGGGTTTGCACGGTTTGTGGAACTGATGCGTACGAAGCCGGATATTTCCGATGCACCGAATGCGGAGGAACTGCAGGATGTACGGGGTGATATTCGCTTTGACCATGTCAGCTTCTACTATCTGGAAGGGATTCCTGTGCTGGAGGATATCCAGCTCCATATCTCTCCTGGAGAGACCTTTGCGCTGGTCGGGATGTCAGGCGGAGGGAAGACATCCATCTGTCATCTGATTCCGCGGTTTTATGATGTAACAGAAGGCGCGGTGCTGATTGACGGAAAAGATGTGCGGTTGCTGACACAGGAAAGCCTGCGCCGAAACATCGGCATCATCCAACAGGATGTATTCCTTTTTGCAGGCACGATTCTGGAAAACATCCGCTACGGGCGCCCGGATGCGACAGACCGAGAGGTCATTGAAGCGGCGATTCAGGCCGAAATCCATGAAGAGATTCTGCACATGCCGGACGGTTACCAGAGCTTTGTGGGAGAACGGGGTGTTGTGCTCTCGGGCGGACAGAAACAGCGCATTTCGATTGCCCGTGTCTTTCTGAAAAATCCGCCGATTCTGATTCTGGATGAGGCGACTTCCGCTTTAGACAGTGTGACAGAGCAGAAAATCCAGCAGAGCCTTGATCGGTTGAGCAAAGGAAAAACCTGTGTCGTGATTGCACACCGGCTCTCTACCATCCGGAATGCGGACCGGATTGCTGTCATTGAAGACCGCCGGATCGCAGAGCAGGGAACGCGGGCAGAACTGCTTGCACAGGGCGGTGTTTATGCAGCGCTGGAGCGGGCACAGGCAACGGATTAGCGAAGCAGAAAAACCGTGTCTGAAAGAAATAATATTGACAATACACTCGTCCTTGGTATATCATGTTTGCAATTTCACATAAAAGGAAAGTCTTTCTATCTGTTTCAAATGCCCTCGGGCTTTGAAATATATCTATCTTTTTGAAGGAGAAAAATCATGAAGAAGATCGCAAGACTATTTGCTGTCGCTCTGGCAGTGGCAATGTGCCTGTGCTGCATGGTAAGCGCCAGTGCAGAGACCGTGCTGCAGTTCGGTACGACCGTTAACGAGCAGGATTCCTTCCAGGTTGCGGCTGAGAAATTTGCCGAGCTGGTTAAGGAACGCACCGGCGGCGAATATGTAATTGAGATTTACCCCAACGGAACGCTCGGCGGCGAGGCAGATATGCTTGAGAGCATGAGCATGGGTATGCTGGACATGGGCATTATCACAGCCGGCCCGTTTGTCAACTACTCTGCTATGATGGGCGTGCTTGATATGCCTTTCCTGTTTGCCAACGGCGAGGAAGCCTACAAGATTCTTGACGGTGAAATCGGCCGTGAGCTGCTCGATACGCTGGAAGAAGCCAACCTGAAAGGCCTTGCCTATGCAGAACGCGGATTCCGCAACATCACGAACTCTGTAAAGCCTATTTCCTGCGCTGCTGATGTGGCAGGCCTGAAGCTTCGCGTGATGGAGAACGAAGTCTACACCGCCACTTTCAAGGCACTGGATGTCAATGCCGTTCCGATGAACTGGCAGGATACCCTGACGGCTCTGCAGCAGGGCACCGTGGAAGGCCAGGAGAACCCGATCAACGTTATCTGGTCTTACAAAATGTGGGAGTACAATCAGAAGTTCTGTGTTCTCGACCGTCACTCCTACTCCACGGCTATTATCACGATGAGCCTTGATCTCTTCAACAGCCTAGATGAGGCAACACAGGAGATCTTCCTTGCATCTGCCCAGGAGGCAGCAGAATATGAACGTGCATGGGTTGCCGACAAGGAAGCCGGCCAGCTCCAGGAAATCAAGGACAACGGCATTGAAGTTGTGGAAGATCCCGACGTCAACTCCTTCCGTGAGGCTGTTCAGGTGGTTTATGATGCATATCCCCAGTATGCGGACTATATTGCCCGTATTCAGGCTGAGCTCGCATAAGAAACTGCCCTGAAACAATAAATCGGATAAAAAACAGATCTTTGGCATGAAACCATGCCGAATGCAGGGCGTTAAGGGTTGCTGTAAAGCGCCTTTCATGCCCTGCGTTTTTTGATATTCGTCTGTTGACGGAGGAAATCAAATGAAAATTCTGCAAGGAATCGGAGACCTGCTGGACAGAATCTGCGGGTTTCTGATCGTTATCATTATCGGGGCTATGGTTGTGATTACCACGGCTCAGATTATCTGCCGAATCTGGTTTACAGCACTGTCCTGGTCAGAGGAAGTGACACGGTTTCTCCTGATCTGGTCGACCTTCCTGGGTGCAACCTGTGTGTATCGCCGGAGCGGAAACATCGCCATCACGGCCGTGCAGGCGCTCTTCCCTGAAAAGGTTCAGAAAGGGCTGCGGATCCTGGTACATATTGTCTGCTTCTGCCTGTTTGCCGTATTGCTGTATTACGGAGTCAAGTACTGCAACAAGCAGGTGCGTACGGCCGCGGCGTTGCCGATTAAGATGAAATATATCTACATGTGCCTTCCGGTTGGGCTTGGGATCTGTATGTACCATGCATTTGTGATGACGCTGGAAGAAATCTTCCAGAAAAAGGAGGCATAAGGTATGGGGCTGATCCTTTTCGGTGTATTTCTTTTTCTGCTGATCATAGGTGTTCCGGTTGCCTTCTCCATCTGCACAGCGGCAGGCGTGACGGTTCTCAGCGGGCTGGGACAGGCGAAACTGCTGATTCTGATTCAGCGCATGTTTGAAGCATGTAACTCGTTCTCCCTGATTGCCGTTCCCTTTTTCATTCTGGCAGGGGATCTCCTTTCCAAGGGCAAGATTTCCAAGCTGCTGGTGGAATTCTGCGAATCGCTGCTCGGAATGATCCGGGGCGGACTTTCTGTCGTCTCCGTGCTTGCAGGTATGTTCTTTGCGGCAATTTCGGGATCCGGTGCTGCGACGACGGCGGCCGTCGGCGGTACGCTCGTGCCGGAGCTCAAGCGGCGCGGCTATCCGGAAGCTTCCGCTGCAGCGCTGATTGCGGCTGCGGGGACGATCGGAGTCGTCATCCCGCCGTCCGTACCAATGGTGCTGTATGCGGTGATCGCGGAAGAGAGCGTCAACCGCCTGTTCAAGGCGGGATTTATCCCCGGCGTATTGATGGGCACTGCGCTCATTGCCATTGCGCTTGTGCAGGCATACCGGGAGAATTATCCCAAAGGAACAGATTTTTCCTGGAAAAACGTTGCGGTATCCTTCCTCCGGGCCATTCCGGGAATCCTGATGCCTTTGATTATCCTGGGAGGTATTTTCTCCGGCTACTTTACACCTTCCGAAGCCGCAGCTGTGGCGGTTGTCTATGCCGTGCTGGTATCCGCTTTTATTTATCGGGATCTGACACTCAAAGGCCTTTTTGAGATCATGAAGGGTTCTGCACGGACCAGTGCTGTTATCATGATTATTATTGCCTGTTCCGGGCCTTTCGGATGGGTTCTGGCAAACTGGAAGATCCCCGAAGCAATCGCCGGCGCGGTTCTCTCGATTTCCCAGAATAAATATATCATCATGCTGCTGATCTCTGTCATTATTCTGATAGCCGGCGTGTTTATGGAAACATCGTCTGCCATCATTATCCTGACACCGGTATTTCTGCCCCTTGTGCGGGCACTTGGTGTTTCCACACTGCACTTCGGCATCCTGTTTGTGGTGGGTATCGCCATCGGCATGATTACCCCACCTGTTGCCATCAATCTGTTTGTTGCCACGGGTATTACAGGCCTTCCGATTGAGAAAATTGCAAAATCGGTCATACCTTATCTGATCGGGTTGATCGTTGTGTTCCTGTTTATTGTATTTATTCCACTGCTGATTCCCGGTCTGCTGTAAAGCAACTGGCGAAACCGGATGAATTATTAAAAAATGGAGATGAAAAATTATGCAGTCTGACCTTATTAAAAAAGGCGTAGAGCGGGCACCGAACCGCAGCCTGCTCTATGCGCTCGGTTTTACCGACGAAGAGATCCGCCGCCCTCTGATCGGCGTGGTAAGTTCTCACAATGAAATTATTCCCGGGCACATGAATCTCGATAAAATCGCCGAAGCCGTTAAGGCAGGGGTTTCTGCTGCAGGCGGCACACCGATCATGTTCCCTGCCATTGCCGTTTGTGACGGAATTGCCATGGGTCACATCGGGATGAAGTATTCCCTCGTTACGCGTGATCTGATTGCAGACTCTACGGAAGCAATGGCTATTGCCCATCAGTTTGACGGACTTGTCATGATCCCGAACTGCGATAAAAACGTTCCCGGGCTCCTGATGGCGGCTGCCCGCCTCAATATCCCGACGATCTTTGTTTCCGGCGGCCCGATGCTGGCAGGGCATCTGAAAAACGGGAAGCGCAGCTGCCTGAGCCATATGTTTGAAGCAGTCGGCGCCTATTATGCGGGGACGCTGGACGAAGAAGGCGTACGTGACTATGAAGAAAACGCCTGCCCTTCCTGCGGATCCTGCTCCGGCATGTACACGGCAAATTCAATGAACTGCCTGACGGAAGCAATCGGCATGGCGCTGCCGGGCAACGGCACGATTCCCGCACCTTATTCCGCAAGAATTCGCCTTGCCAAGCATGCAGGAATGAAAATCATGGAGCTTGTGGAAAAGAATATCCGCCCGCGTGATATCATGACGCCGGCTGCTTTCCACAATGCAGAAACAGTGGATATGGCACTGGGCTGCAGCACCAACACCATGCTGCATCTTCCGGCCATTGCCCACGAAGCAGGTGTGGAGATTAACCTTGATACGGCTAACACCATCTCTGCCGGTACCCCAAACCTGTGCCATCTCGCTCCTGCAGGGGACACCTTTATGGAAGATCTGGATCTGGCCGGCGGCGTTTATGCCGTCATGAAAGAACTGACGAAGAAAGACCTGCTTGATCTCAGCGTGATGACGGTTACCGGGAAGACTATGAAGGAAAATCTGGAAGGGGTAAAGAATCTCAATCCGGAGATTATCCGTCCCATTGAAGATCCGTACTCTACATCCGGCGGCATAGCAGTGCTGCGCGGCAACCTGGCACAAGACGGCTGTGTGGTGAAGCAGTCCGCTGTGGCACAGGAAATGATGGTGCATGAAGGGCCGGCCCGTGTATTTGATTCCGAGGAAGATGCCATCAGTGCTATCTACGCCAGACAGATCAACCCGGGCGATGTGGTTGTGATTCGGTATGAAGGGCCGAAGGGTGGCCCCGGTATGCGCGAGATGCTGAACCCGACTTCGGCAATCGTCGGCATGGGGCTCGGCTCCAGTGTTGCACTGATCACCGATGGGCGCTTCTCCGGAGCAACGCGCGGTGCATCGATCGGGCATGTCAGCCCGGAGGCTGCTGCAGGCGGCACTATTGCTCTTGTACAGGATGGAGATCTGATTGCGATCGACATTCCCAACTGCAAAATCGAGCTCAAGGTCTCCGATGAGGAGCTCGCTGTGCGCAGGGCGAACTGGGTTTGCCCGGAGCCAAAGGTGAAAACCGGATATCTTGCACGGTATGCAAAGCTTGTCAGCTCTGCGGACAAGGGAGCTATCCTGCAGTAAAATCTGCGGAAATCCACGCTTTAAAAACAACAGAAATCAAAAAGGACAAAGGCCGAAAATTGGCTTTTGTCCTTTTTTCATTGGAAACGCAGATTATGGATACTGTTATTTTCTGGAATTGGCCTTTTTCACCAGAAGCACGCCTGCCAGCAGCAGGATCGGGAAAATAATCCCCGCCAGAATGCCGCGCTTCAGATCATCCCCCAGAGCACTCGAAACCATGCCGACAAGCGTCGGTCCGCCGGAACAGCCGACATCTCCGCCCAGAGCAAGGAGGGCAAACATCGCAGTGCCGCCGCGAGGCAGAGAGGCGGATGCTTTGCTGAAGCTGCCCGGCCACATAATGCCTACCGACAATCCGCACACCGCGCAGCCGGTCAGGCTGATAACCGGAGACGGAGAGAGGGAGATGCAGAGATAGGAGAGGATGCAAAGCAGGCTGCTGCCGATCATGAAACGGTTTAGTTCGATGCGGTCGCCATATTTCCCGTAGAAGGCTCGGGAGGATCCCATCAGCACGGCAAACGTCATCGGCCCCGCCAGGTCACCGGCCGTCTTGGAGATCCCGAGCCCCTTCTCTGCAAAAGTAGAGGCCCACTGGCTGACAGCCTGCTCACTGGCGCCGGCGCAGATCATCATCACCATGAACAACCAGAAGAGTTTCTCCCGGAAGAGTTCTCCCAGGTTCATGCCGGTTTCCCCCTCTGCCAGCAGAGGTGCCATTGGAACTTTAAAAAACACAAACATGTTGTAAAGCGGAACCAGTGCCCAGATCAGAGCCATAAGTTTCCAGTGCGCAATGCCGACCAGAGAGAAGAACAGGGTAGAGAGCACCACCACGCCGACGTGCCCCCAGCAGTAAAAAGAGTGGAGCATACTCATGGCTTTCTCTTTGTTTTCTGACGGGCAGGCTTCCACAACGGGGCTGACAACAACCTCCAGCAGCCCTCCGCCGATTGCATAAAAGATGACGGCGCATAAAATGCCGGCAAACGGATCGGACAGGGCTTCCGGCAAAACCGTTAGAAGAACCAGACCGACAGCAGAAAACGCATGGGCAAGAATCATGGAGGCACGATAACCGATTTTGTCCACAAACGTGACGGACAGCAGATCCACCAGCAGCTGGACGGCGAAGTTGATGGTGACCAGAAGCGTAATCCTTGAGAGCGGAATCTGATAACTCCGCTGGAAGGTTAAAAACAGGAGCGGAACAAAATTGTTGACGATAGCCTGAACAATGTAGCCAACAAAGCAGGCGACGATGGTTTTGTTATAATTCTTTTCCATAAGGTTCCTTTCAGACGAAAGATTGGCGATACTATAATACAGGTGCACCAGGAATGCAAGGAAGAAAATGATTGACAGCCTATTGAAAGCCAAACTATAATCTGTTCTGCAGAAGAAACAGTTGGCGGAGGGCATTTACGATGAAAGAGATCTTATCCCTGATTCTGGAAAAACAGAAGGAAAAAGGCAGGCTTCTGATAGCAATCGACGGGAGATGCGGCTGCGGGAAGAGCAGCCTGGGAGTAAAACTGGCCGAGAGCCTGGATGCGAATCTTTTTCATATGGATGACTTCTATCTGCCGTTTCGAGATAGGGTGGAAAACTGGCAGGATGTCCCAGCGGGAAACATGGATCTGAAGCGGTTCCGCGCAGAGGTGCTGAAACCTGCGTCAGACGGACAGGAAGTGCTTTACCGAGCATTTTCCTGCCCGCAGAGACGGTATCTGGAGGAAAAGAGACTCCCGTCGAAAAAAGTCAGTATTGTCGAGGGAAGTTACTCCCAGCATCCGTTCCTGTCAGATCTCTATGATATAAAGCTGTTCGTCACGGCAGAGAAATCTGTCCAGGAAGCGCGTCTCCGGGTTAGAGAGGGAGACCATTACAAGGCTTTCGAGGAAATCTGGATTCCGATGGAGGAGTTGTATTTTCGACATTTTTCCATTGAGAACAACGCTGACTGCATTATCCGGACGGATACGGATCCCTCTTTCTGGGAGTGGAGAGCACTTTGACGCGAGTTTTTTGTTGGATGAACATAGAGGCCTGTATTGACACAAAGTTGTCTTCTGCTAATGCCGAAAAATACTGGACTTCTTTCAGAAACCTGCGTTATAATAACGGTTGTACACTTATGGTAATGGACTGCTGAAGGACGAAAGATATTATGAACGAATTGCTTCACATTCTTCGTCGGGAATTCATCTATCTCTGGTACTATTCCGAAGTGCAGCTCCGTCAGGTCTTCTGGTACTGGGTGCTGGGTATTGCCATAGGATCCTTCGTCTCAGTTTTTGCCAAGGACGGCATCCACAATCTTTTTCGCCGGATGCAGGGGAAGGCCTGGGGCATTTTCGGGATTGTTCCCGCCTGCCTTCTGGGAATTGCCTCACCGCTTTGCATGTACGGCACCATTCCCATTGCCGCGTCTTTTTCCCGGCAGGGCGTGCGGCATGACTGGCTTGCAGCATTTATGATGGCTTCGATCCTCCTCAACCCGCAACTCATCGTCTACAGTGCCGCTCTGGGGCCCACAGTACTCACGGTGCGGATCGTTTCCTGCTTCCTCTGCGGATGCGCAGCAGGACTGCTGATCCACTTTTTCTATCGGGACAGGAGCTTCTTCGACTTTTCCGGGTTTGAGGAACAAAAAAGCCACGACACCCATCCCAATATCCTGATCCGCTATCTGCTTAACATTGGGCGCAATGTCCGGGTGACGGGGCCGTACTTTCTCCTGGGCATCCTGCTCTCTGCCGTGTTTCAGCGCTATGTGCCGCAGGAACATATGGTCAAACTCTTCGGCGGCAATGAAGCATGGGGAGTCCTGATGGCTGCGACCATCGGGGTGCCGCTTTACGCCTGCGGCGGAGGGACGATCCCGCTTTTGAAGGAATGGCTCTGGGAAGGGATGAGCGTCGGCAGTGCAGCAGCCTTTATGCTTACCGGTCCCGCGACGAAGATCACGAATCTCGGGGCACTGAAAATCGTTTTGGGGTTTAAGCATTTTCTGCTTTACTGGGTTTTTGTTATTGTGTTTGCGCTGCTAACCGGAGTTACGGTCAATCTGATTTTGTAATAATATTACGGAGGTATACTCATGAAAAAAACATTTTCCCTGCTGGTCGCACTGTGTCTTGTGCTCAGCATCTTTGCTGCCGGGGCGGCATTTGCGGACGAGCCCGAGAAACCCGTCGTCTATTTTACGGACGATATTTCTCCCGAAGGGCTTGTTGCAGTCTACGAAGCGCTGAACTGGAAACCCGTCGGCCCCGTTGCTGTGAAGCTCTCCACCGGTGAGCCACCGTACAGCAACTATCTCCGGCCGGAGCTCATTGCCGATCTGGTACATCTGGTCGACGGCACCATCGTTGAATGCAATACAGCTTACGCAGGGTACCGCGCTGCGACTGCCGAGCACTATCAGGTCGCGGAAGATCACGGCTATACGGAGATTGCAGACTTCCAGATCCTGGATGAGTATGGCTCTATGGAGATCCCTGTTGTCGGCGGCACACGACTGACAGGAGATCTTGTAGGTGCGCATTTCCAGGATTACGGCTCCTACATTGTCCTGTCCCACTTCAAAGGCCATGCCATGGCCGGCTACGGCGGGGCAATCAAGAATGCATCCATCGGACTTGCTTCTGCTATGGGGAAGGTACGGATCCACTCCGGCGGCACCAGCGATACCCACTGGCACGATGAGCTGCAGCTTGAATTTCTGGAGTCCATGGCAGAGGCTGCCAAGGGAGTCTGCGATTATCTGGGCGATCAGGTAGTATTCATCAACGTCATGAACCGCATCTCTATCGACTGTGACTGCGACGGCTATCCGGAGGAACCCGACATCCACGATATAGGCATCCTGGCGTCCACCGACCCTGTCGCGCTGGATCAGGCGTGTCTGGATCTTGTGTGGGAAGCGGAAGGAAATGAGAAGCTCCTGTGGCGCATTGATGAGCGGCAGGGCCTGCATACGCTGGAACACGCGGATGAGATCGGCTTCGGCAGCCGAAGCTATACTCTGGTAGAACTCAAAAAAGAAGCCGGTTGATATAGCACGAGGATAAGAAAATCAGCGAAGATAAGGAAAAAATGATGAGTAGGGGAGATCGTACAATCAAGTTATTGGCAACTCTGCTGACCGCTTTTATGATGGCGGCCTGCGCCGTACCGACCCAGGCTGAAGAGGCCGCGCCGTATGATGGCAGTCTCCGCATCGAAGACGGCACGCTGCTTCCGATGTGCGAATATTCGGACCCCAGAGATCCCGAATACAGCAATGAAGAAAGCGACATCCTGCGGTTTTGTGTATATGTGGAAACGGACTACGACACGGACAACGACGGGATGGCAGATCTGGTTAAAGCGCTGGTTCAGGTGCCCCGCGGCGCTGTCGAGGGGAAATTCAAGGCGGCGACCATCTATGACCCCACCCCTTACGGGGTCGGAACCTATGAAGAGGCGATCAACCATCCGGAGAAGATGTTCAATCAGACGCCTTTTGATTACAGCAGCCTGTATCGCGCCTGTGAAAAAAGAACCCCCGCGGGAGAAATGAGCAGCATGGACTGCGCCATGGCAGCCCGTCCGGACAGGGATTGGAACTATACCGTGCCGCAGTCGTCCGATATGAAGGGCTACAGCTATATGACCGTCTACGATTATTATCTGGTCCGGGGCTTTGCCGTGGTGGAAGCCAGCGGCATTGGCACCTACGGCTCCGAAGGATTTGAGCTTTGCGGCACACACCTCGAGCGAGACAGCCACAAGGCTGTGGTGGAATGGCTGACGGGCGATCGGAAAGCCTATACGGACAGAACTAGCTGCATTGAGGTCTGGGCGGACTGGTCAAACGGGAAAATCGCCATGTCCGGCTGTTCCTACGGCGGGACGCTTCCCTTTGAGGTTGCCACCACCGGCGTCCCGGGGCTGGAAACCATCATTCCTTCCTCCGGCATCGCCAGCTGGTACGATTATACGAATTCCCAGGGCGTGCCGACTATCTTTGATGTCAGCTACGCCAATTCTCTGGCGGGCTATAACTGCGGCGGCACCTTCCTGGATAACAAATGGACGGTCAAGAATAAGGAGTATGGCTCCTGGCTTTGGCAGATCGCACAGGATCAGCTGGAGACCAACGGCAATTACGCCCCCATCTGGGAGGAATCCGACTATTCGACGGACTGGGAAAACATTCAGTGCTCCGCGTTGATCGTACAGGGGCTGAATGACTTCAACGTGACTTCAAAACAGGCGGATCTGATGGTGCAGGCTTTCGAAAAGGCCGGCAGGCCCTGGACCCTGGTGCTGCATCAGGATGGGCATAATGTGCTGGACAACACGATGGTCAACGGCGAGCTCTGGAATGAGATCCTGACCCGCTGGCTTGCGTTTTATCTGTACGGGATTGAGAACCAGACAAATGAAATGCCGGCGGTGCTTGTTCAGTCCAACGTGGACGGAAGCTGGAAGGCACGGGATTCCTGGCGGGATTTTACCTATGTGGACGTCCCGGTCAGCTATGAGAAGGACCGAAATGTTGTCAAGTCCAAAGGCATGGCGGAGCATGCCAAATCCATTCTGGGCAGCACCAATCCGGATGATGTCAGCATCGAAGACAAGGACATGTTCTATCTGAACCTTGATGGCAATCTTGCAGCGCAATATGAGATCGACCTGCCGGAAGGAACGTCCATCTACGGCGTACCGGAGATCCACCTGCACCTTTCCAGCGAGATTCAGGAATACGAAGGCCTGATGATCACGGCGGTCCTCGCAGACACGGCGGATGACGGAAGCTCCTTTGACGCCTATATGCTGAAGGATGTCATGGGACGAAGGCTGCCGGTCCGGACGATCGCAGAATATGAAGGCGCCTCTGCGTGGAGATCCAACGAGATTGTGGAGTACGTGCAGGACAGCACGGCGGCGAAGGTGATTACCTATGGCTGGACTGATCTGACAAACCCCGGCTGCGGTTATGATTCCAGCGAGTACACGACGACCACTCTTCTGACGGCCGGTGAATTCTATGACTATACGATCTATATGCTTCCCACAGCGTATACGGTTCAGCCCGGGCATCACCTGAAGCTGATCCTGACGACCTGGGACCCCTACCGGGCTTTCCTGGATGAAAGCTTTGAGAAGCTTGACATGGACAAGGCTGCCGAAGAGATCGATTATGATTATTCCTACATCGTTGACAATCCGAATATTCGCGTCTGCATGCCCGTGACGGAATGAACCGCGGGATCTGAAGCCTGTTTTCCGCGGCAGGACCAAGAGATGCGGCGGACGGGTTATGTGAGTTCACCGCAGAAAAGGGTTCCTGCCTTTTGACGGTGCCGCGGACGCAGATCAGCCGTTGTATCGTGCATGGCACTGTGCACGGCGTTAGATATCCCATCGTTTGTTTTCTGCAGAAGCAGGCCTTCCCCCAACCGGGAAGGCCTGCTTCCGGCATACTGCACGGCTGAAGCCGAACCATAGTAGTGTCTACTTCAAGAGCTGAAAAGCCAAGTCACACAGGACAATGCTGCTGCTTGTGCAGTAGACTCTAATATATTAATTTTCAACAGGCCGGGCACTTGGGAAATGTGGAGGATAGAGGAGGCTGGATATAGAACTTCGCATAGGGAAAATACAAATGAAAACTTCTCTATAGATAGTTCTGGAATCAGCTTCCGTCATCCTCCACCTGCTCGCCGGGCAGAATGTCCAAAGGGAAAATAATCTCTGAAGCTAGGCGTTTTATTTCAATGATTTTTTCCACAGTTGTTCCAAGGCTATAGGCGAGCATCTCATCTGTAGGGGCTCCGCCATATTTTTTTTCCAATTGTTCGGTCACATCATTAAGTTTCCGGATGCGTGCCAACACTGCTTCCGGAAGAGCAATTAACCTGCCCTGTTTGTTGATTGCACCCAGGATATACTTCCGGATCCACCAGGTAGCATAGGTGGAGAAGCGAAACCCACGGGAGCCATCAAACATTTCCACAGCTTTTATAAGGCCGAGATTTCCCTCCTGGACAAGAGTAGGGAAGTCCAGCGGACTTTTTTTGTATTTCACGGCAATGGAAACAACAAGCCGAAGATTTGCCTCAATAACATCGTTTTTCGCTTTTTCGTCTCCTTCGGCAATTCGAAGGAACAGCATTCTTTCCTGTTCGGCGGTAAGAAGGGGAATGCGGGAAACCTCTTCCCAATACAATTGAAAAGTGTTTTCCATATCGGAAAAACCTTCCTCGGCAGTCTGTGATTCGTCACAGGCTGCTTTTTCTATTTCTGACAGAGCGTCATCAGACGGATATGAATCATCCACAAACAAATCATCTGTCTTCATACAGATTCTCCCGTTGATGGCAAAGCAGAGAGAAGTTCATTCTCCTCTGCTCCTACTGCGGCGGCAATGCGGGAGAGAGGTGCCTGCACGAAACCAATGCGATGTGCTCCGGTACGGATGAGGAGAAGTGCCATTCGATGGCCTATAACAAAAGCTTTATTGCTGTCTATGGAACGCAGATAGGAAAGTTTGCCGAGAAGAAATGCAAACTCGTTTTCCATAAAGGCGGCTTGTTCAGTGGTAACATGTTTTCTTTTCTGGTTGAGTGTACTCTGTGCAGCTTCAACCATCAGACGGAATTCCTCTACAAGAGATTCCTCTGAAATTTCCATTGCATAGTAGTAGATCGGCAGATCCGGCATACGAATACGAGTAGGGCTGCCAGCTTCTCGCCATTTGTCCGCAAAATAAAGATTGTATTTATCCCTCAGAATCGGAGAAGTAAAATCACCGACAGTCTCAAGCAGATCTTTCATTATTTCAAGGGCTCGCATTTCATGACATTTAGCTGCGTCCTGGGCGTCAATCGTTACATTATCTTTTTCATCAACACCTTTTGCAATATAAAAGCGAGTCTGTTCATATCGGCGGTCTTTAGGAAACCTGTTTCTTGCCTGCACGCTGGACTCAAGGTAATGCATATTGGTCAGCATATACATATAACATTCACTGAGAAATCTAAGGAAACGGTCATCAGCTGCCAGAGCGTCGAAGACATCTTTCATACCGAAAGCTTTGGTGTTTCCGTTATAGTCTGTAGAAATCATCTGAAGGTTATGGATGTGAGCACAGGTTTTAGCCGAAAGCCCTGTATCTTTCTGCAAATCAAAAGGAGCCTGGAACGGTTCCCGGGAAAGACCGAGCAGATAATCAGAATCACAGTCCAGCAAATAGCAGAGTTTGACCAGATTCGGCAGAGAGGGGAGGAACTCGCCCCTTTCCCAGCCTTTTACGGTGTCGATTGTGACTCCGAGTTGAGCAGCTATTTTCTGCTGCGTTATTTTATTGCCGTTCTCCTGCTTTTGGGAGATGCTTTTTGCCTGCCGGCGTTCCTTCAGGCGGAGAGCAAAATCTGCTGCAGAAAACAGATCAATAAGTGCAGTAAAACTACCCATAAAATTTTATAATTCCTTTCATTATCGTGTAGTTAAGCGTAGTTTAGCTAAACTTTAGCCTCAGTATAATAAAAACGGAAGCTGAAGTCAAGCACGGATGCTTCCGAATTTATTATTAGGAGGCATCCGAATGAAGGTGCACAAAACATGGCAGAAAAAGAGGGAAAACTACACGTATGTTTCGGCGACAGGAGAGAAAACTGTTCTGAAGCCCGGAGAAAACGGAGTTACGGAGGAGATGATCCGAGAGTTACACCGTGCAGACGACAGGGAGGTCGAGAACAACCTCAAAAATATGCACGTTCCTCGGACAAAAAAGGAAAAGGAGGAGATTAAGAAATGGGAGACAGAACATCCCGGTGAAGAATACCCAAGAGAATGGAATGTCTCGATTGAGGCATTTGTCAGTGATGATGACGATGACTCGACGGCAGACCGGGATCCGGCTCTTATCGATCACAAAGCATCAGAATTTTATGAACCATATTCCTCCGCGGCTACAGAACGCCTGTGGGAGAGTATCCATGAACTGCCTCCGCGGCAGAAGAAAGCCCTCCGACTGACCTGGTTTATCGGATACAGCCAGGCGGAGACAGCAGCGATTATGCACTGCTCCAAAGCGAATATCTGCAAGTTGAATAAATCAGCGTTTGAAAGAATACGAACCGACGAAAAACTCGTCGGTATTCTTTTCCGCAGAGGTTAACTTTTCGGTGTTTTTCATCGACTGCTATCTGAGGGGAGTCATCTCTCCTCAGATTTTTATGAATGGAGGTGATCATTATCTTCACACTATATACCTCTTCTTTCACGGGAGAGGCAAGAAACAATGTATACGCACTAAAGATTGAGGTTTCCGATGAGGCATCTCTTCGGCAGGCCGTCAGGCATGATTATGTTGCAGCGGAGTATGCGGAGGGGCGCAGAAAAAAGGAAGGGTTTCTCCGCTCAAACTGTCTGATGATGGACTGTGACAACGACCATTCCGAGCAGCCAAATGACTGGGTGACGCCGGATGATGTGGCTGCCAGCTTCCCGAATGTAGCATTTGCTGTCCATTACAGCAGAAACCACGGGAAAGAAAAACACGGTCGATGTGCACGGCCGCGCTTTCATGTACTGTTTCCGATTGAAGAGATTTCCCAACCAGGAGAATACGCAGAACTGAAGCAAAAGGTACTAACGTATTTTCCATTCTTCGATAATCAGGCACTGGATGCAGCAAGGTTTTTCTTCGGAACTCCGGATCCTGCCGTAGAAATCCACCGGGGAGAACTAACCCTTACATCATTCCTGCGACAGGCTGTATCTGCAAAGAGCGAAGTAAAACAGAGACTGATTTATGAAGGCAGCAGAAATTCCACGCTGTTTCATTTTGCCTTGCAGGTGCTGAAACGATACGGGAAGTGCGAACGGTCTGAAGAACTGTTTCGGAAGGAAGCTGCGAAGTGTGTACCGGCCTTGCCCGAGAAAGAAGTACAAACCATCTGGAAAAATGGGCTTGGCTATCTGGAAAAAATGCAAAATCAGCCTGGATATGTTTCTCCGGAAGATTTTGATGAATTGAAGAAAACAGGCTATCTGAAACCGGGGGATTACTCAGATATCGGGCAGGCAAAAATTCTCGCGGAGAACTACCGGGAGGAGCTGCTCTATACCGATGCAACAGACTATCTCCGCTATAACGGCTCTTACTGGTCGGAATCCCGGCAGGGAGGTCCGCGTACGATGGAGGAGTTCCTCGATCTGCAGCTTGCCGATGCTGAGGACTGTATGGCACTCGCAGCGGAGAAACTTGAAACGATGGGCTTTTCTTCCGAAGAAATCCGGATCGGAGGAAAACAGATCAAAGAGAGGGGAGGGGATGCATGGCTGGAGATGGAATCCGCCCTTGCCTACCGAAAGTTTGTTATGCGCTATCGGGATATGCGATATGTCTGCTCAACATTGCAGGCCGCAAAACCGATGCTGGAAGTGGATCTTGCAGAACTCGACAGAGACGGATTTCTTCTCAACACGCCGGGACAAACGTATGATCTGCGGGAGGGCCTGAACAATCCGAAGGAACCTCGGGCTTCCGACCATATCACGAAGCAGACCCTCTGCAGTCCGGGGGATCAGGGAGCTGAGCTCTGGGCCAAAGCGCTGGACACTTTTTTCTGCGGAGATGAGGAACTGATGGAGTATGTGCAGCAGATCGTAGGTTTGGCAGCGATCGGCAAGATCTATCAGGAAGCGCTGATCATAGCCTACGGAGAGGGCCGAAACGGAAAGAGCACATTCTGGAATACCGTCTCACGAGTCCTCGGAACCTACAGCGGAACGTTTTCGGCAGATGCTCTCACCGTCGGCTGCAAACGGAATGTAAAACCGGAAATGGCGGAACTAAAAGGAAAGCGCCTGGTCATAGCAGCGGAACTGGAGGAAGGGATGCGGCTCAACACATCCATGATCAAGCAGCTCTGTTCCACAGATGACATCTCGGCAGAGAAAAAATACAAAGATCCTTTCCACTTTACACCGACGCACACCCTGGTGCTCTACACAAACCATCTGCCAAAAGTGACTGCCTCGGATGAAGGAACCTGGCGTCGACTGATCGTTATCCCCTTCCACGCACGGATCCTGCCTTCAGAGGATGTCGGCAATTACAGCGATTATCTGATGGAAAGCGCGGCACCGGCGATTATGAAGTGGATCATCGAGGGGGCACAGAAGGTTATTTCAAACCACTTTCATCCGGAGCTGCCGGCCTGTGTCAGGGAAGCAATCCACCGGTATCGGGAAACCAATGACTGGCTGTCGGCTTTCCTGCAGGAATGCTGTGAGACCAGTGAAGAATATCGGGAAAAATCCGGAGACGTCTATCAGGAATACCGGGGCTACTGTATGCGAACAGGAGAATATCCCAAACGCTCGCAGGATTTTGTTGCAGCGCTTGAACTCGCCGGATTTACCAGAAAGAAAACCAGACAATGTAATTATATTAATGGACTGAGGCTCAGGGAGGGCTTCAGAAAGGAGGAAGAATATGCCTAAAAACAAAAAACTGGAACTTGATTATTATTTCTGCAGCTACGGCAATAAGGATGCAGATGACTTTATTTGTGATGTCCTGTCTTTCAAGGATTACAAGACGTTTATGAGACTTTACAACAGCCCGGACAACGGGATAGACTTTTTCCTTCCCGATGTGGCGTTTGTCAGAGAGGACGGAACTCACAGCGGAGATACGCGTAATATCACGATGAAACGGTATTTCGATAAGATTACCTATTATGAGTCAGAATTAGGCTGACAAAAATGCAAAACGGCATTCGGAGTCGTATCCGGATGCCGATAGCCTCTAAAAGCTTTGTTTTATTTCCCGTCCGGAAAGCTGGTGAAGAAGGCGTGTTCTTCTTCCGGCAGCCCGGATTTTTCTTTTTCCGCCTGAATAGCGCGGATCAGAAATGCCATATTACGGGCAAGGTTACGCATGGTCTGCAATCCTTCCAGATCTTTTTTCACATCTTCGGCCGAGAAACCGTGAACCTGATTCCAGTAAGTGCTGGAGACAACCGGCATACCGGAAATGGTGAAATATTTGTTCAGCACATCAAAGGAAGCCGTATTCCCGCCGCGGCGGCAGCTTACCACAGAAGCGCCGACTTTCATCTGCTTGGGAAAGTGAGTGCTGTAGAAAAGCCTGTCCAAAAAAGAGAGAAACGCTCCGTTGGGGGATCCGTAATAAACCGGGCTGCCGATGACCAACCCGTCCGCGCTTTCAAACTTCGGAGCAACTTCGTTGACAAGATCATTAAAAATGCATTTGCCGGATTCTCCGCAGCTGTTGCATGCGATACATCCCCGGATATTCCTTTTGCCGACCTGGATCAGCTCGGTTTCAATGCCCTCTTTTTCCAGCGTAACAATGACTTCGTTCAGGGCTGTAGCAGTGCATCCGCTCGCTTTCGGGCTGCCGTTTAAGACCAGTACTTTTGCCATAATGCTTTTCCTCCAAACTTAGTAGTATTTTATAATCATTTTTTTGAGAGATTAAAGTTTCTTCAGGGCATTGTATCCGCCTTCGATAAAGGTCAGGAGGACTTTCTGTACACTGTACCAGGCCTCATCTTTTTTCCAGCCCATGGCGCGGTTGACAGCAAAAGAGCCTGTTACACCGAAGAGAAAGATTTTGTCGGCCTGCTCAGCGGTTATGTTATAGTTTTCTATCAAATACGGCAGCATATGATCCCGTTCCCGGCGATAAATGTTCATCAGCATATATTCTGAGACAAAAGGATCTTTAAACAGCGCTTTGTATTTCGGGTTATCTGCCACCCGCTGGCAGACGGGCAGCAGCTCCATATAAGGGGCCAGAACCTCAGGGTCAGTTGTAATACGCATTCTTTCTGCAAGCTGGATGATTCCGGTAAGGCCGGGTGCCTTTGCCCGGCTGGTTGCCTGGATGGCATCATCTGCCAGTTCGTCTATTACATCCGTCAGCCCGGTATAATGAGTATAAAATGTTGCCCGCCCGACTCCCGCCTCACGGCAGAGGGAAGAAACGGTGATATAGTTAAAGGGCGTTTGAGAGAGAAGTTCCAGCATTGCTTCTTTTACGGCAGTTTTGGTAATCAAGGTTCGTTTGTCAGCCATGCGGGCATCCTCCTGTCTATGTTTTTCAATAAATATTATAGACAGTTTTTCGGAATCTGTCCACCATTAACAAAAAAATCGAAATGTGTATTGGCCTTTTTTCTCTGTTTTTGGTAGTGTTGTCACATAGAAACCCGGCAAACCGGGAATAACAGAAAGGAAACCTACCATGATCTCTTTTGAAATGGAAGACCTGATCGGCGTCCTGAAAGGGTTGACACCTTACTTTATCGCCATCGGAGCAGCACTGATCGCTGCCATAGCTATCAGCATTGCAGTGAAAAAGCTCCCCAAAGAGAAGAAAAAATTTGTTCGCGGTGAGACCTGGATGGCAGCGCTGCTGGCAGTCGTCCTCGTTGTGAACCTGATTTGTCTTGGGCCGATGTCAGCCCTGCTGAACCTTGTCGGTGCAGCACCCACACCGACTGTTGTTTCGGAAGAACTTGCGAAGGAAGCATCCGCCAACGCTCTGAAAATTGCTGAAGAAGGATTTGTCCTGCTGGAAAACGAAGGCGTCCTTCCGCTGAAAGACACGAAAAAGATCAATCTCTTCGGTTGGGCTTCAACCAACCCGGTTTACGGAGGAGCGGGTTCCGGCGGTATCAATGATCTGTATGCAAAAGTGAGCCTGATCGAAAGCATTCAGAATGCCGGGTTTGAGGTAAACCAGGAGCTGATTGACTTTTATACGGCCTTTGCACCGAACCGCGCTGCCGTATCCATCACGGCACAGAACTGGAATCTTCCGGAGCCTCCGGTAAAGAACTACGGCGATGAGCTGATTGAAAATGCAAAGAACTTCTCCGATACCGCGGTGATCGTCATCTCCCGCCTCGCTGGTGAAGGCCACAACGATATCCCGCAGGACATGGCGGCCTGTGAGATCTATACCGACAACTCCGAAGACTATCGCGACTGGAATGAAGGCGACCACTATCTCCAGCTGAACAACACGGAAAAGGACATGGTCCGGCTGGTATGCGACAATTTTGAAAATGTAGTTGTCGTGTATAACGGCGCCTACGCATTCGAACTTGGCTTTGTAGAGGAATATGATTCCATTAAGGGGCTGATCTGGGCTCCCGGTCCGGGCAATGTAGGCTTCACGGCTCTCGGCGAGATCCTGAACGGGTCTGTGAATCCCTCCGGCAGAACCAATGACACCTTTGTGTACGACATGAAAACCACGCCGTACTGGCACAATGCCGAAAAGCGGGACTACACCAACATGCTGCACATGATGGTGGAGGGCATGAACGCCGGCGTTCCGACGAACTATGCACCGTCTTTTATCAACTATGTGGAAAACATCTATGTCGGCTACAAGTTCTATGAAACGGCTTACACCGAGGCACTCCGCTATGCGGAAGAACAGGCCTCTGCAAAATCTGCTGACGATGCAGAGGAAGAGGAAGCAGCTACACCTTTCTTCTTTGACTACGACAGCACCGTTCAGTATCCGTTCGGCTACGGCCTGAGCTATACCACATTTACTCAGGAGATGTCCGAAATCCGTGAGGACGGCACGACGCTGAGCTTCGACGTCACCGTTACCAACACCGGGGATACGGCAGGCAAAGACGTTGTGGAAGTTTATTTCAATCCGCCTTACACAAACGGCGGCATTGAAAAGGCAAGCGCAAACCTTGTCCGCTATGAGAAAACCGGTATGCTGGAACCGGGCAAGAGCGAAACAGTTACCATTACCTTTGATAAGGAAGACATGGCGGCTTATGACGAGAGCGGCACCGGTTGCTATGTTCTGGAAGCAGGCGAATATATTGTCTCTGCCAAAGCAAATTCCCATGTGGAGCTTGACAGCAAAACGGTTACCGTTGCAGAAACGATTCGCTATGATGAATCCAATCCCCGTCCGTCCGACGATGTTGCAGCTGTGAATGTCCTGCAGGATGCCCGCGGCGTATGCGAGTACCTATCCCGCAAGGACGGCTTTGCCAATTACGAAACTGCAACCGCCGCACCTGTCGATCTTGATATGCCGGAGCAGTACATTGAAGGCTATCATCTCAATGCCAACTATGACCCGAATGCCTACATCAACGCGGATGACACCATGCCTACGCTCGGTGCGAAAAACGGAGTCAAGCTTGCCGATCTGCGCGGCAAGGCGTATGATGACCCGATGTGGGACAAGCTTCTGGATGAACTGAAAGTAGATGAGATGGCGGATATGATTGCTCTCTCCGGTTACCAGACCCCTGCGATTCCTTCCGTCGGCAAAGTTCAGAATGTCGACTCTGACGGACCTGCAGCCATAAATAACAACTTCACCGGCGGCGGTTCTGTCGGCTATCCGATTGAAGTGGTTATCACCTGCACCTGGAGCCATGAGCTTGCAGAGCAGTGGGGTGAACTGATGGGTAAAATGGCCAAGGAACTGGGTTCCACCGGCTGGTATGCACCGGCTATGAATACCCACCGCTCCGCTTTCACAGCCCGTAACTATGAGTACTTCTCCGAAGACGGTGTGCTGGCCGGCTTTATGGCAGCAGATGCTGTGAAGGGGGCTCTGAAGGAAGGCGTTTATTCTACCATCAAGCATTATGCCATGTATGACTGCAACGGCAAGATGGTATGTGCATGGGCTACGGAGCAGAGTATGCGCGAGATCTACCTCAAGCCATTTGAAATTGCCACGAAAGCAGTCGATGTGAATGCTGCTATGGCTTCCTGGTCCTATATCGGGAATATCTGGGTGGGTGAGTCCAAAGCGCTGATGAAGACCATCCTCCGTGACGAGTGGGGATTCAGAGGATTTGTGGTATCTGACTTCTTCCGCAACAACGGTCACGGCTTTATGAATGCCGACGAAGCACTTGCCAACGGTGTTGATGCAATGCTCTCCACCTTTGCCGGCGGGCCGAACCAGGTTACGGACAAGACGGCAGCTTCCAACGTGAAGTATATGCGCGAAGCAACCCATAACATCTTCTATACCACTGTCAACAGCTGGGCTTATGATGAAGAACACACCCAGACCGGTATGCCGACATGGCAGAAAATCCTCATCGGAGCAGATGTTGCAGCGGGGATTCTTCTCCTCGGCGGCGCATACCTGATCTGGAAGAAGTATAAGAAGAGTAAATAAGACTCGTTTTCCCTTTATCGGGCTGCCTCATGGTTCGGGGCAGCCCGTTTTTCAGAGTACAGAATATGTAAAAATACCGACAGGATACGGCAAAGGTCATTTACAAGGAGAACCAAAACTGATAAAATTCCTTTTAGAATCTTTCTAAAAATTTGGGGAGGGAATGCTTTGAAACACGAAGATCTGATCCGGCAGATGACACTGGAAGAAAAATGCCATATGCTCTCCGGGCGGGATTTCTGGCAAACACAGAGCGTAAAGAGGCTCGGAATTGAGAATATGACCCTGTCTGACGGCCCGCACGGGATCCGGAAGCAGGAAGGAGCGGGAGACCAGCTCGGCATCAACGGCTCTCTGCCTGCGACCTGCTATCCGACAGCCGCTACCATGGCCAATTCATGGGATCCTGCGCTCGGGGAAGAGCTGGGGCGTTATCTCGGAGAAGAAGCTGCCAGCCAGGATGTATGTGTGCTTCTGGGGCCGGGCCTAAACATCAAACGCAACCCGTTCTGCGGGCGTAATTTTGAGTATTTTTCCGAGGATCCGTATCTCGCGGGAAAAATGGCTGCCGGATATATCCGCGGTATCCAGGTAAACGGGGTTTCTGCCTGTCCGAAGCATTTTGCAGCCAACAATATTGAGCTGCGCCGGATGGCGTCCGACTCGGTAATGGATGAGCGCACGCTTCGTGAAATCTACCTGACCAACTTTGAAATTGCCGTAAAAGAAGGGCATCCGAAATCTATCATGTCCTCCTATAACATGGTCAACGGGGTCTACGCCAATGAAAACGCCCACCTTCTGCAGGAGATCCTGCGAGATGACTGGGGATTTGACGGTTTTGTGGTTTCTGACTGGGGCGCAAACAACGACTTTGTTGAGGGAGTACGGGCAGGCAGCCATCTGGAAATGCCGTCTTCCGGCGGAGATGGCCCGAACCAGCTTATAAAAGCAGTGCGGGAAGGCCGCATTACCGAGCGGGAAGTGGATATTCGCGTGGATGAACTGCTGGATGTCATGCTTTCTACACGAAAAGCGGTTGATATGCTGAAAGGAAAACCTTTTGATGTGGAGGCACACCATGCCTTTGCGCAGAAGTGCAGCGAGCAGAGCATCGTTCTGCTGAAAAATGAAGACAATATTCTTCCTCTGAAGAAAGGCAGCAAAGTTGCTGTGATCGGTGAGTTTGCGCAGAAGGCACGGTATCAGGGAGCGGGCAGCTCGGTTGTCAACTGCACGAAGCTGGATCACACCATGGATGTAATCGGAGAATTTGATCTGGATGTGATCGGATTTGAGCCGGGCTATCCCCGTCATGGTGAGCCGAATGCGGAGATGCAGGCAAAAGCGGCGGAGCTGGCGAAAAAGGCGGATACTGTGCTTCTGTACGTCGGCCTGGATGAAATTTCTGAAAGCGAAGGTCTCGACCGTTCTACACTGTCACTTCCGAAATGCCAGACAGAAGTGATCAAGGCAGTTACTGCCGTAAATAAAAATGTGATACTTGTGATGTCTGCCGGCTCCTCGGTTGAAATGCCCTGGATCGACGATGTGAAAGGTCTGGTGCATGCCTATCTGTGTGGGCAGGCAGGAGCAAAAGCCGTCCTGCGCGTCATCCTCGGGGAAGTCAACCCATCCGGTAAGCTGAGTGAGAGCTATCCGCTGAAGTATGAAGACTGTTCATCTGCCCCCTACTTCCCGGCGAAAGAACGCAATGTGGAATACCGCGAGGGCCTTTACGTCGGTTACCGGTATTATTGCACGGCAAAAGTTCCTGTGCTCTTCCCCTTTGGCTACGGCCTGAGTTATACGACCTTTGCCTACAGTGATCTGAAGGTTACGGAGAAGCAGGCGACCTTTATGCTGAAAAATACCGGCGGAGTAGACGGCGCTGAAGTTGCTCAACTGTATGTACATGCAAAGAATCCGACTGTTTACCGCCCGAACAGGGAGCTGAAAGGTTTTGCCAAAGTCTTCCTGAAAGCCGGTGAAAGCAAAGAGGTTACCATTGCCCTGGATGATAAAGCCTTCCGTTACTGGAACGATAGGACAGGACGCTTTGAGATTGACGGCGGGGACTATGAGATCCTGATCGGCGCCTCGGCGGCGAACATTCGCCTCTCCGGAACGGTTTCCGTTAAAGGAACAGACGCTCCTGTCTGTGAAGACCTCATAAAACTGCCGAGTTATGCAACAGGAAATATCAAAGCTGTATCCGATGCAGAGTTCCGGGAGCTTCTCGGCCATGAGATTCCGGACGGAAGCTGGTCCGGAACCATTCAGGCAAACGATGCAATTGCCCAGCTCTATTATGCGAAGAGCCTGAAAGCCCGCATGGTCTGGAAGGTGATGACCAACATGCTCAACAAGAGCCTTGAAAAAGGTGAACCGGACCTGAACATCACCTTCGTGTATAATATGCCGATCCGCGCCATCGGAAAGATGACAGGCGGAATGGTGAGCCAGGAAATGTGCGACGGTATTCTGGACATTGTCAATGGCCATGCCGGTGGATTCTTCAAGGGCATCGGAAAAATTGCCGGAGGCTTTGCCAAGCAGAAAAGTGTTTCCAAACGGCAAAAAGAGCTGGAATAAAAACGTCAGGATAATAAAAGAGTGCATCTGCAGGGAGATAGTTCCCAATGCAGATGCACTCTTTTTATGCGAAGAAGAGTTTTGTCGTTTTGTCAGCGCATGATTCTGAAATTCAAAATCATGTACAGAGTGGGTCAAGCGGCAGCCTTTGAGCGTTTTGCCAGCAGATACTGGGCGGCGACGACCACTGCCATTACAACAAACCCGATGATATCCGTTGAAGTGGTAGGAACCATCATCAGGAGGCCTGCAGCGACGAGCGCAGCGCGAAACAGCGGGTTGATCGGCCGAAACAGATATCCGTTTAGCCCGGCTGCCACACCGAATATACCAATCAGGGAAGTTGCTACGACAAGAATAACCTGTATAGTCGTTGTGTCAACGAGCAGCATGGACGGATTCATAGCAAAGATATAAGGCACGATAAAAGCTGCAATTGCCAGTTTGGAGGCATTGAAAGCCGTCTTCATCGGAGGAGCCTTTGCAATGGCAGAACCTGCATAAGCAGCCAGTGCGACAGGCGGGGTGATATCTGCCACAATGCCGAAATAGAAAACAAAGAAGTGGGCGGCAACCTGCGGAACACCGATGGTGATCAGGATGGGGGCACAGGTAGAGGCCATAATGCAGTAGTTTGCAGTTGTTGGCACACCCATGCCGAGAACGATGCAGCAGAGCATGGTCAGCACAAGGGCGATCATGACTTTGCCGCCGGAGATGGTAACAACAGCGGTGATCAGCTTGGAAGCAAGGCCGGTTGAGGTGACGGATCCTGCTACAAGCCCTGCCATCGCGCAGGCAACGGAAACCGTGATGGCACTTTTGGCGCCGGCTTCCAGCGCGTCAAAGAAGCGGGAGAGTGTGAGGTTATCACTCTTATCCTGGCTCTTGGTGACGTGAGTGACGAGGTTATTGAAAAGACCGACCAGTATGGTGATCCCGATAGCCACAGCTGCGGAAAACTGCATGGTACGCTTGTTGGTAGCTACCAGATAAACGAGAATAACCAGCGGCAGCAGCAGATAGATTTTCGGGAGAAGGCTGCGCAGCTTGGGCAGTTCTTCTCTCGGAATGCCTCTCAGCCCGAGTTTTTTGGCTTCAAGGTGCACAGCAATGTAGATCCCGGCAAAATAGAGCACAGCAGGTAGAATAGCCTTTAATGCAACCTGGCCGTAAGGGATGCCCATATATTCCGCCATCAGGAAAGCGGCTGCGCCCATAATTGGAGGCATAATCTGCCCGCCGGTTGAGGCTGCGGCTTCCACGGCTCCGGCGAATTCCGGTTTATAACCGGTCTTCTTCATCATCGGGATCGTGACGGATCCGGTTGTGACCGTGTTGCCGACCGATGACCCGGAAACCATACCGCACAGAGCAGAGGAAATAACAGCCACTTTTGCCGGCCCGCCGGAGGAAGCACCTGCTATAGAGTTGGCCAGGTTAATAAAAAAGGCTGAGATTCCCGTCCGTTCCAGGAAGGCCCCGAAAATGATAAACACAACGATATACTTGGCGCAGACATTGATCGGCGTGCTCATAATGCCGGTGGTGGTAAAGAACAGATCGTAAATCACTTTTCCGAAGCGCACATTGGCAAATGCATAAACCAGCAGAGCACCGACAACGCAGAGGATAGGAATACCGACGCATCTGCGGCAGAGTTCTATATAGGAAAGGATAGCCACAACCGCCATGACAACCATCTTCGGGTCGCGTGTCACACGTGCGGCGAGCTTGATGATGGAGTGTGCGTTGATGGCACAGTAGAAAAACGGGAATGCCCCTATGACCAGCAGGGCAATGTCATACCATGGGATATAGTTGGGACGCACATGTTTTTTGCTGATCGGATAATTGAGATAGCCGAGAATCAAGATCAGACCCAGAAAGAGATTCAGCTTCTCCTCCGGCATCATGGTGCTGAACAGGGTAGCCCAGATGCAGTAAACGGAGAAGGCGGCACAGAGGTAGCGGTTGATCTTTGCCGGGACTCCCTCCCAGATGCGCACGTTGGATTCCCGGTCATATTTTTTCATCAGTTCCTCTGCACTGACTACTTCGGGATCGGATGGAAGTTTGGACTTTGCCACGATGACAGGCTCCTTTTTCGCAGTTTTTTAACAGGGCTAAAAACCATGGTGCCCGCATCCGTAGGGATGCGGGCCTGTCATGGCATACGAAGATCTTACTTAATAAGATTACTTGCCTTCAACCGTAATGCCCTTGTCGGCGAAGTACTGGACAGCGCCGCTGTGGTAAGGAACACCGGCAAAGGAGGAAGCAAACTCAAGGCTCAGCTCGTTAGCCTTGTCGTGAACCTGTGCAATGGCATCCAGATTCTCGAAGACGCCGTAGAGGAAGTTGTAAACATCCGCATCTGCCACATCATCCGCTGCAATAACAACTGCACTGACAGCGACTGTGGTAGCATCTTCCGGCATGTTGTAGGTTGCTGCCGGGATCACTGCCTTGGCATAGAACGGAGACTCTGCAATCAGAGCATCGATGTGCTCATCATCCAGGCTGACAAGATAAACATTCTTGGTGGTTGCGAGAGACGTGACGGCAGTCGTCGGAGCGCCGGCTACGATAAAGGCAGCATCAATCTGGCCATCCTGCAGAGCTTCTGCACTGTCAGCGAAGGACTGGTAGGTGGGGGTAATGTCTGCTTCCGTGAGACCGTATGCACCGAGAACGTCAATGGCATTGAAGTAAACACCGGAACCTGCAGCACCGATGGAGACAGATTTGCCTGCCAGATCAGCTACAGATTTGATTTCCGGGTTCATGGTGACAATCTGAACCTGCTCCATGTACAGAGGGGCAACGATGGAGAAGTTGGTGATGGCACCGAGATCTTCAAAGGAACGGACGCCTGCATAGGCATAGGACAGAACGTCAGACTGGGAGAAACCAAGCTGTGCATCGCCCATATCCAGCGCGTCAATATTGGCTTTGGAACCGCCGGAGGTGATCGCTGTAACATTGGTGCTGGTTACTTCGCTGACCTTCTGAGCAAGAACGCCGCCAAAGCCGAAGTAGGTGCCTGCTTCACCGCCGGTGGTGAAGGTGAGTTTGGAACCGCCGTCTTTCGGAGCGGCATCGGCAAAAGCACCTGCAGCCAGTGCCATTACGAGGCACAGAGCGAGAACAACAGAAAGAAATTTTTTCATGATAAAAATACCTCACTGTAAATGTATTTTGGGATACATGCACTATACTCTAATCGGAATCAAATGTAAAATACGGAAAACAACATAAATTATCACGTTTTTTGATATTTTAGCCTTTATTCGGCAAAAAATCAAAAATTAAGAGCGCTGACAATCGGAGATTTGTGAAAAATCAACATAACGGTTGCATTTTATTTTGTTTTAGCGGATAATACCGGGAGAAAAAGGAGTGATTGCACTTGAAAAACGAACAGAAACGGGATATTCGCCTGATAGCATTTGATTTGGACAACACCTTTCTCGACAGCAGGAAACAAATCCCGGAGGAGAATCTTCGTGCAGTGGAAGCAGCGGTAGAAAAGGGTATCATTCCCGTGCCGGCTACGGGAAGGTTGTATAACGGGCTTCCGGCGGAGCTTCGGGAATTGCCGTATTTCCGTTATTATATCCTGATTAACGGGGCAAAGGTTTACGATGCTGCAGAAGATAAAGTGCTGTATGCAGCGGACCTGACCAATGAACGCGCTCTTTCCCTTTTTGCGCATGCCAGGGAGACAGGCTGTTTTTATGACTGTTATCTCCGGGATCAGGGTTTGATGGACAGAGCATCCTACGACAGAATTGATGAATTTGTCAGCGACAGGGTTTATGCCGATTATATGCGCAGCATCCGAAAGCCGGTGGAAGATCTGGCCGAACTGGTCAGGCGTGACGGCGGAGCGGTTCAGAAAGTCCAGTATTTCTTTAAGGATCTGGAAGAGCGGACCAGACAGCTTGCACTGTTGCCGAAGTTATTTCCGGATATTATGGCGACAACATCCATGCCGATGAATATTGAGATTAATGCTTCCGATGCCAGCAAAGGGCCGGCACTTGACCGGCTGTGCAGGGCCCTCGGATTCACGGCAGAAAATGCCGTGGCTTTCGGGGACAGCACCAACGACTTTGATATGATAGAGACTGCCGGAATCGGTGTAGCCATGTGCAACAGTGATGCGAGCTTATTCCGAGTTGCCGATAAAATAACCGCCTGCGACAACAATGACGCAGGCGTAGGAAAAACCATCATGGAGCTGATCGGATAAACTGTCGGGGTTATCGGGCAGTTGCATGAGCAAGCATTTTGGAAAACAGGGAAGCGGCTTCCGTCTGCATTGCGGCAATACCCTCATGGCGGAGAAGATAGATTTTTCTCTTTTCCGGAGGATCGGAGAGAGAATAGATCCGGATGCCGTAGAGTTCAGCCATGCGCTCGGCGGAGACGGAGGAAAGAAGCGCCCAGGCGCCATCTTCTTTCAGAAGATTTGCCATCATGTGCGGAGAGTTGATTTCAATTCTGCAGCTGCTGTGGCCGGGAAACCATTTCTCACGCCAGAGCGTGAGGCTGGAGAAATTGCCGCCGGACAGCTGCACTTCTTTGCCGGGATCGAGAATTCTGGGGGAAATGGTGCTTCCATGATCGGAGAGATCGGTATAGCTGACTACACAGAATGACTGATCGTAGATATGGCGGTGAATGATGTTCGGGAGGGAAGATTCATACGACGCAAAACCAAAATCAATCAGGTTGTTTTGCATCATGTCATAAATACCGGAAGAGTCATTGATCTGGAGGGAAAGCTTCAGCGCGGGAACCTGCTGCATCATCGTAACGATAATGGGCTCCAGGAAGTCATAGTACACACTTTCCGGAGCGGCAAGGCGGAGAAGATACTGCGAGCGTTCCCGCAGGAGGTCTGCTTCTTCGAAAAGATTCCTCCACCGCACAGCAATGCTGACAAATTCACGCCCCTGACGTGTCAGTTCCATTTCCCGCATGCCTTTTGAGCGGGTGAAAAGTTCATAACCGAGTTCTTCTTCCAGCTTTTTCAGCCTTGTGCTGATAACGGACTGGGAAAGGAACAGGTGCTCTGCCGCTTTTGTGATATTCCTCGACTGTACCAGCTCGAGGAATATTTCTATATCTTTATTCTGCATCCTGCTGCTTTAGGAATGGAAAAGCTTTTCCGTCTGGTAACGCGGCTCAAATGTGATATTGACGCCCAGACGCTTGAAGAGGTCCTGATCCTGATGCGACAGGATAACGGAGGAGTGCGCTTCACAGCCGCGGAGTTCTCCCAGAGCATCGATCGCTTCACTGACGAGAGGGTTCGTCACCGCACAGACTGACAGCGCTATCAGGATCTCATCAGTATGCAGAAGGGGATTGCGGTTTCCGAGATGTTCCACTTTAAGATGCTGAATCGGTTCGATAATATTTTTGGGGATCAGTTTGGTCTTCTTCCGGATGCCGGAAATGGCTTTCATGGCGTTGATCAGACAGGCAGAAGCAGCTCCGAGGAGGTCTGTGGTTTTGCCTGTGATGACGCGGCCGTCGTTGAGCTCAATCGCAACGGCGGGGCCGCCTGTTTCCTCTGCACGGGAAAGTGCAGCGTCAACAACCTTCCTTTCGGAAACGGAGATTCCCGCGGAATTCATAATCAGGTCTATTTTCCGAAGTTCTGCTGGATCGGAAAGCCCCTGGAGCACGCTGCAGGCAGAGGCATAGTAACGGCGGATAATCTCCTGACGGGAGGCCTTGCAGCACACGTCTTCATCCAGGATGCAAAAGCCGATCTGATTAACACCCATATCCGTCGGGCTCTTATACGGGCTTTCTCCGTAGATTTCCCGGAACATGGCTTCCAGGACCGGGAAAATCTCCACATCACGGTTGTAGTTGACGGTGGTTTTCCCGTAGGCTTCCAAATGGAAGGGGTCGATCATGTTCACATCGTTGAGATCAGCGGTAGCCGCTTCGTAAGCGAGGTTGACGGGATGCTTGAGCGGGAGGTTCCAGACAGGAAAAGTCTCAAATTTGGCATAGCCTGCGTTGATCCCGCGTTTATGCTCATGATAAAGCTGAGAGAGACAGGTGGCCATTTTCCCACTGCCGGGGCCCGGCGCCGTGACAACTACCAGCGGGCGTGTGGTTTCAATATAATCATTGCGGCCGAATCCGTCTTCTGAAATAATCAGGGGTACATTGGAGGGATATTCCGGGATAATATAATGCCTATAAGCTTTAATGCCCAGTGCATTGAGCCGGGAGTGGAACTTGTCAGCCGCTTTCTGCCCGCGGTAGTGGGTGATCACAACGCTGCCGACATAGAGGCCAATCCCCCTGAAAGAGTCGATCAGGCGGAGGGTATCCTCGTCATAGGTAATGCCCAGGTCACCGCGGCGCTTGGAGCGTTCAATGTCATCCGCGGAAATAGCGAGAACGATTTCCAGATCATCCTTCATCTCCAGAAGCATTTTTACCTTGCTGTCCGGCTGAAACCCGGGAAAGACACGGGAGGCATGATAGTCGTCAAACAGCTTCCCGCCAAACTCCAGGTACAGCTTTCCGCCGAACCGGGAAATCCTGTCCTTGATGCTCTGCGACTGCAGGGCGTTGTATTTTTCGCTGTCAAATCCAAGCTTCTGCATAACCGAAGACCTCCGTGCAGAAATTTCAAATTTCTTAACAGTTTATCATAGGTCGCCTCAAACCTCAAGCGGGGAATTATCAATAAAGTTTACAAAGTGGACGTTTTCTTGTTTTGAGGATTGTGCTATAATATAAACTGTATATCTATCTCTGCAAAAAAGGAAGAAAATAGAATGGGATTCTTGGATAAAATCTTTGGAAGTTATACAGACCGTGAACTGAAAAAAATCACTCCGATCGCCAAGTCCGTTATGGCGCTGGAAGAAAAATATGCCGGGCTGACGGATGAACAGCTCCGCGAAAAGACGGCGGAGTTTAAGAAACGTCTGGGTGAAGGGGAGACGCTGGATGATCTTCTCCCCGAAGCTTTTGCCACAGCCCGTGAAGCGGCATGGCGTGTTCTTGGAATGAAACCGTTTTACGTGCAGGTAGTCGGCGGTATTGTCCTTCATCAGGGGCGCATTGCTGAAATGAAAACCGGTGAAGGCAAAACACTTGTTGCCGTTCTGCCGGCTTATCTCAATGCACTTGCCGGTGAGGGTGTGCATATTGTTACGGTGAACGATTACCTGGCCAGGCGTGACAGCGAGTGGATGGGAAAAGTGCATCGCTTCCTCGGCCTGTCAGTCGGCCTGATTGTACATGACCTTGACTCTGAGCAGCGCAAGGAAGCCTATGCCTGTGACATTACCTACGGCACGAACAACGAAATGGGATTTGACTACCTGCGTGACAACATGGCGCTCTATAAGGAGAGCATGGTGCAGCGCGGACACAGTTTTGCTATTGTCGATGAGGTGGACTCTATCCTGATTGATGAGGCGAGAACCCCTCTGATTATTTCAGGACAGGGCGATGAGAGCACCGATCTTTACCGCCAGGCGGATGTGTTTGTCAACGGGTTGAAAAAAGTTGTCTATGCCTCGGTGGATGAAAAGGAAGAAGAACAGGAAGATCTGGATGCCGATTACGTCGTGGATGAGAAAGCAAAAACCGCAACTCTGACGGCGCGCGGGATCGCCAAGGCAGAAAAGGCTTTCGCACTGGAAAACCTTGCCGATATTGAAAATGCCACGCTCAGCCACCATATCAATCAGGCACTGAAAGCCCACGGCATCATGAAGCGCGACATTGACTATATTGTAAAAGACGGCGAGATTATTATCGTAGATGAATTCACCGGGCGTCTAATGCTCGGCCGCCGCTATTCGGAAGGGCTTCATCAGGCGATTGAAGCCAAAGAACACGTCGATGTCCAGAAGGAAAATAAAACCCTTGCCACTATTACCTTCCAGAACTACTTCCGCCTCTACAGCAAGCTCTCCGGTATGACGGGCACAGCTGCCACGGAAGCGGAAGAATTCCAGGCAATCTACGGCCTGGATATCATCGAGATCCCCTCGAACAAGCCGGTTATCCGCCTGGATCATCCCGATGTTGTTTATAAGAACGATATCGGGAAGAACCACGCGATTATTGAGCAGATTGTCGCCTGTCACGAGAAAGGCCAGCCGGTACTTGTGGGTACGGTTTCCATTGAAAAAAGCGAATACATTTCCTCTCTGTTGAAAAAGCGGGGCGTTTCCCATACGGTGCTGAACGCGAAGTACCACGAGAAGGAAGCAGAGATTGTAGCCCAGGCGGGCAGGCTCGGTGCCGTGACTATCGCAACGAATATGGCCGGGCGCGGAACCGATATTGTTCTTGGCGGTAACCCGGAGTTTATGGCAAAAACAGACCTGCGCAAAGCCGGCTTTACCGATGAAGTGATTGCGGAAGCCACCGGCTTTGCCGAGACGGACGATGAAGACATCATCAAAGCAAGACAGATGTTTGCCGAACGGCTGAAAGCCCATAAACAGGAGACCGATGCGGAAGCCGAGAAAGTCCGGCAGGCAGGAGGCTTGTTTATCCTCGGCACGGAGCGGCATGAGTCAAGGCGAATCGACAACCAGCTCCGCGGCCGATCCGGACGTCAGGGCGATCCGGGAGAAAGCCGGTTTTATCTGGCAATGACGGATGATATTATGCGCCTGTTCGGATCGGAACGGATCATGGGTATGATGGAAGCCCTGAAGGTTGACGACGATACACCGCTTGACCATAAAATGCTTTCCAATGCTATTGAACAGGCACAGAAGACGGTGGAATCCCGCAACTTCCAGACGAGAAAAACGGTTCTGGAATACGACGATGTTATGAACAAGCAGCGCGGCATCATCTATGGCGAGCGCCGGAAGGTGCTGGACGGCGAAGATCTGCAGCAGCAGATTATGGGCATGATCCGGGAATTTGTTTCTTCCACGGTAAGAGACGGTCTGGGTGGTGTGCCGGCTGAGACACAGCAGCAGCTGGATGAAGCGCTTGCACCTTTCACCAAGCTCTTCCTGCCTGCGGGAGCTCTTAAAATTTCGGCATTCAACGGATCGGCCGATGCAGAGCATCTGACGACCGTGATGGAAGAAATTGCAGAAAAAGCTTACCAGGCAAGAGAAGCCGCCTTTGGGGTGCGGCCGGACGGGATGCCTCTGATGCGGGAGCTGGAACGTGTCATTATGCTGCGCGTGGTCGATGAATACTGGATGGACCATATCGATGCCATGGATGATCTCCGGCGCGGGATCGGGCTGCGCGGATACGGTTCCGTTAAACCGATCGATGCCTATAAGCAGGAAGGCTTTGACATGTTCGAAGCAATGGTTGCAGGGATTCGGGAAGAGACGGTGCGCCGCCTGTATACGGTGAGAATCCGGGGCGAGCAGACCGTTCAGCGCAAAGCCGTTGCAAAGAACGTTGCTACCAATGCTGGCGGAGAGCCGGAAAAGAAAAAGCCGGTCAAGAAAGTGCCGAAACCCGGCAGAAACGACCCCTGTCCCTGCGGGAAAATGAAAGCAGACGGCAGCAGAAGACTGAAATACAAGGAATGCTGCGGCAGGAATGAGTAAAAAGAAAGAGACCGGAAGGTGGAAGGGAGCATTCTGAATGTTTTCGGAAAAGAAAAGCAGAGAAGGCCTGATTTATCTGACTTCTTCCGTGCTCCTGGCAGAGCATGCCTTTTCCACCAGGCTGGGCGGTGCCGGCACAGGGGCTTTTGAAAGCTTCAACATCGGGGCATACAGAGGAGATGATCCTGACGCTGTACGGGAAAACTACAGAAGATGGTGTGCGCTGTTCGCTGCCGGTGTAGATGATTGCTGTGTCACAAACCAGGTGCATGGCAATGCTGTGCGTACGGTAACGAAGGAAGACCGCCATGTCTGCATGGGGCATGTCCCTTATGAAGCGGATGGGCTCGTCACAGCGGAGAAAAACCTGCCGATTTTCTGCTTCATGGCGGACTGTGTGCCGGTCCTCCTCTGTGATAAATTGGGAACAGCAGCCGGGGCGGTGCACTGCGGCTGGAGGAGTTCAGCGAAGGACATCCTTGGAGAGACAGTCCATGCCATGGAGAACCTGGGCGCAAAGGCTGAGAATATCTGCGCAGCCCTCGGCCCCGCAATCGGCAAGTGCTGTTTTGAAACGGATGAGGATGTGCCGGAAGCACTGACGGCTTATCTCGGGGGAGACACAGAAGGGCTCTGGACCTTGAGAACCGACGGGAAGTATCTGGTGGATCTCCGAAAGGCAAATGCAAGAAGGCTGATGCAGCTGGGCCTCCGGGAAGAAAATATAGATATTTCCACAGACTGCACAGTGTGCAGCCACGAAAAATTCTGGTCAGCCAGATATACGATCCGATGCGGCGTTCCGCGCGGCAACATGGTTGCCGGAATTGTACTGAGGTAAAACATGGGTTGTTGCTTAAAAAAAACGGTCATCTGGATACTTCTTCTGGCGATGGCCTTTACAACAGGATGCACGCTGCCCGGCACGAACCTTTCTGCGGGAGTCATCCCGGATTCAACGGAAGGGAAGGACCTTACCATGGGTGAGGCAGCGGACAGTGTATTCTCGCTGAACATCAACAGAAAATACAGCTTTAATCCGCTCATCGCTACAAACCATTTCAACCAGCTTGTCTGTGCACTGGTTTATGAAAACGTTGTGGAAGTTGACAACGACTTTAATGTCATACCCTGCATTGCCTCGGAATGGGAATACAACGAAAATGGAACGACCTGGATTCTGACTATCGACAATTCCCACACCTTCCATGACGGATCCCCTGTTACGGCAAAAGATGTCCGTTATTCTATCGACCGCGCTGTCAGCTCTGACCGTTTTCTTGGCAGGTTTTCCACCTATCAGGGGGCAGCGCAGGACGGAGATGATAAACTGTATATAACCCTTGGTGTGGGTGATACACAGTTTATCAAGCTGTTAAATATCCCAGTAATCAAATACGGATCCTACGATGAAAAATTCCCACTGGGCAGCGGCCCGTATGATTATGTTTTTGAGGAGACCCCTGAAGAACTGGATGAAGAGGGCAATGTGGTAACCGAGGCGACACAGACCCTGGTGTCTCTGACTGCCTATGAAGGATACAAGACCTACAAAACCCTTCCGGTTGAAACGGTATATCTGAAGGAATACACACAGGCGGAAGAAGTGATCAATGCCTTTGAAGATTCCTATATTGACGTGGTTATCAATGACCCTTCCAGCTATACCAACCTCGGATATGCCAGCACCAATGAAATTCATACCTATGCCACGACCAATATGCATTTCGTAGGGTTCAATCAGGAGACCAGGGTAGGTGCGATGAGCGGATTCCGGTATGCGATGCAGTATGCGTTCAACCGGGCATATCTGGAAGAGCTGCTCAACGGAAATGCCGTAGCATCTGCCATACCGATGTATCCGACTTGCGCGGAGTTTCCGTCCGATCTGAATTCGGCTCTTGCGTATAATCTGGATCGTTGTAAAGTCATTTTAGAAAACAACGGTATCCGCGATTATGATGAAGACGGCTTTATGGAGCTCATGAACGGAAATGATGAGGATCTGATCATCACGATTATCCTCTGCAGCGACAGCTCTGCCAAGGCAGGTGTTGTGAACCGGTTTGCGGATGATATGCTGGAGATTGGGATAAAAGTCAATGTGCGGGAGCTTACCTGGAAGGATTATTACAATGCCCTTACCGACTATGAGGATCTTACCAAAGAGGAAAAGGAAGACGAGGACTTTGTAGAAATCGAATTCGACATGTACTATGCGGAGGTCAAGCTGCGGAACAACTTTGATATTACCCAGCTCCTTCAGGAGCGGTCCGAGAGGAACAAGGGCTCCTGCATTAATTACTCCCATTCGATGGGAAACGGCTATGAGACCTATCTGTACAACTATCTGGCGTCGGGAGAATCCAGCCGAAAGAACAACTACCGCACCTTTGCAGAATATGTCCTGGCCAATGTGGCGCATATGGTCATTATCGGGTTTGAGAAACAGCAGATTATTTCTCACCGCCAGGCAATCCGCGGGATTGATGCAAACATGGGCAATCCGTTGTATAATTTTCCAAACTGGATCATACAATTCAAAGGAGGGTAAGAGAGAACAAATGACAGACAGAGAGCTGATGTCAGCAGCGAGAGAAGCATCACTGAACGCCTATATTCCCTATTCCCATTTTGCAGTGGGAGCCGCACTTGAATGTGAAGACGGTACCATTTTTACCGGCTGCAATGTCGAAAATGCCGCTTTGGGCAGCACGATCTGTGCCGAACGGACAGCATGCTGCAAAGCCGTCAGTGAAGGGTATCGGAAGTTTCGCAGGATCGCGATTTATGCCGACAGCCAGAACTGGTGTACGCCATGCGGAGCCTGCCGGCAGTTTCTGGCGGAATTCTCCCCGGATATGGAGGTGCTCTGCGCCAAAGCGGGCGGGAGATATGTCAGTTATAAGCTTTCGGAGCTCCTTCCGCATACTTTTGATTTCTGAATCTGCAAGAATACAAAAAACCCTCCGGTCGATCCGGAGGATTTTTACATTTCATGAGGATTTGCGTTATCAGGTGTTGTACAGGGCAACGAATTCTTCCAGACAGAGGTTATTCTCTTTCATATATTTTGCAGCCTCGACGCCGACATAACGGAAGTGCCAGGACTCGCTCATAACCTTGGTGATTTCCCGCTTGTCTGCCGGGAAGCGCAGGATAAACCCGTAGTCGGTACAATGCTCGGCCAGCCACTGCACGGTGGCGATTTCGGCTATCGCATCGTTTTTGATCTGGTGATAGTAGTCGGTGATGTCACAGCAGAGAGCTGTCTGATGCTCGCTGCATCCGGCAGGCATGGTGATATAATAACCGTCATAGTTTTTTCCGTCTGAGATGCCGTTGTTTTCACAGACGCGTTTAAAATTTGCAGCCTGGTCGGAATAACTGCGGTAGCCGGAGGAGAGATAAACCGGCAGTCCGGCGGCTTTGCAGGCCTGCGTCATATCGATGAGAGGCTGGGCAATCCTGGCGTCGACGACCTGACGGTTGCCGTCATAACCGGTGCGGATATCCGTGTCATCGCCGGTCATGTTGAGATAAACGAGATTTGCTGGGGCATAGTCTATCGGGTCGAGCGGATGATCTCCGTTGACGAGCATGTACTGCCAATCATTGATATCAATATTGGGAGGGGTGGGCAGGCCGAGGGCCGCTGCATTTAGTTCAGCCTGGGTCGGAGCAGGAGTGGGTTCGGGCGTTGGTTCTGCTGTCGGTTCGGGAGTGGAGGGAACAGGAACCGTTTCCGGGACAACGGCCGCAGCTGGTGCTGCGGCCGGAAGTGCGACAACCTCTCCTGTTTCATCGGAGACTAAGTAATCATCTTCTACTTCATCTGCACGGTCATGATTTCGGAGATAGCGGTTCCGGTCATAGCCGTATACCCTGTAAAGATAAGTGTCTTCACAGTTTTCAAGGTCGCTGCTGTGAACGGCAACCGTGCAGCTGATGTAAGCAAAGACAATGAAGGCGGCGATAAACAATATTCCGCCGATAATCCTCTTCGCACTGCGTCTTTTCTTCTTCATGGTGTTTCCTCCTTCTGATGGACAGGGTTCGTCAGGATCTTGCGATTGCAGGAGCAGGGATCTTACAGCGTGTCGATGGTGCCGAGCTCATCGAGCGTGAGCTCAAACGCGGGAACAAAATGTTCCAGAAAATAATGGACTTCGGGAAGGGGACTTTCTTCCAGGGTTTTCCGCGTCTGTTTTTCCGCTGAAAGAAATTCGTCATTGCCCGCTCTTCTCTCCTCAATGCACTTGAGGTAGGCACTCAGCTTGTCGGCAGCTTTAACAAGATCGTGGGAGCGGTCTTCCGCTTCTCCGCCGACAAAGGGAGAAAAGGAAGAGCGGATTTCTTCCGGGAGCGTTTCCAGAAGCCTGTTACAGGCGAGTTTTTCAACCTGCTTATAGGCGTCCTTGATTTCAACACTATGGTATTTGATCGGAGTGGGCAGATCCCCGGTGAGGATTTCGGAACAGTCATGATACAGCGCCACAGCGGCGCACTCCTCCGGATTGCATGCAATGCCATATACATCCCGGCGTATTATACCAAGGGCATGGGCAATCACGGCAACCATATGGCTGTGTTCCTGGATATTCTCCGGAAGGGCATTGCGCATGAGGCTCCAGCGTCCGATGTAACGCATACGGGAAATATAGGCAAAAAAATTATAACTCATTTCAGGCTCCTTTTTTTCGAACATTCCTATTATAATCGTTGCTTTTCGTCTCTTCAAGTGTTAAAATACGTTTTTGTTGTGAAAAGTTGAAGAAAAGAGAGCTGATTTTATGGATAAGCTAAGAAATATTGCAATTATTGCCCATGTTGACCATGGAAAAACAACGCTTGTGGACGAAATGCTGAAGCAGTCCGGCGTCTACAGAGAAAATCAGGAAATAGTAGACCGCGTAATGGACTCCAATGACCTTGAGCGCGAACGCGGTATCACCATAATGGCAAAAAATACTGCTGTCTGGTATGGGGACACCAAAATTAACATTGTGGATACTCCGGGCCATGCCGATTTCGGCGGTGAAGTGGAACGTATCCTGAAGATGGTAAACGGCGTCATTCTCCTTGTCGATGCTGCAGAAGGTCCGATGCCGCAGACCAGGTTCGTTCTGAGCCGGGCACTGGAGCTTGGGCACAGGGTAATTGTTGTTGTCAACAAAATTGACCGCCCCGACCAGAGAATCCACGATGTAATCGATGAGATCCTCGAATTGCTGATGGATCTGAATGCAACCGATGAACAGCTGGATTCCCCGATGCTGTTCTGCTCCGGCAGACAGGGGACAGCCAGTTATTCTCCCGATGTGGCCGGCACGGATCTCAAGCCGCTGTTTGAAACGATCCTGGAGTATATCCCGGAACCCGAGATGAATGTGGATGCGCCGTTCCAGATGCTGGTCAGCAGTGTTGACTATAATGAATACGTCGGCCGTATTGCCATCGGCCGCATTGAGCGCGGGGTAATCAAGCAGAATCAGGAGATCGAAGTCTGCAACTATCATGATCCTGATGCCGCTCCGATGAAGGCAAAAGCGGTCTCGCTGTATCAGTTTGACGGGCTGAACCGGGTCCCGGTTACAGAAGCCAGTGCAGGAAATATCATTGCAATGTCAGGCATCGGCAATGTGACGATCGGCGATACTGTCTGTGCCCGCGGTTTTGCGGAGCCTCTGCCGTTTGTAAAAATCGGGGCACCGACGCTGGAAATGACGTTTTCCGTCAATGACAGCCCATTTGCCGGCAAAGAAGGCAAATTTGTCACATCACGACAGATCAGCGACCGGCTGTACCGGGAAACCCTCAAGGATGTTTCCCTGCGGGTAACCGATGTGGAGGGAAGCACGGACAGCTTTAACGTTGCCGGCAGGGGAGAGATGAGCCTTTCCATCCTGATCGAGACCATGCGCCGGGAGGGTTACGAATTCCAGGTGTCGCCCCCGCGTGTTCTCTACCGGGAAATTGACGGCAAAAAATGTGAACCGATTGAACGTGTGGTTGTGGATGTTCCGCAGGATTCCATGGGCGCTGTAATGGAAAAACTCGGCAGCCGCAAAGGAGAATTTCTGGAAATGACGCCGGTTGGAAACCGGATGAAGATGGAATTTCTGATTCCTTCCCGAGGCCTGTTCGGATACCGGAATGAATTTCTGACGGATACAAAAGGAGAGGGAATCCTTGCATCCGTTTTTGAGGATTATCGGCCGTATAAAGGCGATCTGGTTCGCAGACACACCGGATCTCTCATAGCACATGAGACAGGGGAAGCGGTTGCTTACGGGATCTGGAATGCACAGGACCGCGGCGTGATGTTCATTACACCCGGGACCATGGTGTACGGGGGGATGATCGTCGGAGAATGCCCGAAGCAGGATGACATTCAGGTCAACGTCTGCCGTACAAAGCATCTCACCAACACACGTGCATCAGGTTCTGACGAAGCGCTTCGGCTGATTCCGCCGAAACAGCTCAGCCTGGAACAGTGTCTGGAATTTCTTGCAGACGATGAGCTGCTTGAAGTAACACCGAAAAATCTCCGGCTTCGCAAAAGCATTCTGGATCATGGCCAGCGCATGAAGAATGTGATGAAAAACAGATAAACAATCTCTAACAGCCGCTGAGGAAAAAGTCCATCAACGGCTGTGATTTTATACTTTTTCCCCAATTTTAATTCTGTTTTTTTAATAAAAAAATAGGGCACAAATGCAATCTTGACGAAAATGGGTCTGAACGATATAATAATAAAGTTATGACTCTGGGCATGCAGGAGGAACACTAATGAACCAGAAATTTCTTTCATATTTAGTAAAACGCCTTCTTATGGCTTTATTAACTATTTTTTTAGTAATTGCTATCACCTTTTTTGTAATGCACGCTATTCCTGCTAGTCCATTTAGTTCAGAAAAAGCAAAAAGTGATGCTGTTATAGCGGCATTAGAGGCAAAATACGGTTTTGATAAACCGGTTCCAGTACAGTTTCTGAATTATTTGAAAAATATCCTCCATGGAGATTTTGGCCTCTCGACCGGTTGGGTCGGAAATACAGTGATGGAATTGATCATTGGAGGATTTTCTTACTCTGCCAGAATTGGGTTTACAGCGGGTATTCTTGCACTGGTTTCAGGGGTGATATTGGGATCGATTGCGGCTCTCCAGAGGGGGAAAGCACTTGACAAAATTATTCAGGTAGTTACAACAGCACTGGTTTCAATGCCATCTTTTGTAATGGCGACAATTCTATTGCTTGTGTTTTCTTTGCAATTGGGTTGGTTACCTTCTTTGGGCAATCAAAAAGGAGGATTAATATTACCAATCATTTCTTTGAGCCTGTATCCAATGGCGTATACAACGCGTCTGCAACGATCTTCTATGCTGGATGTATTGGGACAAGACTATATTCGGACTGCTCGGGCTAAGGGAGTAAAGAATGCAAAAGTCATCTTTAAACATGCATTAAAGAATACTTTGACACCTGTAATTACATATGCTGGTCCTATGATGGCGTATATTTTAACTGGTTCTATGGTTGTAGAAAATATTTTTTCTGTTCCGGGTTTAGGAAGGTTATTTACGAATAGTATGCTTCGCACAGATTATATGATGATTATGGGAGTAACAATTTTTCTCGCGACCATGATTATTTTAATGAATTTCTTGGGAGATATTTTATACAAAGTAGTAGATCCGAGAATTGAATTGAGCTAAGCGTAGAGAATAATATCATTGAGTCAGGTGAGAATATCATGCCAGAAAAGAAAACATTTAAAAATCCGATAAGTCTGCAGATAGATCCGGAGCTTTTTAGTAAAGCTAGTGATGAGGAAAAGGCGCAGCAGGTTAGTATGCGAGAATCTGTTTCTTTCATGCGAGATGCAATGCGCAGACTACGGAAAAATCATATTGCGATGATTTCTTTACTCGTTATTGTAATCATTGCACTGATTGCTTTTATCGTGCCGAACTTCTACCCTTATACTTACACAAAACAGGATGTATCTGCCCAGAATCTTTTTCCGTTTCAATACAGTGCAAAAGAGCAGGCAAAAATAGATAGAGGACAAGAAGTTTTTCCACATATTATGGGAACAGATGCTCTTGGGCGCGATTATGCGATTCGAGTTATTTATGGTACCAGGATTTCTCTCATTGTTGGTATATTCTCTGCTTTGATTGTTATTGTTATTGGGATCATATATGGATCAATTTCCGGTTATTTTGGAGGAAAAGTTGATCTGATTATGATGCGAATTGTTGATATTATTTATTCTCTGCCGGACGTTTTAATTGTAATTCTTCTTTCTGTTGCTATTAAAGACTGGGTTGCAAATTCAAAAAGTGAGTTGGTTTCTCGCTTAGGCGCAGGAATGGTATCCATTTTTATCGTATTTGGTTTGCTGTATTGGGTTTCTATGGCGCGGCAGGTTCGCGGACAGATTCTTTCCATCAAAGAACAGGAATATGTCTTGGCTTCTAAAGCGATTGGTGCATCTCCGGCGCGCATTATCCGTAAGCATATGATTCCAAATTGTGTGTCAGTTATTATTATCATAGCAGCGATGCAGATTCCGAGTGCAATTTTTACAGAAAGTTTTTTAAGTTTTCTCGGTTTGGGAGTTTCCGTTCCGATGCCATCACTTGGGTCTCTTGCTTCCGATGCACGTACAGGATTACGTTCTTATCCGTATCAACTGCTGTTTCCTGCTCTGGCGATCTTTTTAATCGTGTTGGCATTCAATCTTCTCGGTAATGGGCTTCGCGATGCGTTTGATCCTAAGCTTCGTTCATAAGGAGATATAGAGAGAATGAGCATGCTTGAGATAAAAGATTTACATACTTCGTTCTTTACTCCTTCTGGAGAAGTAAAAGCAGTCAATGGATTGTCTTTTACACTGGAGAGAGGAAAAGTTTTAGGGATCGTAGGAGAAAGTGGTTCTGGAAAATCAGTCAGTGCGTATTCCATTTTGCAAATTCTTACCAATCCTGGGCGTATTGTTTCAGGTTCTATCAAACTTCACGGCGAGGAATTGGTTGGTAAGAGCGATGCAGAAATGCGGGAAATCCGTGGCAATAAAATAAGCATTATTTTTCAAGATCCTATGACGTCGCTTAATCCGACATTTACAATTGGCAATCAACTACGGGAAGCTATTATTCTGCATACAGACAGGAATAAACATCAGGCAGAAGAACGCGCAATTGAAATGCTAAAGCTTGTCGGTATTTCTGAACCAGAAAAGCGTATACATCAGTATCCATATGAATTATCCGGTGGTATGCGGCAGCGGGTTATGATTGCCATGGCTTTAGCGTGTGAACCTGATGTGCTGATTGCCGACGAACCGACTACAGCGCTTGATGTTACAATTCAAGCGCAGATTCTTGAACTGATGATGCAGCTTCAAAAAGAATTGGGAATGGCAATCATTATGATTACGCATGATATGGGTGTTATTGCCTCTATTTGTGATGAGATGATTGTGATGTATGCAGGAGGAGTTTGCGAGCGCGGAACAACAGATGCTGTTTTCTATCACCCGATGCACGAATATACAAAGGGTCTTATGCGTTCTATCCCCGATATGAGCGATGACGAGAAAACACGGTTAATTCCAATTACAGGAACTCCGATTGACCTTTTGCATATACCGCTAGGATGCCCATTTGCGCCACGCTGTGATAATGCAATGCAGGTTTGCTTGAAAGAAAAACCGAAAGAATATTGGGTAGGGCATGATCATTTATCTGCTTGCTGGATGAATGTGAAAGACGGAAAATGCTTCGCGGATCGCCCTGAAGCAGAGGAAGGAGAGGAATGATGGCAGACACTAGTACCTTTATTCCAAATCCTGAATATCTTGTCCAGGTTAGCCACCTGAAGCAGTATTTCCCAATTTCTACCGGGTTTCTGAAAACAACAATGTTAAAAGCTGTTGATGATGTTTCTTTTGATATCAGGAAGGGAGAAACTCTAGGTCTCGTTGGGGAATCGGGATGCGGGAAAACTACGGTTGGCAGAACGATGCTCCAATTGTATAAGCCAACAGCGGGTGAAGTGTGGTTTGATGGAAAACAGATTAATACGAAAGAAAATCTGAAAGAATACCGCCGCAGAGCTCAGATGGTATTTCAGGATCCCTATTCTTCGCTGAATCCTCGTATGACAGTAGCTGATATTGTTGCAGAACCGATTGATGTTCATCACCTGTGCCCGAATAAGAAAGCACGTGAAGAAAGGGTTCGCGAGTTGATGAGTATTGTCGGATTGAATACAGAACATGCTACTCGCTATGCACATGAGTTTTCCGGCGGTCAACGACAGCGAATCGGGATTGCTCGCGCATTAGCCTCTGATCCGGAATTTATTGTCTGTGATGAACCGGTATCTGCACTGGATGTCTCTATCCAGGCGCAAGTTATTAATATGCTTGAAGATCTGCAGAAGCAGCTTGGTCTTACGTATCTGTTTATTGCGCACGATATCAGCGTGGTAAAGCATATTTCTAATCGAATAGCGGTAATGTATCTGGGCCATATGATGGAATTGGCTGAAGCCAATGAACTCACGCGCCATCCCTTACATCCATATACAGTATCCCTGATGAGTGCGGTACCAATCCCCGATCCGAAAGAAAGCAGAAAACAAAAACGGATTGTTTTGGAAGGTGATGTTCCCAGTCCTCTGAAAGTTCCAACGGGCTGTCCGTTTAGAACCCGTTGCAGCAGAGCTACAAAGCAGTGTGAAGAGCTCTGCCCGGTAATGGAAGAGAAGGCTCCGGGGCACTATGTGGCTTGCCACAATGTTTAGCTTGGTGTTTACTGCTGAAAGGCGTGAACATAAATTATTTCATTTTTCCTAAAAGGAGGAAAATCAATGAGAAAGACTATCGCTCTTGTGCTTGCGTTGGTTATGGTGCTGAGCCTGGCTTCTTTCGCATCTGCGGATGAACCCAAAGTTATCAGCCTGTTCCTCGGCGGCGGCACACCCCTGTCCATGGATCCTGCACTGAACAGTGCATCCGCTGGATCCAACATTATCCGTTCTGCTTTTGCAGGCCTTACCGGTTTCCAGTACGATGAGAATGGTGAGCCTGTAATGGCACCGGAAATTGCAGAGTCTTACGAGATTTCTGAAGATGGCCTGACCTACTCTTTTGTGCTTCGTGAGAATCTGAAATGGTCTGATGGCACGGATGCAACCGCGACCCAGATTAAAGAATCCTGGGAGCGCGCAGCTTCTGCAGAGCTTGGTGCAGACTATGGCTTCCTGTACGACGTCATTTCCCGCAATGAAGACGGGACTCTTGCAATTGACGTTGATGACGCGGCACGTACTTTCGTGGTACATCTCCCGCAGCCTTGTGCATACTTCCTTGATCTGTGTGCATTTGTCCCCTTCTATCCTGTTCGCGTAGACCTTGCTGATAATGAAGGCATATGGGCAACCAATCCTGACACATATGTTGGCCTTGGCGCATTCAAGATGACAAAGTATGCTGTTGATGATGTCATCACTTTTGAGAAGAACCCGTATTATTGGAATGCAGATGCTGTCAAAATTGATGGCCTCAACTTCTATCTCTCCGAGGATAATACTGCTATCCTGACAGCTTATGAAAATGGCACTGTTGAATACATCCAGTCCATTTCTTCTTCTGAATTTGACAGATTGAATAACACCTATCCCGGTGAACTGGCCTTCTGGCCGACACAGGGTACTTACTATATCCTGTTTAACGTTTATAAAGATTTCAGCCCCTCTACAAAACAGCTTACAGTTCAGGAACAGAGCAAGGCCCGTTTCGCTCTCGGTCAGCTGATCAACCGCTATGAGGTTGTTACCTATGTCACCAAGGGTGGTGAAGTTGCAGCTACCGGCTTCTTCCCGGACAGCCTTGCAGATGGCTTGAACAACAATGTTCGTGCTGCAGAAGGATATAGCGCATGGTATACCGGCACAAACGAATTCTCTGATGTCAATCCTGACTACACGGTTGACCAGGTTGAAGCACTCCAGACTCTCATCGACCTCGGCTATCCGTATGAAGGCAGCATTGAAGGCGGCGATATCGTATTTACTGACTTCCCGTCCATTGAATTTGCGTTTAACAACAGCGGCAACAATGCCCTTATTATTCAGTATGTTCAGGAAACATGGAACCAGTTTGGTATTTCTGGCGTTGTGAACCAGGAAGCATGGGCGACTCTGCAGACGAAACTGAAGGCAGGAGATGCAGAAGCTGCTCGTATGGGCTGGGTTGCAGACTTTAACGATGTCGTCAACTTCCTTGAGATCTTCATTTCTGCATCTGGTAACAACTATCCGCGTCTTGGCCGTAGCATTGGCGATTATACCCGCAACAGCGAAGTAACTGCAGATGCTGGTGTTGGTCCTTACTGGGGCCCGAACGGCGATCAGACATGGGCAGAGGCATATGATGCACTTGTTGATGCTGTTAAGGCAGCAACCGATCCGGTAGAACGTGCAAGCCTTGCAGCTGAAGCAGAAAGAGTGCTGATGGCAACCGGCGGTGTTGCTCCGCTCTATTATTACACCACAGCTCAGATGCTCAAACCCAATGTGAAGGATGTCATTCGTCTCGCAACTGGCGACGTTATCTGGACTTACGCAGATATCGAGTAATAACTTCCTTTTCAAACTATGTCAGCCCGGGAATTCCCGGGCTGATTTCTCGTTTTTTATAGTATTGTTATTTTGTCAGTAAGGATTATATATTTTTTCGTTTGAATATGGGGTTAATGTACCTTTGCAGTTCGTTTTATAATCTTCGAGATATCTCCTGACGGATCTGGACATTTCCCGTGAAAAATCAGAGTTATATTTACGGTTGCAAAATGCTTTGATCCATTCTTCATAACTCTGATTACCAAGCTTGACAGAAAACATTTTCCTGGTTTCGTCTGTGGTCAATTTATGATAGGTGTTCTCATTTACAATGTATTTCATATCAACCCGTTTGGGTTTCTCGCGGTTCATCTGCTGCTGAGTTGGATAACCGAACACTAGCATGGCCACAGGAAATACGTATTGTGGTAGGCCAAATAAGTCCCGATGCGTTTCATAATGTTCCATGATATCCCCAATATAACAACTGCCGATACCAAGCGATTCTGCTGCAATTACAGCATTCTGTGCTGCGACCATAGTATCGCAGACTGCCAGCATCAGATCACCTTCTTGAGGAGGGCGAGGATTACAGCCAGCAGCATTAAATGCAGCATACCATTTAAGACAGTCAGCGCAAAAAACGAGAACCAGTTTGGCTTGCTCAATAAATGGCTGATTGTCACAAGAGATGCTTAGAGTATGTTTTATTACCGGGTCTGTTATCCGAAGAATCGTATATAATTGTTGGTTTCCTGCAGATGGAGCCTGAACAGCGGCAGAAAGTATTGTTTGCACATCTGCTTCTGAGATATCCTGATTTGTATAAGCTCTGACAGATTTTCTGTCATACAATGACTGAATAATACTATTCACAAGGATATTCCTCCTATTCCTATTTCCGGATACTCTTCGTTTCTTTCTAATATGAGTATTTATTTTATCCTGATATTCAGGTTGTATCCTATAACAGCCCCGACTATTCCTCCAATAATATGGGAGAGGTTCGATACATTATTCTGCACGAAGAGCCCTTCCAATATCTGCTGGCCAATGAAGATGACGGCAACAAGGATCACGGTGATCGGGATCTCGCCTGCATTGAAACTTGTGAAAGAAGTCAACAGGATAAATGCAAAAACAACGCCACTGGCCCCACAAAGAGCCGTGTTTCTGAAAAAGATGAAATTCACAAGACCGGTTGCCAGTGCTGCAATAGCTATCACAAGTATCATATTCCTGCTGCCATACTTTTCCTCAAGCATAGGGCCAAGAAGCAGAATATATCCCATATTCCCAATAAAGTGCTGCCAGCTGCTGTGGCCCAGCGCATGAGTAAACAAACGGATATAGGTTAAAGGGTTTGCCAGGGAAGATCGGTACGTCATAAATAAAAGCTGGTTGCTTTTGCCTGCAGTGATGAAGTTGAGGATTAAAGCCAGAAAGCATAAAGCAGCAAACGCTATGGTAACGGGTGCGTTCATGGTAATCTTGAAGTTCTTCATAAGAATCTCCTGTGTTTTTCGAAAGTTGATTTGATATATACTGTGCGGAACCTTTTGAGAGAATTATACTGCAATTCCTCCAATTATGCGAGAAAAACTGTTCTCTGGACTGTAAACTTGATTGTGCCGTGGTTGTGCAGATTGACAAACCTCGAACCGGGAAGGGGCAACATTTTTGTGATACTTTAACCTCTGAAGCGTATTGCATAGATATGCGTTTTGATTTATAATAAATCAACTTCTGTGTAGCAATATGCATCAAACTGTACATATTATTCCAATCAGCCCGAAAAAACAGAAAGGTAGTGAGAGCATGACAAAATATCTGATAAAACGGGTGTTGCTTATGATAGTAACACTCTTCATGATAGCACTGCTGACGTTCTGTTTAATGCATATTGTTCCGGGAAGCCCCTTTACGTCACAAAAGCAGGTTTCTCAGGCGGTGATGGATGCTCTGATGGCAAAATACAATCTGGATGATCCGCTCTGGAAGCAGTTTGTGGATTATATGGTAGGGGTGCTGCATTTCGATTTCGGGCCAAGCTATAAATACACGGGAAAAACAGTAAATGATTTTATTGAAGGCGGTATGCCTTACTCCGGTACGCTTGGGTTGGTAACACTTGTTTTTGTCCTATTGATGAGTATCCCGATGGGAATTGTTGCTGCATTGAGGAATGGTCGCTGGCAGGATATGCTTCTGATGTTCTTTGCCACCCTTGGTGTGACGATCCCGAGTTTTGTGATTGCCACGGGTTTGCTGTATATCTTTTCTTTTAAACTGGGCTGGACACCTGTTTACGGAGTGGATACCTGGAAGGGATATATACTGCCTATGATTGCGATGGGAGGATATTCCATCAGTTTTCTTGCCCGCCTGATGCGGTCTTCTTTGCTGGAGGTCATGGGACAGGACTATATCCGGACGGCGCGGGCAAAGGGAATCAGTGAGGTTCGCATTATCTGGAAGCACGCTCTGCGAAATGCGCTGATTCCTGTGATTACGGTCCTCGGGCCGACAATTGCCAATCTGCTCACAGGGTCTTTTGTAATTGAAAAAATTTTTGCGATTCCCGGCCTTGGCGGATATTTTGTAAACAGCGTCACGCAAAGGGATTATACGACCATCATGGGGATGACGATTTTTTACGCAACGGTATTAGTCGCGATGATTTTTATAGTGGATATTTTCTACTGTCTGATTGATCCACGCATTAAATATGAGTAGGAGAGGAGACGGATCTCATGTCAGAACAGAATAAATGGGAACGTGTCTCCGGAAATCAGGAAGAAGCCGAGCGGATTTATCGAAAGTCCCGGTCTTTTATGAGTGATGTATGGTTCCGATTCCGGCGTAAGCCGACTGCACTTTTAGGTTTTATTCTTGTGCTGATTCTGTTGGTATTTTGTCTTGCCGGGCCTTATTTTACTCCTTATACCTATTCGGAACAGAACAACAAAATGGCCAGTATTCCTCCTCTTCTGACCGTTTATCCCGGACCGGAGGATGGTTCCTATCTCTATATCACCCAGGGGCTGAAACTGATAGAAGTCGACGGAGAAGGAAACCTTGTCCGTCAGTTAAAAAAGAAAAAGGACGATAGTAAAGAAAAGAAAACATCGTTTACCTGGGATGACGACACACTGGTGTTTCTTGATTATTCCCGTGTGCCGAATACTGTTCTCGATGCAGAAGGTAATCGCATAGAAACCAGCGAGAAAAAATGGAATCATACTTATCTTCTCGGGACTGATCAGCTTGGGAGAGATATCCTGACTCGTTTGATGTACGGGACAAGGATTTCCCTGATGGTGGCTTTTATAGCTGCTCTGGTGAACATGGTGATTGGAATTGCCTACGGGGGGATATCCGGATATCTCGGCGGCAGAACCGACACCGTGATGATGCGTATTGTGGATATCATCTCAACAATACCTCTGACATTGTATGTAATCCTGATCAAAATGTGCCTGGATGATGGGCTTTTGTCCATCATTATAGCGCTTTCCAGCGTGTATTGGGTGGATATGGCCCGTGTCGTGCGGGGAGAAATGCTGTCCCTCAAGAATCAGGAATTTGTCCTGGCTGCACGCACGATCGGATCGTCCACGAAGACGATACTTCTTAACCATCTCATTCCAAACGCTATGGGGCCGATTCTGGTTACAGTCACCATGCTGATTCCAAGCGCCATTTTCATGGAAGCTTTTATGAGCTTTATCGGTATCGGAATTGCACCTCCGATGGCTTCGCTCGGCACTATGTGCAACGATGCGACAGAGACTTTGCGGACAAACCCCTACCAGCTGTTCCTTCCTGCCCTTGTAATCTGTATCATTATGTTTGCATTCAATTTCGTCGGAGACGGGCTGAGAGATGCCCTGGATCCCAAGCTTAAGAAATAGGGGAGGGAATGATGGAACATATCCTTGAGGTACAGGATCTGCACACTTCCTTTCTGACATCCTCCGGGGAAGTAAAAGCGGTTCGAGGGGTCTCCTTTACGGTGAATAAAGGGGAGTCTGTCGGAATCGTCGGAGAAAGCGGAAGCGGGAAATCGGTCACGAGTTTGTCAGTAATGCAGCTTCTTGTCGGTACGGGCAGAATCACCAGCGGCAGTGTCAAACTGAATGGCAGAGAACTGGTTGGGCTTTCCCCAAAAGAGATGCGAAATATCCGTGGAAAAGAAGTAGCTATGATCTTCCAGGATCCGATGACAAGCTTGAATCCGTTGATTCCTGTAGGGGAGCAGGTCGGAGAAATGCTCTGGTCCCACGACAAGACGCTTTCGAAAACAGAACGGGAAGCACGGGTGGTAGAGCTGTTTCATATGGTACGGATTCCGGAAGCGGAAAAAAGACTGAAAAGTTATCCGCATGAGTTTTCCGGAGGAATGCGCCAGCGGGTCATGATTGGCATGGCACTGGCTTGCAAGCCGGATCTTCTGATTGCCGATGAGCCGACGACAGCCCTCGACGTATCCATTCAGGACCAGATCCTTAAACTGATGCGAAGCATCCAGAAGGAAATGGGAATGAGCATCATGTTTATTACACATGATCTCGGAGTAGTGGCAGAGCTGTGCAGCCGTGTTTTAGTGATGTATGGCGGTCTGATTATGGAGGAAGCAGGTATTTTTGATATCTTTGAAAAACCGCTTCACCCTTATACCATGGGATTGATTTCCTCAATTCCGGATATTAATCAGGATAAGAGGAAAAGGCTTCAGCCGATTATCGGGTCTCCGCCGGATATGATTCATCCGCCGGCTGGATGCCCTTTTGCTCCCCGCTGTCCCTATACCTGTCGGATTTGCCAGAACGAGTTGCCGCCGGTTTTCCACGTCGGGGAGAATCACACCAGCCGGTGCTGGCTTCTGGATAAGGATGCCCCTTCCTTTCATAATCCACTGAAAGACCGGAAGGGGGTGCTGAAATGAATGAACAGGTACCCGTTCTTCAGGTTGAAGGGCTGACGAAGCATTTTCCCGTCAGCGGTCGAAAAGTTGTTCATGCAGTAGATGATGTGAGTTTTTCTGTTCTGCGGGGTAAAACACTCGGGCTGGTCGGAGAAAGCGGATGTGGAAAAAGTTCCTGTGCCCGTACCATTATCCGTATCTATGAACCGACAGCCGGTAAAATTCTGATTGATGGAGAAGATATCTCTGATCTGAATCAGAAGCAGCTGCTGCCGATCAGAAAAAAGATGCAAATGATTTTTCAGGATCCATATGCCTCTCTGAATGCAAGAATGACGGTGCATGATATTATAGCAGAACCATTGAGAGCACATCAGGTCTGCACCTCGCGGCAGGAAGAGAATGAGCGGATAAGCGACATGCTTGCCCGTGTCGGCCTGAACAGAGACCATGCAAACAGATATGCGCATGAGTTTTCCGGAGGCCAGCGTCAGCGGGTCGGAATTGCCCGTGCACTGATCCTCAAACCGGAACTTGTTATCTGTGATGAGCCAATATCAGCACTGGATGTATCCATTCAGGCGCAGGTTGTGAATATGCTTCGGCATTTCCAGGAAGAACTGGGTCTGACATACCTTTTCATTGCACATGATTTGTCTATGGTGCGGTATGTTTCGGATGATGTCGGGGTTATGTATCTCGGTCAGCTTGTGGAAAAATGCGAGGCAGATGAGATTTACACCCACCCCCTGCATCCCTATACGACAGGATTGCTTTCTTCCATTCCCGTTCCGAATCCAAGGCTGGCAAAAGCAAAGGAGAAAAGCGGCCTGGAAGGAGATCTTCCGAGCCCGATCGATCCGCCGGCCGGATGCCGCTTCCATACGCGCTGTCCTTATGCTACAGAGCGTTGCAAAGAAGAAACTCCGCAGTTGAAAGAAGCATCTCCCGGACATTTTGTGGCCTGTCACCGCATCCACCAATAGATGAGTCCGGCAGGGAACTGCCGTGCCCATAAAAGCAGCCCTATTATTATAATTTAAGGAGGAAACCCAATGAAGAAAACTCTAAGCGTAATTCTGGCTCTGACGATGGTATTCTCTCTTGCAGCCATCAGCGCTAACGCAGATGGTGCACAGGAGATCACCTATTCCCTTTACAGTCAGCCTGACGGAATCGACCCCGGTATTACCAACAACAGCTTTGCATCTGACATTCTGGCGAATGCCTTTGAAGGACTTATGACCTATGACACTGAGACAGGCAGCCTGATCTGCGGCGAAGCGGAAAGCTACACGGTCAGTGATGGCGGGCTTGTCTATACCTTCACTCTGCGTGACGGCCTGAAGTGGTCTGACGGAAGTGACCATACGGCAGCAGACTACGTCTATGCCATCAAGCGTATTCTCGATCCGGCAACCGGTGCGAAGTATGTTGATCTTGTCGCGGCCTACATTGCCGGAGCAGCGGAATACTATGCCGGAGAGACGGATGACTTTGACACTGTCGGAATCAAGGCTCCGGATGATAAAACAGTTGAAATCACCCTTTATAATCCGACTTCTTTCTTTGCGGATATTCTCACCATGTGGACCTTTGATCCTGTTCAGGCAGCGACTATTGAGGCCAACGGCGATAAATGGACGTCTTCTCCGGACACCTATGTTTCCAACGGTCCCTTCTATGTGACAGACATGAAGCTTGGCGAGAGCATTACCCTCTCCAAAAACCCGTATTACTACGATGCTGACAAGGTTCAGCTCGACAAGGTTACCTTCCGTTATATCACGGACAACGCTACCGCTTTGATGGCTTATGAAGCAGGTGAGATCGATGGTATGAATGTTGTTCCTGCTTCCGACTATGCGCGGTTGAAAGCAAACGATGACGGCTTTGTCATGACACCGTCTTATGGCACGACATATTGGGACTTCAACTGCTCCGCCGAGCCTTTTGACAATGTTCTCGTTCGCAAAGCGTTCAACCTTGCAATTGACCGTGACACGCTTATCAATGACGTTCTGCAGACGGATGCTGATCCGGCATTCAGCTTTATTGCCCCTGGCTATGTGGTGGATGGCGTAGATTACACGGATGACCGCAGTGATTTCGGCCTTTCTGATGAAGCAGATCCCGAAGCAGCTCAGGAAGCACTTGCAGAAGCAGGTTATCCCAACGGCGAAGGTTTCCCGGAGGTTACCCTTTACTATTATTCCAGTGACACGGTTGCTCTTGTTGCACAGGCACTTGCCAACATGCTGGAGACCAACCTCAATATTTCTGTTAAGATCGATAATGCTGATTGGGCAGTCTTCTATGATGATGTCCTGGCTGGAAAATATCAGCTCTGTGCGATGGGATGGTCGGCTGACTACCTGCACCCGATGACCTTCCTCCCGCTGGCAAAGACGGACGATGCCAACAACGTAGCCTTCTGGAGCAATGAAGAATATGATGCACTTGTTGAGAAAGTGCAGCTCTGCACCGATCCTTCAGAGGCAATTGAGTATATCAAGGAAGCAGATGAAATTGTTGGTAACGACTATGTCTTCCTTAACCTCTATTATAAAAACGGTACATCTCTGATGCACCCCTATGTCCAGGGTGTTTACATTAATGCATCTCAGATGATGTATCTCAAGACAGCTTCAGTAAATAAGTAATCTAAAGAATCAAAAAACAAACAAGATAGTAAATGAGCAGCCCGCCTATTTAAGGCGGGCTGTATAGCTGTAGGTAAGGAGAATTATGCCAAAACAGTCTATTCGATAATTGCTAAAATCTTTGTAGATGTATTCAATCTGGTGTTATGTCGTTTTGTCATTGTGTAGAATATGACAAAAATGAGAAGAAAAACAGCTGGATTTTCTACATCTTCCTCAATGATTTAATACTTTATTTCGATAAATTGTTGGGGTATAATAATTAATCATAGTTGATTGATGATCGGACGAGGAAAGCGATGGAAAACACTGCTAAAAAAATAAATGAAACAGCTTTGTTATCCGTTCAAGAGCTGTCTGTAGAATTTAAAACATTGGCAGGGACTGTCCAGGCAGTAAATAAAATCAGTTTCAATTTGAATGAAAACGAGACCCTTGGTATTGTCGGGGAATCTGGCAGTGGAAAGAGCGTAACATCTCTGGCCATCATGGGGCTTCTCCCCTCGAGAAATATCCTCACTTCCGGGTCTGTTTTTTTTGAAGGAAATGACTTACTTGGAATGAGAGAAAAGGATTTTCAGAAGATTCGTGGTAATAAGATCTCTATGATATTCCAGGAACCCATGAGTTCTCTAAATCCTCTATATCCTGTTGGAAAGCAAATTGCGGAGACACTTGTTTTCCACAAAAAAATGGCAAAAAGTGAAGCTTTTCATAAAGCTGTGGAATTAATGCGAAGTACTGGTATCCCTGCTCCCGAAGAACGTGCTAAACAATATCCGTTTCAGATGTCGGGGGGGATGTGTCAAAGGGCTATGATTGCAATGGCGCTGGCATGTGATCCAAAACTTTTGATTGCAGACGAACCGACAACTGCATTGGATGTTACTATTCAGGCACAAATCTTGAAACTCTTAAAGGATCTGAAGGCTCATAAAGGGATGAGTATCATTATGATTACTCATGACTTGGGGATAGTCTCAGACATCTGCGATAAAGTTATCGTCGTTTATCTTGGACAAATTGTTGAGGCTGCATCTGTCAGAGAGCTATTTAGTCAACCATTACACCCATACACAAAAGGGTTGATTGAAGCCTTACCTCGTTTAGGAGATAGCGACAAACGATTAACGGCTATCGAAGGCTCTGTTCCTAGCCCAGAGGAGATTCCTTTAGGATGTGCTTTTCATCCTCGCTGCAAAGAAACTTGTGATCGTTGCCGGAAAGAAACGCCTCCAGAATTTTATAAAAATAATCATATGGTTCGTTGTTGGCTATATGAAGCAGGAGGCCATCAATGAGTATGAGTAAAGAGACTTTGATTACAATTGATTCAATTAAGAAATATTTTCCGGTGAAAGGTGGAACTGGTAGTAAGAGGGTTCAAGTTAAGGCAGTTGATGGCGTTTCTTTCTCTATCAGGCAGGGAGAAACATTAGGGTTAGTCGGAGAAAGTGGATGCGGAAAAAGCTCTCTTGGGAGATGCTTGCTGAGGCTATATCCGTTGACCGCTGGAAGAGTTCTCTATCGAGATAAAGATATCGCTTCCATACCAAAGAGAGAAATGCCGGATTTTAGAAGACGCTGCCAGATGATATTCCAGGATCCGGCTGGATGTCTTAATCCAAGACGAAACGTCAGGGAATTATTGATGGAACCTCTGATAATCCATAATATTGGAGGTTCTTCTGAAAAAAATCGCATGATCGAGGATATTATTGACCGGGTTGGTATAGGTAAGCACTATCTTGACCGTTATCCTCATGAAATGTCCGGGGGCCAAAAACAGCGAATTGGAATTGCACGGGCAATATTACTAAAACCTGAATTTATTGTTTGCGATGAACCGGTTTCTGCCCTTGATGCTTCTATTCAGGCACAGGTTCTCAATCTGCTTAATGATTTGCGAGACGAACTTAATCTGACATATCTTTTTATATCCCACAATTTAAGCGTTGTAAATTATGTCAGTGATCGTGTTGGAGTTATGTACTGCGGGAAGTTGATGGAGTTAGCTGACAAGCATACATTGTATAATAATGCCGCTCATCCGTATACGAAAGCGTTGATAGCTGCAATTCCGGATATTGAGAGATCAGGCTCCCATGAGAATGCTGTTTTGGAAGGAGACGTCCCAAGTCCTATTGCACCTCCATCAGGCTGCCGATTTCATCCGCGCTGTCCTTTGGCAACTGAGCAATGCAGGGCGAATGAACCAATCATTCGGAATGTTGGAAATGAGCACTTTGTTGCCTGCCATTATGCAAAATCCATGTAACTTATGAGCACTTTCTGTCGATAGCAAACAGAAGAATCTGTTTACTATATATATTTTTTATCAGGAGGAATTTCTTATGAAGAAAAAGCTGGCGTTATTCTTGTCGGTCATTTTTATTCTGTCTGTTGTGGTGAGTATGCCTGCCGCGGCATCTGCAGATGGAACTGCTTCCACTGTTGTGATTGGATGTGGATTCGATGTTATGGGGCTTGATCCGGCTCACGCTTACGAGTACTACTGCAACATGGTTATGTATGCTCTTTATGATAATTTGCTGCAGGTTCAACCAGGAAGTGATGAACCCGTTCCTTGCCTTGCTACTTCGTATGAAATTGCAGATGATAATGTAACTTACACGTTCCATCTGAGAGATGATGTGGCTTTTGCGACAGGGAATAAGCTTACATCCGCTGATGTAAAATGGTGTATCGAACGTACTCACTATATGTTGACCACAACATCAATGCATACAGATGGTATTGAGAGCATGGATTGCCCGGATGATACAACTCTGGTGATAAAACTTTCTGCTCCGGACAGTAGTTTCCTTACTAAGCTTACCGTTAATACATTTGCAGTAATGGATAGTACAGTTCTTGCTGAGAACGGTGGCCTGAATACGGAAAATGCTGCAGTAGCAGATACCGCTGAGTCCTATATCAATGAGCATATGGATCTCGGATCTGGTCCATTCCTTGTAGAGAGCTTCAATCCAGGTGTTGAAATTGTTTTAAAGCGTAATGAGAATTACTGGGGCGATAAGCCTGCTGCAGATCGAGTTATTATCAAAGCCGTCGGAGATGCAAACTCTGCTCTGATGATGCTGGAATCTGGAGATTTGGATGTTGCTCTGAATATGACTGCAGATCAGCTTCCACAAATCAGCATGAGTAATGCTGTAACCTATGAAATGGTGCCGACAGCAACCATTACCTATCTTCTGATGAATCAGAATCCTGAATATGGTGGACCGATGACCAACCCGGTTGTTCGTAAAGCTGTTGGATATGCCTTGAATTATGCCAATATTCAGGCTATGGCGGGCGAAGGCTCCTTCACTCCGTGGTCTATGGTTCAGAGCACTTTTGTAGGATATAAGGGCGAACGTGATACGAGCTATACGGATATTGAGAAAGCGAAAGAACTGCTTGCTCAAGCGGGATACCCAGATGGATTCGATGTTGAACTCGAAGTTGGTGACTATGAGGCTGGAGGAACTAAGCTTACGGATCTGGCTCAATTGATTGCAAGCGATCTTTCCAAGGTCGGGATCAATGCTTCAATAAACATTGAAACATCTGCTGTTGCTGTGGATCGCTATGTTGCAGGTGTTCAGGGATTTGCACTGTGGCTTTGGACTCCTGACTACTATGATTTGAACAACCAGTTGGCTTTCAGCCCCAACGGGAAATGTGGTGCTCTGGCAAGCTGGACTGTTGAGACTGAAGAGGATCAGGCGCTCTATGATCTGTGCCAACAGATCATTTCCGAATTGGATCCGGAAGCTCGTGCAGCAGAGTCTGCACAATTCCAGGATGCACTTGCTGATGGAAGCCCATTCTGGTGTCTCTGCCAGCATCCGCGGATTGTTGCTTTTGGCACAGGCGTTTCCGGTGTGAACAGTAGCGATGTTTATCACATTTATCTACCCACCCTTGCAAAGTAATCTGAGATAATTTGGAGGGAGGTTTCTACCTCCCTCTTTTTGTGCAAATTTTTTTCCAGTCTATTGGAGATAAGAATTCATGGATAGTGCTTTTATAAAATATATTTTGCGCCGTCTGCTATTTCTTATATTTCTTCTTTTTGGGGTAACTCTTGCAGTGTTTATAATTACACACATGGTACCTGCAAATCCTGCGGCTGCGTATCTGACACCTGAAGCTATGAGTAATCCAGACGTTGTTGCGGCTTTTAATGCACGATGGGGGCTGGATAAACCGCTGCCGGTTCAATATTTCCTTTATATGAAAAATCTGTTGTCAGGTGATCTCGGCACTTCCATGCGAACAAAGCAGCCAGTACTCACAGATCTGATGAAGTACTTTCCGGCTACTGTAGAGTTGTCCATCACCGCTATGCTCTTTGCGGCTTTTTTCGGTATTATATTTGGTATTATATCTGCTACGCATCCGAACAGCCCATTGGATCAGGTGTTGAGAGCGGTGTCTGTTTCTGGTGTTTCTGTTCCAACATTTTGGCTTTCTCTTGTTTTTTTATATCTTTTCTACTTCAAATGGAAGTTGCTTCCCGGACCGGGAAGGCTTTCATCCTCTATTGTTTTTGAACCAAAAACCAATCTTCTTCTTTTAGATTCACTACTTGCAGGAAATCTCGAAGTTTTTTCTGATGCTTTTTCCCACTTATTGTTACCGGGAATGGTTCTTGGTTGCTTCAGCATGGGCTTAATTACAAGGACTACAAGAAGCTCTCTAATGGATGTTCTTTCTATGGATTATATACGTACAGCAAGATCCAAAGGTCGTTCTAGAAGCGCTGTCGTCAGGGAACATGCAATGAAGAATGCTCTGGTGCCGGTAATTACAGTTCTTGGGATAGGCTTATGTAATTTACTTGGCGGCGTCGTTCTTGTTGAAAAGATATTTTCGTGGCCGGGTGTCGGACAATATGCTTATCTTGCTGCCACTTCTTTGGATTTTCCTGCTATTTCAGGCGTAGCTCTTCTGATTGCACTAATCTATGTTGTGGTTAACCTTGTAATTGATATTATTTATGCAGCCATTGACCCGCGAGTGAGGTATTACTGATGCTATTGTATATAAAACGTCTTATGAAAAGTAATGCACTGTTCACTGCAGGTATTATTATCCTCGTTATGTGGCTCATTGTTGCTTGTCTATCGCCAATAATCGCGCCGTTTGATCCTGTTGAACAGGATTATGCTAACCGTCTGAAACCACCAACATCAGATCATATATGCGGGACAGATAACTTTGGCCGTGATATATTCAGCAGAATCTTATATGGCAGCCGGATTTCAATTTTGACATCAGTTTTAATTGTTTTGGCTTCTCTGCTGTTTGGGAGTATTTATGGCGGGATTGCTGGATTTGTCGGTGGTGTCACCGACGACATTATGATGAGAATAGCCGAATTGGTGTTATCTTTTCCTCCTTTGATTTTAGCGATGGTCATTGCTGCTGCACTAGGTCCAAGCCTGTTTAATTCAATGCTTGCAATGTCTATTATTTGGTGGCCAAACTATGCTCGCATGATGCGTTCTCTTGTTTTAGGGGTGAAAGAAAACCTTTACATAGAAGCAGCAGAAGTGCTTGGTGCGTCTAAACGGCGTATTCTGTTTAAGGATATTTTCCCAAATTGTATGGGATCGATGGTTGTTCTCTGCACTTTGGACCTCGGAAATGCGATTCTTGTTTTTTCTGGTCTGTCTTTTCTTGGATTGGGTTCTCCACCACCTACTCCTGAATGGGGGCTTATGGTTTCTGACGGGGCTACAAATTTTTATTATTGGTGGATGGCGATGTTTCCGGGGCTTGCCATTTTCTCTGTTGCAATAGCAGCCAATTTTGTCGGTGACGGCTTAAGGGATTTTCTGGATCCGAAACTTCGGAAATTGGTCTGATTACAACAAGGAGATATTTTCAAATGATTAAAGCAGTAATTAAGACGGCAGGCTTGGGTGAAATTGGTATACGCCTTTATCCTGAGTATGCCCCAGACACTGTCGCAAGTTTCTGTAAATGTGTCAGAGATGGATTTTATGATGGCCTGCTGTGGTTCCGATGCCAGGAAGGATATGTAATTCAATCGGGAAGTCCGGACAACAGTATTTATACGGATAGTGACTTCCATCTGAAAGGTGAATTTCGGGAAAACGGGATTAATAATCCATTAAACAATGTCCGAGGGGCTTTAGGACTTGGGCGAGATACAAATCCCGATACAGCAGGTACACAATTTTATATTGTCCATCAGAATTTACCTCATCTTGACGGGAAATATTGCGTGTTTGGTACAATGCTGTATGGGTTTGAAGTGTTGGATGCCATTGCCTGCAGAGAGACGAATGGAAAAGAAAGCTGGTATTACCCTTTGAATCCTCCTATAGTAGAGAGTATACGGATATTTATGGATGAGAACGATGAACTCCCGCCTCTTCATCTGCTGCCATGATTATAATAAAAGCTCAGCCGTTTTGCAGGCTGAGCTTTTTATAGAAGTTTTGTGATAGATGTCGAGTTAGAAATCGCCCATTTCAAATTCGTCAGTAACAACGACTTCCTCATCAGCAGGAGCTTCCGTCGTCTGGGCAACAAATTCTGTCATCCAGATATCTTGAGGAAGATCATTGAGATAAGCAGGCATGTTAATAACAATTCCATCCCAGTTGTAAGGAAGCTTAAACGTGAGGTCTTCAAAAGTTTCTGCTTCGCCGCCCTTTTCTTTGGTGACTTCAATAGTCATCTTAAAATCTTGCCCAATATTGATGGATTTAGCGCGCTCTTTGGCGGAGAGCTTTCCAACTCGTTCTCCATTGACATATACATTTACACGGTTGAAGGCTTTATAGGTTTCACCGTTATACTCAATAGACTTGTTGTCGATGTAAACGGTATGACCCCGGCCTATAACGAACATCGTGGCTGCAATGGCAACGAGGATTACAAGTGCTGCAGCTTTGAAGAAAATACTCCGTGAGGATGCTTTTTTCATCCCTGCGCACCTGCCTTTCCGGCGGCTTCTTCAGCAGCTTGTTCTGCCTGAAGCTGGAGGCCGATCCGGCTTTTTATTTTCCGTTTTTTGGTTTCATACATCACAAGAGCAATTGTAATGATAGCATAAGAAACAAAGACACGGAAGTATTCACCGATCATGGAATCACCTGTGATTTTTGCACCTGCAGACGGAGCCACAATAAACATCGTATGGAAGAGAATCACACCGAGGAATACATTTCCAATGGAAGCCTTGTCAACTGAGGCACCACCGACAAGGAGTGCTGCAATACAGAACATACCAATCTGAGAGTGGGAAGAATATGTGGCAATGTTACCCATATTCTGCAGATAAATGATCATACCAAACCCCGCCAGCACGGTAGACATGATGATCGATATAATACGTGTCTTTTCAACATCGATGCCGGAATCCCGAGCAACATCCATATCCTGGCCGACGGCACGCATATCCTGACCAAGCTTTGTTTTACGGAACCATACTGTGAACAGACAAAGAATACCAATCAGGATAAAGGTAAGCACCGGAATTTTTACACCGCCGACTGTAATAGCCAGCGCATCATCCAGACAGTGCCGCATATTCAACAGAGAAACCGTGTTGCGGATACCATAACCTCTCGGAAGCTTGATAGATGAATGCTTGATTGGTATGATCGAACCCATGATATAGAGAACCAAAAGTTGGTACAAACCGTTAAAGAAAAAGCTAATGATGTAGCTAGTGATCATTTCCCGACCCTTTGACATGTTCAGCAATTTGCCGCAGAAAAAGCCAAGTAACAGTGCAATAGGGATAGAGATAATCATCGCGAGCACAACACCCGGGATTCCCCAGATCTGCCAATCAGAGACAAAAATCAAAGCGATCTCTCCTGCCATGGCACCGAGCGTCATACCGAAGTTCAGGCCCATACCAGACATGATCGGGATCAGTAAGCACAGAATCAGGAAAATATTGCGCCCCATACGTGTTACGATTTCATTAATCAAATAGCTCGCAGAGAAGCCCGAGACCGGAATACAGATAGCGCAGATGATAATGAACATGATGGGAACCAGATTGTCCCCGAGGAAAGAAAGAAGTCTCTTTCCGAAAGAAGGTTTGGTGCTCATTTTTTTCCTCCTTCCGTTTTTCTTGTCAGAGCGTAAAGGATCATGCCCTGAGAAGCAATCACGCGGATGACCTCACTCATATCCATATGAATCATGGAGTTCATGACGGTCGGCGTCATGGTTACAATGCCCTGGAAGAGGAAGGTACCGATGATAACGTTGGCAATACTTGCTTTATTAACCGATGCGCCGCCGATCAGAATTGCGGATACAGCAGGCAGAGCCATATAGAACGGAGCCATATACAGCTGAATAAAGCCGAAGCCTTGTTCATAGACAAGAATACCAATAGCTGCAAGCCAGGTGGAAATAACTACAGAAAGGAGCCTCATTTTGTCTACATTAACACCAGCTGCCTTGGCAAACGTTGGATTGGACCCAACTGCTGTCATAGCAGTGCCTGTTTTTGTGTGGAGAAAAGCCCACATGGCATAAGCGAGAACAGCGAAGAAAAGAAGTGTACCAGTTGGAATGGAAAGATTGCCTACATTGATCTGAAGGAAATTTGCGAGAACTTTGTCATAAAAGCCTTCTAAGGAAATTGTGGTACGAAGACCTTTTCCGGCAAATCCCCATACCATAGTAGGACTGTGATACGGCAGCAGAAGCCACATCATGCACATGAAGGAAACAGAAGAGAAGCCAACATACGTGGCGATCATCATTTCCCCGCCTTTGATCTTGTTGAGCAGCCAGCCATAACCTGTACCGAGCAATATTGCAAACGGAGTTGCAATGACAATAGCCATTACAAAGCTCATAGCACCAGTGAAACCAAGTTCAATGGAAATTGTACCGCCAAGAAGACCGGAAATAATGCCGAGCGGAAGGCCAAAATTCAGTCCGCAGCCAGAGTGAATCATTGGCACCATGGCAAGCACAAGAATGGCATTCCAGCTGAAACGGTTGATAACGTTAGAAATTTGCGTAAAGAAATTTGCACCGACGAAAGGCGCGGCGATGAACAACATGAGCAAAAAAGCAGCAATAATCAACCGAGGCAGACCGAAAGTTGCAATACCCTCGCGAAGTCGTTCTCCAAAAGATTTGGGTTGTAATGTATTATCCAACTTCTTCACCTCACTTTACAGAGCTGACCATCAGCATACCGAAGTCTTCCGATGGCGCAGAAGCGGGCAAAATACCGGCAATTCTTCCGCCGGAAACAATAGCAATTCTGTTGCAGATGGAACGCAACTCTTCCAATTCAGAAGAGATCATTACTACTGTGACACCGCTTTCACGATTGAACTGCTTCAAAGCGTTGAGGACGAGTTGTTTAGCACCGACATCGATGCCGCGGGTAGGCTCAGAGACGAAGAGAAACTCTGGCTCCAATGCAAACGCTTTGGCAAGGCAGACCTTCTGCTGGTTACCTCCAGAGAGCTCTTTCGCTTTCTGTTTTGATCCGGTGCACTTGATAGCAAGTTCGTCGATATATTTCTGGGTAACCTCGTGAACTCCCTTTTCATCTCTCCACTTAACAAGACCGCCAAGATAGTTCCGGAGAAATTTGTTTTGCACCTGCATGGCAGGAAAGGCAATGTTCCACTCAAGAGATTCGTCGAGAAGAAGTCCGACACCGCGTCTGTCTTCCGAAACGAAGGCGATATCTGCATCCAGACATTTGCGCGGGCTGTTAAGAGGGATACCCTTTCCCTTAAAGAATACGGTACCGCCTGCCTCATAAAGTCCCATGATACCGTTCGGAATTCCAAGTTTGCCCTGCCCGGCAAGGCCGCCGATACCAAGGATTTCTCCTTCGTACACATCCAGATTGACATTGCGGACAATCTCACCCGGCATATCAACCCAGAGCTTGCGGATTTTCATAATGGGTTCTCGATTGTTGTCTGTAACTTCCTGGTAATCCGTTGTAGTGGAAGATACGCTTCTTCCCACCATGTTTCTGGTGATTTCTGTGATAGTGGTATCTTTTGCTGCTACATCGCTAACAACATATCCATCCCGCATGACAATTACTTTATTACAGACGGTGAGGATTTCCTGCAGACGGTGTGTAATAAATATAATGGCAATGCCTTTTGCAGACATACCTTTGATCGATTCGAGCAGCGCCTCAGCTTCTTTTTCTGTCAGCACTGCTGTTGGTTCGTCCAGGATGAGTAGTTTGAGGTTTTCCTTGCTCAGCTCACGCGCTATTTCTGTGAACTGTTTGTGCCCAACTGGCATATCGTTAATGATCATCGCTTGGTCGATTGAAAAGCCCATTTTTTCAATGGCTTTTTCCGCCCTGCCTGTGATCTCATTATAATCAAGCGTATTCAGCCGTTCTCCGAAAATCTCAGAGACAACATTCTTTTTTATCGGCTCCCTATTAAGCACGATATTTTCCGCAGCTGTAAAACCGGGAATAAGAGAAAACTCCTGATGGACCATACCGATGCCGGCTGCAAGGGCATCAAATGGTGTAGAAAAGCTAACTTTTTCTCCGTTAATCAGAATATCCCCTTCGTAGCCGCCGGTTTCCCGGATGACATCCATCCCAAAGAGGATTTTCATCAGCGTGCTTTTCCCTGCACCATTTTCCCCGCAAAGGCCGAGTACTTCGCCCTCATTCAGGGTGAGGTTGATATCAGTAAGGACTTGGTTTCCAAAAAAGTCTTTCTTGATATTTCGCATCTCCAGTAAAGGAGCTTTTGCGTTTACCATAATTGTTCCCTACCTGTAAAACAAACAATGGGGGAGGAATAGGAATCCCTCCCCTTCTTTTTAGCAATGAAATGTAAAATCAGAATGTGCTGAAGTAAACTTCAGGAACTTCGATCTCAGTGGAGCCCATGTACCAGCCTGGATCACCCATGATATAGGTATCCTGATAAATGAGTACTTCATTGTCAGCCTTAACACCCTCAGCATCAATATAGTTGGAGCCGTTCCATTCTGCGCCGGGGGAGAACTCTGCATATGCCTCGGAAATGGCATCGATGTCATCGATTTCGCTTACACCGTCAAGGACGTTCTTTGCATGCTGTGCAAGGCCTGCGGAAACAGTGTAGCCGTAGGAGTAAGCCCACGTGCCGAACTTACCTGCGCCGCCCTTTTCAACGATAGCAGACTCAACTTTTGCAAGGATCTTTGCATAGTCGCCGGCTTCTTCGGTGAGGTCAATGCCCAGAGCACCGGGATAGCCCATCGTCGGGGACGGGAGGTCAGCTTCTACAAAGTATCCACCGTATGCAAGAAGCTGCTTGAGCAGAGGCTCAGTATGAGCATCGTTGGTGCAGAAGTAAGCAGCATTCTTGCCGTACTTCTCAACCCACTCGGGAACCTTTTCAAGAATGTAAGCCTGAGCACCGGCAACACCGACGTCAGTGGTGGGGTCAGGAGCGGTCTCAAGAACGAAGGACATACCGAACTCTTCGCATGCTTTCTTCATAACGGCAACACGACGAGACATAGTTTCATAAGACATATGACGCGGGAAGGAGATGTGAACAAAGGTGTCGCATCCGAGCTCGTGAGCTGTGCGGATGATGAGATAGCCACGTGCTACGAAGTCATTGTTGCAAACGAGGTCAGCTGCAGAGCCGATCTCGGGGAGGTCTTCGTGAGATTCACCTGCAATGCAGATGATGTCAGGACGACGCTCTTTGATCTGACGGAAAGCTTCTGTTGTGCCGGGGACAGCCTGGTTGACAACGATAGCCTTCATGGCAGGGTCGTCAGAGAGGTTGACGATCGTCTGAATGGTGGTTTCCAGCTCTTCGGGGAAGTTGTCAGGGTAAATAGCGAGCTTTACCATGTCTTCACCGTACTTAGCCTGGAAGGCTTCGGCACCGCGTCTGTCATCTTCACTCTGAGAAACAGAACCAGTGACAATACCGATATGGTAATCTTCCTCTGCAAACGCACCGGCGCAGAGAGAAAGAACCATGACCAGTGCGAGAAGGATTGCTGCGAACTTTTTCATGGGTATTCTCCTTTTTTTATTTTTTGCTTCCTATAGAAAACTACGAAAGCCAAATCGAAGTAATTATACGGATTTTAGTCTGTTGTGTCAACAATTAATTTTCTGATTTAACTCATAAAATGAAACAAAATTGAAATTATTGTTGACATTATCTCTTCATGATGATAATATATGCGAGTCCGCGTGCTGAGCTGCGGGGCAGAGCCTCGTGTGAGGGTTCCTTTCCGCCCGCTGCCCGGCCGCAGGAGAAAGAAATGATCAGAAAGGAAAAAACAATGATTACCAAAGAGAAAAAAGCCGAAGTTATGACCGCCAATGCCGTTCACGAGGGTGATACCGGTTCTCCGGAAGTTCAGATCGCGATTCTGACGGAGCGTATCCGTGAACTCACCGAGCACCTGAAGCAGCATCCGAATGACGACCACAGCCGTCTCGGCATGTACAAAATGGTCGGTAAGCGCCGCCGCCTGCTTGACTACGTTGCCAAGAAGGATATTGAGCGTTATCGTACAATCATTGCAAAGCTGGGCATCCGTAAATAAAATTGTCCGGCGCCCGGGCATCCGGCCCGGTATCTGAGGGGTATGAAGGTTTTTAGAAGTCTGAGGACAATTGAATACTGCCCTCAGACTTTTCTTGTTTCCCGCGCGTCTATTATTTAAGCGGGTGCGGTTAAATGAACCGCCCGCAGTGTTAAGGAGTAAAAAAATATGATTATCAAGCACAGAGAATTTCCCAATTACCGCAAATTCGAAATGGATTATGAAGGCCGTAAGCTCACGATGGAAGTCGGCAAGCTGGCTGAACTCTGCAATGCAGCTGTCCTCGTTACCTACGGCGAGACGGTCGTTCTTGTAACGTGCACCGCTTCTGCCCGTCCGAAAGATGGGATTGACTACTTCCCGCTTTCGGTTGACTTCAATGAAAAGCTCTACGCAGTCGGCCGGATTCCCGGCAGCTTCCAGCGCCGCGAGGGCAAGCCCAGCCTGCCCGCAGTGCTGGCTTCCCGCCTGATCGACCGCCCGATGCGTCCCCTCTTCCCCAGCGATCTGCGCAATGATGTTGTTATTGCGTGTGAAGTGCTTTCTGTTGACCGTGACTGCTCTCCCGAAATCACCGCTATGATCGGTGCCTCTGCAGCTGTCTCGATCTCTGACGTGCCGTTCAATGGGCCAATCGCCGGTATTGTCCTCGGCTGGGACGGAGAGAAATATCTCTTTAACCCGACAGCGGAACAGAGAAAGACCAATCGCATGACAACTACGGTTGCCGCAACCCATAAAAAGATCGTCATGATCGAATCCGAAGCGGATCAGATTCCGGATGATGTGATGTACGAAGGCATCGTACAGGCACATGAGCATCTTCAGCCTGTTCTGGATCTCATTGACAAGATGGTCGAAGAGATCGGCAAGCCGAAATTCGAGTATGACCATGCGGCTTTTGATGATGAGCTGTTTGAAAAGCTTGTTGAGAACGAGTTTGAAGGCATGGAATACTGCCTGGATACCGATGACAAGAACATCCGTGAAGCCCGCGTCAACGAATGGATTACCGCTATGCAGGAAAAGTATGAAGCGGATCATCCTGACATGATGCAGTATATGGATGAGATTATCTACAAGTTCCAGAAGAAGGTTGTTAAAAAGTGGCTTCTGAAGGGCAAACGTGTTGACGGGCGCGCCATGAATGAGATTCGTCCGCTGGCAGCTGAAGTCGGCGTGCTGCCTCAGGTCCACGGCTCCGGCCTGTTCACCCGTGGCCAGACGCAGGTCCTTTCCATTGCAACTCTTGCAACGCTCTCCGAAGCCCAGAAGCTTGATACCATCTGGGAAGAAGAAGAGAAGCGGTTCCTGCATCATTATAATATGCCTTCCTATTCTACGGGCGAGGCACGTGCCAGCCGCAGCACCGGCCGCCGTGAATATGGCCACGGTGCCCTTGTGGAGAAGGCACTCGAGTGCGTGATCCCCAGTGTCGAGGATTTCCCGTATACCATCCGCGTAGTCTCTGAAGTTCTCTCCTCCAACGGTTCCACATCTCAGGGTTCCATCTGCGGCACGACGCTTGCCCTGATGGATGCAGGTGTGCCCATCAAGGCTCCTGTCGCCGGCATTTCCTGCGGCCTGATTCAGGACGGGGATGACTTTACTACCTTTATTGATATTCAGGGCATTGAAGATTTCCACGGCGAGATGGACTTCAAGGTAGCAGGCACCGCAAATGGTATCACAGCTATCCAGATGGACCTCAAGAATGACGGCCTGAAGCATGAAATCGTCAAGGAAGCCTTCGCCATCACCAGGGAAGCCCGTCTCCAGATTCTTGACGAGATCCTCCTGAAGGCAATTCCTGAACCGCGCCATGAGCTGGCAAAGACGGCTCCGAAGATGATCCAGATGTCCATCAACCCGGATAAGATCCGCGAAGTGATCGGCTCCGGCGGAAAAGTCATCCAGAAGATCACTGCCGACACCGGCTGCAAGATTGACATTGATGATGACGGAACCATCTACATTGCATCCAAGGATATTGATGCCTGCCGTGCTGCCCGCGCAACCATAGAAGATATTGTCTTCGAGCCGGAAGCCGGTGCCATCTACGAAGGCAAGGTTGTACGCATCATTTCCAACCTCGGCGCATTCATAGAAATCAAGCCGGGTAAGGACGCCATGTGCCATATCAAGGATCTCGAGTTCAAACGCACCGAAAAAGTGGAAGATGTTCTGAAGCTCGGTGATGTCACGCCGGTTAAGTTCCTCGGCATCGATGAAAAAGGCCGCTGGAATGTCAGCCGCAAGGAAGCGCTCAAAGCCCTTGGCCTTGATAAGTAATCAAATAATAATTGTTTCAGGAAGAGCGGGATGTTTGTTCCGCTCTTCTTTGATTCATAGGGCAAAAAACAACTGCGAAGCCGATTACTAAACCGGCTCCGCAGTTGACAATATTTATGATATGAGAATTTAATCTGCAGTTTTAGCTTTCAGTAAACTCGTCGTCCGACGGATCCTCCTCCGGCACGTCGGCTTTCAGCCCTCCGCCGAGTTTTCCGAACACCGGCTCAATAAACAGGCTCCAGAGCAGTACCATACAGGCAGGCGCGAAGAATGCCGGGAAGAAGTAGCGGATACAGAGCACACCGGTTTCCGCTGTCAGCAGCACAAGAATAACGGTTCTGGGCAGATAGCCGATCGAGAGCTTCAGGGCAGTGAGGTTGAGATCTTTCCAGGTGTAGGTGAAGCGGGAGAGAATCGGGAACACCCAGCAGGCTGCCCCACAGGGCAGCACCAATATAATATAGTAGGCTGCCGAGGCAATTGCGGCGGATCGGGAAGATTCTCCGAGAGAGCGCAGCAGAGAAAGTGACCAGACTCCGAAACCGATAACAACAATCCACAGAATAGTGGAAAGAATCGAAACCCCGAGATCTGCCCGGAAGGTGCGGAAAAACCTCCTGTAAGGGCTTGCTTCCTGATACCGGATACAGCGGACAACGGAATCATACAACGCAGTGGTCGCCGGCCCGATGGTTACTACAGGCAGGCAGCAGAACAGCCAGATCACGCTGAGGGCGAAAACATCAGTCAACGTATTGAGTATTCGCCACAGCAGTCCCTCCGGGCTGAAGATTTTCTTCATGGAAGAAGTGTCGGGACAAGTTCAGCAAGTTTTTCGGCAAGCTGGGCATGCCCTTTTCTGCTGAGGTGTGTAAAGTCAACGGTGTTGAACTCTGCAATACCTTCCGCGTCAAGGAAAGCGCATTCATTCGCCTCTGCAACGGGAGCAAAATACTTTGCAAGCAGAGGAGATTTTTCTACGCAGCAAAGGCCCATCACTTCATCATGGAAACCTTCCCGCATCCATGGCGGGCAGATAATGAGGATGTTCGGCTTTCCGCAGGTCCATGCGGGAACGGTTTTTGCTTTCAGGATCAGCCGCTCAAGCCCGACCGCAATTGATGCAGCATTTGCACCGAAGCGCTCTTTGCAGTCATTGGTGCCGAGCATGATAATCAACAGATCGACGGGCTCGTGGCTCATCAGGCAGGAATAGATGCTGTCCAGACCGGACAGTTTTTCATGAAGGGGATCGTCAAAAACAGTAGTACGGCCGGAAAGCCCTTCTTCAATCACATAATATTCCTCACCGAGGGCTTTCTGCAGCAGGCAGGTCCAGCGTTCGTTTTCGGAAAAACGGTCAGAATGGGTTTCTGAGTCATTCGGATCGGCACAGTATCCGTGGGTGTTGGAATCGCCGAAGCAGACAATATGTTTTTTCTTCATTTTTATATTCTCCTAATACAGTTTGATTCAGGTTTCCGGCAGCGAGGCAGCGGCGGCACTCTGTCCGACACGGCGGAACTTCTCATCCGGCAGGGCGAGATGTATTTTTTCGTTCAGCGCCGGATACTCTTCACAGAGAACGGTTTTGCAGGTTTCCAGCAAAAGATCGCCGCCCTTGCCGGACATCACACGCCCGAGAAGAAGAACATGTTTGAAAGTATAGAGGTCATAGTAAAGGGCGAGCGTGTGGGCCAGATAGCAGCCGATTCCCTCGTAAACTTTTGCGGCACGCTCATCGCCCTCCTCCATCAGCTTCTGGACGACCTTCAGTTTTTCTGCCGGGGAAAGTGACGGATCCAGCTCAATGCCCGCGCGGGGAGCGAGTTTGATTACGCCGTCCTGAGAAAAATATTTTACGCCGCAGCCGATATCCAGGCTCCACTCGTCCTGCATGGCGCCGGGGTTGGCATCCACAGGCACGAAAGCCAGCTCGTTCAGCCAGCCGGTAATGCACCCGTTGGCATCAACATAACCCCCGGCTTCAGAGGTTCCCATAGCAATACCGAGAACATTATTGTCTTCCAGGCTCATAGCGCCGGCAAGTGCAGTGACGTCTCCGTCATTGACAACGCAGAAGGGAATATCCTTGCCGAAGGTGTCTGTAATGGCACGGATATAGATATCCTTGACCTTGGCATCATACAGATCTTCCGGAACAGCGAGAAAGAGAGAGGCAGCCATTGTCCGGTCATTGATATAGACACCTGCAGAAGAAACACCGACGGCATCCACTCTCGGCATATGTTTTGCTGCCGACTTCAGAGCGGAGACAATCCCGTCGTAATGGTAATCGGGATCTGCGTTGGTTTTCGGGAACCATACCACTTCTTCGGAGTATACAGTCTCGCCGTCAACCACAGCAGAAACTTTCCTGTCACTGCCGCCTGCATCAAAACCGATGCGGCAGCCTTCCAGATGGCCGCCCATAGGCTTCGGGCTGTCCTTTGCTGCAGGGATTTCCTCAGCAAAAAGCACCTCGAAGGGTTGTTCGAAAATCCTGGTGAAGTAATGGAAGTCAAAATCCTGTTCACCGCCGTCGCAAAAAGCAACATCACGAAGGTAGTGGAAGATTTCTTTATTGTCACAGTATACTTTATAGCCGCCTTTCATCCACAGCAGGGTTTTTACCAGACGGCGGATATAATACCGGTCTGCTTCCTGATACTCCGGTGTACCATGGATGAAGGTGTGACAGGAGGCCATTTCATTGCCTGCGCGTTCCACGGCAATACCGATCGGCTTTTTTGCTGTCTTCAGGAATGCTTCATTATAAAGATGCATCGGGATAAAATCCGGATCGAGAACGGGGGAATGCCCCACTTCAACGGGAATGCCATAGACCTGTAGTTTCATGCCAGTATCCTCCTGAAAAGTAAAATAGCTTTAAGATTTTCGGATAACAGTATACTACCATTAATGAAAGAGTTTTTCAACAGAAAAATATTAAGAAAATTTTTTTCATTTTAGTCTCGACACGAAAAACCGTACATGGTATAATACCATCATTCAACAGAGCCCATCAATTCAAAAACAAATCAGGAGGAGAACAATGGAACAGAAACAAAGAGAAAAGCTGCTTGAGGCGAGGGCATGGATTCAGAAAGAACTGGATACCTGCATTAATTTCTGGCTGAAAAACGGCATGGATCGGGAACACGGCGGCGTCTACACCTGCCTTGATCGGAAAGGGGAAATCTATTCCACCGATAAAAGCGTGTGGATGCAGGGGCGCTGCGGCTGGATTTTTGCCTGGCTGTGTGCGGTATACGGCAAGAAGGAAGAATGGCTGGCAGCATCAAAATCCTGCCTGGACTTTATGGAGAAGTGCTGCATCAATCCGGAAGCAAACGGCAGGATGTACTTTACCGTGACGGCTGACGGGAAGCCGCTGCGTCAGAGGAGATATTTCTATTCTGAAGCATTTTATGCCATGGCCAATGCGGAATACTACGGAATAACCGGAGAAAAAGAATGCCTTGAACGGGCAAAACGGGCTTACGAGATCTATTGGGACCTTTGGCACGGAGCTCCGGATCCGACAGGCCTGGGGCCCAAAACCATTCCGGAGACGCGTACAGGCAGATCATTCGGGCTGCCGATGATTTATCTTAATGTCACCAGTGTCATGATGCGCACGGATCCGGAAAGCAAAGCGCTTTATGAAGCACGCGCTCAGCAGTGTGTGGATGAGATTTTCCGGTATAATTATCATCCGGAACTGAAATGCGTCCTGGAAAATGTCGGCCCCGACGGCGAAGCACGTACCGAATTTACGGAAGGGCGCATCGTTAACCCCGGGCATGATATTGAAGGCGTCTGGTTCCTGCTGGAGCATGCAAAGCGTACCGGCGATCCGGAACTCGTAAAAAAAGCGGAGCAGATATTCGACTGGGCAATCCATGCCGGCTGGGATGAGGAATACGGCGGCCTGTTGTATTTTGTCGACTGTCTTGGAAAACCGCCTGAGGCTTATGAGCACGATATGAAGCTCTGGTGGCCGCATGATGAGATTCTGATTTCTTCCCTGATGCTTTACCGCGATACCGGCAAAGAAGAGTATCTGGACTGGTTTTATAAGACACTTGAATATTGTAAAGCACACTTTTCCGATCCGGAATACGGAGAGTGGTACGGTTATCTGCGGCGTGACGGACTTCCGACAATGCCTTCAACCAAAGGCTCAACATTCAAAGGGCCTTTCCATCTGCCCCGCATGCTTGTGAATGTTGACTGTATGCTGGGAGAGCTGACAAAGTGAGTACGGAGAAGAACCGGCGTAAGCCTGAAAAAACGACAGAAACCGGCTTCACTCAAAGGATCAGTAAGGAATATTATAATCTGACAGCCGCAGAGAAAAAAGCGGCGGATTACGTGATAGCCCACCGGGCAGAAGCGCAGAATCTGTCCATTACTGAGCTTGCTGCAGCAAGCGAAGTTGCCGAAGCGACAATTTCGCGCTTCGTCCGCAGGCTGAAATATAAGGGATACAACGAATTTCGTCTGGATATTGCAAGGTCTGTAACAGCTTCTGCGAGCGGGCTTAGTCCGCTTTCCGGAGAGGTAACCGATGGGGACAGCTTTTCGGAGATCATACGAAAAATCTATACAGCCGATGTGGATGCGATGACACAGACGCTGGAACTGATTGATGAGCGAAAGATCAAACAGGCGGCAGATATGATCGAGCGGGCAGATAAGGTGTTTTGTATGGGGCAGGGTGGTTCCATGATTCTCGCTCAGGAGGCAGCCCATCTGTTTACAACAACAAAAAGCAAGTATTTTGCCGTAACGGATAATCATACGCAGGCAATCACTGCTTCCACCATGACAGATCAGGACATGATCCTGTACTTTTCCTATTCCGGTGCGACGACGGACATGATGCACACGCTTTCCATTGCCCGTAACCGGGGAGGGGGAGTGGTTCTGATTACTCGCTTTCCCAACGCTCCGGGTGCAAAGCTTGCGGACGTTGTGCTGCAGTGCGGCTCCAACGAAAGCCCGCTTCAGCTGGGGTCGGTTGCAGCGAGAATTTCCCAGATGTATCTGCTGGATGTGCTGTTCTCAGAAGTCTGCCTCAGGAATCTGGATGATTGCCGTCAGGCCCGTATGGCTATTGCGGAAGCGCTGACAGACAAGCACCTGTAAGTTATTTTCAAAATTAATAACAATTGAAAATTTTTTTCAAAAAAGCTATTGACAAGAGTACGGTTCTTCTGTACAATAGCATCAGTTTAAGCGAATTCGACAGTTACCGGACTGTTTGAATAAAAAAATGAAAAAATTTTTATTGGAGGTACACAAAATGAAGAAGTTCCTGGCAATCGTTCTTGCACTTTGCATGGTAGCATCTCTTGCCGTTTTTGCAAGTGCGGAACCCGCAAAAGAAATCACCCTCTGGACGTATCCGATCGGCCAGTGGGGCAATGCAGAGGCAGTGGAAGCTCTGATGGCTGATTTTGAAGCTGCTACCGGTATCAAAGTTACTGTTGAGTATCTTGACTACACCAATGGTGACGACCAGGTAAACACCGCTCTCGAAGGCGGCGCTGCTCCTGACCTCGTGATGGAAGGCCCCGAGCGTCTGGTTGCAAACTGGGGTGCAAAAGGCTACATGGTAGACCTTGCTGATCTCTGGGATGAGGAAGATCTTGCTCAGGTCAATCCCTCCTGCGTTGCTGCCTGCTTCAATGCTGACGGTGCTTGCTACGAATATCCTGTTGTTATGACGGCTCACTGCATGGCTATCAACTACGATGCTTTCAAGGCTGCCGGCGCTGACCAGTATGTCGATGTGGAATCCCACACCTGGACGACGGAAGGCTTCATCAATGCTGTCAATGCCCTTTATGATTTCTATGGCGAACCTGTTGCAGATATCTACTGCTCCGGCCAGGGCGGTGACCAGGGTACCCGCGCTATCATCAACAACCTGTACGGCGGCACATTCACCAATCCCGAGCACACTGCTTACACTGCAGATTCTCCTGAGAACATCAAGGCACTTGAGCTCCTCCAGAGCCTTGAAGGCGTGTACTTCAACGCAGCCGAGAACGGCGGTGAAGAAATCACAGCTTTCCGTCAGGGCCTGCTGAAGATGGCTTTCTGCTGGAACATTGCACAGCAGCTCCCGGGCGAAACCACTGGCGACAGAACCTATGATGATGAAGAGATCGTCTTCATGAGCTTCCCGGCAGAAGATGGCAAAGCAGCACTCTGCGGCGGTATCTGGGGCTTCGGTATCTTCGACAACGGCAATGCTGACAAAGTTGAAGCTGCAAAAGAGTTCATCAAGTACTTCTGCGATGGTGAAGGCACTGCTCCTGCTGTGAGAACAGCCAAGTACTTTGCAGTTCGTGATGTAGCCGGCGGCAATGACATCTCTGATATCTGGGCTGACAATGAAACCATGAATGCCTATAACGTCCTCATGCCTTACCTCGGTGACTACTATCAGGTTACTTCCGGCTGGGCAACTGCCCGTACCGAGTGGTGGAATATGCTCCAGCGCATCGGTGACGGCGGCGATGTTGCAACGGAAGTTGCTACCTTCTGCGCAAATGCAAATGCTGCAGCTGCTGCATAATCGAATCAACAAAAAAGAAACCTTGTAAAAAGGGTGCGCACCCTCTCCGCTTCGCGCGGGGAGGGTGTTCCCTTAACCGAAACTCTTTTTCTGAGAGGTGAAAGCTCCTGTGAATAGAAACAAATCCGGCATGAGCCGGGCACTGGTGCGCAGAGAGACAACAGCAGGTTATCTGTTTCTTCTGCCCAGCCTGTTTTTCTTTCTGACCTTTGTAGTCTACCCCATGGTGATGTGTATCATCACCAGTTTCTTTGATTCCAACATGGGGAAAAACACCAAAGACGTTTTTATCGGCTTTGGCAACTATATTGAGCTTTTCCGTGACCAGATTTTTTTGGGGGCCCTGAAGAATACCTTTGTCATTGTGCTCGTTTCCGTGCCGGTGGTAATGGTCTTCTCTCTGTGGGTTGCGAACTGCATCTATGATATGAAGCCCTGGCTGACGAGCCTCTTCCGTGTGGTGTTCTATCTGCCGGTCGTCACAGGTTCTGTGGCAGTCACGGTGGTGTGGAAGTGGATGTTCAATAACCGCCTCGGTATTTTCAATTATATTCTCAAGAGTCTGGGGATCATTGAAAAGAATATCAACTGGCTCGGTGATTCCAAATATGCTCTCGGGTGCATTATCCTGATCCTGCTGACTACCTCTGTCGGTCAGCCGATCGTGCTGTATGTTTCCGCTCTCGGCAATGTCGATCAGAGCCTTGTGGAAGCTGCTGAAGTAGACGGCGCAAATCGCCGTCAGGTTTTCTGGAAGATCAAATGGCCGCAGATTATGCCGACCACTCTTTACATCCTGATCATTACGATGATCAACTCTTTCCAGTGCTTTGCATTAATTCAGCTGTTAACTTCCGGCGGGCCGAATCACTCGACTGACACGATCATGTATTATATTTATTACAATGCTTTCAAGCTTTACCGTTACGGCTACGGCAACGCGATGGGTGTTATTCTGATGATCATCATTGCGGTTCTTTCGGCGATCCAGTTCAAACTGGGTCAGACGGACAGTTAAGGAGGTGCAGAGATGTTAGGGCAAAAATCAAAGGCTACCAAGGCCATAGAGCTGATTGTTATCTTTATTCTTGCATTTCTGTTCACATTCCCGCTTTACTGGATCATCACCGGCGCGTTTAAGACGGTGAAGGAAGTAAACTCCACTACACCTGTCTGGTGGCCGTATGAATGGACAATGGACAACTGGGCGAAGCTGATGAGCAAGCTCAAGGCACCGTTGTTTGAAATTAATATTCCTTTCAGCCAGTACTGGTCGGAAGACGGAAACCCGATTGTGGCGATTTCCGGAGCAACTGTTCCTGCGGCAATCCGCTGGATGGTCAATACCGTTTGGATGGCAGTTGCTGCCATGCTGCTCACCTGTCTGACTTCCGCCCTTGCCGGATATTCTCTGGCAAAGAAGCGTTTCGTTGGCAGAAATCTGATTTTTACACTGATTGTCTGTGCCATGGCGCTTCCCAAGCAGGTTATTCTGATTCCGTTGATCCGGGAAATGAGTTCCTTGAAGCTATATAACACGCTCTCTGCGGTTATCTTCCCGATTGTCGGCTGGCCGTTCGGTGTGTTCCTGATTAAACAGTTTGCTGAGAGTATTCCGGGCGAAATTCTGGAAGCGGCAAGGATCGACGGCGCGGGAGAGCTGAAAACTTTCAATACAGTGGTCTTTCCTATGATTAAACCGGGCGTAGGAGCACTTGCCATCTTTACATTTATCCAATCCTGGAATGACTACTTTATGCAGTTGATTATGCTCTCCAGCACAAAGAATCTGACGATTTCTCTTGGTATTGCGAAGATGCAGGCAGAGAACTCCACAGACTATGGCCTCATTATGGCCGGCGCTGCATTTGCGTCAGTCCCGATTATTATCGTCTTTATCATTTTCCAGAAATACTTTACCAAGGGCATCACAATGGGTGCTGTGAAGGGATAAAAAGAAAGGGTTACTATGAAAGACACAACAAAGTACCAGGGCATTTTCCCTGCGTTTTATGCATGTTATGCACCTGACGGTTCCATCTCCCCTGAGCGTGTACGCGCTTTTACGGAGTATCTGATCGGAAAGGGAGTTACGGGGCTTTACGTCGGCGGGTCGTCCGGTGAGTGCATCTATCATTCGGTGGAAGAGCGCAAACTTGTCCTCGAAAATGTAATGGCTGCGGCAAAGGGCAGGATTGTCATTATTGCGCATGTCGCCTGCAACAATACCAGAGACAGCATGGAGCTGGCTGCCCATGCTGAGAGCCTTGGTGTGGATGCCATCGCTGCCATTCCCCCGATTTATTTCAAACTGCCGCCTCATGCCATTGCAAAATACTGGAATGATATTTCATCCGCAGCTCCGAATACCGACTTTGTGATTTACAACATTCCTCAGCTCGCCGGTGTTGCGCTGAACAGCGCCCTTCTGCGGGAGATGCTGAAGAATCCGAATGTCATTGGCGTGAAGAACTCCTCCATGCCCGTGCAGGACATTGAAATGTGGCGGGATGAAGGAGCCATCGTCTTCAACGGTCCGGATGAGCAGCTGCTTTCCGGTCTGGTTGCCGGGGCCATCGGCGGTATCGGAGGCACTTATGCAGTCATGCCCGAACTGTATCTTGCTATTTATCGGCTGGTGCGTGAGGGCGAGATTACAAAAGCCCGTGTGATTCAGGATGAGTGCTGCCATATCATCTACAAACTCTGCTCAGGGAAAAGCAATATGTATGCCACAATTAAGGAAACGCTCCGGGATATGGGAGCACCCGATATCGGTGGCGTACGGGAACCGCTTTATAACCTTGTAGAAGAAGACAAGGCTATCTGCGCTGAATGTGCACAGCAGATTCAGAAACTGATCGCAGAATTATTATAAGGCTGTAATACATAAAAGAAGCTGTCGCAAAATGGTAAATTTGCACAGCTTCTTTTAAATCGTCTGAAAAAGGAGAAAAATCATGTCAAAGTTTAAATTTACTGTTGGGCCCTGGAATGTCCACACTGGTGCCGACTCTTACGGTCCAGAGACCCGAAAGACGATTGATCTGGAGAGCAAATTTGCCAGGTTTGCCGAGCTGGGCTTTTCTGCCGTGCAGTTTCATGATGACGATGCCGTACCCTATATGAATAATCTTACAGAAGAAGAAATCAAAGCAGAAGCCCGAAAAGTGAAAGCCATGCTGGATAAGTACGGTCTGAAAGCTGAATTTGTGGCACCGCGTCTCTGGATGGATCCGCACACAGTCGATGGTGGCTTTACAAGCACCAATGAAAAGGATCGTGAGTTTGCTATGTGGCGCGCTTACCGTTCCATCGACATTGCCCGCGAGCTGGGCTGCGACCTGATTGTACTGTGGCTGGCGCGTGAAGGAACTCTCTGTGCCGAAAGCAAAAGTGCTGTTACCGCTACGAAACAGCTGGTTGAATCCATCAACAGCATGCTCCGCTATGACGATACTATCCGCGTCTGCATCGAGCCAAAGCCCAACGAACCGATTGACCGTTCCTTCTGCGGTACCATGGGTCATGTTGTCGCTGTCTCTGCAGCAACCATCGACCCCAGACGTGTTGGCGGCAATCTGGAAAGCGCACATGCCATCCTGGCCGGGCTAGATCCAGCCAATGAGATTGGTTTCGCACTGGCTTTTGATAAGCTCTTCACGGTTCACCTCAACGATCAGAACGGTATCCGTTACGACCAGGACAAGAGCTTTGGTGTTGAGAACCTGCGCACTGCTTTCAATCAGATTAAAATCCTTACCGAGAACAAATACTGGGAAAAGGGCTATGTTGGCCTTGATGTAAAGGCTATGCGCACGACATCTGATGAGGACAGCTATGAGCATTTGAGAAACAGCCTTGAAATCTTCAAAGCTCTTGAAGAGAAGGTGGATCGCTATGATTACGCTCTGGCTGACAGACTCATTGCCGAGCGAAAGTTCGAGCAACTGGAGCTGTATGTCAACAAGCTCATCATGGGCCTCGTCTAACTGAACAGTTTATAGAGGATAAGTTGCAGGGTCATTCTTCATGAATGGCCCTGTTGTTTGATTATAAGCAGGAAAAGGATCCAGTCGGGGAATTCAGCGGTTCCATTGCCGGGTCTGTCAGGATCAGTAATTCAACAATAAGAAACATCCGGATTGGAAATACTTAAAAAGATATTCTCTGCTCTTTTTTGCTTTGAGGGGAATAAAAATGGCACCCATTACGGATGCCTTTATAAGAAGGGGCTCAGAGAACCCCGAAAGGAATGAATATGGCTGCAAAGCTTTTCATACGATGCACCTCCATATAGATTCTGTGAGAGATTGTACCATAAAACGGGGATATGTAGCAAGAAAAACTATTCACCGGAATAAGGAAACCACGGCTGCCCCGGCAGATACGGTATCCACGGTAAACGATACAAGATCGTGGATGGCGATATCATAAATTGCCCACAGCGTAAGATTCAGGATAATGTTCAGCTTGATCGGCTTCGTTTCTTTCGCGTAAAAACATATCACGGTATAAATGGCTGTAGTTAAGATGGGAAGATAGCCGATCATTCCTCTGTTATTTGCAAAAAAGCCGATTGCCGTTACAATGATCAGGAAAATGATACAGACTTTATTTGTAAAACGGTCGTAAGCGATAAAAAGGTTCCTGAGGGCGCAGAGGGCATATGTAGTTGTTCCACTGACAGAGAGGAAAAAGATATTTGCTATGGCAAGTAAAAAGCATTGCATAGCCTGATAAAGAAAAATCCTTTTCCGATCCTTGCTCCATGAGCTGGCAACGGTAAAGAAAGCGGCGACGAGAGAGATCAGATTGCCTGTAACCATTGTTTGTACCTTATTCGAGACTTCGTTTCAGCGCAGAAATACAGTATTTCCACATATATACAGGAAAAGGGAAGAATAGTCAATAAATAATACCAAAAGCGATAAGGGAAACAGTGTGTAAAAAGTAAAGATTTTCATCCTTCAAGGCCTTGAAATTTTAGGGTTTTTTATTACAATAGAAGTACCTTCACAAAAGGCGCAAAAGCAATTCTTTTTAGTAAAAGAAGTTGAGAGTATGGAAACACAACAAATAACGGACTTTTCGACAGTTGAACACATCTATAAAACGCAGATGAAGCATGATTTTACCCCAAATGAACTGAAACCGTTGTCCGTTCTCCTGCACGATTGGAACCGTAATGCATATGAATGCTATGTCTTGAGAGAGGAAGAAGAGGTTTTGGGTTATGCATTCTTTGTTCGGGAAGGTAGCAACTGCCTTTTTGATTATTTTGCCATTGAAAAACATCACAGGAACAGAGGTCTGGGTTCGTTTTTCCTGAAGCAGCTTGCGGATTGCTTCCGGGATGCTGAGTGCATTGTTGTCGAGGTGGAAGATCCGGACAAGGCAAATAGCAAGGAAGAGAAGATGCTGCGTGAAAGGCGGCTGCAGTTTTATCTGAGGAGCGGCTACAGGAAAACGGATGTGACTTCAAAGGTTTTCGGAGCAGACTATCGTATCCTGGAGATACCGACCGGAGAAGAGCATACAGCAAAGGATCTTATTAAAATCTACACAGATCTTTACAGAAGCACATTGCCGGATCGGTTCTTTCGAACACAATTCAAAGTTAATGAAGATTGAGACGGAGCAGGAGGCGAACAAAATGAGCACAAGGATTGAGATTCAATACTTAAATAATATCCGGGATTTAGGCGGTTGAGGAATCCGATGGCGGGTTTGATGATTTATCCGAAATCGGCTGGGCATCGGTGGGGCAGAGCGGAAAGATTTGCGGGAAACAACTCTTGTTTCCATATTCCCTGGATGATGCATAGTTCCTGTTTGTCGGATTGCCGGTTTAGCGAAACACGCAGAATCGGCATTGACAAGTAAGGAGAAAGTGGTAAAATAGTCACATACCTCTTAGGAGGAACATCAAAAAAATAAGGAGAAAAATCATGAAAAAGATTCTCGCAATCGCTCTCGCACTGTGCATGGTGTTTTCCGTTTGCGCAGTCTCCGCATTTGCAGATGATGAGATCACCCTTGATGTTATTATCTGCCAGTATGGTCCCAACACCCAGGAGTGGTTCCTTGGCAAAGGCATGAACGGCACAAACTTTGTTGACAAGTTTGAAGCCGAGAACCCGGGCATCAAGCTCAACCTCGAAGTTGTTTCCTGGAACGATGTTTACACTGTTGTCGATACCCGCATTGCTGCAGGCCAGGCACCGGACATCCTGAACATCGACGTTTTTGCAAACTATGCCAATGAAGGACTGCTGGAGCCTGTATCCCAGTGGTGCCCGGAAGAACTCTTCAATGACTTCTTCCCCTCCTTCATTGATCAGTCTGTGATTGATGATACCGTATGGGCAGTTCCTGACCTCGCATCCGCCCGTGCTCTCTTCTACAATGTTGACATGTTTGAAGAAGTCGGCATCGAAGTCCCGACGACCTGGGCTGAGCTCGAAGATGCTGCACAGGCCATTATCGACTTCTATGATGGTGAAGTATACCCCTGGGGTATTGATATGACCACTGACGAAGGCCAGGCAGCCTTTGCTTACTACACCTGGGGCAACGGCGGCGGATTTGTTGATGCTGACGGCAACTGGGCTGTCAACTCCGCTGAGAACGTGGAAGCCATTGAGTATGCAATCGGCCTGATCAACAAGGGATTCACCAACCCGAGCCCTGCTACGCAGACTCGTTATGACCTGCAGGATATGTTTGCTGCCGGCAAACTTGCTATGGTCATTGCTCCGAACCAGCTCCCGACCTATGTTGCAGACAAGGGCGGCAGCATTAATCTGGCAACGGCCAACATCCCGGCCAACGAAGGCAAGAGCTCTTCTTCCGTCGGTGTTATGGACCGTGTAATGGCATTCAAAGATGACGCTGCTCCGGATCAGGCAAAGCGTGATGAAGCCATCGGCAAGTTTGCACAGTTCTTCTACAATCCCGAGAATTATGTCGGCTGGGTTTCTATGGAAGGCTTCCTCCCTGCTGTTAACTCTGCTGTCGGCGCTCTCGTTGAGGCAGACCCGTCCTTCGGCGCATGGCTTGATGTTCTCGGCGGCTGCCAGTTCTATCCGACTGCAAAAGCTGAGTGGGATCAGGTAAAGCAGGGCGTTATCGCTGCAGAGCAGAATGCTCTCACCGGTGCATCCGTCCAGGCTGAGCTTGATGCTCTCCAGGCGGCTCTCGTCGGCTGATCTGATTGAATTACGCCTTCGGGCAAAACAGGCTTTTCGGGGCCCGGTCACACGGCCGGGCCTGTTTTATATGTTTTCCCTGACCTTTTTCGAAAAGGAGAATACCGATGAATACGCTGAACAGCAAACGCAAATGGGAACCGTATCTCTGGTTGCTGCCGAGTATTGTGCTGATGGCGATCTTTGTGGTTTTCCCGATTGCGATCGTGTTTAAGCTGTCCTTTAGTGAAATCTCCAAATCAGGTATTGTCGGCGGTTTTATAGGCTTCCGGAATTTTAAGGATGCGATTGGCCTTCCAGCCTTCAAAACGGTGATGATTAACACCTTCTGGTGGGTGATTTCCGTTGTGGGGCTTTCCACCGTGATAGGATTTGCCCTTGCCATGGTTCTCAACCAGAAGTTTCACGGCAGAAAGATTGCCCGCGCCATCGTTGTCTTTCCGTGGGCAACATCCCTTGTTATTCAGGCATCGGTCTGGAACTATATCATCAAAGCGGAATATGGCAACCTGAATAATGTACTGCTGAATCTTGGTATCATCAAGCAGGCGATCAACTGGCGTTCCACCTATCAGATTGAATTTATCTGGGAATGCTGGGTCGGTATTTTTGTTACGATTCCCTTTGTCACATTCTGCGTCTTGTCCGGGCTGCAGTCGATTGACGGCTCGTTGTATGAAGCCGCGACGGTTGACGGTGCCGGTTTCTGGGATAAAATGTGGAAGATTACGGTTCCGCTTGTCAAGCCGTCATTGACTGTCAGTACGGTGCTGAACATCATCTATGTGTTTAATTCGTTCCCAATCGTCTATACGATGACGAAAGGGGCTCCGGCCAACAAAACCGATACGTTGATTACCTACCTGTACATGCTGAATTTCTATGACAGAAAGAAAGGCCCCGCTACGGCGCTTTCTGTAATTGGGTTTGTTATTCTCTGTATCTGCGCGGGAATCTATATGGTAACCGTGATGCGGAAGGAGGATGAACAATGAATCCTGACGTGTTGAAAAAACAGAACAGGACAGCCTTGCGGGTTCTGGTAGCTGCAGCTCTGCTGGTTGCAATTCTGCTGACGTTTCCTGCCTATGTGTTTCATGCCGGGATCTATACCAAGAAGTCTTCCAATACGGTTGTCGGAGATGAAAAGTATCTTTCTGTCCTGGAAGAAGTCAACCGTGTGGCAGAAGAATACCGGGAAAAGGGATTTGATGTTGAAGTTGGGGAAACTGTAACCGAGCGAACCAACTCAAAAGGGGAAGTTTCTTCTTTGGTTACCTTCAGTATCAGCCAGGAGTTTACGAAGTCAGGCTGGTCTTTCCTCAGTGCGAGACTCCCGTCTTCCGTCCTGCTGACGGTATTGCTTTCATGCATGCTGCTGTCTCTTGCATGCGCTTTTGCAGGTTCGCTGGGTACGATGGATGAGCTTCCCCGTACACTGGATACCCGAGCTTCTCTGCTCAGAACGGCTGCAGGGGTGTTTGCTCTGGTAGCGTTTTTGCTTATTCCGGTTTTCGTTATGAGCAATACGGTTATCTTTTCCAGAAAGCTTACACTTTACGGAAGCGGTACGCTGACGGAAGGGGCGGAGAGGTATTATCAGAAAGTTGGTTCTTTCCTGTTTGGCAGTGCGGCCGGAGAGGATCCGTCCGGTGCATTGAAAGGGTTGACCTTTCACAGTACAGCCGCAATCTGGCTTGCAATGCTGCCGCTTTTTGGAATGGTATTGGCTGCTCTTCAGCTTCGCCATGGCAGTATCAGCAAAACACTGATGCGAGGCTTGCTTTATACATTTGTCATTATTGTTTGTGTCATAACGCTCTATCCTTACTATGTGATGCTGGTCTCGGCTTTTCGGTCCAATGCGGAGACCAATGATATGTATTTCCTGCATCTGTTGCCAACAAAATGGATCTGGAGCAACCTGAATGATATCATCAACAGAGGTGTTCTGCGATATTTACTGAATTCCGGGATGATAGCGGGCGGCGCGACTCTGATAGCCATGCTCTGTGGGATTCCGGCGGCTTACGCCATGGCACGTATGAATTTCAAAGGGAAAAAGGCTTTTCTCGGTTTCGTCATCATGAGCCAGATGTTTTCTCCCGTTGTGTTGCTGATAGGCATTGCTCAGCTTATGAGTACGCTGAAACTCAACGATACCATCCTTGGCCTGATGTTCATCAATGCAGCCTTCAACCAGGCATTTGCCATCTGGCTGCTGAGAGGCACCTTTGTTTCCATCTCACCGGAGATGGAGCAGGCAGCTAAAATTGACGGGTGTAATACCATGCAAAGTCTTTTGCGGGTGCTTCTCCCGATGGCGGCTCCCGGCATCGTCACAACGCTGATTTTCATTTTTATCAATGCCTGGAATGAATATACAATTTCAACTGTCCTGATTTCCACTGCATCCAATCGGCCGATCACGGTTGGTATTACCCAGTTCTCTTCCTTCAACATGATTGAGTGGCAGTATCTGTTTGCTGCTTCCCTGCTGGCGACCATTCCGGTTGTGATACTCTTCATGTGTATTGAAAAGCACCTTGTCTCCGGGCTTACCTCCGGCGGCGTGAAGGGATAATGCAGTAGATATTCTTGAGATAGCTATAAATACTCAGGGGACCTTAATTCGGGTTACCCTGAGTTTTGTGTGCTGGCAACCTGTCCTGCAGAGTTGCCAATTTGGAATGTTCAGCTTACGATAGGAGGCAACATTTTCATGCTGATCAAAAATCCTGTTCTTACCGGATTTCATGCGGATCCCTGCATCTGCCGTAAAGGAGACGACTATTATATCGCGGTCTCCAGTTTTGAATGGTTTCCCGGTATCCCCATTTACCATTCCCGGGATATGAAACACTGGGAACTATATGCGCATGCGCTTACAGATGAAAAGACCTGTGATCTGACGCGGCTTCCTTCTGCGAAGGGGATCTGGGCGCCCTGCCTAACCTATTGCGAAGAGGAAGACCTCTTCTATGTAGTCTATGGCATCATGAATTCCATGAATGCAAGGTATTTTGACATCAATAACTATGTTATTACTGCAAAAGATGTCAGGGGGCCGTGGAGTGAGCCGGTATATCTCCATTCCTCCGGCTTTGATGCCTCGCTGCTGCATGACACGGATGGGCGAAAGTGGCTGGTGTCTCTCGATTGGGAGACCCGTTCCGGCTACGAAAAACCCGGTGAAATTTGCCTCGTGGAATATGATCCCAAGGCAAAAGCCGTCGTAGGTTATCCCAAACGCATCTGGCGCGGTGCTACGGATCGAGGGTGTCTGGAAGCACCTCACCTGACCAGACGGGGAGACTATTATTATCTCATGTGCGCCGAGGGTGGTACCGGTTATTACCACAGTGTTACAATGGCCCGGGCAAAGAATCCTTTCGGCCCTTATGAGGCTGACCCGAAAAACCCCATTATAACAGCTGTTCCCGAAGAACATAATGAGCGGTCGGATGTGGATCATTTAAAGCCCAGGTACTACAACCCCAACAGCTATTTACAAAAGTGTGGCCACGGCAGCTATGTGGAGACAAGTCTGGGAGAAACCTATCTTGTTCATCTTTGTGCCCGACCGTTTACGCCGGAACTGCGCTGCACGCTGGGGAGGGAGACGGCAATTCAGAAAATGCTCTGGACAGAGGATGGTTGGCTGCGGCTGGCGGCCGGAGGTAATCTGGCTCAGACTTATGTAGAGGGCAGTGCCCTGCCCGACTGGAAACCATCGCAAATTCCGGAGCTTGATGACTTTGACGAGGAGAATCTGGGAATACAGTACTACGCACCGCGTATCGATCCAAGGAGCTTCTGCTCTTTGACAGCTCGCCCCGGTTGGCTTCGTATGCGTGGGCAGGAGGCAAGAAGTTCCCTTAATCGGGTGAGCATTCTGGCGCGCAAGCTTTCGAGTGTAAATGCGGAGATCATCACGAAAATGGACTTCAATCCGGAAATCTATCAGCACAGTGCCGGATTGATCCTCTACTATGATAATATGAACTATGCCTATCTGCGTAAGTATTACAGCGAGACGCTCTCAAGCCCCGCCATTTCTGTTGTGCGGCTGAACAACGGGGAAAAGATGGACTATAACAGCACTCGCCATACGGTCGCGAACGGTCCGGTATGGTTAAAGCTTCGCATCAAAGGGAGAGAATCCCAGTTCTCCTGGTCTGTAGACGGAGAGCACTGGGAAGAGATCGGCCCAGCTTTTGATACCAGTGAGTTTTCCGACGAGTATTCCCGGTACGGAGAGTTCACAGGCTGTTTTGTGGGTATGACGTGCGCTGATCGGGTACTGCATCAAAAGTATGCCGACTTCGATTTCTTCTCGTATCGGGATCTGGAGCCGGAATTGCTGCTCGGCGCACCGACCAGCAACCGTGCGGGAGTCAATGCTGACCGCAAGCAGAAAAAAATGCGCAAAGAAGTGCAGAGCCTGTCATTTGATCTTCACGAAAGTGGCAGGAGCCATAATTCATATGAGCAGGAAAGAAGAGAGCAGGCCTGCATCCGTAATGGCGATCTGGAGGGTTTGTACCGCTGTTTTGAGGAGTTGGAATGGGATCGTGTCGGCCTGCTGTCAGAAAATAAATTGAGGAATTACAAAGATCTGTCCATTGTAGCTATTACCCTGTCCAGCCGTTCTGCCATCGAAGGGGGCTTGCCACCCGAAGTTGCCTTTTCTATGTCAGATTCCTTTATTCAGCAGATTGAGGACCTGAAAAACGAGGAACAGGTTTTTGAATTTTCCCGCAAGGCGCAGATTGAATACTGTCTGGCTATTCGTTCCGGTGCGCATTCGGCTACATCAAACCCGTTGGTACTGCGCTGTCATGATTTAATCAGCCGGCGGATATATGCAAAACTTTCTGTACAGGATTTGGCGGATGTCCTGAACACTAACGCTTCCTATCTTTCGCAGCTGTTTTCAAAAGAGGAGGGAATGTCGTTGTCTGATTATATTGCTCAGGAAAAAATCAGAACCGCGACACGGGAGCTGATCTTTACGGACAAACCCTTTAATATGATTGCTGCCGCGTTAAGCTTTTCATCGCAGAGCCATTTCGGGCGGGTTTTCAAGAAGTGGACCGGTATGACACCCAAACAGTATCGGGAACTGTATGGGGAAAAGGCGACCTATTGAAGGTGTTTTGAACAAAAGCGATTTCCCGGGTTGATATATCAATTATTTGGACCAACAAAATAATAATTATGTCACGGCGCTTCGATTTATGATATAAACGGAGCGCTGTTTTTTATATTATTTTATTGTATTTATTCCTGCATTTAGTCAGGAGCAAAGACCGTTGTAAAAATGTGAAAAACGGCGTAGTTTTCAGCTTTGCTGTGATGTCGCAGGAAAACAGGAAATAGAAAGTGGAAAGGAGACGACGGCAGAAGATATAGCATTAATCCCGGAACGTCAAATTAACGAATGAACAAAGGAGAATAAATATGAAAAAAACCGCAAAAACAGGGCTGATGAGGGGGCTAAGTGCCATCTTCTGCTCCCTGTTTATCCTGATGCTGTGCCTGACCTCGGTTGCAAATGCAAACTCAAGCGTGATCAATCGCCAACTGGGCACCACAGCCTTTATCACAAAAACCAGTGATTCTACAATTTCCGATACCACCTATTACAAATCAGAATTCTCTTCTGTAGAGGAGCTGGAAAACGCCAAGCATGAACTGGCAGCTGCAATCGGAGCAGAGGGAAGCGTCCTTCTGAAAAACTCTGAAAGTGCATTGCCTCTGGATAAAGAAGTTGAAAAGGTCACCGTTTGGGGATTGAACTCACTCTTCCCGACACTTGGCGGACTGATGGGTTCCCCGGCATCTCCTTCCACAGGGGCAGGCCAGAATGCCGTTGGCATCTTGGATGCACTGGGCATGAAGGGAGTACAGTTCAATGGTGAATTCCCGGGATTTTACGGCCAGAACTATGACAGCGTGCGGAAGAGCAGCCTGTTCGGCGCACAGATTCCTGGCCACAGCCTTACTGTCAGCTTTGACACAATTCCCACCCCGGCTGACAGTTACCAGATCGGTGAACTGTCCGCCAGCGCTTATTCTTCTGAACTTTTGGAATCTGCGGATGATACCACTGCTATCATCTTCCTGACGCGTGACAGCTCTGAAGCGGCAGATTATACTACGGCCATGACGTCAGACCCGTCCGGCAACACATTTACTACCCCGCTTTCTCTCTCAGCCTATGAGCGGGAGATGATCGCCCTCGCCAAGGAGCACAGCAATGGAAAAATCATTGTTCTGCTGAACACTGTTGCTGTAATGGAAATTGAGGAACTGAAGCAGGATCCGGACATTGATGCAATCCTCTGGGTCGGCCTGCCGGGTATTTACGGCTTCGAAGGCGTGGCTGACGTTCTCCTCGGCAACGAAAGCCCCTCAGGTCACCTGGTTGATACCTATGCAGTCAGTTCTCTTTCTGCTCCTGCCATGGTCAACTTCGGCCTGCATAGCTATGAAAATTACTCCGGTGCAGCCGGAAGCCCACTCGTAAAGGATAATCTTGCTGACTACTATCTGGTGGAGAGCGAAGGCATCTACATCGGCTACAAGTATTATGAAACCAGATATGAAGACACTGTACTCGGACAAGGGAATGCTGACTCCTCTGCAGGTGCTTCCAACGGAAAAACCTGGAACTATGCCGACGAGATTTCCTATCCCTTCGGGTATGGCATGAGCTATACGACCTTTGAGCAGGAACTGAAGGACGTCAAAGTTAATGTCGGTGGAGAATCTTCTGCCGTCGTTAAGGTGACGAACACAGGCGCTGTGCCAGGAAAAGATGTTGTTCAGCTCTATGTTCAGGCTCCTTATACGCAGGGAGGCCTTGAAAAGGCGGCAATTCAGCTGGTTAATTTCGGCAAGACCGGCGTTCTCCAGCCCGGGGAGTCTGCTGAGTTGACCATTGAATTTAATCCCCAGTATTTTGCCAGTTATGACGAAAAGCTTGTCAAGGAAGACGGCACGGCAGGTGCCTGGGTTCTGGATGAGGGTGATTATTACTTTACTGTCGGCAACGGCGCACATGAAGCAATCAACAATGTGCTTGCCAAAAAGCTGGGCAGCGAAGAAGGCTTGATTACCGTTAATGATCCGGAAACCATCAGTGCAGACAACGTGGTGCTTATCAGCCTCAAACGCGATACGGAAACCTATTCTGCCAACGTTCGGAATGCCCTGCAGGACGCAGATCTGAACAACTACATCCCCGGCGCGGTGGAATACACAACCCGAAGTGATTGGACGAAAGGCTGGACGCCTGTTGCCGGTTTCAGCGCCACGGAGGAAATGCTTCCCACTCTTCAAAACCGAAGCCGTCAGCTTACACCCAACGATGACTATTCCGTTGTTTGGGGTGCGGAGAACGGCCTGAAATTGGCTAACATGATGCAGTTTGACGAAGCAGGCAATTATACCGGCGTTCTGGATATTGACGATCCGCAATGGGATTCTCTTCTGCAGCAGATCACTCTGCCTGAAGCCATTAACTTCCTGGAAAACTGCACCGACGAATTTGATGCAATCGGTTCTGTCGGAATCGGTAATGTCTATACCAACGATGGTCCTCTCGGCTTTGTAAATGACCAGGTTTCTGGTTATGCTGCCAAATGGGATGCCTCTTTGAGTAACGAGCCTACCTATGTAGGGACGGATGATCCCTATGCGGTCTGGACCCTTGCTGAGATGCCAACTGAGCCTGTGGTCGCTTCTACCTTCAATCCGGAACTGGTACGCCGTGAGGGTGAGCTCTTCGGCGAAGACGGCCTCTGGACAAACATTTCCGGTATGCTGGGCCCCGGTGTTAACCTGCATACTGCTGTTTACTGCGGCCGTGCCCATGAGTATTATTCTGAAGATGCCATGCTCACCAGCCGGATGGCTTCCGAGCTCGCTGCCGGTACCTGGAGCCGTGGTACCTGGGCTGTCATGAAGCACTTTGCAATCAATGATATGGAATATAACCGTACCGGTCTTTCTACCTTCTTCAATGAGCAGTCCGCTCGCGAAAACGGCATTCGAGCCTTCCAGGGGCCGGTGGCTTCCGGTAACACGTTCGGCATCATGTCTGCCTATAACCGTATAGGAACAACCTTTGCCGGCGGTCATGAAGGTCTTATGAAGCAGATTCTTCGCAATGAGTGGGGCTATAAAGGTTGGGTTGTTACCGACTATGCAGCTGCCGGCTTTGATTACATGAACTGGCTGGATAATATTTATGCCGGCGGCGGCGGATGCCTGTGCACTTCGGCAAACTTCAGCACTTCCGAACATGGTTCCATGGGTGATGACAGAAACCAGAGCAGCCTGCTGGCTGACACAGCTTTCCAGCACGAAATGCAGAAGGCTCTCCGGTACTACCTGTATGTATTCGCCAACAGTAATGCTATGAACGGTATCTCACCTGATACTACAGTCGTCCGTGTGGCTACATGGTGGGAAAAGGCTCTTAAGGGTACGGATGTCGCGCTCGGTGTGCTCTCTGCCCTTACCCTTGTTGGATATGCGGTTTCTGCTGCCAAGCAAAAGAAATCCAAGTAACAGAGGAGGTAATTCAATCATGAAGAAAACAACAGGATTCTATCTCTCCGCTATCTCTGCTGTCCTGACGCTTGCGTGCATCTTTCTGTACGGCAAAGTGCTGTTTACCAGCAGTTATGTCCGTCCTTTGTTGATCGTGAGTCTTGTGCTGTCCGTAGTGATTCTCGGAGTCACTGCCACAAAAGGCAAGTTCCCTGGAGGCAATATTCTGCCTCTGCTGAATGCTGTTCTCGGTATGGCGGCCATAGCCTTATCCGTTGCGCCTATGGTTAACACAGTTGTCTTTGCTTTCATGGGCATGAATCCCATGTCCAATGCACAGGGCTTCCTGGTGTTCGTAGGTGTAGCACTGTGTGCATGGCTTTTCAGCGTTATTGCATCATTCCTTGGTCTTGTAAAGCAAGCTGCCTGAGTTATGAAGCACTCTTCGAGATCTGAATCGATTCGGAGAGTGCTTTACAGATTTCAAACAGTATAGGGATAATGAAAGGAAAAAGCAGGAATGAGAAAAATCAGAGGAACTAATCTTGGCAACTGGCTTGTCCTTGAAAAATGGATGAAGCCTGACCTTTTTGAGCCCACTCACACCGAGGACGAAACCTGGCTAAGCCGCAAAATGGATCCGGATGCTTTTGCAGAACACATTAAAAAGCATCGCAACAGCTACGTCAATGAGGACGATTTTAAATTTATTGCGGAGCAGGGACTTAATACAATTCGGTTGCCTGTGCCGTATTTCACCTTTGGGGACAGACTGCCCTTTGTGGATGCAACAGCCTGGATAGACAAAGCTTTTGATTGGGCAGAAAAGTACAATCTTGAGATACTCCTCGATCTCCACACTGTGCCATATAGCCAGAATGGTTATGATAACGGAGGCCTCACAGGTGTCTGCCACTGGTATAAGCACCCGGAGGAGGTGGAATTTGCCCTCACGGTCCTTGAACGCCTGGCAGACCGCTATGGAAACCGTAAGGGTCTTTTCGGCATCGAGGTTCTTAACGAACCGATCAGCTGGATTGTCTATATCACTGCTCCGAGCACCGGTAAGGCAGTGGACAAAGAGGAAGCCAAAGGGTCAGGGTATGTGCCGCTGCATTTCCTCAGAGAGTTTTACACTAACGCATATGCACGTCTGCGTAAAATTCTGCCGGAGGAGAAGACAATCGTTTTTCATGACGGCTTCCGTTGCACGAGTTGGAACAGTTATTTCCGGAAGTCAGGCTTCAAAAACGTTGCCCTTGACACCCATCCCTATATTTTTGCAATGGAGAACTTCGTTCCATTCGCAAAACCTTGGGCTTATAAACTTTATCTTGGCGGCGTGATGAGTCAGATTCGCTCCGCACAGAAGGACGTTCCTGTGATCGTCGGTGAATGGTGTATAAGCAATAAATACGCCAATAACGTTCAATCCGATAAGGAAGAGTGCAAGCGTCGATACCGTGAAATTGCGAAGCTTCAACTGGATGCCTGGAAAGAGACAGCCGGCTGGTTTTACTGGAATTATCAGCTTCTGCGTGACCGCAATACGCCAACGGATGAGCCATGGAAGGAGAGCTGGGACTTTACACGCTGTATCAAAAACGGATGGCTTGACCCGAAGGATTTTTAAACGGCGAACGAGAATAGAAATTTTTTCAATCCGACAAAATAAAAAGATAGTAAAAACTCCTTAAATAGCTGTAAGAATACTCAAGGAACCTTCGCTCATGTTTCTTTGAGTATTCTTTTTTGATAATCTGATTAAGAATAATCTGAATTTCATTTACAACTCGGACGAACAATGATACACTGCATTCGGCAGCATCTGGAGGATAAAATAATCTCATTGAAAGGAACAGAATACGGCTTTTTTGAGGAAAGAAGAGAGGGAATGAAAAGGAACAGATTATTAACAGCGGTAACAGTAATTTTGTGCTGTGTTTTGATCGTTGGATCTGGCAATTACGGTTTCGCAGATACTGCGCAGGCATCAGAGGTACAAACAGATCTGTCCGAATTTAAGGGCTGGATCGATGCAGGGTGGAAGTGGCTGCAGGATACCGTAAAAGCCGGAACCGAATACCTGCAGAAAAATTTACCTGTCTGGGAAAAAACAATAGAGCAGTACTATGCTGAATTCAGTACTGATCCTGAGGTTCAGGAAGCCTGGAGCACCCTGAAAGAAGGAGCTTCCGAAGCTGGGCGTATCAGCAAAGAGAAAGCGGAGGAAGCTTACGACACGATCCGCAGCTGGATGCAGGAAAACGGGAAACCGATTAATCAGGAAATCGCGGAAGCAATCGATCAGATTGCAATTGCAGCCGGTGTGGAGGAAGCTGCGCTTGCAGAGTGGCACCGCACTGTGGAAAACTTCATAGCCACGCATAAAGAATCCTTGACAGAACATGCCCGGGAAGCATGGGAAACTATCAAAGAGTATAACGCAGAAACCGGCAGTGTGGCAAAAGAAAAGGTAGAGGAAGCATATCAGGCTCTCAGCGAATGGTTCGGGAGTTTCAACACGGAGGAATCTGAAGAAGCAGAAGAAGCCCTTGAAAAGATCGTTGAAGTATAAAAACAAGGTGAAAAACCAGAAAAGGGACTGAACGATTCAGTTCCTTTTTTACATGGTATCCTGAAGCAAAAAAGATTTTGAGGGTGCCTTGAAGTTGACTTTGAAACGACTTTGAAGTATACTTCAATGACTTCAAAAGAAATATTGAGAGAAAATAGAATATGAAAAAAGGCAATGCATTGGCACTTCTTCCGATTGGTATCTTTCTGATTTTGTATCTGGGTCTCGGAATACTCTTTGAATATATTCTGAAGATTCCGATGGGTTTTTATAATATCCCTATCGTTGTGGTTTTTCTGATTGCCCTGTTGGTGGCATGTTTTCAGAACCGCAGTCTTTCCTTTGACGAGAAGCTGAACCTGATGGGAAAAGGGATCGGCGATAAAAACATCGTTACGATGATCCTGATCTTTATGGAGGCAGGCATCTTTGTTGGTGTTGTTGGCCGCAGCAGTGCTGAGAGCGTAGCATATTTTACGCTCTCTCTGATACCTGCACGTTATTCCGTCGCGGTCCTGTTTGTTGTCAGCTGCTTTGTTTCCCTGGCAATGGGCACGTCGGTCGGTACGATCACGCTGATTACTCCGATTGCGGCGGAAATTGCCAAAGCATCCGGCTTCCCGGTGGCACTTTGCGCTGGCTCTGTTATGGGAGGTGCGATGTTCGGGGATAATCTTTCTTTCATATCAGATACCACAATTGCAGCCTGTAACGGACAGGGCTGTGAGATGAAAGATAAATTCCGCGAGAACATCGCCATTGCTCTTCCTGCGGCTCTGCTGACACTGATATTGATTCTTGTGCTGTCTCTGCGCAGTGGGATTGGCAGTGTCGAGCTCAAAGACTATAGCCTTGTTCAGATCGTCCCTTATCTGCTTGTCCTGATTGGAGGCATTGTGGGGATCAATGTGTTTGTCGTTTTACTGATAGGTATCCTCTCCGGATCACTGATCATGCTCTCTACAGGAGCTATACCGGCAACGGCATTGCTTAGCAGTATGGGCTCCGGAGCGGCCGGTATGTTCGAAACCACTATGGTGGCAATCCTTGTTTCGGCAATCTGTGCTCTGATCCGGGAAAATGGTGGCTTTGATGCCCTCCTAAGCTGGATTTATCGGGTATTTCGTGGAAAAAAAGGCGGACAGCTCGGGATGGGGTTGCTGGTCGGCATTATGGATATTGCAACGGCGAATAACACTGTTGCAATTGTCATGGCAAACCCCATTGCTGCCGAAATGTCGGGAAATTATGGCATTTCCAAACGAAAAGCAGCCTCCCTGCTGGATACTTTTTCCTGCGTGTTCCAGGGTATAATCCCTTACGGTGCACAGATGCTTGTGGCGATTTCTGCCTGTGAGGAGCTTGGTATGCATGTCTCGGCATTTGAAATCATCCCGTATCTTTTCTATCCGTTTCTTTTGCTTATCAGCTCTCTTCTGTTTATCTTTATCATTCCGGATCATCGAACAAAACAATAATTTTTGAAGAAAAATGCCCCGGGAAAGCACACTGCTGTTGGTGCTTTCCCGGGGCATTTATATCACAAGTCCTGATTCATTCAAAGCCTGGTTTCCCTATTTTTCCAGGCCGGTGACTATGCCGGAGATATACTCTTTGTCAATCATGTTGAACCGGTCTTCCGGAGGATAGAGGCAGCCGCCATAGAAAATGGATCGGTTATTGAGAACAGAGGTGTCTGCAACTGATCGGTGTGCTGCAAGATGGATCTGATCGGTACCGGTTTCTGCCACGATTCTCTGATAATTTCTTGCGGTAATACCTGCACCCGGCAAAATCTGAATTCTCCCTGCAGCGTATCGGATCATTTCCCGCACGGTTTCTGTTCCGTTGGAGACATCTGCCTCCTGTCCTGATGTGAGAACTCGGGTAATGTTCAAGTCTATCAGAAGATCGAGAGCCTGCTTCCAGTCCGGTACGACATCGATCGCCCGGTGAAAAACAGCTTCCTTTCCGGCAGAATATGCAAGATTAGCAAGGATGGCAGTTCTTTTAACATCAATGGTGCCGTCAGTATGCAGGAAACCGAAAACCAGGCCATCGCTGCCGTTGGCCAGAAGCTGCTTTGCATCCTCTATGGCAACGGCAAACTCGGCTTCCGTATAACAGAAGCCCCCTTCTCTGGGGCGAATCATCGTCATAATCTTCATTCCAGTTTCGCGCTTGGCAACCAGGAGAGACCCGACTGTCGGTGTGAGACCGCCGTGAAAGAGGTCACTGTTGAGTTCAACACGATCAGCACCGGCTTTTTTCGCCTCGATGACATCATCTGCACTCCCGCAGCATACTTCCACAAGGATTTTCTTCATATTTCCTGAATAATCCTTTCCATTTCAGCCCATTTTTCTTCCATGTCTGCAACAAGCTTCATCTGCGTGCGGGCACGGATGAGGTTGTGCTCCGGATAGGCAGTCTTAAAATAATGGTCGCCGTCGAGATAGTCCGTCAGGAAGCGCATTCCGCACTCCAGCGTCATAATCTTTGCTCCGAGCGGCAGAGCACTCCGCTCCTCTGTTGTCAGGCTTGGGCAGGAAGAGATAAATCCCTTGGCATAAATGCGGAAAAGATCCAGATCCATCCGGACTTTCTCCAGATCCTTTTCATCTTCCACAGCCGTTGAAGCACCGAAACGGATGGAATCCCCAAAATCAAAAGCAGAGAGCCCGGGCATAACCGTATCCAGATCGATGACGCAGACAGCTTTTCTTGTTTCTTCATCCAGCAGGACATTATTCAGTTTGGTATCATTGTGTGTTACACGAAGCGGAAGAATACCCTGATCGCGCATCCTCTGCAAGACACCGCCGTCCTCTTCACGGGACAGATAAAACTGGATTTCCTCCTGAGCTTCTTTTGCACGTCCGCAAGGATCTTCTAAAATTTTCTCCCGGAATTTCCGATAGCGGTCAGGGGTATTGTGAAAATTCGGGATGGTTTCTGTAAGTGTTTCGGCAGGGAAGTCAGAGAGCTGATTCTGAAAGTTTCCAAAAGCAACGGCACTCTGATAAAAATCGTCCGGTGTTTCAGGAAGTTGGATGCAGATAGCCTCTACAAAGCGATAGCTTCTCCAGTAAGCACCTTCTCCGTCGAGATAATAGTATTCTCCATTGTCAGAGGGAATAAAGTGCAGGGTGCTGTCAGGCCTTGTATCCTTTGTAGCAATGTGTTTTGTGACCCGAATGATGTTGGACATCAACCCGGGAATATCATGGAAGGCGACGGAGCTCAGTCGCTGCAGAATATAGTGTGCTCCAGTGTCGGTTCCTATCAGATATGTTCTGTTGATATGGCCGGATCCATAGAGCTCACAGGAAACGGGAGTGCCGATGTATGCAAAATGAAATGCTGCCTGTTCCATCATGTTCTCCTTTTATCATCGGTAAAATGAGGGGTGAGATGCTGATTGCTGTTTTCCATCAGATAGGAAAAAATAAGAAAAGCTGTTTTCAGGGCATTATGTCGGATACGATCGTCATCAATACAGAAGATATCGTCTTCTATAATTCTGGTTCCCATTGCCCGCACTCGTTCCCGATCGAGTTCTACAACAGTCTTTTTTTCTGTTTCAAGATATCGTTCCCGGATGGAATCGTCGATTTTCGCGTTGTTTGCCAGCACAATATCAACTGTCCGCTTATCGAGATATCGGTTGAGTACACGCAGATGGTCACTGACGCTGTAGCGGTCAGTCTCCCCGGGCTGTGTAACAAGATTGCTTACATACATAATCGGGGCTTTCGCTCGGTTGATAGCGTCCACGATATCGCTCACGATAAGATGAGGCAGAATGCTGGTGTACAGGCTGCCGGAACTGAAAAGAATCAGATCACTTTCCAGAATTTTGGAGACAATTTCTTCACTGGCATGGACGTCGTGGTCATAGCTGAGCTTTGTGATATTTCGGATGTTCTGGCTTACCTCTTCTTCCCCGAAGAAGTCCTGCAAATGGTCTTTGCTCTCTCCGACAAGTTCCACAACTTCTTCTGTCAAAGGCAGTACGGTTCCTTTGACATTCAGAAGCCGACACATGTAACGGGTAGCTTCCGTCAGATTGCCTTTGAGATCGATCAGGGCTGCAAGCATGATATTACGAACCGGGTGATTCTTCAGGCTCCCGTCTTTGGAAAAACGATAGCGAAGCAGGCGGACAAAGTCTTCATCCACGTTTGCCATTGAGATCAGAACCTTGCCGATATCTCCCACAGCAGGGATTTCAAGCTCTTTTTTCAGCACTCCTGTGCTGCTTCCATTGTCACTCACCGTGATCACGGTGGTGACATCAACGGGGAAAAGCTTTAGCCCGGACAGAAGGCACGAAAGTCCTGTTCCACCGCCGAATACAACAACATTGTTCATACTGCTTGTTTTCCTCCAGAGTTATTTTTGAAATCAGATGGGGGAAACTGTTTTGATCATTGCGAATTATACCACAAGTGAAGAAATGTGTCGATGAAAAGCTATTTCCTTTTCTTGAAAAACTGTGCCGGTCATGGTAGTATAATATAAACAGTCAGCATGGAGGGTTAGGCTATGCTTTATAAAAACGCAAAAATTTTTACGGAAGATCGAGGATTTCTCTTCGGCTCTTTTACGGTGGAAAACGGGCGATTTGGTGAAGTCTTCCCGGGAGCATCGAATGCTTCAGGAATCGATTTAGAAGGAGCAACGGTAATTCCCGGTTTGATTGACATTCACAATCACGGAAATTCCGGAGAAGACTTCTCTGACGGAGATTATGATGGGCTGGTCAGAATCGGAACATTTCTGGCAAAAAGTGGGGTAACATCGTTTGCTCCAGCTTCTATGACGCTTCCCTATGACACGTTGGCAAATGCCTTTGCAGCCGGTGCAAGGCTGAAAAGAGAGCAGCCTGCAGGGTGCAGCCGAATCGTAGGGATCAATATGGAAGGGCCATTCTTTTCTGAAAAGAAGAAAGGTGCCCAAAATGCTGAATATCTCCGAAATCCTGATTTTGAAGCTTTCAAAGCCCTGTATGAAGGATGCGATGGGCTGATCCGGCTGGTAGATCTGGCACCGGAGCTGCCTGGTGCGGTTGCGTTTACGGAAAAGGCAAAAGAACTGTGCACAGTCTCTATTGCTCACACGGATGCGACATATGAAGAAGCAAAAGCAGTGATTGATGCCGGTGCGACACACCTTACACATCTGTATAATGCGATGCCGGGGATTCACCATCGGAAGCCGGGAGTTATCGGAGCGGGCTCGGAAAATGACAAAGTTGCAGCAGAACTGATCTGTGACGGGCTCCACATTCATCCGAGTGCAGTGAGGATGGCGTTTAAATTGTTCCCGGGAAGAATATGCCTGATTTCAGACGCGCTGCGGTGCACAGGCATGCCGGATGGAGAGTATCCCTTCGGTGGACAGATGCTCACGCTGAAGAACGGGGAGGCAAGGATGCCGGACGGGGCACTTGCCGGCTCAACGGCTACCCTTTATCAGTGTATGCTCAATGCAATTACATTTGGGATCCCGGAAGAGACTGCTATATGTGCGGCAACTATCATTCCTGCCAGAGAAGTAGGCTGCGACTGTGATCTGGGTTCCATTGCACCGGGTAAACTGGCAGATTTTATTGTATGTGACGAAAATCTGAATCGTAAAGCAATTTATATAGAAGGAGAAAATATAGCATGATTTACGACAGAATTGAAAACATCGAAACCTATACCGCCATCAGCGAGCGGCTGGCAAAGGGACTCCGCCTGCTTCGGACAACGGATTTTTCAGCCATGGAGGCAGGGAAGTATGAAGTGGATGGAACCGAGTTATATTATATGCTCCAGTGCTATCAGAGCAAAGAACAGAATGACAAGCCTGAAGCCCACAAAAAGTATATTGATATTCAATATATCGTTGAGGGTGAGGAGCAGATCGGAGTTGGCGCACTCTCCGGAATGGCAGAAGAAATCAGTGCAAATCCGGAAGGGGATATCTGGTTCTATCATGGGCCTGTGACCGGTATTAAAATGGAAAAAGGCAGTTTTGCGGTGTTTTTCCCGCAGGATGCCCATGCTCCCGGAATCGCAACAGGAGATCCAGCTCCGGTCAAAAAAGTAGTGGTCAAAGTGCTGGCGTAAAGGAAAAAGAAGATGGGTATTATCAATTTTGGGTCAATGAATGTTGACCATGTGTATTCCATGCAGCACTTTGTGCAGCCTGGTGAAACACTTCAATCCGGTGCCTACAACATCTACTGCGGCGGAAAGGGGCTGAATCAGTCCGTCGCGGCAGCAAGAGCAGGCGCAAAAACAATCCATGCAGGGATGTGCGGCAAAGGCGGGGAGATGCTTTTGGATTTCCTTGGCAGTAACGGCGTAGACCTCTCCTTTATCGGCAAACCGGATGTTCCGCAGGGCCATGCCATCATTCAGGTGTCCGAGAGCGGAGAGAACAGCATTATCCTTTTCCCAGGCTCAAACTATGCTGTAACAAAGGAATATGTCGACAGCGTTCTGGATCAGCAGCAGGGAGCGCCTTATGTGATTCTGCAGAATGAGATTTCTGAAGTACCTTACATCATTGAAGCAGCTTACAAGAAGGGATTCCCGGTTGTATTCAACGCATCTCCTTTTGATGCATCTCTGTTAAAAATTGATTTCTCAAAGATAACCTGGCTGTTGGTGAACGAAATTGAAGGCGGATGCGTTACGGGAGAGACAGAACCGGAAGCAATCCTGAAAAAGATGCGGGAGAAATATCCGGAAACCGGCGTAGTGCTGACCCTTGGTAAGGAAGGATCGATCTGTGCCAAAGGCGATACCGTGATTCATCAGGGGATATTTCCTGTCAATACAGTGGATACAACTGCAGCGGGAGATACCTTCACGGGATACTTTATTGCCGGATTGGATGCAGGGCTCACATTGGAAGAGGCTTTATGCCGCGCTTCTGCAGCGTCCGCTGTTGCCGTTACACGGCCAGGGGCTGCACCCTCCATTCCACTTGCGGAAGAAGTTACAGCCTTTCTCAAAGAACGGCAGTGATACCGAAATCGGCACACTTCGAACCTTTGAAGTGTGCCGATTAGACCTGATACCTGCAGTAGAGTATGTGATTATGGGAGTACTTCCCAGCCGGGAAGTGGCATGCGCTGCATGGCGCCGAAGATTTTACTCTTTAAATCCGGATAATCAGCACTCATCCGGCTGAGAAGCTTTTTAATTTCGTAGCGTTTGCTGGTTTTGTCCTCCGGGCAGGGGTTTTCCACGATAGGTAAGTGCAGCTCTGCTGCGAGAGAGGCTATTTTTTTTTCGCCTGCATAGATAAGCGGCCGGATCTGCGTTACACCGGACCTATCGAGAAAAGTTACCGGTCGGAAGCAACTGATCCTTCCCTCAAAAAGAAGGCTCATCATAAAGGTCTCCACAGCGTCATCAAAGTGATGGCCAAGAGCAAGTTTGGAAATGCCTTGAGCCCTGATGGCGTCGTTTATAGCACCGCGCCGCATCTTGGAACAGAGAGAACATGGATTGTCCTCTTTGCGCACGTCAAATACGATCTCCTTGATATCGGTTTTCAGGCAGGTGTAGGGTATGTTTAAGCCTTCACACAGTGTCCGGACAGGCGTGAAATCCATCCCCTCAAAACCCAGCTCTATCGTGATGGCATGGAGAGTAAATGGAATCGGGTAATAGGTTCTGAGGTGGGCAAGGGCTGCGAGGAGAAGCATGCTGTCCTTTCCGCCGGAGATTCCGACGGCAACACAGTCTCCTTCGGATATCATATGATAGTCATCGACAGCCCGGCGAACGGTTCCGGAAAATTCATTTAAAGCGTTATTCATCAGCACTGTATCCTGAAATATAAAAATGATTTTTAGAAATTAAAAGAAATCAGGAGAAAACAAGAGATTTTAAAAGATATTATCGGGAATAATTAAATTTCTGTTGACTTATGGATTCTCTTGTGGTATAAAAATGAGGCGCGCAAAAAGGGCTATGCCCTATTTTAATCTTGTGCGCCAGAATTGTCAAAACATAGTTACTATACGGAGGCAAAAATATGTCCAACCAGAACACGACAATGGTTACTAAAGAAACCGTTGAACGCAAATGGTACATCCTTGATGCAGCCGGAAAGCCCATGGGCAAAACGGCAGCATTGGCAGCGGACCTGCTCCGCGGCAAACTGAAGACTGACTACACACCGAATGTTGACTGTGGAGATTATGTCATCATCATCAATGCGAAGGACGCTGTTCTGACCGGCAAGAAGCTGGAGCAGAAGTTCTATCGCACCCATTCCGGTTATCCCGGCGGTCTCAAAGAGACCAGATATCAGACTCTGATGGAGAAGAAGCCCGAGCTGGCAATGCGCCTTGCTGTTCGTGGCATGCTCCAGAAGAATACGATCGCCCAGTGGCAGCTCAAGCGCCTGAGAATTTTCGCAGGCCCGGAGCATGACCATGCAGCCCAGAAGCCCGAAGTCTGGGATCGTTGATAGGAGGTAGAATTCATGGCAACTTATAAGACAAAGAAGCCCTATATGTATGGCACAGGACGCAGAAAATCTTCTGTAGCCCGCGTTCACCTCATTCCCAACGGCTCAGGTGTGATCACAATCAACGGCAGAGACATTGATGATTACTTCGGCCTTGAGACACTTAAGCTCATCGTTCGTCAGCCTCTGGTTACCACCGGTACACTGAGCAAGGTTGATGTAGAAGCAAAAGTCGCAGGCGGCGGTGTATCCGGACAGGCCGGTGCAATCCGTCACGGGATTGCAAGAGCTCTTCTGCTCCTGGATGAAAACTTCCGTGCGCCTCTGAAGGCAGCCGGATTCCTGACCCGCGACCCGAGAATGAAAGAGCGTAAAAAGTACGGCCTCAAGGCCGCGAGACGCGCTCCGCAGTTCAGCAAGCGTTAATCGAAGCTTCGAAACATCAAAAAACCCTGGAAACATGCGGCTTCCAGGGTTTTTTCTTTCGCTATTTTGGCTGACGAAATTTGACATGGTTTGACCAAATTTGACCGGAAAAAGTGGGTTAAAAAATAGCAAACGCCTCTTTTGGGGTTAAAAAAATAGCAAAAACTCGAAAATGAAGGAGGGTGTCTCGGAAGGTTAAGGGTAGCGAGACTCCTTCTGTAAAGAGGCCAATTTGAAATCTGTGAGGCAGATCAAATCCGGCTGAATAGGCTTGGCATAATCTGATCAATTCTATGCTTCCATATACTGTTTTGATGTCTGGCAGTCAGTCGTTTTTTGAGAGTCCGTTTCATACAATTGAATAGTTCATTTTACATAGCCCGGTTACGAATTGATGATGAGATTCGTGGCCGGGCTTTTTTCGTTTCTGCAGCTTTTGCAGAACCAGATCATGAAACGGAGGATAGACTCATGAAGAATGGAACGATTGTGATCGACGGTATTCGCTATCATGCGGACCGTCCTGCAAGTTGCCGGTCATGTTACTTCTGGAAGAACCGGAAGGTCGGCTGCACGCTCGGCAAGGAGAATTGCTACTACCTGGCAGAGTCTCCGAAAAAGAAAAGTCCCTGTGAGGGATGCTGCTACGGCCCCTGCATCAGCTTCTGCATGAAGAAGATCCTGGGATTCAAGGGAGAGGAGGTACCGGCCTGTGTACGTGAGTAATGCGAAGCTGAACCGCTGTAAGAAGCTCTTTGAGGTTCCGGTAAAGGTGGACCGGAACAAGGAACCGCCGAAGTGCATGCTTTGTCAGTATTACCAGCCGGACTTCAGGTATCGCAGCTGTCTCTTCTCTTCCTGCCCATATGGAAAGGACAGGAATACCTCATTTCGAAAGAAGCCGCTTCGAAAGGAGAAGATCATCGGCAAGGAGGTGGGTGGTATGGATGCATGATTACTTCTATGGTGCCCAGGCGGATCAGTTCGCATTTATCCGTGTCCCTGCGGTCCTTTTTACGAATGACGAGTTTAAGAACGTCACAGCGGAAGCCAAGGTCCTTTACGGGATCCTTTTAAGGCGGATGGACCTGTCAGCAAAGAACGGATGGATCGATGATAAGGGCCGGGTGTATATCATCTGCACGCTTTCTGAGATCATGGAGACGCTGAACTGCGCTGACAACAAGGCTACAAAGCTGATGAATGAGCTCGAAGAAAAATGCGGCCTAATCGAGCGAAAGCGCCAGGGCCTCGGCAAACCCAATCTAATCTATGTAAAGAACTTTCTGCCTGTGGATAAGTGTGTGGAATCACGATTCAAGACTCGTGAAAATCACGATTCTGGAGTCGCGGAAAACACGATTCAGGACTCGTCAAAATCACGACCAAGTAATAAAGATCATAATAATACTGATTCTATTTATACAGAGAATCCTATCTTATCCGGATGGGATGCGGATGGGATGAGTGAATATGAGCGTTATAAAGAATGGTTTCGAACGGAGCTGGAGCTCGATATTCTCGCCCTGGACCATCCGACAGAAAAAGAAACACTGGACGGGATCCTCGATATACTGGCCGAGACCTGCAGTACTAACAGGAGGATGATCCGTATCGCCGGAGATGACAAGCCAAAGGAAGTCGTAAAAGGCCGCCTCATGAAGCTGGATTCTTTGCACATCCAGTATGTTCTGGACTGTCTGCAAGAGAACACTTCCGAAGTAAAGAACATCAAGCAATACCTGCTGACGACGCTCTTTAACGCACCGGTTACGATCAGCCCCTACTATCAGAACAAAGTAAACCATGATATGCGCGGCGGCGGAGAATCCAGACAGTACAACGGAAAACGCAGGAGTGCTTTTGAGGACTATTCCTACACCGGCAGCGACAGCTTTTAAGGAGGTGAGAAACGTGTCGAATGATGTCGATAATTATGAGATGGAGACGGATCGGGTTCAGCACATCCCTATCAGTGACCTGAAGCCCTTTGAGGGGCATCCTTTCAAAGTTGTGGATGACGAGGCTATGCTGAGGACAACCGAAAGCATTGCGCAGTTTGGTGTACTCACCCCACTTCTTGTCAGGCCTATGGATGACGGATCCCTTCAGATCATATCCGGACACAGAAGGGTTCATGCCGCAGAAGCTGCAGGGCTTTCGGAAGTTCCGGTCATTGTAAGGCATATGACCGATGATGAGGCGGTAGTGCTGATGGTGGATTCGAACTTGCAAAGAGAGAATATCCTTCCGAGTGAACGGGCTTTTGCCTACAAGATGAAGCTGGAGGCTATGAAAAGGCAAGGTGAACGAACGGATCTTCAGGATGAAGGAACTTCCCGACAAGTCGTCGGAAAGTTAGAGGCTGCTGATGTGCTCGGCCAAGATACAGGAGAAAGCGGTCGCCAGGTTCAGCGCTATATCCGTCTTACCAACCTGATTCCTGAGCTTTTGGAGATGGTCGATCAGCAGAAGATCTCTTTCAACCCAGCAGTGGAGCTTTCCTACCTGACTCCTGAAGAGCAGCAACATGTGATCGAAGCCATGGATTACACCCAGGCTTCTCCCTCCCTGTCCCAGGCCATGCGGCTTAAGAAGCTCAGCCAGGAAGGAGGATGCACATTGGAGGACATGTACGACATCCTCGGGGAAATCAAAAAAGGGGATCTAGAACGGGTCGCTTTCAAAAGTGAACAGCTCAGGAAGTATTTCCCGAAGTCTTATACCCCAAGGCAGATGCAGGACACCATCATCAAGCTCCTGGAACAGTGGCAGAAAAAACGCCAGCGAGGGCAGGAACGATGAAAATGCCAGACAGTGTCTGTCAAATCTCAAGACAACAGAATAACAGAACCCTGATAACGCTTCTGAGACGATCCTCCAGATGCGTTTTCTTTTTGCTCAGAATCACAAAACCACAATGACAAAGGAGATTTACGAAAATGAAGCTTAATGAGAATGATATCAGAACCCTGTATCGCCTGATGGAGACTGAAAGGCAGTTACGGGAGATTATGATCGGTAATGAGGGTGATTATGATGATACTCACGATCCGGTCACCATTTACGGCATTATCCACGATATGGCAGACCTGCTGTATGAGGGCGCTGAAATTATAAAGGAGACTGGGGATCTCGTTCAGCACTATGAAGAAAACGACTGGGAAGACGATGAGGACGAGGAAGATTCCGATGACGATGATCTTTCTTTCATGGTGATGATCGCCGAACCGGGTGAAGAGTTTGCCGTTCTGACAGAGGATGAAGCGATAGAGATGTATCCTGAGCTCTTCCCCAGAGGAGATTCCTCGAAGGAACTGATTCCGGTTCCCAATATTCCGGATGTTTATTACACAGTCCCTTCTCAGAGCAGGATGACGCTTAAAGAAAAGACCTATGTTGCTTCTCCGATAATGGTTGTCAAGGTCGATGAGGAGGCCGGTGAATTCATCAGCCCGGATGCGATGGATCTGTACAGGGCTGCAAAGTTCCTGGACAAACATCTTTCTCAGATCACCACAAAGAGCGGCAGAGTCATTCCTGCCTTCTGCCTGGATTAAGGAGGTGTCCAACATGATGAACTTTGATGAATTCCTGAAAGCCGCCCAGGCTCGTATTCAGGTGGAGCTCCCCGAGACGCAGGTGAAGATCCAAGAGGTTAATAAGCTGCAGGGGGAATCCTATGTCGGGATCTCCGTCCAGCCGGAAGGCGCTGCTGCAGCCGCAACGTTCAATATCGGCCCTGCCTTTGAGCGTTACCAGGCGGATCCGTCACAGGAGAGCGCCATCCTCGATAAGATCGCTGCTGATGCGAAGCAGGTGTCTGCCGCCATTCCCGCCTTTGAGGTGAACAGCATCACGGATTACGAAAGTGCGAAGAGCCATCTTGTGATGCAGGTTGTCCCCGTGGAGCCCAACAAGGAGATGCTGGAGAATATCCCGCATAAGACCGTTGAGGACATCGCGGTCGTGTACCGCGTGGAGCTTCCTCATCCCGAAGAAAGTTCCGCAACAACTCTGGTTACGAACCAGCTGCTGGATCAGTACGGTGTCACTCCCGAACAGCTCCATGCTGACGCGGTTATCGCACAGTTGGCCAATCATCCCCCGGTCCTTAAGAACATGTCCGAAATGATGGCAGAGATGTCCGGCGGCATGTTCGATATGCCGGAATCGCCCATGTGGGTTGCGACGGTCGAAGGCGGTGTAAACGGCGCTTCCGTGACCCAGCTCCCGGGTTTCCTTCAGGAGGCTGCGGACAGGCTTGGCGGTGACTACTTCGTCCTGCCTTCCTCTGTCCATGAGGTCCTCTTTATCCGCGATGACGGATCCTTTGAAAGGGACCAGCTGGAAAGTATGGTCCGGGGTGTGAACGCCACTGAAGTCAGCGAAGCGGATTTCCTCTCCGACAGTGTTTACCACTATGACAGTGATGACCACATCTTTGAGAAGGCTGTCACCTTTGAAAGCCGAGTGGCAGAATCTCCGGAACTCTATGGCGCAGAACCCACGAGGGACACCATGACCGTACTTCTGGTTGAACCTAATCAGCATCCTCGTCCTGTGGAGATCGGAACAGAGCTGGAGGATCTTCAGGCTGCTGTCGGCGGCTATATCGAGGTGGTGTATCCGTTTGATGAGCCGGTCGGACTGGTCATGAATGAGGAAGGAAAACTCGATGGTCTGCCTCTGAACAGAGCCCTCCGTGATGATAACGGCGAGATCTACGATGTGGTAGCCGGCTCTTTCCTGGTGGTCGGCCTGACAGACGAGGACTTCGGTTCCCTTTCTCCAGATCAGATGAAGGCCTTTGAAGAGAAGTTCCATTCCCCGGAAGTCTTTGTCCGAATGGGCCGTGGGATCATGGCTGTCCCCCTCCCGGACGAGAAGGTCGAGAAACAGCAGGAAAAGAAGCTGGATGTCCCCGAGCTGAAGTCGCACAAGAAAGTGAAGGAGGAAGCCCTGTAATGAGATGGATCATCCCGATGCTGTGCTTCTTCGGAGGGGCCATGTTCGGCATGCTGACCATGGCCCTGATGGTTGCCAGCAGCCGGGCAGAAAGAAACGAGGAGGTGATGACGGATGCAGGAGGAAGTCGAAAGCAGGACAGTGAATCTGGCGATCAGCACATCGAAGCTGAGCGCACGTACCATTGTCTCAGCAGTCAA
>JBGUNA010000018.1:0-3315 GCA_045117135.1 Candidatus Limivicinus sp. | reverse complement strand
ATTCGCACGACAAGCCATTCCTATGATTTGGGATTATGCTGAAGCAAATGTCTTTAGTGATAGTTCCGGTTCATGGAATGTTCTGTTGCATAACCTGATGAATTGTTTCTCTTCTGGCTTATTCAATTTCAATCGTTCAATTGCTGGTTTTGCAAAACAATTTGATGCTCAAAGCGACAGTGGTATGCGAGAAATCATGATCTCAACAGATCCTCCATACTATGATAATGTTAGCGTCGGGAAAAAAGGGCCAACGTAGGTCGGGAGAAAAGGGCCAATTCTAGCCGGGTAAATAGGGCCAATCAAGTAAAAGCCTGGCGGAATATTCATGTGATCCGCCAAGCTTTTCTATTGCAAATGAAAAAAAGTTTCCAGAGCGGCATCTGCGCACAGCAAAAAGCTGGCGAGATACTCGCTCTGGAAACTAAATAGATTCATGCAAATATTAAGCAAGCATCAGTCATTAAAAGTCCGCTGACGAAATTGGTCTTCTTCCTGAGCATCCCAACGTCCATGGGATGGAATTCCAGCTTGGTCTAGGTACGCATGACGAAGAATCTCCCGAGTTTCAGAGTTCGTTTGTGTTTTATACGCAGAATATAGATTGTGCTTTATTTCTGCTTGACGCTTGTTTTCCACTCCTCTACATATGTAATTATATCTTTTACTATCCAGAGCATCGAAATGGTCTTGAATATAAGCAACCATTGTTTCAAATAATTCCAGGGGAATCTGTATCTTCTTTTCCATACTATTAACACCTCCAGAGTTGAATTCAATGCATGGTTTTTACAAAATGTTACACATTTTGTGTTTGGCGCTGAAGGGGTCCGTCCTTTTTCGTGTCATGAAAGATGTGCGATATTTTAAACGGTTTCTCTTACTAGCCAATAAATATGGAGTCGAGATTTGTTTGGCATGCAGATCGTTCAGAAATATCCGCCAGTACTTTACAGCCAACCACACCAGTCAAATATTCGTTTTATTTGTTACAGAGTTACTTGTGGCGGGGGATTTCCAGCCTGCAGTTTAAATGTTTCCAGATTCTTTCCACGATAGCTGTCTCCCTTAATTATGAAAACAGATGCATCGTCAAAGATGCGGTCCAGCGAACAGAGCAGCGATGAACCTTCTGCGAAGTATTCCGACCATGCGTCCGGCTGCATGTTGCTGGTAAAGATCATGCAGTTGGATCCCTCCTTACTGTACCGTCGGTCAATCAAATCGAAAAACAGCCGTGTGTTTTCCTTGTCAAAGGTGCAGCGACCAATCTCATCAATAATCAGGCAGGACGGCTTTACAAGAAAATCAATCATGCTGCCAGTTCTGTCATATTTCCTGGCATTGGTAAATCTTTCGTTCAGTTCGGATGCTTTTAGAAAATAGGCTTTCATTTTTCTTTGACAGCAAGCTCGGCCATACGCCATAGCCAGGTGTGTTTTCCCAACACCATGCGGACCGATGAAAGCAAGATTCTTGTGTGCATAAATTGCCGTAAGAGCAGGAAGATTCTTCAGATGGTCAACATTTTTGCCATGAATGCGGCTAAAGTCAAAGTTCTCGAAAGACTTTGGATTTTTCTGTGGAAGTCGGCTCAGCCTCAGCAGGGTATCAACAACGGATTGATTCTTCAATGTTGCCAGATGTTCGAGCGTTTCGGCCAGCACTGAGATGCTTTCTTCGCTCATATTATGCTCATATGCAAACTGTGGAAGTGCTGCTGTGTACAGATCAATGCCAAGGATCTTTGCAGAATCATTGATCTGGTTAAAGATGTTCTCATTCATCATCGATATCCTCCAAGTCAAAGTTGAACTTCGCAAACCCTGTCAGTCGTTTTGGAGGTTCAGCCCTCTGGATCACGCTTTTCACAGGAACACTGGGCAATTCTTCCGGCTGTTTCTCCTGATACTGGTCTTTGCAGAAGCAGTCGTCCCGGCTCCATGTTACAGGATGTGTCGCGAGAACCTTAGTCAGCTCCATGTTGTAAATGTACAAGGATCCCTGGTCACGCTTTACTCGACAGCTATGTTCCTCATACCAGTAAGGCACCCCAAATCGACGACCCTCATAATTTACGAAACCGTCAAAGGAAATCAGGCGGATTGGACAGAGATACTTGGCAATTTCCACTGTCCGTGCGAGTTCTCGTGCAACACACCAGCAATACTCTGCATGTTTCTCCTGCGGAATACAGTTCACCGCTTTGTGGTAGATGCTGTTTTGCTTGTTGCACCATTCAATTGCCTGCGAATTGAGATCGCTCAAATCATGGAAAGTCCTGCCTACAATGAAATTGTCCTTGACGAACCGAACGAGCCGCTCGACAGCACCTTTGGTAAATGGATGCCTGGGCTTGCACAGCGTTGTTTCAAACCCTATTGTATTCATGAATTCTGCATAATCCTTCTGCCAGACTGGTTTCCCGTCCTCGTTCCGCCGGACTACTACGCTTTTCATGTTGTCAGTCAGAATCCGCTGCGGAATACCCATGTAACTGAAGGCATGAATCATCCCGATGAACAGGTTTTCCTGTCGGGCATTCGTGAAAAACTCAATATATCGTTCCCCACAGTGATGACAAATCATTGCAAAGCACGATACTTGGGCCTCAACATGGGCATCGTATTCAACGTTTACGAATCCCCAGTCCATCTGGTAGGCTTCACCGGGACCTGTGGAATACCGGCGACCTCGATTCCCCTGTGAGCTGACGATTTGACGCTTGGCGGGGAGCAAGTCCTTGTGCTGTCTCATATATTCCTTTAATTGCGTGAGTCCACCAGGATATCCGACTTCTTTAATCCGTTCATACGCGACCGCTGAATTATGAACTCCTTTGCGTAATAAATCATCCACCATGCCTGTAAAACCGGTAAGCACTGTTTTATTACGCTTCTTTCCCTTGTTCCCGTGCGATTTTTCCCTGAAACCATTCTTTTGTAAATTTCTCAATGTCTTGCGGGAAATACCGGTCCTTCGCTGCAATTCTGCCAAATTTACCTTTTGATACGAAAAGCTATCTCCTTGTTCTCTCTTCATTTCGCCCAATACTTGTGATACGATATTAATGGAATCACTACCTATGATCTCAATCATGTTCCTCCTTACTTGGTGTGTTAGCTGCGTTCCGAGTATAGAGCATACTGTGATATGTGGGTAGTGGTTTTCTTTACGAAAAACAAAAACTCCCAGTATATACTGAGAGTTTTTAGCATTGGCCCTTTTAATCCGACTGGAATTGGCCCTTTTCATTCGACGATTTTTGGCCCATATTACCCGACGTTTATTGGCCCTTTTTTCCCGACGCTAATA
>JBGUNA010000017.1:0-58860 GCA_045117135.1 Candidatus Limivicinus sp. | reverse complement strand
GCCGAGAAGGATCTCGAGGACACCATAGATCATATCAATTACTCCACAAACTTTCAGAACGCTCTTGCTGGTTTCGATTTTCATTTTTATTTATCTCCTTTATTTTTGATTGTGGCGCAAGTATAGCACGGCATTTATCACACAACTGTCACATAAAAAGAGAAAAATAAAAATATTTTTAAAGACAAAGAGATGCCTGTTACCTGATGGGTAACCATATTCATCTTCTTCTGCAGAGAATAGCAAGACAAAAGAACCGTCTCTATGTCTTGTAGGCAGCATAGATTCCGAATTTGTTCTCGGTCTTATCAGCAGGGATGATTTCTTCCGGTATCATGATGAGAAATCCAATGATACCTGGTATGGACGTTTCGGAACACGCGCCGAAGCGGCTCACAGACACCAAAGTAAAAGAATTGATGAAATCACTGTGCCACTGCGAAAATGTTTCCCAATTTCAGGCTCTTCCTGAATCTCAGAAGGCCGAAGCACTGGCTGCACTTCTTGCCGGCGGTTCCAGCCGGCAAGTCAGCCGGCTGACAGGCTCCAGTTTTGGAATTGTAAGAAAATACATCTGACACAGAGAACCGGCCCCTGTGTTATTCTATAACTAATATTTCGTTAATCGGATTGTAGATAATTTTTAAGAAGATTTCCTAAACGAGTATAATCATCTACGCAGAGGAAAGAAATATCGGAGCGGTAAACCGCTTCGTCATTTCCACCCGGTCCATAATCGTCCCCGACATAGAGAATGTCGTCATGGCAAAATCCGTTTTCTTTTGCATAGCGGTCAAGAGCATAGTACTTATCATATGGAAATGGTGATAAATCGAAGGAGGAACTACCACCTACAAAAACATTATAATCAGGGAAAGCAGACTTCACATCGTCCAGAATTGCTCTACGTTTGGAGCGATCGGGGTCAAAAGCCAGCTTGGCAGAGAGGTCTGCAGTTGTCCCCAATAAGGGATAGGTTACACAGCCGGATGAGTGAAACTCTACGCTCTCTCCAGAATAGCTAGTAAAACCTTGTTTTTGTCGCAAGGCATCGATTCGCTTCGTTACATCTTCTTTGTTACATGGAACATGCTCATCGTAGATATTAACAAGCATACCTTTATTAATCTCATAACGGCTGAACTGCATGCCGTAGTTTCCGATGATGTCGATAGGGTATTCTCCCATTTGATGGTATATCCGATAGCACTGACCGGCTCCGACCATAAGAAGATGATAGCTTTCACGTAAGGTATCAAGAAGGGACCGATTTTCTTCCCCTAATGGTGTTTTATGCTGGGTCAGAGTACCATCCAGATCAAAAGCTAACACTTTGAATTTTTTCATTTTCTCACACTTTCAATTCGGCCATGGCTCTTTAGTCTATCAATAATAACATCAGATATGTCATCCATAAGGCCTATGTCCCATATCATTTGATAAAGAGTGAAAATGGACCGTGTCTCTTTACAGAAAAGAAAGGTATCCTTCAATATTTCGGCCGAGATTCCAATATCTTTCGGATCACATGGGCACCCAACATCCTTTAGCTGATCCCTCAGTTCTTCCGGTGAGTAAGCATCCTCCAGAAGATTCCTGATTATCGGCCATTTCTTCTCTATAGCAGTAATCCTGCGTAAACGTCCTTCCGTTTGGTTTTTTCCAGATTTTTTTTCGAGTTCCAGAATCGCATCTGCAGCATTGCCGTATACGCGTCTAATGTCTGCTTCCCACAGAACAGGATCATATTTCCGGGCTTTTTCTCTCGCCAGAGAAAAGTCCGGTTTTCTCGCTGCCAGTTCTTTTGCGGCAGACAGTGCAAGAACTGTAGCAACCGCAACCTGCTCTCCGTGCATAGCAAACGGTTTTCCTCTTTGTTCCCCCAAGGTTTCCCAGTAGTGAGACATATGGTGTTCCGCACCGGAAATTGCACGTGATGTGCCGTAAAGGCTGACAGTAACTCCTGAAAACAGGAGTGCATTCATTACCTCTCCGATTGCTTCAGGAGCGTGGTTTTTAATTCTGGTAGTTTGTTTCAGAATACTATGAACATAGTCCGAAACCGCAGATGCAATGGATTCGCAGTAATGCTCTCCATTGACGATATGACCAAGCTTCCAATCATTCAGTGAGTTGAGCTTACCGATCAGATCTCCGAAGCCGGCTATAGTCATACGATATGGTGCAGAAGTAAGAATATCTGTATCTCCAATAATAACTTCAGAAGCATGTGCCGGCATTGTAGCTTTCAGATTGTCCACATTCATGATGCCTGCGGATGCAGAAAAACCATCCATCGGGGCAGCAGTTGCTATTGTGAAGCAGTTTATCCCAAGTTTAAAACTGGAGTAGCGCAGTATATCAGATATTTGCCCAGTGCCAACTCCAATCATGACATCACATTCTTCAGGAACATTGATGACAATTTCCCCAAGTGTAGCCTCATCATATTTGTTATTTTTCAGAACATGAAGGGATGTACAGTACCCGGCATCTTTTAGCAGTCGAGCACATTCTTCCCCGGCAATACTAACTGTAATTGGATCACAGAGAATATAGGGAGAATGATGTCCAAACTGTTTCATATATTCCGGCAGCTTTTTCAGAGCCCCTGGGCCGACACACACCGCCTTGATCGGTGCAAAATGAGTTCTGCCGCAGGCGCATTCCAGCGGAATATTCAGATACCTTTCGACTGGCTGTGTAGTTTCATACATTTTCATCTTGTTCCACTCTTTCGTTTCCAAATCAAAACAGCCCTGCCCTTGGAGACAAGAGCAGGGCTGAAAGCTATACGAGTAAATTAGTTTAGTTAATTTTGCTATTATTTCAGAAGGTCATTAATAGTATCTTGCGCAGTCTGAATGGATGTCCGGACATCATTCCCGTTTGCCATAATAGCATCACGCATATTAATGAGATACTGGTCAACCTGCAGACCATTCTTTCCTGGCCAGGAAGTCCACTGCCCCGCATAATCACGTTCAGCAACAGCTGCAGCCATAAGAGGATTCCCGCTAAGGAAAGCATTTAATGTGGGGTCATCAGCAGAATTCTTTGTAGGAGGCAAATATCCAGTTGCTTCACACCAAATACCAACATTTTCCGGTTGCAGTAAGAATTTGATGAGCTCCCAGGATGCTTTCTGCTGCGCTTCGTCATCAGTAATGATGCCCATAACATTACCACCAATGCAGACCTTCAGATCATGTCCTTCAAACGTCGGCTGCATGCAGTTTCGAACATCAAATTCGCAGTTGTTGTAGAAGTAGGCTGCACGTCCAGATGTTGTGAGCATCATGGCAATTTCACCACCCGCGAAACCACCTACTGCATCATCAATTGAGACCTGAATATGCTCACCTCGTTTTGTCATATCCTGAAGAAGTGTCCAGGAAGCGACAGTATCGTCATTGAGCAAATCGGCAGAATACACACCATTGTCGTTTTTAATAACAGAATCCATTCCGGATGACAGGAATACCGGAATTATGGAATATGTGTCAGAAGGATTCTGAATGGCGACACCCTTCTTCCCTGTTTTTGCAACAATTTCAGAAGCCCATTTTGAAACTTCCTGCCATGTTGTCGGCGGAACATCAGGATCAAGCCCTGCTTCTTTTACAAGATCAGCATTGTAGAAGAGAACAGGTGTACTCATACCAAACGGAACACCAACAAGCGAGCCATCTACCGCAAGACCAAGATTAAGAACAGCATCGCTATAGTATTCTTCAAGGAAACCTGTATCTTCGGGGAAATACTTTGCTATAATGTCCTCAATATTCTGGAGCTGTGGGAAGTTGCCGGCGAAGTAATTGATGTACGCATAACCAATCTGAACAACGCCAACCCCCTGACCGGCTGCAAGATAAGACAGCACTTCTGCTGCGATATCAGGATAGCTTGGAGAGATGTAGTTAAATTCGACCGTAATATTCTTTCCATTGGTCTCATTAAACCGGTCAATCATGGCCTGAACTTTCTGTCCACCCATAGATTCACTATTGATATTGATGTATTGGATTGTGGTGGCTGGCCACTCTTCCGCCGATGCAGGTACTGCTACAATTGCCGAGATCAAGAGCACGCAAAGAAGTACTGAAATGAGCTTTTTCATCGTTTTTTTCTCCTTTATTATATTTATTTTGAGGGATACTGATTTAGCCGCTGCGTACTTCAGCTAAATCAAATTTCCCCAGCTCACAGTCAAGTGCCGCATATATACTTTTGAACCAGATTAACCGAATTAAGAATAGAATCAAGCGGCCCTTCATTATATTCGAGAACAAGATTAGCTGTCGGAGTATATTTCTTGTAACCATCAAAGAAAGAATCCCAATCGAAACTACCTTCACCAATTTTTAAATGACCATCACGATCTCCCTTATTGTCATTCAAATGGTAACCAAGAATTCTGCCCCCGATTTTTTCAAAAGCATAATTCATATCCCATTTTTGTAAATGCGCATGGCCAGTGTCAATTAAAAATCTGAGTTCAGGATATGGTTCAAATAAATCGATGAAGCTTGTTTCATTAAGAAGTCCATCTCTATCGGGCATATTTTCCACCAGCAGCTGAATATCATATTTTTCTGATAATTCATTTAATTTTAAAATTCTATCCAAACAGGTAGATTTAGCTACTTCTACTGCTTCTTGTGTATCGTTTTGAGGCCTGTGGCCTGCATAGGGATGGCATACACAATCTTTCGCTCCAAATTTCTGTCCCAACTCAAAAGCCCATAGATAGGCATCTATCATTGATTGAAAACTTGCGTCAGGATCTGAAAGATCGAGCCTTTGAAACGGGCCATGAAGGCTAAGCGGAACTCTGCGATTCTCAAGCAATAACGGAAGCAGATGATCCCAATAGTAATCATTTCCAATTTCACAAAAGATTTCAATACCAATATTTTCCGGAATTCGCTGCATAATTCCACAGTTTAAGCCTTGAAATGCAAGATTACTGATATAAATAGCCATATATAATCATACCCCGTTTACTTTTTTACAAGAAATGGATTTTCTGTAATGACCGCAACACCTTCAGGATATCCTAAATTTTTCGTAGTGTCTTTATCAAACATGTGGATTTTATCCCATTCCAGGTTTATATAATTATTTTCTGTAATAGAAGTATAGATATCAGCTGTTGCCATACAAACAGAATCATTCATACTGAAAGCAATGCAGAGTTTATTCCCATGATTTTCAACATAATCAACTCTAATCGGGCACTCACCTTTATCATTTGAAATCACGATATTTTCCGGGCGAATACCGAGCATTACTTTTTCCCTTTTATCTATTATTTTTCTCCAGTTTGAAGGGACATGAATTCTGGTATCATTGATTATTATATTATCTCCCTCAACCGGAACCTCGATTACATTCATATTGGGTGAACCAATAAACTGGGCAACAAAAATATTAGAAGGGCGGTTATATATCTGCGAAGGGGTATCAAACTGCTGAATCTCGCTCTTGTTCAAAACAACAATTTTCTCTCCGATCGTCATTGCCTCAATCTGATCATGTGTGACATAGACAAAAGTTGGTTTATATACCTCATGAACCTTAACAAGTTCGCCCCTTGCGAGAGTACGAAGTTGGGCATCAAGATTAGATAACGGCTCGTCAAGTAAAAAATAAGGGGATTTTTTTACAAGTGCGCGACACAGGGCAACCCTTTGACGTTGGCCGCCAGATAGCTCTCTTGGATATCTTTTGCGGTAAGCACTTAAGCCAAGAATATCAAGCGCCCAGTTTAACCTTTGCTGTTGAATATCTTTTGGAACTTTTGCTACCTGAAGGCCAAAAAGAATGTTGGTTTCGACTGTCATATGCGGATAGAGAGCATAATTCTGAAAAACCATTGCGACATTCCTATCACCTGGTTCAACATTATTCATACGTTCTCCACCCATATACAAATCACCAGAAGTAATGGGCTCAAGGCCTGCAATCATCCGAAGAATTGTCGTTTTTCCACATCCCGACGGGCCCAGAAGAATCAATCTTTGTCCTTCGGGAATTTCCAGATCCAAATCGCGAATTACTTCAACCTTGCCATAACTTTTGCATACTTTATTAAACACAATATTGTTCATAGATGCTACCTTTATTCCTTTACACCTGAGCTCATGAATGTTCCTATAATATACCTTTGGAAAATAAGATAAAGAATAAGAGGAATGATAGTCGCTACAGTTGCAAGTGCCATAGACGGCCCCCAGGCGCTTCCACTCTCTCCACTTGTGAACTGCTGTAATGCAAGAGTAATGGTGCTCATTTTATTGCTCTTTAGAATGAGCAGCGGCCAGAAATACTCATTCCATGAATTAATAAAAAATAAAATACTCATTGCACTGATAGATGGTCTAACAAGCGGAATAACAATGCGAGTCATTGTTGTAAAATGGGAAACCTTGTCTAACCTCGCTGCTTCCACCAGAGATCTTGGAATCTGTCTCATTGCCTGTCTTATTCTGATAATTCCCATAGCATCCGCCATCTGGGGTAGCGCAACCCCAACCAGAGTTGAAAGCAAGTGCATTTTATTTATCGTTAGGTAATTCGGCATAATGATGACGGTAAAAGGAATAAACATTGTCATAGAGAAGAAATAAAATAGTGCGTTTTTCCCTTTGAATTCCATGAAAACAAGTGAATATGCCGCCAACACTGAAGTAATAATTTTTGCTGTCATAGCTATTAATGCTATAACTGTAGAATTATATAAATATGAACCAATTGGAAGGCTTGTGAAAACTTTGATATAGTTGTCAACAGTTGGATTATCCGGGATCAGATTCAATCCACTTCGGAATATCTCCGACATCGTTTTAAATGAAGTTGATACCATATAAGCAAAAGGATATGCAAAAATGATAACAATTAAGATCATTATAATCTGACCCCTAATTGCCGCACGCTTATCTTTATTTTTATGTTTAGTTTTCATAATGCACCTTTTTTTCAAGCTCTTTCTCCAAAATAACGACTGCCAAGAAAATGACTAAGGTTATAATCGCAACAGCAGCAGCCATTCCAGATTGGAAGAACTTAAACGCGTATTGGTATATTGTATAAACAAGGCTATTTGAAGCGTTATTCGGTCCTCCCCCTGTTAGCATGTTAATCGGAGTAACAATCCATTGCAGAGAAAATGAGAACGTTACAATGAATACGTATAAAGCGGTCGGTGATGTCAACGGAAGCACAATTTTCCAAAAAAGAGTCCAGTTTGAAGTCCCCTCTAATTTAGCCGCCTCTATGAGTTCTTTTGGAACATCTACAATAGAGGCCAGATAAATGATCAGATTATATCCGAAACCTCGCCAGGCAACCAACAAACCGATTGCGAATATAACATATTTAGGAGTTTGAAACCAATTAGGAGATTTAAGTCCAACAGAATTCAGCATGATAGAAATTGGACCATTGACAGAATTAAAGAGCCATTGAAAAACAATTGATGCAACTGCCAGAGAGAGGAGGCTGGGAAAGAAAAGTACAGCTCTATAAAACTTACTTCCTTTTTTTATAACAAGGCCAAGGATAAATGAAACAAAATATGGCAATACAAAACAGAAAAATAATAAAATCAGAATGTATCCTATCGTGTTCAAACCAGCCTGTTTAAACAAGGAACTTGATAAAAAATCTGAATAATTTTTTAAACCGACATAATCTTTAGCCGGAGACACCATATTCCATTCGTAAAAACTTAAATAGACGTTATAACAAATCGGATAGATAATAAAAATGAAAAATATCACAATTGCGGGTAGGAGATAAATAAAAGGTCTAATTATATCCCAACATTTCCTCAATTGTCCTTTTTTGGGGGAAATGTCTTCCTGATCCATCAGGTTTCCCATCAAATTATCCCTCCTTTTTCCAATATAAAACAGGCGGCATTGAACAAATAGCCCAAATTGTATTCATTTGCGATTTTTATATTTTATTGTTTTTTGTCATTTTTACCATTTTTGGTTATTATAATTTATTTAGTTGCTTTTTGCAATAGGTGGCGGTAAAATTGAAAAAACGAAAAATATTGATCATAAATAGAGAAAGAAATTGATCGTATGAAAGAAGAACGCTATCAAAAAATATTGGAGTTACTTAATTCCGGCAATTATGTCAGTGTTGATTCGCTTAGCAAAAAACTTTATGTGAGTATGCCCACAATCCGGAGGGATCTTAATGCTTTGCAGAATATGGGCTTTGTTCTGCGAAATCATGGAGGTGCAATTCTTAAAGGGTTTGAAACTGAAGGGTCTCCCATTTCTTTCCGTTATGGAATTCATTCAGAAGCAAAAATAAAGCTCGCAAGAGAAGCCTCAAAACTGCTGCGAAATGATATTTGCATCTTTATGGATGAATCGTCTACGACTTTACATATTATGGATTTAATCCCCCAATATAAGAATATCAGTATTGTCACAAATAGCCTCAACGTTTTACAATATGCATATAAAAATCGCATTCCTGCATATTGCCTTGGTGGCCGTCTTTCTTTTGAAACGATGAGTTTTCTTGGGCAGGAAACGGAGGATATGGTAACGAGATATGGCATCGATATTATGTTTTTTTCCTCATCCGGGTTGAATAAGCACGGCATCATTGTTGATTATAATGGGGCCTCAAACGCATTGAGGAGAAAAGTTATTGATTATTCTGATCAGAAGGTCTTTATTTGTGATCACAGCAAGTTCAATAAAAACGCTGCATATGCTTTATCTGAACTATCAAAAATAGATTATGTGTATATTGATGCACCGCTCCCTTTCGAGATAGACTCTGGCAAGGCTAATGTCGTTGTGGTTTGAATTCAAGGCAGCGTTTCCGAACCACCCGTGCCCGACGCGAGGTTCCGTTATACAAAAAAACCGCCCGGGAAACCGGGCGGTAAACTGTTTCAGTTTTTTGTTTCAGCTAAGGCTGAATTATGCCTTCTTGCCTTTCGGCTGCTTTGCCTGCGCGGAGAGCGTCTTGAAAGCAGTGATAGCAAGGATCACAGCGAGAACAACCAGAGCGATGGACCAGATGGTCTGGAACCAGGTGCCCCAGTCAGCTGCGCCGCCACCGATCTTACCAAAGTTGGTGATGATGGTGAAGCAAAGAGCTGTGATGGTAGCAACAAGCATGAATACCATCGGGAAGAAGAACATCTTGTTGTTGCGGCCGATCTTGCCGAGCCAGGTGCAGACAGCGAGCATTGCAACGCCGGCAAGCAGCTGGTTGGCGGAACCGAACACGCTCCAGATCTGGCTCAGGCCCATGAAGCCCATGCCGCAGCCGATGACGACCATGATCAGGGTGGAGACGATCGGAGTGGAGAAGAACTTCGCAGCGCCGGTGAGATCTTCGTGAGTCTTTCCAGCAGGAGTGAGGAGCTCAGCAAAGAGGTAACGGCAGAGACGAGTTGCGGAGTCAAGGGAGGTCAGTGCGAAGACGGAAACAGCCAGAGTGAACAGGTTGTAGATCAGGCTGTAGCTCTTCTCACCAGCGAAGGAGGAGAACATGGTTGCAATACCGCCGGCAAAGATCGTCGGAGGAGCAGAAAGCATGAACTTGTCTCCGCCGCCTGCAGAAGACTGGCTCCACACCACGCCGATAGCGATGAGGGAGATAACGCCGAGAGCGGACTCAATGATCATGGAGCCGTAGCCGATGATCTGAGCGTCTTTCTCATTGTTGATCTGCTTGGAGGAAGTACCGGAGGAGATCAGGGAGTGGAAGCCGGAGCAAGCGCCGCAGGCAACCGTGATGAACAGGAACGGGAAGAGCGGCTGGCCAGCCGGGTTCTTCCATCCGTAGAAAGCAGGTGCCTCAACCGTTGCAGCACCGGTGAACGTGCCGCCGATAATGGCGAGAACAGCAATAGCCATCATACCGTAGAGCAGGAAGGAGCTCAGATAGTCACGCGGCTGGAGCAGAATCCAGACAGGAAGCAGAGAAGCAACCGTGACATAAACGGCAATGAAGACAACCCAGAAAGTACGGCTGAAGTGGAGGCCGGCAGCCTGTCCGATGAAGACAATGGCGATGATGCCGACGATACCGGCAATCGTTGCAGGGCCGACAGGAGCATTCTTGCGGTATACAAAGAAACCGAAGATTGCAGCAATGACGATAAAGAGGATAGAGGTCATTGCAGTGGAGCCGTTTGCTGCATAGGTAGCAGCTGCAGGATCAACAGAAACAAACGTGCCTGCCACAACTGCCGTAAAGGAAGCAATGACAAGGATCAGCACTGCCAGTGCGAAGACGATGAACAGCTTCTTGGACTTCTCGCCCATGGAGTCTTCCATGATCTCACCGATGGAGCCGCCGTTGTGACGGATGGAAGCGAACAGAGCACCAAAGTCATGCATGGCGCCGATGAAGATACCGCCAAGTACGCACCAGAGGAATACAGGCACCCAGCCGAAGACTGCTGCCTGGATCGGTCCGTTAATCGGGCCTGCGCCGGCGATAGAAGAGAAATGGTGGCCCATCAGCACTGCGGGGTTGGCAGGAACAAAGTCCTTCCCGTCGTAGCTGGTGTGTGCCGGGGTTTCGCGGCTGGGATCTACACCCCACTGCTTTGCCAGCCAGCTGCCGTAGAAAACGTAGCCGAGAGCAAGCAGAACGACCGCACAGATGAGGATAAGTAATGCGCTCACACTTTTCACTCCTTTTTAAAAATGTGTGGTAAATAATATATCTATTAACAGCTCATTTTTTCTGAGCTGCAAATAGCTTGGAAAAATACTTTTTCATCTCACGCCCTGCCGGGTTCGTCCAGACCTTTTCGTCATTCACATCCACTGCCGTGGTGAGAAGATTGGAATAACCCCAGAGGGAGAAATGGTAGGATTTCTGAAACCTGAATGACGAAATAGCCTTCAAAGCTTCCGGCTCGTACTCATTTGCGATGAAAATCACCTTAATATTGGTGTACTGATGTTCCTTATGGGGTTTAACCCTCGGGAGCCCTTCTTCCAGTGCATACCGGATACAGGCATCCGCATTTTCCCTGGTAAATGAATCCGCCGAGAAGACATAGACAAATTCATTCGTCTCATTCCCATAATACTTGACACTCTTCGTCAGCCAGTATCTCTCATCGCGCTTATAAAAATCAGCCCGGAATGCAATCGGGAATTCCTCCGGCAGATTCTCTTTGATGATGTTATAATAGGCTGCGTAAGAATCCTCAAGAACACCGAGGAAGGCCAGACGGTCAAAAGCCATAGTCAACTCCAAGGGGAAATTATGAACAAATTATTTCGAAAGACACTATACGCCTAAATCAAATAAAATTCAATAGTTATTTCAACGAAAAATAACGATTTGTTCACTTTTTTGGCTTTATGTAAACTTATTCCCCGATTTTCGGTTGCATCATATCAGAAAATGTAGTAAAATTCAGAAAAAATAATCAACATATGGAGATTTTATGCAAAACAGAAACTTTGTACCCTGTCTTCTCGGGCTGGAAGCCCCTATCGGGGATGAACTCAGGAAACTCGGTTTAGCCAACATATCTGCCGAAAACGGCAGAGTTTATTTCGACGGAGATGAGCGCGCAGTTGCATCCGCCAATATCTGCCTGCGCATCGGGGAGCGTGTTCTGATTGAAGTCGGCAGGTTCTCTGCCGATACGTTTGACAGGCTGTTTGAAAGCGTCAAGGCTCTCCCCTGGGAGAACTATCTTCCGAAAGACGCCGCCTTTCCCGTGAAAGGCTATTGCCTCAATTCCACCCTGATGTCCGTGCCGGACTGCCAGAAAATCATTAAAAAGGCGATCGTTGAACGACTGAAGCAGAAGTACCACGTCAGCTGGTTTGAGGAAAGCGGCCCCGTTCATCAGATCCAGTTCTCTGTGATGAAAGACAATGTCTCCGTCGGTATTGACACATCGGGAGACGGGCTTCACAAACGTGGCTACCGCCCTGCCCACAACGCCGCGCCGCTGAAGGAAACGATGGCTGCTGCAATGGTCACCTTTTCACGCTATCGCGGGCGGGAAGACTTCTGTGATCCCTTCTGCGGGAGTGGGACCATCCCCATTGAAGCTGCCATGATTGCGCGGAACATTGCCCCGGGCCTCCATCGCACATTCTCCTCCGAGCACTGGCAGGAGGCCGACAGGCGCATCTGGCAGGAAGCGCGTGAAGAAGCGCGTTCCAGGGAGTTCCACGGTGATTACCGCATTTTCGGCAGTGATATTGATCCTGCTGCCATCCGGATCGCCCGGGAAAACGCCGAGCGCGCCGGCGTTGCCGATATTGTGCAATTTGACGTAGCCGATGCCATGGAGTTTTCCCGCAAAACGGAGAACGGGATTATCGTGACAAATCCTCCCTACGGAGAGCGGATCATGGAAAAGCAGGAGGCGGAAGCACTCTACCGCGGTTTCGGCAAAGCCTGGGCGGCCACGGAAAACTGGAAGCTCTATCTGCTCTCCTCCCATACGGAATTTGAGCGCACCTTCGGCAGGCCGGCTGACAAGAAACGCAAGCTCTATAACGGCATGATCAAATGTGATCTGTTCATGTATTTTAAATAAGGAAAAGGTACAGGCTGAGGAGGATTAATACATGAAACATATCTTCATCGTCAACCCCGTTGCAGGAGGCAGGGACAGTTCAGAATCCATCCGGGCACAGGCACTTTCTGCCTTTTCCCAAAGTGTTGATTCCTTTGAGCTTCACCGTACAGTCGGCCCGCACGATGCGGAAGAAACCGTGCGCCGGATCGCTGAAAGCGGAGAGCAGGCATGCATCTATGCGTGCGGAGGTGACGGCACCTTCAGTGAGTGTGTGAACGGAGCTGCCGGGCATGACAACATTGCTCTGGCTCCGATCCCCACCGGAACGGGGAATGATTTCTGCAGGATGTTCGGTGAGCAAAGTCGGCTCTTTCTGGATCTCCCGTCCCTTCTGCAGGGTTCCACCCATAAAATTGACCTGATTTCCGTGAACGGCAGGTATTCGGCGTGTATCTGTTCCGTCGGCATCGATGCAAGAGTCGGCACCAACGTACACAAATATACTTCCCTTCCCTTCTGCCGCGGAGGCGGGGCATATGTCGCTTCCGCTGTCGTGGAGCTGCTCAAAGGCATCACCCGCCCGATGAAGGTAACCTGCGGAGACTTCTCTTATGACGGGCCGGCAACCCTCTGCTGTGTCTGCAACGGCCGTTATTACGGCGGCGGTTTTAATCCTTCTCCCGATGCCATGCCGGATGACGGGATTCTGGATATCTATTTTGTGCGCAACATGAATCTTCTGCAGGTGGCCACCGCCATCGGGAAATATGCAAAAGGGCAGGCTGATCGCTTCCCGCAGTATATCACCCATCTGAAGGGAGACAGCGTCACCATTGAATTTGCGGAAGAAGAAGTCATCAATGCAGACGGAGAAGCCATCTATGCCCAAAAGGCCGAAATGAAGCTCATCCCCCGGGCTCTGAATCTGATTGAGCCAAAGGGCCTGACTTTCTTTGACGGTAATCAGTAACTGACAATATGCCGCCTCCGGATTAAAAACAGCACCCTTTCGGGTGCTGTCGTTTTTTATAGAGTTTTCCGAGAGGGAATTAATACATGCCCATGTCCGGATTGCCTGCCGGCATCGGAGGATTCTTCTCGGGGATATCTGCAACCAGGCTCTCGGTGGTGAGGACCATGGAAGCGACGGATGCTGCATTCTCAAGTGCGCTGCGGCAGACCTTTGTCGGGTCAACGATACCGAGCTTGATCATGTCGCCGTAGGTATCGGCTGCTGCATCGTAACCGTAGTTTGCATCCTCATTGCCGTAAACGTTGTTGAGAACAACAGCGCCTTCGACGCCTGCGTTGGCTGCAATCTGCATAATCGGAGACTTGAGGGCTTTTGCAACGATGGCTGCGCCGGTCTTCTCATCGCCTTCGAGAGATGCCGTGAGCTTATCGGCTGCCTTGGAAGCAACAACATATGCGCTGCCGCCGCCCGGTACGATACCCTCTTCCACAGCTGCACGCGTTGCGTTGAGAGCGTCTTCAATGCGGAGCTTCTTCTCTTTCATTTCGGTCTCGGTTGCGGCACCGACCTTGATCACTGCTACGCCGCCGCTGAGCTTTGCGAGACGCTCCTGGAGCTTCTCCTTGTCATAGTCGGAAGTGGTAGTAGAGATCTGGCGCTCGATCTGGCCTGCACGGGCCTTAATTTCTGCGGAGGAGCCTGCACCGTCAACAATAACAGTGTTCTCCTTGGTAACCTTAACCTGGTGTGCCTGGCCGAGCATAGCGAGGGTTGCATCCTTGAGTTCCATGCCGAGCTCGGTGGAGATGACCTGGCCGCCTGTGAGAACTGCGATATCCTGCAGCATCTCTTTCCTTCTGTCGCCGAAGCCGGGTGCCTTGACGCAGACACAGGTGAAGGTGCCGCGCAGCTTATTGAGAACGATGGTAGCAAGGGCTTCGCCTTCGACATCCTCAGCAATGATGAGGAGCTTGCGGCCGGCCTTGACAACCTCTTCAAGCAGAGGCAGGATCTCCTGAATGTTGGAGATCTTCTTATCGGTGATCAGGATAACGGCGTCATCCAGAACAGCTTCCATCTTCTCGGTATCCGTTGCCATGTAGGGGCTGAGATAGCCGCGGTCAAACTGCATGCCTTCCACGACATCGCTGTAGGTCTCGGCAGTCTTGCTCTCTTCAATGGTAATGACACCGTTGTGGGAAACCTTTTCCATAGCATCGGCAATCAGTTTGCCGATTTCTTCATCGCCGGAAGAAATGGTGCCGACACGGGAAATATCACCGGTGCCGGAAACCGGCTGGGAAATCTTTTTCACGGCTTCAACAGCTTCTGCAGCAGCCTTCTGGATACCCTTCTTCATAACCATCGGGTTTGCACCTGCGGCGAGGTTCTTGAGGCCTTCTGCGATCATCGACTGGGCGAGAACGGTTGCTGTGGTAGTACCGTCACCTGCGACATCATTGGTCTTGGTGGAAACTTCCTTGATGAGCTGTGCGCCCATATTCTCGAATGCGTCTTCAAGCTCGATTTCCTTAGCAATGGTAACACCGTCATTGGTGATCAGCGGAGTACCGAACTTCTTGTCGAGAACAACATTGCGGCCTTTCGGACCGAGTGTAATTTTAACGGTATCAGCAAGCTGATTTACACCGCGTTCAATTGCCTTGCGGGCTTCTTCCCCGTAAATAATCTTCTTTGCCATAATTCAAACGCCTCCTAAATTATTCAATCACAGCAAGGATATCGCTCTGGCGGACGATGGTGTACTCCACATCCTCAAGCTTCACTTTGCTGCCGCTGTATTTGCCGACGAGAACATTCTGGCCGACCTTAACCGTCATAACAACTTCGTTGCCATCGACAACGCCGCCGGGGCCGACTTCAACAACTTCGTAAACTTCCGGCTTCTCCTGTGCGCTCTGGGTGAGCAGGATGCCGCCGGCAGTCTTCTCTTCTGCCTTGTTCTGCTTCAGAATAACTCTGTCAGCCAAAGGATTCAGCTTCATTTTTCTATACCTCCAAAAATTATTAACAAGTAACACCTGATTTTTCAGGTTTAGCACTCATTTCTCTCGAGTGCTAATGTATCATACCACAATTTCCAGAAAATGCAAGCACTAAAATGTTGATTTTTTGTGAACGATACAGGTATAATGCTTTCGGGTGATGGAAATGAGAAACACTTCCCTCTGCTATCTGGAAAACGGCGGCAGGTATCTGATGCTTCACCGCATCAAAAAAGAAGTGGATGAGAACAAAGACAAGTGGATCGGCATCGGAGGCAAGTTTGAAGAGGGCGAAAGCCCTGAGGACTGTGCCGTGCGGGAAATAAAAGAAGAGACCGGCATGGTCTTTTCTCCCCGTGAGCTGTGCTACCGCGCTGTGGTAACTTTTGTGTCAGATGAATGGGGCACGGAATACATGCATCTTTTTACCGCCTCGGCAGATGCGGAAAGGCTCTGCCAGCTCCGAGGCCGGGAAAATGAAGAAGGCACCCTGGAGTGGGTGCCCGTTGATCAGGTAGAGGCCCTCCCGATTTGGGAAGGAGACAGAATCTTTCTGCGCCTGCTTGCAGAGGATGCGCCGTTTTTCTCGCTGAAGCTGGAATATCGGGGAGATACGCTTGTAAAGCATACTCTTTACAAACAGTAGCAGAATATAACCACAGTTTTACTCCCCGTCCTTCAGGCCATGGTTGTAAATACGCTTTTCCAGGGAAAAGATCTTCTCACTGAACTTTCCTGCAGGCAGTGTTTCAAATGTCTCGGCGTAGATTTCCATACGGCTGTCGAGCAGGTCGATATAGGAAAGCAGTTCCGCTTCCGCAATGCTCGGGATCACTGCCGCGCCGAATTCCGGCGTGCCGTGATGGGAAAGGAGCATATGGCGGAGCAGAAGCAGCTTCTCTTCCGGGATATCAAGCAGCCGCCCGACCTCTCCGACTTCCTCAGCACCGATAACCAGATGCCCGATCAGCATGCCCTCTGTAGATTTATCAGTTACAAGGCCGAAGTCGGAAAAATCATATTCCCGCTCCTTGCCGAAGTCATGCAGGAGCGTCCCCGCAAGGAGCAGGCTCCTGTTCAGAATAGTCGGATAGCACTGCGTGGCCAGAAAATCTGCTATGCGGAGCATCGATGAAGTGTGCATCAGCAACCCCGAAAGGAAGCTGTGATGCACATTTTTTGCTGCCGGTATCTTTCCGAATGCGGCAATATGCCTGTCCAGCATCACGGAGCACAGATTCCGGTAATCCTCATCCTCTATGGAAGCTATCAGATCCTGCACATATTCCATTTCTTTTACGGAGTCAATCGGCGCTGTGGGAACAAGATCTTCCAACGCATAGTTATCTCTGTCCTCCGCGAGCCGGATCTTCCGGATGTTGAGCTGCAGGCTTCCCTTAAACTCCGTCACTTCTCCGCGAATCTTGACGATTTTTCCTTCTTCCGCAGGAGTTACTTTCCCGTTATAGTCCCACATTTTGGCATCTATTTTTCCGGAAGCATCGGCCAGAGTTGCGCTCAGATAGGGCTTCCCCGTTGTCGACGTACGCAGAACTGCGGTTTTCAGAATATAAAACCCTTCTACTTCGTCTCCTTTTTCCATATAGGCCAGCTGTTTGTTGTATTCCATCGGATCAATGAATCTCCTCTCAGAACTGTTTTTCCGTCGGTTTTCACCCGGCGCGCCCGTTCTTCTTTCGCCGCAGTCCGATCAGGGTGCCGGCTGCAGACATCCCGGAAAACAGGAATAAGATAACCATCGGAGCAAGCGGAGTATCTCCCGTTTTCGGCCAATCCCTCACGGACTGCACCCGGAACGGCCTGGATATCTTTCCGACTGCAGTGTAAGTTACGGAAAACGTATGGTTTGCATGGTAAAGCGACGCCATAAACGGCCTTGTGAAGACGATCGCCGTGCCTCTGTCCGCTGCTCCCCATGTCCAGTTGCGCTGGGCTCCGGTTGTTTCCGGAATCACTACACCGTCAATCTCGACTCTTGGGTATTCTGTGGCCGGGGCAGTTGTCTTCACCGTAAAGCTGTCTGACCGGTCATAATACCACACGCCGTTATTATCCATATAGCTGATGGCATAGGATATCCGTTCTCCGGCATTATTTTTCCCGATCCCGTTCACCGTTACCTTGCAGTACGCTTTTGCCCCGCTCTTTGCCGTAAGAGTAATCATGGCCGTTCCGTTGGCAACCGGTGTGATCTGGAAGCTCTGGTCTTCCGGGGAAAGATCGACCCGGACGACACTGCGCATCGCGTCGGAGCACTCCATCATAACTTCTTTTTCGGTGGCATTGTTCGGCATAAACCAGTATTTTACCGTTCGCAGACCGGGAATAGAAGTCAGAGTCACGTTTTCCTGGTCGAGCCGGATTGCCGTTATCGGGATCTTCTCTTCCGCCTTTACGGTCAGCCTGCAGCTTGCTTCCGAAACCTGTGCGTTGTGCGCATTATAAGCTTTCACAGTAACAATCGCACTGCCCGGTGTTCGGCCGGTCACAGTGCCCATCAGCTCATCGACCCAGGCAACCATGCTGTTGCTGCAGTACCACCGGAGTGAGTAGCCGGCAGGCACCTCAGCAGAAAGCGTACGCGTCTCCCCCACATTAATCGTGATGTCTGCAGGAGATGCCGAAAGCACGCGCGATGTTATAAAAACATATTTTCTCTTATAATTGCCGGCATCGGAACTGTCTGCTTCAAAGGCATCCGAACTGAGATCCGAAACCCGGATCATCGGCGTATATCCCGAAAAGGCAGGCATGGCAGAAAACGCGCCGCCTGCTCCCTCCGCAATCACTTCCCCGCCTGAAATCGTTGTCGGAGCAAAAATACCAACAGAGCCTTTTGCACCTTGGACAGCGTGTGCATCTATGGCACCGCCCGTCATCATGAGTGCATTCGACGCAATTCCGCAGCTGGTTCCGCCGGAAGACGTGCCGCCTTTCGCACTCAGTGTTCCGCCGTTTGAGACGGAACTGTTTGCAAAAAGGCCTGTGCTGTCACTGCCGCCGCTGCCGGCAGAACAGTCAGCTGTGCCGTTGTTTGCAAAACTGCCGTCTGCCCAGATTCCGCGGCTGCTGACGGATGCGCCTTTTCCCGTTGCAGCCAGTGCGGCGAGATACTCTACTGTGACATTCCCCGCTGCGCGCACCCCTGTGCTGCTTCCGCCGGAATAGCAATCCCCTCCATAGGCGGCAACAGCCCCGCCTCCTGCGGAGTTGACGGTTTTTACTGTCATGGCATTACAGAGGATCCCGCAGGAATCGGCCGCGCTTCCGCCCGCCGCGGAGAGCTTTCCGGTGACTTCCAGAAGCCCGCTGACATACACGCCCGTGCTTAACGCTGTCCCGCCCTGGGAATAGGCTGTGACATTGGTATCGTTCCATATTCTCAGATTTCCATTTTCAACTTTTATAGCGCATGATTCCTCCGCTATTTGTGCTGTAACTGTCAATATATCAGTGGTAGAATAAGCAGATAATGTAAGATCCGCATTACTGTAAATCCCACAGCCCGTACCTGAGAAACCGGATACCAGATTTTCTCCTGCAAACAGGATATTCAACGGCTTTTTTGTGACGATTCCGCCATCAATTACAGCATTATTGAGAAGAAGTGTATTCGTTTCGGGATTATATGCTACGGTTCCGCCAATACCTTCAATAATGTTGTTTCGGTTATCATCCGTGATCGGTTCCCCGGCAATCCAAATTGGGTATGTTTGGATTGTATTGACCGTAATCACAACATCAGTCAGCAATTCCCCATATTCAAGGCTCTCATAGTTGCAGACCGAGAACGTTGCACTGCCACTCTGAAGAGAAAGATAAACCGGATCATTTGCAGTCGCTTCGGTTTCATAAGGCTTTTTATACTTCAAAGAGTATTCTGCAACACATGTGCTTACACTTTCTGTTGCCATCCCTGCAGAAACCGTAATTTCGGAATTATAACGAACGGGTGTAACACCGTTTGTTGCTGTAATACCATCGACCTGAACGCTAATATTCCCTCCACTCCATCGTATCACATGCATTCCTGTGGAAGAGACATCGCTTCTCAATTCAGAACCGGCAGCATTTTGCTGCACAGCCAGATTCGGTACAGTCTGCTGCACGGCGAGGTTCGGCACAGACTGCTGTGTTGCCAGGTTTGGTACACTCTGCTGCACTGTCATGCCCGGATTAAAATCATTCTGCAGTGCAGGTTGGCCCCCCGCGAAAATATTGCTGCCGGAGAGTGCGGCATTGCCTGTGCCTGCTGCTCCTGCAGATGCCGAACCTCCCCCGATGGTATATCCGTTCAGGTCAAGAGAGTCCTGCCCCCAGGCGATTGCAGGCAGAGCACCCGCAAACAGGGTTGCCACCAGAACAAGCGCTATTCCCTTCCTGAACAATGCAGCCATCAAAGTTTCCTCCGGGTTTACAAATACAGAATTCCCTTTTATATTATACCACCGTTTTTTAATTATGTAAACAGTTTTATTCATTTGATTTTTTATATGGCAGGGTATATAATACTTTTTTGCAGATAGAATCAGAACCGTATTTATTGATAAAGGAAGGATGATAATGTTCCTGCTCTGCCTCCTGCTGTGGATTCTTTTTAACGGCAGGATTACAACAGAAATACTGCTGTTCGGGACAGCGGTGTCAGCGGCAGTCTATGCCGTGAGCTGCCGGCTTTTCGGCTACAGCGTAAAAAAGGATCTTGCTCTCGGCAGAAAGTTTTCCAGGATTGTAATACTGTTTTTTGTGCTGCTGAGAGAGATCATCAAATCCAATCTTGCCGTCGTCAAAGCCGTATACAGCCGGAAGCAGCCGGACCCGCAGTATGCCGAATTCGATACAGTTCTCAAAAAGAACGGGACACGGGTTGCCCTGGCTGACTGTATTACTCTCACCCCCGGCACCATTACCGCAAAGCTGGACGGAGAGCATTACACCATTCACTGCCTGAATCAGTTCATGGTGGACGGCCTGGAACCGGAGAAGCGTGTTTTTACCCAACAGCTTGTAAAGCTTGACGGGAATGAGGAGGCGCAGCCATGACCTATACCTCACTGACACATTCCCTCCTTACGGTTGTGATCGGCATTCTTTCTCTCGGGACGCTTGCCTGCCTTATCCGTGCCATTCTCGGCCCGTCAACAGCCGACCGGCTGATTGCCGTAAACATGACCGGCACACAGGTAATCTGCCTGATCTGCATCCTTGCCGCCCGCTCGGGTGAATACGGTTTTGCAGACGTCGCCGTGATATATGCGCTGCTCAGCTTCCTCGCCGTGGCAGTGCTGACTCGAATTCTCTCCGAAAGGGGGCAGAAGAAGTGACAGTTCCGGAATGGATCCGCTTTCTCTTCGGTTCAGCGCTGATGCTGTGCGGAAGCTTCTTCCTGGTCACTGCCGTCATCGGCAATTATCGCTTCCGCAACGCTCCCTGCCGCATGCACGCTGCCGGGCTCGGAGATACGCTTGGCATCCTTATGCTTTTTCTCGGTCTTCTTGTTCTCTGCGGGTTCTCCGTTTTTACGCTGAAGCTTGCGGTGATTCTTCTCCTGCTGTGGATTACAAGCCCCGTAACCTCCCACCTGATCATGCGCATGCAGGCGGAAAACGGCTGCGGTCCCGACGGGCAAAAGGAGGAAAAAACGAGATGAATATCGCCGTTGCTTTTCTTCTCACCTTTCTGATCGTCTGTGCAGCGTCGGTTGCGCTGGTAAAAGATCCCCTCAAGGCCGTGCTGATCCAGATGGGTTTCAGCACAGTCATGGCTGTGATCTGGCTGATTCTCGAATCGCCTGACCTTGCAGTCACGGAAGCTGCCGTCGGTGCGGGTGTCACAGGAATACTCTTCTTCCTCACGATGCGCCGTATAGGGCTGATCGGCGGAAAGGAAGGGAAGAAAAAATGAAGCTTCCCCGTTTTCTTGCCGTCTTTCTCAACTGGGTGGAGGGGGAGGAAGTTGTCCCCGTTCCCACCCGGAAGTCAGCTTCTCCGCACATCGGCACTGCCAAAAGGAAGCCTGCGCAAAAAGCTGCCCGCAGCTCCGGGAAGCAGCGGCATTCCGGCAGGGCTCTCACTGTGCTGTATGATGCGCTGTCCGTGATTGTCTGCCTCACTGTCATTGCCACGCTTCTGGTGACGGTTTCCTGGCTGCCGCGTTTCGGCAGTGCAGACAACCCTGCCGAAAATGAAGTCTACACCCGCTACGTGGAAAACGAGCTGGAAGAAGCCGGTGCGGTCAACACGGTTGCCGGCATGATTCTGGATTACCGTGCTTTCGATACGCTGGGTGAGTCCAACGTGCTTTTTATCGCCGTCTGCTGTGTGATTATTCTCCTGCGTGCCGACCGCAGGAAAGAGACCGGCGCCCTGAATATTCCGGAGCTCGCAGTTGAGGCGGAAAAAGAACCGGATGACATCATCTTCCGCTTCGCAGCAAAGCTTCTCGTGCCGATCGCCCTGCTTTTCGGAATCTATGTTGTGCTTAACGGCCACCTCTCGGCAGGAGGCGGCTTTTCCGGCGGGGCAATTCTCGGTGCAGCCCTGATTCTTACCGTGCGCGCCTGCGGCTCGGAAAAGCTGGATAAGGTCTTCACTTTCAACACCTACAAATGGATCACTTTCGGGGCACTCCTGACCTACACACTGCTGAAAACCTGGTCTTTCTACACCGGGGCAAACGGGCTGGAAAGCGGCATTCCGCTCGGCAAGCCGGGCGCCATCCTCTCCGGCGGGCTGATTCTCCCGCTCAACATCTGCGTTGGCCTTGTTGTCTCCTGCACCATGTACGCGTTCTATTCTCTCTTCAGCAAAGGGGGGTTCGGCGATGGGCGGTAACCTCACCACAAACTATTTTGAAGTAACAGCCGTGATCTGCTTCGGCATAGGGTTTACGATGCTCTTCCTGAACAAAAACCTGATCAAAAAGGTCATCGGCTTCAACTTTATGGACAGCTCCATTTTCCTTTTCCTTGCCTCTAACGGTTATATTACCGGCCGCATCAGCCCGATTATCGCAAACGGCACCGTCAACGCAGAAAACTACATCAACCCGATCCCTGCCGGCCTTGTGCTGACAGGCATTGTGGTTTCCGTCAGCGTGACGGCGTTTCTCCTCGCCCTGACGACGCGTCTCTATCTCCGTTACCACACGCTGGAGCTTGATGAGATGATCCGGCTCTCCCAGACGGAGGATACATGATGGCCGTTGTACAGAATTTTCCGTTTGCAGCAATTATGCTGTATCTGGCCGGAGGCGTCACCTGCTGTGTACTCCGTCCGAAAGCTTCCAAATGGGTATGCCTTGCACTCAATATCCTTGTCACGGTGCTGATGTTCTCCGTGCTTGTCTTCACCGTCCGAAGTGGAGAAAGCTACGTCTACTGGATGGGGCACTTCCCCGCACCGTGGGGCAATGAAATCCGTATCGGCCCGCTGGAAGCCCTGATGGGTACGGCTTTCCCCCTGATCATGACGCTCACGCTGCTCGGCGGCATGGAGCATATTTTTGAGGATGTTGAGCCTGATAAAATCAACCTCTACTTTACGGTTGTTAATCTGCTGATGGTCTCAATCCAGGCACTCGTCTTCACCAATGACCTGTTTACGGCTTATGTCTTTGCCGAAATCAACACCATCGCTTCCTGTGCGCTCGTTATGCTCAAGTATAAAAGCGGCAGAGCGCTTGTCGCTACCACACGGTATATGATCATGAGCCTGCTCGGATCGGGGCTGTTTCTGCTGGGCATTGTTATTCTTTACAGCATCACAGGCCATCTCCTGATGCAGCCGATGGCTGCCGGAATTCAGGAACTGTTTGCCTCCGGGGATTACGCTTTCCCGCTCACGGTGACGGTCGGCCTCTTCTCTGTCGGGATGGCACTGAAAAGCGCCCTCTGGCCGTTCAGTGCCTGGCTGCCGGATGCTCACAGCAGTGCTACGGCTGCCTCGAGCGGTATTCTCTCCGGTCTTGTGATCAAGAGCTACATCATCCTGCTGATCAAAATCTTTTACCGGATCCTCGGCCCGGAAGAGATTCTCTCCTCCGGTGTAACCGACGTGCTGTTTGTCTTCGGCATCGGCGCTATGATCTGCGGGTCTTTCTATGCGCTGAAAGAAAAGGACATCAAGCGTATGCTGGCGTATTCCTCCGTAGCACAGGTAGGATACATTTACGCAGGCATCGGCCTGGGGACGCGGGCCGGCATGCTCGCTGCCTGTGTGCAGATCCTTGTTCACGCGGCTACCAAACCGATGCTTTTCTGCACATCCGGCGGGTTGATGTCCGTCTCCGGCGGGAGCCGCCGGTTTGAAGATCTGCGAGGGGCCGGGCGGAGGGACCCGCTCTCCGGCGTTGCTTTCAGCGTCGGTGCCCTGTCCATGATCGGCATTCCTCTGTTTGCCGGGTTCGTCACAAAGCTCTTTCTGACGAGGGCACTGCTCGGCCTCGTTTCCTGGAAACTCTGGGCCGGGCTCTTTGCTCTCGTATTCAGCACTGTGCTCAATGCACTCTATTATCTGCCTGCCGTCTCCCTGCTTTTCGGCAAGCGGCGGGATGGTTGCTTTTCCGGCATCAGGGCGTCTCTTTGCCCCTCCTATCTCTTTGCTATCATCGTTTTTATTGTTCTCAATCTGCTGATCGGATGTTTCTCCGGATCTTTCACCCGGATCATTGAAACCGGTCTATCCGTCTTAAGCTGAGGTGGTTCCATGAAAAACACTGTAACTCTCCTGCTGCCGATTCTCTTCCCGATGCTCTGCGGGGTTCTGGTCGGTCTGCTTCCCGCTCTGAAGGATGAATCGCGAAGAAGAACCTTCGTCCTCTCGTCCCTTGTTCTGACCTTCCTGTTCACGCTCTGGCAGCTGCTGCTGAAGGATGCCTCTCTTTACCTCTTCACACTCGCCCCGAAAGCTGAAATTGCCTTTTCGGCAGACACCGTTACACGCTTCTTTGCCGGGCTGATTGCTTTCATGTGGCTCATGAGCGGTATTTTCTCCTTTGAGTATATGAAGCATGAAAAGAACCACAACCGGTATTACTGCTTCTTCCTCCTGGGGGAAGGAGCCATGCTCGGTGTGGCTTTTGCTTCCAACTATGTGACGATGTACCTCTGCTTTGAATGGATGACGCTGCTCACCCTGCCCATGGTGCTCCACAGCCAGACGGAAGAATCTATCAAAGCCGGTATGAAGTATCTGCTTTACTCCTTTGCCGGGGCTTTTGCCGGGCTGATGGGCATTCCTTTCCTGGCACGCTACGGCACCACACTGGACTTTGTCCCCGGCGGTACGCTGGATATGACCCTTGTAGAGGGGCATGAAGCACTCCTGCTTGGGGTCGCTTTTGCCGTCATCCTCGGGTTCGGTGCAAAGGCCGGGCTCTTTCCTCTGCACGCCTGGCTGCCGACAGCCCACCCTGTAGCCCCGGCTCCCGCTTCTGCCGTACTCTCCGGCGTCATTACAAAAGCGGGCGTCATCGCTATTATCCGTGTGATCTACTACCAGTTCGGCACAGCTTTTCTCAGCGGCACCTGGGTACAGACTGCTCTGCTCTCGGTTTCCCTGCTCACGGTATTTATGGGCTCTTCGATGGCGTTTCGTGAGAAGCTTCTGAAAAAGCGCCTCGCCTATTCCACAGTGAGCCAGGTGAGCTATATTCTCTTCGGCCTCTTTCTGATGAACTCCACCGCGATGACAGGCTCTCTCCTGCATGTGCTTTGCCACAGTGTGGCAAAGGACGGGCTCTTCCTCTGTGCGGGCGCTGTCATCTACAAAACGCATAAAACCAACGTTACGGAACTCACCGGAATCGGAAAGGAGATGCCCGTTACCATCTGGTGCTTCACGCTTTGCTCCCTTGCGCTGGTCGGCATTCCGCCGATGTGCGGCTTCATGAGCAAGTGGTACTTAGCGCTCGGATCCCTCTCAAGCGGCATCCCGGTCATCAGCTGGCTCGGGCCGGCAATCCTGCTCATCTCCGCCCTGCTCACAGCGGCTTACCTGCTGCCCATCACCATCCGGGGCTTCTTCCCGGGAGAGGATTTTGACTACACCTCCCTGACAAAGAAGGAACCGAATGCCTGGATGCTCGTTCCGCTTGTGATCCTGGCGGTGCTCGCTGCCTTTACCGTCTTTCCCCAGCCGTTCCTTGCGCTGGTGGAGAGCGTCACGGCTTCCCTGATGTAAGACACAGCCTATGAACGTCAAATGGATTATTCTGCCGGTGCTGATTCCCCTGCTGGCAGGCATCGGCATCGCGCTTCTCCCCTTCCGCTCGGAAAGGGTTCGTGAGCGGTTCACAGGGTGTTCCGTGCTGCTTACATCCTTTGTGATTTTTGCCCTGCTGCAGGTACGGCCTTCCGGCACACTGACATTGCTCACATTAGCAGAGGATCTGCCCCTTGCCCTGAAGTTGGACGGGCTCAGCATCGTCTTCCTCGCACTGATCGGTTTTCTCTGGCCGGTTGCCATTTTTTATTCGTTTGAGTATATGGAGCATGAGGAAAATCTGCCCCGCTTTTTCGGCTTTTACACCATGTGTTTCGGAGTGACGGCCGGGATTGCCCTGAGTGCAAACCTCATTACAATGTACTTTTTCTATGAACTGCTGACACTTGTCACGATCCCGCTTGTTGCCCATGAGGGTGACCGGCGTTCCATGGCAGCTGCGAGAAAATACATTTTCTATTCCATAGGAGGCGCGGCGCTTTCCTTTGCCGGGATCTTCATGCTTTACAGCCGCACCGGCTGCACAGAGTTTGTTTATGGCGGGTCTGCTTCCGCTTTTTCGGGAGACCGTTTTCTTCTCATCGCCTATCTGTTTACCTTCATCGGGTTTGGAGTGAAATCGGCCATCTTCCCCCTGCATGCCTGGCTGCCCGCGGCCAGCGTCGCACCCACGCCTGTCACCGCGCTGCTTCATGCGGTGGCAGTGGTGAAAAGCGGTGTCTTTGCTTCCATCCGCAGCACTTTCTACGCTTTCGGGCCTGCCCTCCTTGCAGGCACCTGGGCACAGAAAACTTCCATGGCTTTTGCCGCTTTTACCATTCTGTTCGGTTCCTGCATGGCTTTGCGCGAGCAGCATCTCAAGCGCCGGCTCGCCTATTCCACCGTCAGCAACCTGAGCTACATTCTTTTCGGTATGTCCCTTCTGACAACCGGCGGCCTGATTGCAGGCCTGAGCCATATGCTCTTCCATGGAATTATGAAGATCACGCTCTTTTTCTGCGCCGGCACCGTGCTGTGCAAGACCGGGCGTGAGTACGTGCCGCAGACCGTCGGCCTTGGGCGGAAAATGCCCCTGACGTTTCTCACTTTCGGCATTGCAGGCCTCGCCCTGACAGGCACGCCGCTTCTCCCGGGTTTCATCAGCAAAATGAACCTCCTGCATGCCGCGGCTGACCTGGGCAGTCCTTTAGCCATGATGGGCATCGCAGCCCTGCTGCTCTCTGCCGTGCTGACAGCCGCCTATCTCATCCCGATGACGGTACGCTCTTTCCTCGTCAACACGGAGGTATCCCCTTCCTTTACCGAAAAAGATAAGGACCCCGGTGCCCGGATGCTTGTTCCGTTTGCAGTGCTCGTCGCCGCCATGCTGATTCTCGGGACCCATGCCGAACCGCTGATGTACGCCCTTGAGCGCCTCATCACGGGCGGAATGTGAGGGGAGGTACAAAACCATGATACAGAAAACCTTTCTTCTCCCTCTGGTAGCCTTCTGGCCGATGCTGGCCGCTTTCATTGCCTACTGCATCGGGCGAAAGAGCAAACAGGCCCGCAACCGCTTTGCCCAGTCCGCTATGGCGCTCGAATTTCTGCTGCTCATCCACATTACATTCTTTCTTGTCGGCTGCGGTTATCATCTCACCTGCACCCTGCCGCATCTGCTGGGAGGGCTTACATTTGAAGCAGACGGATTTCGCGCCCTCTATGCGCTGATCGCCGCCGTCATGTGGCTGGCAACCACAGTTTTCTCGGAGGAGTATCTCGGCCACTACCGCAACCGCAACCGCTACTATCTCTTTACCCTGCTTACCTGCGGGGCAACCGTCGGCGTCTTTCTCTCAGCTGACCTGATCACTACCTTCGTCTTCTTTGAAGTGATGTCCTTCACGTCTTACGTGATGGTCATTCACGATGAAAACCCGTCTGCTATGCGCGCCGGGCAGACGTATCTGGCTGTGGCAGTGCTCGGGGGTATGGTGATGCTTATGGGGCTCTTCCTCCTGCGCACGCTCACCGGCACCTTGGTCATTTCAGAGCTCAGAGATGCCTGCGCATCCCTTCCGAAAGAAAAGCGCCCGACGCTCTATCTCGCCGGTGCGCTGATGCTCTTCGGGTTTGGGGCAAAAGCAGGTATGTATCCCCTTCACATCTGGCTGCCAAAAGCCCATCCGGTTGCCCCGGCTCCGGCATCCGCCCTGCTCTCCGGTATTCTGACAAAAGCCGGCATCTTCGGTGTGCTGGTGCTGTCCTGCCGGATTTTCCTGCATGATAAAGCCTGGGGTATCGCTATTCTGACACTCGGTGTTCTCACCATGTTTACCGGAGCGGTCATCGCGGTTTTTTCCGTCAATCTCAAGCGTACGCTCGCCTGTTCCTCCGTCTCGCAGATCGGCTTTATCCTTGTCGGCGTCGGCATGCAGTGCCTGCTCGGGGAGGAGAATGCTCTCGCCGTCTGGGGCACGGAGCTGCACATGATCAACCACTCGCTGCTCAAGCTTGTACTCTTCATGACAGCTGGCGCAGTCTACATGAACCTGCATAAGCTCGACCTCAACGACATCCGAGGTTTCGGGCGCGGTAAACCGCTGCTCACGGCCATCTTTCTCTCCGGTTATCTCGGTATTGCCGGTGTGCCGCTCTTCAACGGCTACATCAGCAAAACACTGCTGCACGAGGGCATTGTGGAATACATTGAGCTTCTGGAAGAGGCAGGCTGCAGCATCGCTGTCATGAAAGCTGTGGAATGGATCTTCCTCTTCAGCGGCGGGCTGACGGTTGCCTACATGACGAAGCTTTTCGTGTCCGTCTTTGTGGAGAAAAATGCCGACAGTAAAGTACAAGCAAAGTTTGATGCGTTCAACGGCAGGTATATAAACCTCAGCAGCGCTGTTGCACTCGGTCTTCCCGCGCTCTTCCTGCCGGTTATGGGCAGCTTTCCCTCCGCTACCATGCAGCGTATGGCGGAATTCGGGCAGGAATTCATGCATGGGGAATCCCCGGCACACGCGATCCACTGGTTCTCCCTGACGAATTTGAAAGGCGCTGCCATTTCTCTTGCCATTGGCGCCGCCGTCTACTTTGGCTTCATTCGTACAGTTCTCCTACGCAGACAATCCGACGGTTCCAATTTTTATGTAAACTTATGGCCGTCATGGCTCGATATCGAGGACGCCATCTACCGCCCGCTCTGCACGCTTCTGGCAAAGATCTCTGTTGCGTTCAGCAGTGCCGTTGCCTGGCTGGGAGACGTCGCCATACCGAAAATCACTACTTCCTTTGCCCTGCTCTTCAGCAATATAGCCGCCTCCCTGCCGGACTGGATCGTCACCGCCCTGCGCAAAACCATTCTCCGTAAAATCCCGATTCCCGAGCCTGACCCGGCAGACCGCGCCCCGGCCGATCTGTCCCTCGACATTCATCTTCCAGAGGAAACCAGCAACATTCTCAACGGCTTCTCCTATGGTCTGATCCTTTTCGGCCTCGGTCTTGTGATTACTATCGCCTATCTCACTCTCCGCACTCACTGAACAGAGCTTCCAGTATTTGCAGTAAAAAACCGCCGGTTTCCGGCGGTTTTTTGTCGCATTCTTGTCTGTATCCGACAGTGCTTTTTTATAAACCATATATCACGGTTGTCAGAAAAGGACCCTAGTGTTCTTCAAAGGAGATTAGCTTTGCCAGTCACGATACCGGTATTCTGTCCTTTCCTCTACACTCTCAACAAACCAGACATATTTATCATCCCCAAAGGAATACGCTGTTGTCGTCCCTTTCTGATATCCGGCATAGTCTCCCTTGATGAATGTGCCGGGTTCATATTGGACAGCATATGAAAACATGCCGGGTGTGACATATCTTGTAAAGTGTTTTTCTCCATATGTGGCCCTTGCATTATAATCTCCGAGGTGATCTTTTATACTGTAATTGCGGAACATACGATAATGAGGCTCATTTGCCATTTGCGTTCCGTAATGCACCATATAATACCCTACAGGCACTGTTCGCATCTCGACCTGACGTGTGTCGGAAGAGTAAGCTCTTGTTGTGCTCCAGGAACTCCAGGATCCCCAACCAGAGCCCCGGCTCTGTGTCGTTGCTGCCGCTGCAACAGTATGTCCGCAATACATGCAGAACTTGCTCCCAACCGGGATTTGCTTACCACACGCAGAACAGAACAGCCGATCCATCTGAGAAGAATAGCTATCTGCTGCGGCTATAACTGACTCCAGCACCGGCATCATGCATGCCAGAATCAGGATACATGCCAGCAGCCTGCTCATTCTGTTCTTTAAATATTTTCTCCTATATCTCTGCATAGAAAATTCATCTCCTTTTCACACATTTGTTTTTACGGCTTGCGCAGGATTTATGCAGTAACTTAAGTATATCGGAACCCGGCCGAAAGTGCAAGATAAAAATCTGCAGCACTTCTTTATATAAAAACTATCCAGCCAAAAGAATCTCCCGGATTGCAGCAATTATTCTGCCGCAATCCGGGAGATTTCTCTTATCGGAATTCTTGAGCTTTTATTTTTCTTTTCCGATGATCATGGTTACCGTACTTCCTTCTTCCGCGTGCAGTTCAGCTCCTATTCCGCCGGATTTCAGGTTGCCTTCCACCTTAACATTTGCAGTACTACCGGAATCCATTGCTTTTGCAATGACTCCTGTACTCCTGCCGGAATCTGATGACACATCTATATTTCCTTCAAATTCAAACTCCAGAGTACCTCCGCCGGAAGAAGATGCCTCAATACCGATACTGTCCCCATCACCGGAAGCTTTTACCGTCATTCCATCTCCGGCTTCCACCTCTGCATTCAGCTCCGCAGGACCAGTCACAGTTGTCTTTATCCCTGTCGCTCCCTGTGCTCCACCGGATACTGTAATCTCACCGTCTACTTCAACTTCAACCTCGCCCTCACCGTCTATTTCGACACCGGCGGCAGGGTTTCCTTCCACCTTAAGGCTTCCGTCGATTTCTATCTCTGTCTTTTCCCCGCTCTTACCGGTGACTCTGACTGTCTCGGTAACATCTTCATCTTCGTCATCTTCATCGTCGTCTTCATCGTCATCTTTATCAACTGCATACGCACCTGTCTCGTCAAAACCATCTTCATTGCCAGCTGAGAGCACGCTATCACATTCCTCCCAGACCGCAACAAAAGTAACACTGTGCGTCACAACAAATGTTTCACCCGGCGCAGACACCGTGATATCCGGAGCAGACGAAGCCCAACAGACAAAGCGACAACCCGCCTTCGTCGGTGCGTTGAGCAGAGTGACCGTGTCACCAACCACAGCTTTGACGCTGATCGGACCTCTGCTGCCGTCCAGTATTCCGCCATTCAGGTCGAACAGGATATAAATACCTTCTTCAGGATTACCGTTGTCCGGCTTTTCCTGTTCGTAAGACCAGTCATATTGGACACTGAATCCGCTCCATTCGTAATCATCTTTTGCATCATTTCGCTTTTTCCCGGAATCATCTTCCGTTATTTCGGCACTGAGATATACCCCGCCGCCTTTGGGAACTTTTACATAATAGTTACCGTTTTCATCTTTCTCAAGCGGTACCTTTTCTCCTTCTCCGTTATAAGCACCGGTCAGTTTATAGCCTTTCGGAACGGAAATGATCATAGTTACGGTATCCCCTTCTCTGGCGGTATCATACCCATGGCTTTTCTCTGTTCCATCCAATTGAATCATATCTTCCTGAGAGGGCTCAATTTTAATGATGTATTGGATTCCAGCCTCGACTTTTTGCGAATTCTCTGTGACACCGGCTTCTTCTCCGGGTTCTCCTTCGAGAACGACATGCTCCTCTTTCCCGCCATCCTCGGTTTCTGCCTCTACGGGATTCTCAATCTTCCATACTGTAATAGACACATTCTCCGGATTTACGGTATCACTGATCAGAACGGGCGTTCCTTCGCTGCTAAGTGTGCCCGCTATAAGAACATCAAAATTCCCTTCACCATCAAGGTAAATGCCTTCCTCCTCTGTAGAAAGATCTCCCTCGGATTCTTCCTCTTCTTTCTCAGCGTCATCTACGGATTCTTCGTTCTCTTCGCTCTCCGATTCATCCCCGGATTCGTTGCCTTTTTCATTTTCCGGCTTTTCTCCGGATTCGTCGCTCCTTACACTCTCCAGACTGTTTTCGGATTCTGCACTCTCTTCACTTTTTGAATCGTCTCCGGTTTTTACACTCTTTTCACTTTCCGCTCCGTTTTCGGATTCTGCACTCTTTTCAATTTCTAACCCGTCGTCAGAACCTTTATCCTCTTTAGCTTCCGATTCGCCCTTGGACAGTTCAGTCTCCGTATCGTCTACTGCTTTATCTGCAGGAGCCTGAACCGCAAAACCGGCTGCCATAACAGAACTGTTTTCCATGCCCTGATTCGTATCAGGTAATTGAAAGGACATTGCGGACTTTTCAGAATTCTCTTCCGTTGCTTTTTCTTCCATTAAGTTATCATCCGCGACAGGTGTGGAAGCAACTTTTTCTGCAGGTGAGAATTCAATCTGCTGTATCTGATTGGGCAAAGGCACTGTCTCTGCAGCAGGTGCTGGTGCTGTTTCTGCAGCTGGTGCAGGCGCTGTCTCTGCAACAGGCGCTGGTGCTGTCTCTGAAGCTGGTGCAGGCGCTGTCTCTGCAGCAGGCGCCAGAGCTTCTTCCACTACAGGTGCTGTCTCACTCTTTGCAGCTGTTTCTGAAGAATTCTCTTTTTCAGTATCTTCCCTTATCACCTCAACAATGAGGTCATCATCATCTGATTTTTCTCTCTCTGTATCAGCATAAGCAGTTACCCCCGCACAGCTGAACACCATGCATACCGCAAGTATAATTGACATGCTTTTTATGATGTTTCTCATCGTATTACTTCCTCTTCATTGAAATCAATTCAGGATTTGTCTGCCAATCCGATTTCCGGTTCCAGATACAAACAATAATCACATCTCATATATAACACTCCTAGACGTAAAAGTAAATAAATATTTACCAAATATTTCAAATATATTACATTGCAAGGCTTGCATAAAACCTCACGAATTGGAATACCTTTTCTGCTCCAATTCGGAAGTTTCTTCTGTTGCAGTTTAAATTCGTTTTTCTTTTTGATCTCTTTTCTCTTTCTATTTTTTTCTTATCTATTCTTATCTTATCTAGAGTGCTAATGTTAGCATCATGGTTAGCCTAACAGCTATCTTTTATATCTCCTTAGCTTTCTCCAGCCCTTTTGACTCTCGATTTCATGCCGTCATCTAGCCTCTATCGACGATATTCCAGCTGAAGTCATCGCCCACGAACCAATAAGAGTTTTCTGCCCGCTTTGTCAACCTCTTTTTTTCGAAATAATGCAATAATATTCCGAATTTTCTTTTCGCAGTACTTCCCTTTTAGATCTCTTTCCGCAAGGCAGTATGCAGCGGGCACATTGGAACCACAAATAGTCCCTCCATATATAAGGCATTTTGCGCCCACTTTGTCAGGCACTTTTCACAAAAAATTTATAAAAATAAACAGCTGATGCCCTCAAGCTTCGAGGACATCAGCTCCTTATTATTTGCGCTTTTTGTCAGGAGAATTTCTCCATGACACTTTTATTAGTCATCCTGGCTCTTTCTGCGGGAGACAAGTACCACACCTGCACCGACAACCAGCAACCCACCGATCACATAAAAGATCGTAGTACCAATACCACCTGTGGATGGAAGTTCGGTGCCGGAATGGTTTTCAACATCAACCACAGTGGAATTATCAGTATTTACTGTTACAGACACAGCCTGAGTAAGCTTGTTGTATCCATCCGGAGCCTTCAGTTCTGTCAATTTATAATGATCGTTGTTATCACTGTCAACACCCCAGACATTAATATCCCCCGAATCAGTAGTGATCAGATACTCAGTCACATCCCCAGCTGTGAGAGCAAGCTCGGCGATGGTTTTCTCACCATCGAACTGCTTAACGTTTGTTGCAGCACTGATCTCATCTGGAGTTGCAATACGGTAGTTGGTTGCATCAATCATAACCAAAGTCTGAACAACATCATTCCTCTTAACAGCGAAGACAGCGTCAGCAAGGTCTTGCTTACTATTCGCATACTTATTGATTGCGAACTTATAGGTCTTGGTTGTGGTCTTGTCTTCCGTCGTCTTCTGGTTGTTACCATAGGTCAGATGCGTCTTATTTTCTAAAGTAGCAAAGCCCGGACCAGCCGTAATAGCCTCCTCAGTCACCTTAGCAGAATAAGTTACAGTCACTTTTACAGTATCAGGAGTAACTTCATCAGGATCGGGCTCAATACTTTTTAGGTAGGCATCGGTAAACGTGATTGTAAAGGTAGTATCATTGCCACCTTCATCTTTACCAGGAGCTGCTACAGTATAGTCCGTATCAAGCGTTAAGTCTGTGATTGTTATGTCGTTATTAAAGGCTAAGCCTGGAGTCATCGTATCATGCAGCTTCACATTGCGAGTGTAAGGAGCAAGAGTGATTTCAGTCATAAACTCCACAGTATCACCAACCTGCACATCGTTTTCATTGCCATATTTAGTGGCATCATCGGTAATATCATCTTCTCTTACTCTCTTGTCAACGGTGTCTCCCTGGTTTTTCTCGGCAATAGCGGGAGCCGGATTGGTAGGAGTTGTGTCAATAATAGCTTTTGTACCGAGCGTAGAAGTGATCAAATAATATCCGGGTTCTAAACTATCAAATGTTGTATTCCCACTTGCGTTAGCAATTTTGTCTACGCCACCCCCAATGGTAAAAGCGGCTGCAGCAGCTAGTTGGCCAAGTTCAATCATCGCTGCTTCGGTATCCATATTCTCTTTCCACGTGACATGACCATCAGTAGTATCAATGTTAACATATGCTGCACCAGCGCCGCCTGTTGTGAAGAATGTCTCCCACTTTGAATTCACAGTATAACGGAAAGCCGTAGGGTTAGCCTCATCGTCAACAGACAGATCAAACATTTTATAAATTGTGAGAGTTTCACCCTCTTTTGTCCCGCTTACCGTAATGCTGTTATTACCTGCAGCAAAAGCAGCACTGCTCAGCGCCAGGAGCATCACAACTGCGATAGCGAAAGCTATCAGTTTGGTTCCATTTTTCATACTCTTTTTTCCTCCAGATCGATAAATTGATTTTGGGGTTTTGCGATATCATAAGAATTCAAAATGAACTTTGCCAACATAGTTTACAGTCATCCCGCTACAGACCGTAAAAACGGAAGGTATTAAACGGCCAGACCCGCAGGAAAACCTTGCCAAGCACCTCCTCGACTGAAATACAGCCAAAGTCAGTACTCCGGCTGTCGACAGACGTTTCCCGGTTGTCTCCGAGAAGAAATATCTGCCCAAGCGGTACTTCAAACGGGAATTCCAAGTCACACAACCCAAATGCACTTTTCTGCACGTAGGGTTCATTTAGCTCATTCCCGTTGACGGAAACCAATCCGTCTTCACTGATGTTAACGGTGTCTCCCCCGAGAGCAATCACCCGTTTGACGATCAGCTTATTGTTGTAATAAAAGGTACAGATCTCACCGCGTTTCAAATTGTCAGTCTTGTAAGCGACGAGGATATCCCCCGGCATAAACTGCGGCTCCATAGAGGTGCCCGTTATGCGGAGCACCGGAAGGAAAATCGCTGCCACCAGCACGGCGATGGCCGCCACCACAATCACAGTTCCGAAGGTGCTCTTCAGAGCCTGGCTGAATCTTCCCTGCGATTTAATCCGCTGCATCTCCTCCTGTACTTCTTCTGTAGAGGGAACCCAAAAGTCTCTTTTCTGACTTGTCATAGGCGTCCTCCGCTTCCGCCTGAAGAAGTATCACTGAGGTATTCATTCAAGATGCTGTCAATATCAAAACTCTCCGTTGGAGAAGGTTTTGCTCTGGGCTGTGGGGTAGGTTGACTCCTCACAGGCTTCTCTTTCACCGGTTCGGGAACCACGGCTTTCGCAGGCTGCGGTTTCGGCTGCTCTGCCTTTCGTACAGCCGGGCTCTGTGCCCCGCTATCTTTTTTCTTCACCGGAGCAGCAGGGGGAACAGGCTTTCGGGGAGGAGGCTGTATCGTCTGTTCCATCATCCGCTGCATTACTTCTTCCCGACGGGTGCGGAAATGTTCGTCCTCATCTACCCACGTACTCGCCGTGCTATGCGGAGCAGGATAAGATGTCTTCTCCCGCTCAGGCACGCCATTGCGGCTTTCCAGCTTTTCGCATCTCCTGCGAAGCTCCTCGTTTTCCTTTACGAGCCGGTACATCAGCTCGAGCAGTTCAAAACGGTTCATCCGTTTCAGTTTATTTGTTCCCATCGTGCTAGCCCTCAAAATCGGTCCGGCCGTCATCGGCTTCTTTCACATCTGTCAACATACCCGGGACGGGATCATCCTCCTCATCTTTCAGAGCGAAGAAGGATTCCAGAATTGCCTGCGACCAGGTGACATGGGAAGTAATTTCATAATTCTGAAGCTGGTCGGTAAAGAAGTCAAAATAGATATTGGAATAGATCGGAATTGCCGGAAGAACTTCGTTGTACCGCTCCTGGAAGCGAATCCACTTCTGCACATAGGAGAAGATATCTCCAGGCTCCGTCTTTCTCATATCAACAGCGAGCTCGTAGAGTTCTCTGTCATTGGAATATGTGTTATTCCACAATCTGTGAACTGCCTCATTATCCGCACTGTAGGTAATGGCGGGATCCACAACCACATGGAAATTTGTGGCAAGGTAGATCATGTCAGTAGTGCGCTCCGTCTCCCGGTAATAGGAACGAAGCAGATCCTCCATCGGGACAGGCACTAATGTGAGATGTATGCCGCACTTATTGAGATTGTCGATAAAGTTCTCCTGGAGTGTATCAGCTATGTGATTTCCCTCAGGATACATCATTTTCAGGTCAAGTGCAACAAGTTTTTCATCAATCCATTTGCACCGCACATCGTCCACAACCGGATTATACCAGGAGCCCTGGCGGTTGAGCACCCAGCCTGTGCTGGTCAGAAGATCTGTGGCTTTATCGGTATTCACCGAATACGCCGTGAGGGAATCCAGAGAAAGCGCTTCCCATTCCTGCTTCATACGCTCGTATTCCGCATTTGATCTCGCAACACGGTTCCGGAATCCGGCTATATTTTTGTATTTATTCCCGTCCGCTTTTACAACCGGATAGTCGATTCTGCCGTTTACCAGCAGATATTCCCATTGTTCTATCCCGTAGTAGCCGTCGACCCGAACACCGAAGCCTTTGCAGTAGTCCCGAGTAAGCTGGTCTCTGTCCATACACCAGGCAATGGCCTGGCGGACTTCCTTTTCCTGCACGGTTGGCCAGTCATACGAAAAAGTCAGGAAAGAAAGACCGATTCTCGGATAGTTCTGATAGCGGAGGTTGTTCTCTCCGGCCTTCTGCATCAGTTCTTCGATCAGGGGGCCGTAAGTCACCTTATTGACAAGGTGGAGTTCCCCGTCAGAAAGCTTCTGGAGCATGGTGTTGTTATCCGCAAGCGTGAAAGTGATTTTCCTGATATAGCCCGGGTCACCCTCGCCGACAAGCACTTCCACCTTTTCAGGTTCCTTCTTCTCATCCCCTTCGGCAGCCTCTATCGTCTTGGTATAGGTGACCGGTTTGCGCTTGTAATACGGGTTCACCTCAAAGTGGCCCGTCACCCCGTCGTACGACTTCATCACATATGGGCCGGAAACCACGGAAGGATGGCTGTTATAGCCCGTCTCCGGATCCAGAATTGTTTTTCGAAGCAGTTCAGCGGTAAAGATCGGCTGGCGTTCCGTCCGAACGGCATTCCCGATATAGATGCCAAACCCATCGTCATAAACCCGGCAGCCGGGTGCAATCACCGAAATCGGATACGGCACACAGAGCAGCAAACCGACTTCAAAGAAGTACGGCAGGAATTCATGATCCAACGTGATGGCAAGCTGATAATCTCCCTTCACGCGTACGCCTTCAAGATAACGGTTTTTTTTCAGAATATAGTCTTCATAGCCGAGAATGTGTTCCGCACGGTAGATTTTACCACCGATCTGTTCAATCTCGGGAGCCATCATCAGGAGGAGGGAAAATGCATAGTCCCATGCTGTGATGTGCGAACCGTCGGAATAATACAGGTCCTCACAGAGCGTCAGATTATAGGTACGATTGCCTTTCACATCCTCGGTGACAGAAGCTTTCTTGACCACATAGTCGTCTAAAATATAAACTCCCTGGCTCTGGTCCCAGTCAACGAGATTGTAACCGTGCAGCAGTGCCCGCACATCGATATCCGCCGTATTGTTTCCGAACATCTCGGTAAAGAAGTCGCCCTTCGTCTCAGTCGTATGGCCGACAATCAGTTCTTCGGGCAGCTTCTGATTCTCATTCTTACGTGAAGATGTTTTTGGTGTTTCTGCTTTCCCGGAATCTGCAGGGGCAACAACTTCTGTCTCTACCCCGTCCTTTTTTTCTCCGAGGATCCAGCCCCAGTCCCAGTCACCGTATGCCGAGACGGGTATCAGCGAGATCACCATCACGAGGCTCAGCAGAAAGGCAATACCCCTGTTTAACCTTACGCCTGCTTTCTTTTTTTCATTCATAGCAGTCACCCACATGGTTGATAATCACATCAATCCCGAGAGGTATCCCGTAATCAACGATTCTGGGCACCGGTGTCGAAACAGGTCCGGAAGGCGTCGGGGTCGGAACAGACGGAGGCGCGGGCGGAACCGGCACGATCCAATCCGCTTTCGCTTTGGTTTCCATTCCGTAAAGCACGTCTCCTTTGTAAATAAACGGAACCGGCACAATCGCACCCTGCATCGTCAGAGTGTAGCCGCCTACCGTCACCCGATCTGCCAGCATGTAATAGTACAGGCCTTCAGGGAGATTATCAAAAGACAGCATTCCTGCTGATGAAAACTTTTGTGTTTTCAGCGGTTTTATATCGTTTGCCTTAATCAGTTTGCTGATTTTGTCCAGTGTTTTAAGGTCAGGCGTAGCCCCTGCCTGGAGAGCCTCTTCGTATCGGCGGAGATCTTCCGAAATCCCCGCAAAAGAAGGGGTATCTCCATAGGTCCAGCCGGAGCTGTCCTTCCCTGCTAGTTTATACAGGTTCAAAATGACCGTTTCACCTTCATGGAGTGCTTTCAGAAGCCGTTCGTTGTCCACTCTGACCGTAACGGAGCCGTTAAGAGCAAGGGCAGGTGAAGCCGTACCAAGCAACAGCACGGCACACAGAAACACAAGCATCAGCCCAGCCGTTACTCCACGCCCGGATTTTCTGTGTTTCATCTTCATCTCCCTCCTTTCCTTTCGTCAGGTCTCAGTCCTCATAAGCTTCATCCGGCAGCTGATAGCGTCGGCGTGCCGCAATGACACGAATGATTATTGCCAGAATGCCAATCATAAGCACGGCAGCCACAATTCTGACCGGTTCATATCCGAAAAATACCACGATTGTTCCGGCAAGCCAGGCCATGAAAAGCCAGAACAGAATCCCGCGAAAGACACGCTTCCAGCATTCTGCTGCCGCAGTGCGTTCCATCTCATCCAGAAAATCATCTGCAGACGGGATGGGATCCATCTCCTGTTTTTCTTCTCTCATTTCCTTTACCACCGATGCTTCTTGTTCGTCGATATCATCATAACCCACATTCCCATCAGCACGAGCACCGGAGCTGCGATAAACGGGGCTGCGTAGATTGCGTCGATCCGTATGGCATCTGCTGTTATACGTGCGTTCAGGGCTTCTTTCTCGTTTTCGATGCGATGGCCGCGCACCAGCAAACGGTGCGTGTTGATGCCGTAAGGCGTACACGTTACCAATGTAACGAGGTCCTTCTCCGGCACAATTTCAATCATCTGGGAGTCATTCGGCTCCACCACGTTGATCGCATCCACTTCATAGGTCAGCGTCTGGTCCAGAATGCTAAACGTGAAAACATCCCCGATTTCCATCCTGTCCAGATCACTGAAAAGTTTGGCCGACGGCAAGCCCCGGTGCCCGCTGATTACGCAGTGGGAGGCAAAGCTGACCTTGCTGAAATCATTTTCGTCATGCACACTCCCCACCGGGAGCGATGTGCCCTCGATGTGCCCAACCGATGTCTGCAGCACACTCTCTTCCGTGCCGTGGTAAACCGGCAGGTTCACGTTGATGCGTGGGATGGAAACATAGCCCATATTGCCCGTTCCGCCCACATTCAGCAGCGTGTTGTAAAATTCCGTTTCTTCCGGTTCTATCTGCCACTGGTTGCTCTTTGTGCTCATCCACTGGTTGTACTGCAGTGCCTGATCCCAGACCTTTTCGTATTCCTCATTGTTCAGCGTGGCAACCGATTCCGCGTAGCTTATAATGGCACGAGACTGATGGAAGGAGTTCCAGTAATCGCTGAATGTCGGATACGCCACAATCCCAAGGCCGATCAGCAGAATCAGAACCAGCAGCAGGTCAACCCACCACCGTTTTTTCTTTTTTTTCATCGGCTTTTCTGTCAGGCTTCCTCTGTCTTCTTTTTCTTCCTTCTCAGCAACATTGCTCCGGCAGCCGCCGTCATGGCCCCACCGAGGGCAGTGAACACTTCTGTCCCCATTCCGCCGGTCTTCGGGAGTTCAATGCCGGGAGTATTGGTAATACGCAGCGTGTAAACTTTGGTATCAGAATCATATGCTACCCCTACTCCACCGGCAGGATCTGCTGATGTCTCGCTGTAGATAACTCCGTTAAGCTCTGGCGATGCTACATCAAAACCTTTATTTGCTGAATCATTTTCAGCTGTAACCACAATAACTACCGGTGCAGTTTTTGGGTTATACCCATTTGGTGCTAGCGTTTCAATGAGATGATAAGTGCCAACAGGAAGATCAAATACCGTACCGGCGCCATCGGTTAGTAAACCATCCGTTCCTGAAATCAAATTGGAATAAAGTGCGGGTTCCTTATGCGTACCGTTTTCATCAACTGCATAGAGGTCAAACTTCGCACCTGAAAGGAGTGTTTCTGTGTTCGTTGAGCTGACTTTCAAGAAACTGACTTTCTTCATCTTCCCGTTGAGGATCGAGATGGTCCAGGTTACCATACCAGTCTCTTCATTCTGCACACTATTCAAGCTATATCCGCTTGTGATTGTTGTTGCATCTGTGATGTTTACCACGCCATTCTTGCCGATTGATAAGCAGATATCTCCGTCCAAAGAGTCATAATTCTCGGCAGGCTGTGTCTCCACCAGGTAGTAGGTACCCGCACCGGGTGCTCCAATGCTGATTTCAGTAAGTTTGCCGTCCTCGTTAGTGGTCATCCCACTAAAGCTTTCAATGGGTGTATGGTCTTTAATCGGGTTGCCCTGGCTGTCTGTCACCTGATTGTACAGATCAAACTTAACACCCTGAATCGGTGCTTTGGTTTCTGCATCGATCTTGACTACGCTTAATTCGACAGGCCGGTTTTTGACGGTTATGGTCGCCATCTCGTTTCCCGTTGCCTGATCCAACGTGTAATATGAACGATCATATTCCGTTCCATCGGTTTTAGTAATACTTATTAACTCATCATTCTGTACGGTAATTCTTATGGGATCATCCAGTGCAATATAACCCACCGGGGTTTCGATCTCTGCAAGAGTATATTCTCCCTGATTGAGGTAAGCTATAGTGATCAGGCCGTCAGATTCACGGGAGGTGTATTTGTCAAGTGCAACATTTTCTCCATTGCTGTCTTTCAGCGTGAATACTGCACCGGCAAGTTTTTCACCTAACCAGTCGGTCTTTATGAGCTTAATACCAGGGCGGGAGTTGGTAACCGTGTCTGTGCGGACGTTTTCATTCTGATCCGTCTGCTCACCCGGCTGGTAGGTTACCGTATATTCCAGGCTATCCTGATGTGATTCTGTCCCTTTGGGAGTTCCGCCAATGATCAAGTTATCATTGTTTTCTATACGCGTAATACTGTCGTACAGGATTCTGCCATCTTCTTGGTCAACTCTTGGGTTTGTAAGAACAACCTCATAAACCCGGTAATCGTTGAAGGACCTGCCACTCATCTGCTCCTGACTGAAGAAATAGTAGATTTCCGTATTGTCGCCCATTAACATCTGAACTGAGCCCTCAATCAGCTCCGGTACCTCCCCTGCCCTTTCGTAATAAACTGCAAAGTAAATTGGGTCATGGTTCATGAAGTCCTCATCTGTCCAGATCTTTTTGACAGTCAGGCCCCAGCCCTTCTGGTTGCGTACATCAACTTTCGGAGCGTTTCCTGAGTCGATAATGCCCGTGATGGGGGTTGTCCCGGTCGTTACATCAGGATCGGTATCCGTACGAGTATAGCCATCTGACAGGCGCAACGTATATCCCCTGGGTATTTCGTTGTCGCGTTCCTCTACCTTCCAGTGACTACCAATCAACAGATCCGGCACTTCTACCGTGTAGCCCGCAGGAATCTGGGTAATGGAGCCGTTAGGTGAGGTATAGAAGATTATAGCGTCCTTCTCTGCCGGTGTTAATGTTTTCAAATACGCCTTTAGTGCAGAGTACTCCGTTATAGATCCCTCAGGTCCCTCAATTGGCACAAACAATCCGCCTTGCCTGCGACAGTAACAGCCCCCAGGATTCTTTATATAGTAAGGATAGAGATTAGCCAGCGCAATGTTGTTATCAGCAATGTTGGCGTCATCCAGATATAGGCGGAAACTAAACAGCGTCGAATCAGCCGGGTATGTCAGTATGGCAGTTCCGTTCTGATCATACAGCACCTTGGTGATGGAAAGGGTCTTCATGGCCCCTTCTTTTACGTGGTTGTCAAATTCCACCGAAGGCCTTTCTTCCATAGTTTCAGGGCTGGTTGAAAAATCCTTTCTATCTGTATTGGCTGTGACTTCTCCAGTCAGTTCTTCGGCGTTGGCTTCTACAGAATCGAACGCTGCAGTATTTACCCCGCATTCTACGATTTTATATTTCAAAGTATTGTCCGGCAAATCAATCACGGCGGTCTGACCGGGGCGAAGAAGGAAGACATGTTCATACGTCACGCTTCCTATCGTCAGGCTTTCGCGGTAATTGACGTTGTTCACAGTATTCTTATAAGTTACGTTGTAGCTTTCACCGGTTTTTTCTGTCAGCTTATGCCATATATTCCCGCCATCCGCTGTTGTCGTATACCATATCTGATACGGAAACTCCAGCAGGTTATTGGCCGTGATATCTGTGCCGGAGAGCTTTTTGCTTAATTCAACCGTGCCGGGCTTCACTGACGCAAGGTTAAAACGCATGTGCAGGTTTGAGGAACCGGCGCCGCGCTCCATGTAGAACATGTTCATCGTATGCTTGGAATAATCTTTGAAAACAGTTCCGCCTTCTTTGAAGATGCCGTTCAGATATGCCCCCACCGCAGCATCTGTTTCCTCTGGATATTTCGCTCTATAATGCTCTTCAAAGAGTTTTCTTAAAGTCGTCTTTTTGCTTCTTTCTGTCCCGCCATTTGTATTTCGGAGTATCATTTCCACGTCTCCGGTCCTGAAATTGATGGTTCCAACAGACGCTGCATGGACACCGCCTACATCCAGAATCAATTCCCCATCAACATAGAGCCAGAAATCATCATCTCCAGAGAATTCAAATATGATGTCATGGCCCCACGCATCCAAGCCGTTCGGTGTCTGTGTAAAGCTCGCTTCCAACTCCATTCCGAAGAAATAATCTACCTCAGATTCGCTACCGATTTTATATAACGGCTCGTCTTTACGGGGATCTGTGTCAGGCAATTCAGTGGCCAATACACTCGTCCTGTTTGTAATAATGTTTCCATTACTGTCGACCGCATATCCCTTTTCCTCGGAAATATCGTCATACGGCATAAATTGCCCATGTTCTCGCGTAATTTTATGCTCTCCATTTCCGGTAATCGCGCCAATCTCGTTGTAGACCGTAAAGTTTCCATCACTGTTCAGATGCGCAAAATTTTGGGTGCTGTCATACTCAAAATATCCGCTTTCATTGTAGATGCTTTCCAGAAACAGATGATTTACGTCACTTGCATTGCTATACAGTGTACCAAGAGAAACACTTGCTGTTCCAGTGACCGAACTGTTCGTAGATGGATAACCATCTTCGCCCAAATATGAAGACAGCAGGCCAAATGCATTTGTATCATAACCTAAAACAGCCGTCTGCCCTGAGTCTCTCCCGTTTATAATAGGATTGTCAAAATCGACCATTTTCATGGAGATCCCGTATTGAGTGCTGTCGATGGTAGCTACTTCCGTCGGTTCAGGTGCATCCGCGTGATGCTCAACGGGCTGCACAATGGCAAAATAGAAATCCTCCGCTTCTGAAAGAGTGCAGGGAACAACCCGGCCGTTTTCTACCTTCAGACCGGTATAGGTATACTGATCGTTATCCCATGCGATGATGGTAGAATAACTCTCGCCGTATTTGCGTCCGTTGAGGTTGATGCCAAAAGTGGCAGGATTTGCCTGACTGCCCGGCTTCATCACCTGAGGAGGTGTTGATGACAGCTGCGGTGCAAAACAGTTTCCATACTGCTCGTTCTGCAGCTCGTAATAATAACTAGGCGTGCCGTCCTGGTTAAAGTATTCTGTAAAAATCCATGCGGCAGTATTGACATCGCTGCCAATCCACTCAATACCGTCACCTGTGTCGTAACAACGCACCAGAGAGCCGTCATGATCTACTGCGTAAAACTCGTATTTCTTGGCTGTATCGTTCCAGACGCGGGTATATACCACCACTCTGGCGTCTTTGTTTAACTGTGTCGTATCTGAAATACTAACCTTTTTTGCGCTATAAAGTGTGAAGTCATCATCGTTCAACACGGACTTCTCCACCAAGTTCAGCCATGTAGTTGCTCCGGAACCCGTCGCAGCGTTAAAAGTATTGTTGTTATAGTTCAGAGAATAATTGCCGACTGAAAAATGCCACTTACCGCTGTTTGTGCCGGTTCCTGGGATTGCCCTGACAATAGAGTGAGTCTCATCAGGAGTGTCCGCAAGTGTAACGGCCGCATTGTTGATCGTCAGATATTTTTTCTGTCCGTCAATTGTTGTCGTAATATAGTATTTATCCCCTTCAATGGATTCAAATGTCCACTCCTGAATATCACTATTTTGCGCAACCAGCAGAATACCGTCATTATCCAGAACATCCGGCTTCATAATCATGTCTTCCCCAGCAAGCCTGGTGTTATTGTTTGCACTATTAGCTGTCAGAGCTGCGGATGTAGTAGAATCGTTGTGATATGCAATACCGTAGGATTTACCATCAAGATCGTAAGGATCATCATCTAAACTGAACGACGACACATAAGAGATTGTAATCCTACTGTTAGTGGCATTATTTTTATCCGTCCAAAAACGAATACCGTTGCCGCTGCCGGAATGCTGCAGCCATTTATCTTGCGTTGCATGTTTGATATAAAACATCCCGTCGTCAGTTTCGGTAATCTCTAATTTCGTTCCATTCGCTTTAGTCTCCGTCAGTCCAGCCAGATTGCCAGACGGGTTCTGGACATACATTCTCCTGTTCTCATTAACAAAAGTAAACAGATAATAGTGTGTACTATTCCCATCGCCTGCTGATTCCAAAAACCATTCGGATGCAGAAGCGGAAGAACTGGTTTCGATAAAAGCGCTGCTGCCATTCAACCCGTTTGTAAAATATTTGGGAGGTGTTGTATAGGAGAGATAAAATGCCTCATCCGTATTTTCTGCCAACTCTTCTAGCGTTGCTACAGTCTTAATCTCAACCGTCGCCGGTTCTGGAGCATCAACAATAGCATACACGGAGAAACCGTCAGCCGCAAAGGTTAGGGTCAGCCCGTCGCCTTCTGCCTTTGCTTCAGAAAAGTCTACATTCTCTACAACCTCGCCCGCTTCTGCACCGTCGGCAAAGTGGACGACCTGTGTATCCTGGTTCCCCTCTTTATCGGCGAGTGCAACCTTCACATCCACCGGGGCGGAGATTTCGACTTTATCTCCGTTTCTGTCCACGATTTTGATATCAAACAGGCGGATATAGGAAGCACTGCCTGCCTCCAGGCCAAGGGCTTCCTCGGCTTTCATCACGTACTCTTCATATAAGAGTGCAGTATCAGTATTGCTTTCAACCGATTCAGATGCAGGCAGAATTTCTTCTGCAGCAAGTGTAGCCCCGTCCGGGATCCCGGCGGAGCTGTCATATGTTACAGTGATTTTATAGGTATTCCCGTCAGAGGCATCCAGCGTTTTTTCAATGACGGCTTTTGTGAAGACGAAGATAGAGAAACCTTCCGTCTCGAAGGTGACGACGTCTCCCTCGGAAGAGCTTTCCAGAACCTGGGGAGCTTCTTCCTCACTGAAGTGGACAACATTCCACGCTTCTGCCCCCTGGTCAAGGAGAGTTACTTCTACACTGATCGGGGCGGCGGGCTGAATCTCTACTTCATCAGCAAAAATGCAGATATCAAGAACCTTCGCATCACCGGCAGTGCCTTCGTCCATGCCGAGAGCACCTTCCGTCTCGGCAACATAAGCTGCATACTCCTCTGTACCAGGCAGGATTTCGCTGACGCGGACTTCCGCGTTCTCCGGGATCTGCGCATCAGGCGTATAAGTCATGGTTACACGATAGGTGCTGCCGTCAACACTGAGGAAGTCCGTAAAGATCTGAGTCTCCTGCTCATCCTCCGGCACCTCGGACGACATGACACCGTAGCCTATGATCTCCAGACTCTGCCACGGATAGGTGAATTTTTCAACCGTACGGGTATGATTGCCCTCGATGGTCTCAATCATCTCGACATCGTCTTCTACGAAAACGGAATTCACGATGCCCACATGATCTCCCTGTCCGTCCAGGTCATAATCAAAGAATACCAGATCACCGCTCTTCGGGAGATACTCTCTTCCGTAGCGGTAAAGTTCCATATTCTGGAGCTTGTGCATCCATGTGATAACGCCGGAATCCTGCGGCATCAGGTCCACGGGAACTTTTGCATAGTTGAGGCAGAAAGAAATAAACATGGCGCACCAGTCCTCATACTCGAACCCGTGCCCATACCATGCGCCGTAGCGCGTATAACCGGCCTTCTCCTTTTGGCCGTTTTCGTATTCCCTGACAATGAAATTGTTCTCGCTCTCGGAATAGCCAAGCTGTGTTTCAGCAACAGCAATCAGCTTTTCATTATACGGCAGCCCTTTCAGCCTGACATCCTTCAGGCTGGCAATATAATCCTCTTCGGTCTCAAGATCAGCAGAGGGATCAGGCTCTCCGAAATCTTCTTCCTCATTTTCCTGCAGAAGTGGTTCGATGACATTACTGACGAAGCCCCCCGCATCTGAAGCGACAGCGGGAAGAGGGAGCATGCCGGCCACAAGAACAGCCGTGAGCAGCAACACTATTATTCTTTTCAGCTTCTCATTCATGTCCATGCCAGTTTTCTTGATTATCCTTTACATAATGGATCGAAAAATGCTGAAGTTTTAATCAAATTATTATAGTGCAAAAAATCAATAATGTAAATAAAAAACCAGTAAATCTTTTGTAAACGAATAACAACATTTTTGTTGAGCGTACGCCGCTGTTTTATTAATATTATACACCATTACACTAATTATAGCGATTTTTGTATAGACAAAACATTCGACGATAAGTTAACATAAAATTATATCAATAAATTATATCACGGTCAGTTTTCAAATTCAAGAGACACAGATAATATTTTTCAATTATCAATTTCAGCTTCTTGTTTATTTAACGGCTGCACAATTATAAATAAGTTGCAACAAGGCACCTTCTTTGACAAAGGCGCCCTGCTGCAAATCATTATTGATATTGATTTTATCAGAGAATTACTGCACTAAAAAATGAAACCCGGATCAGTCGGAGAAAACAGCTGTCCTTCCGGCAGAAAGGTGTTGTTTGAATAAATCAGGCGGGCGAGATACGGTTCCCCGAAGTCGATCACAATCCAGCCTCTCAGATTCTCTCCCCTGTTACGAAGTGCGCTGTTAAGTGTGGACGCATGATTGTGCGGATGATTGAAGTAAAATGTACCATTGGTATTGAGAAAGTTCAGACTGACATTGCCGTTAGCCATTTCCCGTGCTCCTGCAGCCATGCCATTGTTAAAAGCTGCCCATTTTTCATCATTGCTGTAATCATAACGGTCCTGGACAATGAGTGTGTACGGGCCATTGGGAGACGTGACTGCATGGAGGGACGTGTTGGAGCTTCCGCCCTGATCATCCCAGAGAAACGGGACCCCGGAAGATGCCCCGTACCCTGCCTCATCCTGAAATCGCCGCAGGAGGACAATCCTGCCCCGGGCTTCACCGAGAGCAGGGATCGACGAAGTGAGCAGCCATTTGTCCGCACGAAGGAGGATAGCATTGAAGAGGAGTCGCTCAAAATCGGAAACAGCTTCCGAGCCGCGCTCCTGCTTTACGGAAACAAGGATTGTCTCGGATGGATGCTCGTCCAGAAAAGAATAGCACTGGGAGAATACGTCTTCCGCATACAGTTTGGTAGAATCCGGCATAGCAGCTGTCAGGCAGTCCCCAAAGCTGTTCATACACTTCAGCCTTGCCCCGCTCTCTCCCGTTTCCACCGCAAGGCGGACATCCAGAAAACGGAAACCGGAGGTAAGCTGATCTTTGACACTGCAACCCTGGCATTTGAAAAAGAAAGGAAACTGTGTGAACTGAGAGGCGCTCTGATGCGTGCCCGGTATGGTGATCTCGTTCAGGCGGACCGTGTCAGGCAGGCGGCTCATCCAGGAAGCGTCTGCTTCCAACCCATTGGTATCAACACGCTCCGTCAATGGGACAAGATAGAGGATGCCGAAAATGCAGGCACTCAACAGCACCAGGCTGATAAGGCGCCGGAAAAGGCGGCCAATGAAACGCACGGTTTTTTCTCCTTTCTTCGAGATCAGTACTTTACATATTGCGCGGGAAGACACCGTTGAACTTCGATTGCGGTGCTCCGTCCCGCGCTAAGATTATTAAAGTTTTTCTCTCAGGATTTGTGCTTTGCTTATTGCGCGGGAAGACACCGTTGTACTTCTGAATGCGGTGCTCCGTCCCGCGCTAAGATTATTAAAGTTTTTCTCTCAGGATTTGTGCTTTGCAAATTGCGCGGGAAAGCACTGTTGTACTTTGAATGCAGTGCTCCGTCCCGCGCTTAACTGGTATAATAATTAGCTCTCGGTGGTTTTTGCCTTCGGTTTTCTGGGTTTTGCAGGTGCTTTCTCGGCTGTCTTAACTGTCTTTGATGTCTTTACTGTTTTTGTCGAGGCTGCTGTTTTTGTTGCAGCTTTCACAGCTGTTTTGGGCTTGGAGGCAGTGGTTCTTTTCTTTTTCTCCTGTTTCGGAACAATCGGAAATTCAAAGATCAGCGATTCAAAGGGACGAAGGTTATAGGTAAGCATATAGTCATATCCGTCACACACCTGTTTGACAGGAGTAAGCGGCGGGATATCTCCTCCCAATTCCTTCCGGCTTCCGCCGCCGGGCAGATGGTCAAACGTACTGAAGACACGGCTGTAATATCCATCCAGCGGAACGCCGACGGAATACTTCTCATAGTAGCAGGGAGAGAAGTTGCAGATCACGAGCAGAGCGCCGTTATAGTCCCAGGGATTCCGACGGATGAAGCTGATGGTATTGCGGTCGCAGTCTCCACGCTTGACCCATTCAAAAATCGTCGGGTTTCTGGAATCGGCATACAGCACCGGATATTTCTTGTAAATCTCCAAAAGATTCTGCACGCAAAGCATCACATCGCGATGGCCGAGATCTTCCGTAAGCCACCAGTCGAGCTCACGCGCTTCTGACCACTCTCTGTCCTGAGCAAATTCCTGCCCCATAAAGAGCAGCTTTTTGCCCGGATGGGTAAACATGAAAGTATAGAGTGTCTTCAGGCCGCCGTAGCGATCCTCCGCCTTGCCGGGTGCCTTCTCTACCAGAGAGTGCTTGAGATGCACTACCTCGTCATGGCTAAGCACAAGCACATAATTTTCAAAGAAAGCATAGTCCGTGGTGTGCGTCAGTTCATCATGGTGCCATCTGCGGAAAACAGGATCATGGGCAATATAGCGGAGCATTTCATTCATCCAGCCCATATTCCACTTTAACTTAAAGCCAAGACCGCCGTCTTCCACCGGATTTGTGATTCCCGGCTGGATGGAAGAATCCTCTGCGATGAGATAGCCGGTTGTTCCGGAGCAGACCGCCTCATTTACCTGCTTCAGGAAGGCTTCGCTCTCCAGGTTGATGTTTCCGCCAAACTTATTCGGCCGCCATTCCGCGCGGCTGAAGCTGGCATAAATCATAGCCGCCACAGCGTCGACACGCAATGCGTCAATATGGAACTCCTGAATCCAGTAAAATGCACTGGAAATCAGGAAGGAGCAGACCTCCGGCTTGCCGTGGTCAAAGGCTTTGGTGCCCCATTCCGGATATTCCGCCCGCAGCGGATCTTCCGATTCATAAAGAGGCGTGCCGTCAAAGCACTCAAGACCGAAGCTGTCCTTCGGGAAGTGAGCAGGAACCCAGTCGAGAATCACGGCGATGCCTGCCTGATGGAGCCTGTCCACAAAATAGCGGAAATCATTCGGTGTTCCGTAACGCGCCGTCGGGCAGAAGAAGCCCGTAACCTGGTAACCCCAGGAACCGTCAAAGGGGTGTTCACAGATTCCGATCAGCTCGACATGTGTATATCCCATCCAGGTGACGTAGTCAACAAGCGGGTCAGCAATCTCCCTGTAGTTGAGGAAGCCGTCCGGATCCTGTTCATCCACAAAATGCTTCTTCCAGGAGCCGAGGTGCACTTCATAGATCGCCATCGGCTTTTCCACAACAGTACGGTTGTCACGCTGCTGCTGGTGGACTTCATCATGCCAGATGTACCGGTCAAGCGAACAGACAATGGACGCATTGGCCGGGCGCTTCTCCGAGCGGAAGCCATACGGGTCGGATTTGTAGCGGAGAATTCCGTCCGCTCCGTCTACCACATAACGGTACATATGACCGTCCTGCACACCCGGGATAAAACACGCCCAAACAGAGTCATCTTCCTCTGTGCGCTCCATGGGGAAGAAGTTATCCCACCCGGTTACTTCATTGATCACCGAAACACTTTTGGCATGCGGTGCCCAGACGCGGAAGCGAGTCCCCTGTACGCCATCTACCTCCGTCGGATGCGCACCGAAGTATTTATAGGATTCATAATCCGTGCCCAGATGGAAGGGTGGCAAAGAAAGGTCTACTTCTTCCTCCTCGATGGGCAGATCAGGTGTTTCTTTCTGCATTGAATAGTCCTCCTTGTTTTCGATTCTGGTGTAACAAAAGATAATATCCATATCTTTCACAGATATGGATATTATCTCAAACTATTGTCGAACAGTCAAGCTTTTGTTTTGCAGCAACGTTCTTAGTAAGGCCGGAACTTTCAGGTCCGATCATCCTACTAAGACGAAGGTGAACGCAGCCGGAGAGAGGCAGCTTGTAAGTGCATTTCTCATTGATTCCAGCTTGCAGTAGAGTATCATACTTTTATGCGAAAGGCAAGACCAGATTGTATTTATATTTTTACTATTTTGTAAATTTAATCCATTGTTCTTTTCTTCCGGCGTACTGTAACTGTAAAGGCAGCAGCACTCATGAGCATCAGGCATACCCAGAGAGCGAGCATACTGTCATCGCCGGTGATCGGCCTGTCGCGTACAGAGAGAACATGCAGGTAGCAGGTTGCAACACCACCGTCAGAATAGACGAACTGGAGCTGCTGGTAGGGCCTGTGTTCCAGAGCCTTCATAGCTGTTTCGGAGATAGTGACGATGGAAGTACCGTCATTGGCAGCAGACACTGTGTAGTAATACGGGTTGATGGTTCTGCCGTTAATTTTTACTGCTGCACCATTGCCTACCAGTCTGCTGGCCGGGCCGGTTGCCTGAACGGTGTAGGCCCCGCCCACATCATAGTACCAGCTGCCATTCTTGTGATAGGTAAAGTAGTAGTTGGCCTGGACGTTTACCGTGCAATAAGCGGTAATCCCGTTGGCTGTGCGTGCCGTAACAGTAGCAGTTCCCGCTCCCACCGCAATGACACTCGCCATAGCCACACCATTCGTCCCTACGGTTGTCCGATAGCTCTCATGGATCCGCACCACATTCTCGTTCGAAGACGTCCACGTGACAGTCTGGTTGGTTGTATTGAGCGGATTGAACGCCACAGCAAGCTTTGCACTGGAATCGGTAGAGTTCAGAGTAACCGAGGTCGGATTCATCAGAAGTGACTTTGCTTCAATATAGGAGACTGAGATGGTAATCGGTTTGGAAGCAAGAATCTGCCCGTTTGCCTTAAAGCGGATATCATAATCTCCTGCCGGCACATTGCGGACGATCTTGTTAACAATGTCCAGATAGCCGTTTTCTCCGTCGGCATGGCGCTTGATTTGTGCCGGTGTGCCGTATCCTACGATCAGGCTACCGTTGTTCACAGAGATATTTGCCGCAAGCGGTGCGGAATACTGCTTGATTTCAATGGGTTGGATATCGGAATCTGCAGTGTGATCCGCCTCTTTTCCAAACGCCTTCACAAGGATCTGGCCGGTAATGCCGGACGAAATCACAGCTGTTTCTCCGGTAATCGGCACCCACGGGCCGCTGACACCTTTGAGAGAATACTGCATGGTGCTGTTGACCCCGCTGAGGATTCCGCTGCTTTCTCCCGTGGCAGAGAAGACCGCTGTCGGCGTCGGCAATTTGACCGGTGCGGAATAGGATCCGACCGTCACTTCCAGGTATGGTTTTGCCGAGGCAAGAAGTGCTATATTTTTGTCGCCATCTTTGTAGCTTGTGCCTTTGATGCGCAGCTCATAAGTGCCGGCACCGAGACCGGAAAGCTGGTTGCCAGTGATGTCAACGAAACTCTGCGTGCTTCCCGCACCGCGAATCTGATAAACATAGTTGCCGGATGATGTGTTGATGGTAATGGTTCCATCTGTCTTTCCTGCACCGGAGACCGGTGTAGAGCTGACGGTTGCCACAGTGGAAATCTGCGGCTGCTGGTTAATTTCGAACAGGACGGATGCGGCCTCTTCCGTGCCAACCTTTCTGACACGGATCAGATCACCATCGCTGAGATTCGTGAGATTCAAAGATGAGCCGGAAGCCACACTGACCCACTGGGAAGGCCATGGCCACAGATCCTTTCCATCTTTTCTGTATCCGATTTCATACTCTACCCCAGTTGGGAGATTACTGAGTACGCCGCTTGTATCCCCATCAGGAGTGAAAGTTACTTTTTTCAGATCCTCATCCGGACCGGAGGTAGTTGTCTCTCCGGATCCCAGTAACAGATCGGCGGGCATAACCGTCACGAACTGATTTTCAATTTTTGTTTCGTCCGGCTGCACTTCAAAGGCTTTGATTTCTTCCTGCATCGAAGGATCCAGCACAACAACCTGCTGCTGGGCAATGGCTTCGGTGCTCACATTGAAGAGGCCGGCCTCATTTGCTTCGGCTTCCGCACGCTTTCTGTCCTCTTCTTCCGCCTTGAGCCGTTCTGCTTCTTCTGCAGCCTTGCGGGCTTCTTCTGCCTTGCGCGCCTCTTCTGCTTTTTGTGCTTCTTCGGCCGCAATGCGGGCCTCTTCTGCCTTGCGGGCTTCTTCCGCTTTTTGTGCTTCTTCGGCCGCAATGCGGGCCTCTTCGGCTTTACGCGCTTCCTCTTCAGCGATACGCGCCTCTTCCGCTAAACGAGCTTCCTCTGCAAGACGTGCTTCCTCTGCGAGGCGGGCTTCTTCAGCCAGACGGGCTTCTTCAGCCAGGCGGGCTTCTTCTTCAGCCTGCTGCTGGGCAAGGAGCGCCTCCTGCTCTTGTTGAGTGTCAGTACCGCCCTGCTGTGCACCGCTCAGATATGCCTGATAGGCTTCCTGTACCGTGCTGCCCTCTCCCACCTTCATAGAGACATAGCGGTTCTGGGTATAGGTTTCCGGCTGGAAGCTCCATGCAGAAACAGCCTCATTCTCCGACCGGCCGGCCGAGACGCTGATCCTTACCCCGTCATCAATCGTCGGCATTGCCTGCATGGCGCTCGTTGCGCCGAGCGCTTCCACAGAGAGCCTGTCCCCTCTCAGGAGGATGGTCTGCTCTGTGAGAATACCGTAGCCGTATCCGTCATAGCTGCTGTCGGTATTTGTGAAGAAAGCCAGCGATCCGTCTCCCAGAACAAACGCTCCGTTTCCGTTGAGATTCAGGCCAATGCTGAACTTCTGAACGCCGTCCGTTGAGACGTAGCCCTTATTGGTAATGACGTTTTTACCGGACACGTCAAAAATGACCGGTACCGGAACATATAAACCCGCATAGGTGGGGTCCGGGGTACCGTTGTTTTCCAGTTCAATGGAAAAATCTTTCATTACGATGTGAACAGCACCGTCCTGCATACGCCATGTGATATAAGACGACGGTTCTTCCGCAGCCTGTTCCAGCTGTTTTCCATCCGGAGAGTGGTAATAGATTCCGCTTAAGAGCGGAGTATCCCCGATTTTAATTCCGAGGTCTGTCCCGGATTCCGCACCGGCAGCCACTGCCGCGACGCAGAAGAGCTGTGCGATTGCCAGGAAGACTGCCAGTTTCTTGTAAATCTTTTTCATCTTATCCTCCTAAGGTTATGTGCAGAGTTCTCTCTGAAAATCGAAAAACTGCCGTACAGTAATAAGACAACTTTATAATAACTGTTTTGTTTTTGAAAATCAACCAATATTCAATTCGTTCACTATTAATTAACATTTACGCCGGTTTGTTCATAATTTTTTCTCTTTTTCGTAACTTTATTGTAATATTTATGATAGTAAAACAAAACCACGCCGGTAAAAGCAAACCGACGTGGTGAAAGACACATCCTATAATTTACAGGTCATCCGGGCTGGAATCTTCTTCCGAATTAAACTGCTCCTCCAGCCAGGCTTTGTATTCTTCCGTCATACGGCTGGGAACAGCTTCCTCCTCTCCCATACGGTCAGGAGCCGGGGATTCCGGAGCATTCTCCGGACCGGATGCAGGAACATCCTCCAGGTTAAGCGTCGAAACACTCTCCTGCTTTTCTTCAACCGTTTCGTCATCCATCTCTTCGATCTCTACTTCAATCTCCGGCTTTTTCGGTTTGAAAAGATCAACAATCCTCGTCCAGGCATATGCAGCTCTTTCTTTAATATTCATGGATGCCCCTCCGTTTACGTCTCTTTCTTTCTTTCAATGATTAAGAATTATTATAGTTGATTGATCCCGTTTTTTCAACACCAAGTTGCTCCGGCGTTGCTTTTTGCCAGGATTTCGGTTAAAATGCGGACAGAATCAACCACAGGAGAATCTGCCGTGAATGAAGCGCAACGAATTGAATTTGCACTGCCTTCCATCATTACCTGGTATGCAGCAAACCGCCGCATACTCCCCTGGCGGGAAGAGCCGACCCCTTACCACATCTGGATCTCGGAAATCATGCTGCAGCAGACCCGCATCGAAGCTGTAATTCCTTATTATAAACGCTTCCTGCTGGAGTTGCCGGACGTAGCCGCCCTGGCTGCCGTCCCGGAAGACAGGCTGCTGAAGCTCTGGGAAGGCCTCGGTTACTACAGCCGGGCCAGAAACCTGAAGCGCGCCGCCGTAACCGTTACAGAGCAGTACGCCGGTGCTTTGCCGGGTAAAGCAGCAGAGCTGAAAAAACTGCCAGGCATCGGGGACTATACGGCCGCGGCCATTGCCTCTATTGCCTTCGGAGAACCGGAGCCCGCTGTCGACGGAAATGTACTCCGCGTAGTGATGCGTCTGCTTGCCCGCAGGGATGACAGCGCAGATCCCCGGGTTCGGAAAGATACCGCTTCGCTGCTGCGCCGCTTTTATCCCACCGGGCAGGATGCGTCCCTTCTCACCGAAGGGCTGATGGAACTCGGCGAAGTCGTCTGCCTGCCAAACGGTGCTCCTCTCTGCGCGCAGTGCCCGCTCAACTCCCTGTGCCTGGCTCATGAGTGCGGCAACGAGGAGGATTATCCCGTCCGGTCAGCACAGAAAGAGCGGCGTGTTGAAGACAGAACAGTTCTCCTCCTGCAGTGCGACAGCAGGTTTGCCCTACGGAAGCGGCCGGGAAAGGGCCTCCTCGCCGGGCTCTGGGAATTCCCGAACCTCGCAGGAAGCCTCGATCCGGCATCTGCCCGGCAGGCAGCCGAAGCCATGGGTATTTCCGTAAAGAACATTCTCACCTGCGGAGAAGCAAAGCACGTCTTCACCCACGTCGAGTGGCATATGACGGGATATCGCCTCTCCTGCATGCAGGAGGCAGAAGGCTTCCTCTGGCTCACGCCGGAAGAAATCGATGCAGCCTACTCCGTCCCTACCGCATTCCGTGCCTGGCAGAAGAAGCTCTCTTCCTTTACAGAAGATCCAGTTCCACCGGGCAGTGGTCAGACCCGGTAATCTCCGTATGGATCTTCGCATCCTGCAGCCGGTCTCTCAGGCAGTCACTCACCACAAAGTAGTCAATCCGCCACCCGGCATTTCTCGCCCGCGCCTGAAACCGGTAACTCCACCAGGAATAGATGTTCTCCTGGTCCGGGTAGAAATAGCGGAAGGTATCCGTGAGCCCGCTTTTCAGCGCGGCGTCAAACTTTGCCCTTTCCTCGTCAGTAAAACCTGCATTCCGGCGGTTTGAGGCAGGATTCTTCAGGTCGATCTCCCGGTGGGCCACATTCAGGTCCCCGCAGAAGATCACCGGCTTCGTCTCTTCCAGCTTTTTTACATAGGCCAGAAAGTCATCCTCCCATACCATCCGGTAATCGAGCCTTTTCAGTTCCTCCTGGGAATTCGGGACATACACCGTGATGAAATAATAGTCCGGGAATTCCAGCGTAATCACTCTGCCCTCATGGTCATGCTGCTCGATGCCCAGGCCGTACCGCACCGAAAGTGGTTCCTCCCTGGAAAAGACAGCCGTGCCGGAATACCCCTTCTTCTCCGCATAGTTCCAGAACTGGTTATAGCCCGGCAGATCAAGCGTGATCTGCCCCTGCTGCAGTTTTGTCTCCTGCAGGCAGAAGACATCCGCATCCAGCTGCCGGAAGGCATCCATAAATCCCTTTTCCATGCAGGCTCTCAGCCCGTTGACATTCCACGAAACAAATCTCTTCATCGTCAAATACCTCTTTTGCAGTTTCAGTATTGAGTTCGATTATACAAAATCACGCACTGCTTGTCAACAAAGCATAATACTATAATACTATCTTACGTAAACCTGTTAACGTCAAACAGAGCCGTCACCCTACAGTGCCGGCTTTCTGTTCCCTGATTTACTTATCGCTGTAAATTGCAATCGGACCGCGTTCTGTAATTTTTGCAATGTAAGAGGTACGACCGTTGATGGAAACCACTTCTACCGGATTCCCGTTCACGGTAACTTCTACATTCTTTCCTTCACAGGAGAAAACGTATTTTGCATAGTGCTCATCATCGAGCGTGTAACTGGCCGGAATATCAAACCAGTAGGCTTTGCGGAGATGCTTGCCTTCCACACCCTTTGCTTCTTTGTAGGCTTGTGCAAATGCTTCCCGGGTCTTCGAATTATTGATGAACTTTGCTGCATCCTTATACTCTACATTCATAACCTGATACATCGGCACAAACTCATAAAGTGTGTCATCTTCCATCAGGAGAATCAGCAGGCCTACATCTGACTGTGCTGCTTTCGGTCTCCCTCCCTGCGGCTCCTGTCCGGGAGGATAATAGTTGCCGAAATCATCGTAATAACCACCGTATTCATCCTGAGCAGCAGCAGGAACAGAGCCAAAAGCTGCGAATGCGGAAGTGCCGAGACTGAGAACGATTGCAAGAGCCATCAGAATTGCTACAGACTTTTTCATAATTTTTCCTCCTTAATTTTTCTAATTAATTTTTTGTCTGTTTTGTTTTTTCTGCGTATAGTATAACACACCAACAGTCACAGAACTGTCACACAAGTCGCAATCACTTATTTATCTACCAGGATTGTGATGCAGCCGCGTTCAATTATTTTTGCAATGTAAGAGGTACGGCCATTGACGGAAACCACTTCCACCGGATTCCCGTTCACGAAAACCTCAACATTGTCACCGGGGCAGGAGAACAGATACTTTGCGTAGTGCTCTTCATCCAACGTGTATGTGCCAGGCACAGTGAAGAAATATGCCTGCTTCACGGATTTCCCTTCCATCTGCTTAGCTGTGTTACGTGCTTCCCGAAGTGCCTCGGCAGCTTTTTCGCTGAGCCTGTTAATCTCTCTGAATTCCACATTCACAACCTCATAGGGATGGACGTACTGGTAAAGGCTGTCATCTTCCATCAGACAGATCTGCAGACCTCCATTTGACAGTGCGGCTTTTGACCTCTCTCCCGAGGGACTCAGAAAAGAACTTGCCATATTATGGCCGGCAAAATACTCATCCATCTCACCAGTAGAGACATTATTGCCGGCAATATATTCACCCAGATCAGTGTCAATGTCGATTCCGGGGGTAAGAGCTGCGAATGCGGAAGCGCTGAAACTGAGAATAATTGCAAGTGCCATCAGAATTGTCACAAACTTTTTCATAATCATTTCCTTAACATTTTCTCATTCAACCCTGCTTTTTCACCGGCGCGGGTATCCTCATGATAATAATATTATTGCTCGGAAGGACATGTATCCGCGAGGTACTATGTTCTCTTCCGAGCATCCTGACGTGCGACCTGACGTGCGATGATCCTTGCCTCGCGTACTACGCACTTCTCTCGAAGTCCAGTTTTTCTTACTTATCAACCGTAATTGTGATGCAGCCTCTCTCCGTAACCTTTGCGATATAAGAGGTGCGGCCATTGATGGAAACCACTTCGACCGGATTCCCATTGACGCAAACCTCTACGTTGTTGCCCGGGCAGGAGAAGACATACTTTGCATAGTGATCTTCATCTACCGTGTAGGTTTCCGGAACGCTGAAATAATAAGACTGCTTCAGGGACTTGCCTTCAATCTGCTTTGCGGCATCATGTGCCTCTTTGAGGGCATCGGCTTCTGCCTTGGGGAGTTTGTCT
>JBGUNA010000016.1:0-10171 GCA_045117135.1 Candidatus Limivicinus sp. | reverse complement strand
TTTCGTCTTCCGTAGCCTGTCCATTTTTCAGGGACGTCCACCCCATGCATTTCTTTTGGCCTGTCCGTTTTTGTGGGTACAGTTTATTCATCATTCATAATTCATCATTCATAATTCATCATTCATCATTCATCATTCCCAGGAGGTTCCCCATGTCACCCACCACCCCCCTCTCCCCCTCCTCCGTCATCCCCTTCCCCTCCTCTCCGTCGCCTGCGCCCGTCCTCTTCGGCGCCGTCCTGAAGGAACACCGCAAAAAGATACGCCTCACCCAGCAGGACTTCGCGGACCTGCTGCATGTCACCCGCAACACTGTCATCAACTGGGAGGCCGATAAATGCAAACCGGATTACGATCTCATCCCGGAAATCTGCGCACTCCTGGGCATCCGCCTGCATGAGCTCTTCCGTATGGAGGCCGAAAACAACCTGACCGAACAGGAAGACCGTATCCTGCGCAATATCCGCAGCCTCAAACCCTCCACCCGGAAAGCTCTGGACAAAATGATCGACACCCTGATGACGGAAGAGCTCCTCCAGAAAGATGAAGAGCTGAAAAACACCTATGAGCTCATCGCAAGGCGCCCCGGCATGACGGCTGCCGGCACGGGAGCCTTTGTCCCCGCCGAACCGCCGAAGTGCACCTTCCTCCGCAGAAACCGGATCAGCACCAGGGCGGACGGCATCGTGCGCGTGACCGGCCGCAGCATGGAACCCGCCTATATGGACGGAAGCGACGTCTATTACCGGGAAGCCTCTTCCGCCTGCCCGGGGCAGGACGTCATCGTGGATACGGATGACGGCGCCGTCATCAAACGCGTCGCCGATGACTATACCCTCTTCTCCGTCAACCCGGACCCTGACCTCGCCTACCCCGCAAAGAGCGATCAGAACACCGTGCTCATCCGCGGCATCGTCCTCGGCACCGTCTCTCCCTCCGACTACGCCGCCAAAGAAGACCTCCCCCTCCTCGAAGAGATTTTCGCCGACGAAATCCGTGACTTCAATGAAACATACCATACCAGCGACTACTGGGATTAAACCAAATGAACCTGTATAACCTTCACTGCCCCCATTGCGAGAGCGAATTCGCCTGCGAACACTGCTTTGAAATCATCCGCTGCCCGCATTGCCTCACCGAGTTCCTCCTCGACGACGGCGGAGCAATCATCCTCTGCCCCACCGCCTCATAATCTTAACCTGATCAGATTACGCAAACTCATATCCTCCAAAAAGCCGGCACCTGCAGGTGCCGGCTTTTTAACCAAAGCATATTTTTTGTGATATTTTCAATGAATATCGGGTTGCCCGAGTGCTTTATTCACAAGAACTCTTACAAAAGCTCCTTCTGATTTAAATTCTCCGCTTAGTATGTCGTCTTCTGTGAACCGAGCTAATAAAATTTCTCTTTCTTTTACTCTCTCATGATCATAAGTCACATAAATATATCCATCATCTGCCTCTTTGGCGTCTGGGTAAGAAACTTCATTTCTCTCATCAAGCAATAGTGTAAAAGGCCATGTTTCTCCATCATCTTCACTAAGTAATGCCGTAAGATGACTGCGCCCTTTCCAACTTTTGACATTTCCTTGATGCATAATATCATCCAGATCAATTCGTTCATCAAAACGATAGTGATTAATCATTAAAAGACGGCCAGATTTCAGTCTGCGAATGTGGAATCTGGAACAGGGACCTTCAATATGTGATACTCTTCCCGGTGTCCACGTGTAACCATCATCATAAGAAAAGCTTTCACCAATACCGGCAAAGATTCTCATTAACATCCATAACGATTTGTCTTTTCTCTCGACTAGCATATGTTCATCAAAACTACGACCGGGCATATCAGCGTGTCCTCGGAGAGTAAATGTTTTACCTTCATCTGTAGAAACATAAACATTGGGAAATTGCTCATTCTCTAAGCCATGCCTTTCAGATGGTACACTTCCACTTGTATCACACCATATGGCGCACGGAAACAGCCATTCATTCTTGCTGGTAATAAGAGGCTTATTCATCATTATCCCATTGGCTATGCGCCTTGGTTCAGACCACTTTAGTTTCTCAGCATCTGGATCATCACAAATGATAACCCAAACCCCACTTCTTCCATCATTAAAACCACGTGCTTGATTATACGTCATCCATAAATGGCCATAAGGATCAATCCACAAATTTGGATCATACAACCGGCACTCCGGATCAGGATGCTCAACAACCGTTGTACAAGATTGGAATGTTTTACCATGATCATCGCTCACGCATAACATGATAACATTTCCACCAACCTCTGCATCCTGACCTGTATAGAAATCGACAAAAATACGGCCTTTTGATGTTACTTCAATTGATGGTATCCCCTGCCACCTACGATACCAATCTTGAAATCGATCTTCTTTTGCATTTACATATATTTTTGCTGGGGCTAAAGACGAATTATTACCCATATGAAACTTCCTTTCTGTTTATTATCAGCACTAATCATTGATGATTGATGATATTATCATCTTTTCAAATAAAAGTCAAGCATTATTGTGTAATATGATAAATAGATTGTAATATCGCAGAAAACAGCTTGACAAGTATGTGCAAGTGTGATAATTTCTATTTATCATATCACTAATCATTGGTGAGTAGTCTAAGAAAGGAGCACATATGTCTAACAAAATCATTTTTCAAAATGGCAACATAGTTCTGCCCGATGGAGTATATAAAGGTTCTCTGGTTGTCAACAATGGGAAAATAGAAGGTTTTTTACACTCAGAAGCATCCTTACCCGGATATGATATAGTTGACGTTCATCAAAACACTATACTCCCAGGATTAATTGATACCCATGTGCATATGTGGGATCCTTCTCCTCTGAACTATCGAGAAGACTGGTTCCATGGCTCTCAGTGTGCTGCTTCTGGCGGTATCACAACAATCGTAGATATGCCGCTAAGTGTTCCTCCTGTAGTTAATAAAGAAGGATTTGATCTGAAATACAATGTAGCAGCAAAAGATTCTTTTGTTGATTTCGCATTTTGGGGTGGTCTGATCCCTTCTTGTGTTGGTAATCTCTCTGAACTCGATGCATTAGGATGTGTTGCCTATAAAGGGTTTATGAGTTTTGCTAATCCTGACTATCCACAAATAACAGATGGATATTTAATCGAGGGTATGAAGAATGCTGCTAAATTCGATGGGCTGATCGGTGTCCATGCCGAAAACGCCGAAATTGCTGATTTCGGCAGTAAAAATATGGCTGCATTGAATAATAACGATTATTCAATGCATGATGATGCCCGCCCCTGGTGGGTTGAATTGGAAGCAATTCAAAGGGCCTGTCTGTTTGCAGAACAAACTGATGTAAGATTATATATATGTCACATGACAATCGTCCAAGGTGCGGAGTACTTGAAGAAGCAAAAATCTGCTGGCTTGAGAGTCTATGTTGAAACTTGTCCGCATTACCTTATATTTGATAAATCTGCTCTAATAGAAAAAGGATCTTATGCAAAATGTAACCCACCGTTCAGATCGAGGGAAAACGTTGAAAAACTATGGAATTATGTTTTTGATGGCACAATCGATACGTTAGGTTCTGATCATGGCCCTTATTCTGACGAAGAGAAAATTAAAAACGGCAATTTCTGGAATGAGTATTGTGGTTTTGGCGGATACGATGCAATGTTAGCAGGCATGCTTACAGAAGGTTATCATAAACGTGGTTTACCCCTTGAGAAACTCGCTGCTCTTACTGCTGGCAATGCATCGAAAATAATGAGGCTTGATAATAAAGGGACTCTCATGCCTGGATCTGATGCTGATATAGTGATTGTTGATTTATCTGAAAAATGGACCTACAACGGGCTGAATAGTCTCTCAAAGACAAAAAGCAGTAAAGGAGTCTATCAGGGTATGGAGTTCACCGGTAAAGTGAAACAGTGCTTTGTAAGAGGTGAAAAAGTTTATGATAACGGGAAAATAACGGGAACCGCAGGATATGGAAAATACATCCCGAAAGGAAAACGCTCATAGTAAGCCGGAATCCCCATCAGTCAGAAGGAGGCCTTTGCTATATGCCCTATGCTATAGAAATGAAAGGGATAACAAAAAAATTCCCAAAAGTAATAGCAAATAATAATGTTGATCTTTCCGTCAGTTGGGGAAGCATACACGGTTTAATCGGGGAAAACGGGGCAGGAAAAACCACTTTAATGAAAATCCTGTATGGAATGTATCTGCCCGATGAAGGCGAAATATATGTGAATGGTAATAAAGCACATATCTCTTCTCCAAAGGATGCAATACAGCTAGGCATTGGCATGGTGCACCAGCATTTTACACTTGTTCCTTCCTTGACCGTGACACAAAATATAATTCTCGGGAAACCTGTTTGTAAAAAGACCGGATTTCTGGATTTAGCAGAAGCACGAAAACTGGTGAAATCACTCGGAGAAGAATACGGACTGCCTGTTGACCCCGATGCCGTAATAAAAGACCTCTCTGTCGCTATGCAGCAACGAATAGAAATACTAAAAGTGTTGTATCTTGGCGCGGATATCCTGATACTCGATGAACCCACCGCCGTCCTTACCCCCCAGGAAATCACCAACCTTCTCAATGCTCTAGAGATTTTAAAAGAAAAAGGCAAAAGTATTATACTTATCACTCATAAACTGAAAGAGCTAATGAAGGTTACCGACCGAATAACTGTATTGAGAAATGGTCTCGTAACGGGTGAGCTCGACACCAAAGATGCAAATGAAGCAAAAATAGCATCTATGATGGTCGGCAAAGAAATGGATTTTGAAGTCCATAAAAATCCAGCTAACCCAGGAGATGTTCTATTGCAGGTATCTCATCTGAATTATCGCAACAAATTTGGTGTTCAGATGATAAACGATGTCTCATTTTCAGTAAGAGCAGGAGAAATTGTAGGTGTTGCAGGAGTACAAGGCAATGGGCAGACTGAATTGATTTCTGTCCTTTCTGGAATGATAAATAATTATACTGGTTCTATCTCAATCAATAATACTGAAATAAAGCCAGATATGTCTCCGCTTTACAGAAGAAAAACGGGTCTGGGACATGTCCCTGAAGATCGACAGACAACAGGCGCTGCTCTGCCGGCATCATTAGTTGAGAACTTTATCATGGGCGATCTATCAAATCCGGAATATGCAAAAAGCAGAACACTTGATTATAAAAAAGCAGCAGAGATAACAAAAAAACAATATAACAAGTTTGACGTAAAATATGGAACGGTACTCGATTCCGCGAGTTCGTTATCAGGAGGTAATTTACAAAAATCTATTGTAGCCAGAGAGCTATACAGAAATCCCAAAGTTCTTATTGCAGCACAACCCAGTAGAGGCGTAGATATCGGGGCTACAATGTTTATTCACGAAAAATTGGTAGAATTACGCGATGAAAAGAATGCCGTCTTGCTTATTTCCAGTGAATTAAGTGAAATCATGTCGTTAAGCGACAGAATAATTGTGATGTATAACGGCAGAATTGTTGGAGAAACTACACCAGAAGAAAGCAATGAGCAACAGATAGGGCTATTGATGGCTGGAATTACAAAGGAGACCGACACAAAATGAATTTTGAGTTCAAATCAAAGCCTATCAGTTTAAAAACTGCTCTCGCTGCAGTGATAGCAAGCCTTGTAATTGGCTTTATTATGGTGGCTTTATTTGGATACAATCCTGTTGAGATTTATTCTCGACTTGCAATCGGAGCAGTTGGATCATTAAAAAATATTGCTACCAGTTTACGGTGGTCAACCCCTTTACTATTTACCGGCACTGCAGCTGCACTGGCATTTCGCGGGGGAATGTTTAACTTTGGAATAGATGGACAGCTCTATGTTGGTAGTTTAGCAGCAACAATAATCGGTGTTACATATACAGCTCTCCCCGGATATATTCTTATCCCTCTAATGATGATCGTAAGTATTGTTTTCGGTGCAATATGGGCTGTTCCTCCTGCATTAATACGAGTAAAACTCGATGGGAGTGAAGTTGTACCTGCATTGATGATGAACTATATTGGTATATACATCACTGATTATATTGTTCATTATTATTATTTAGCCAGCGGTACAAATGGAGATTCTCTCAAAACTGAGCGAATAGCAAAGCAAGCCCAGTTCCCATTATTAGTAAAAGGGTATCAGCTGACTGCCGCGTTTTTCATAGGGTTATTCATCATCTTCTTTTTCTGGTGGTTAGTAAAAAAGAGTAAAACCGGTTATGAAATCACGATGTGCGGGATGAATCCCAGCTTTGCCAGATATGGCGGGATAAACATAGATAACAGACGGATTCTCGTAATGGTTTTAAGCGGAGCAATCGCTGGATTAGGTGGTGCTGTTGAGATCATGTCAATGCGTTGGCGATATGAATCTGGCTTTGCGCCGAATTTCGGTAATGATGGCATTCTGGCTGCTTTGCTTGGTAGTTCAACACCTGTCGGAACACTTTTTGGTGCACTGTTCATGGGTTTTCTAAAAAACGGCAGTCTGGCTATTGAGCGTTATACTGACGTTTCCCGGTCACTCGTTACCGTAATACAGGGATTCATCATTTGTTTCATATCAGCAAAATATATTTCGCAATATATTGGACTAGATAAATTAAACCAAAGAATAAAAGCCATTCGTAAAAACGTAAAGGAGGATAGAGATGATTGATCTTTCAATCCTTACCGCAACTGCCAGAATGGCTGCGCCTCTTTTACTTGCAGGTACAGGCGCCCTGTACAATGATAGGGCAGGAACGACTAATATAACGCTTGAAGGAACGATGTTGATTTCCTGTTTTTTCTCCGTTACATGCAGCTATTATACAAGCAACTGGATCATTGCAACATTTGCCGGTATAATGTCAGGAATCATAGTCTCGATTATTTTCTATCTCTTTACTACTGTCCTTGGCGGTGACGAACTTGTAGTTGGGTTTTCAATGAATATTCTTCTGGATGGATTGTCGATATTCTTACTGAAACAAATATTCCATCAATCCGGTTCGCTTGTAAGCCCAAAGATTCAAGGCCTTCCATCAATAAATGCGGGTTTTATTTCAAAGATACCTGTTATAGGAAATATTCTTCATCAACAAACCTGGCTGGTCCCGTTTTCCATTTTCGCTGCTCTTGCTACATGGGTTATTCTTTACAGAACTCCATTTGGTTTAAGAATTGTATCCTGCGGGGAACATCCACAGGCTGCGTTAACAGTTGGAATTGACGTATACAAAATAAGATTTAAGTGTAACCTTATTAGCGGTGCCATGTGTGGACTAGCCGGAGTTCAAATAGCCCTGGGTTTTCTGTCTCTGTTTACGCAGGGCATGACCGTAGGAAAAGGTTTCATCGCACTTGCCTCCGTCATTTTTTCCAGAGGCAATCCACTCAGATTAATCGGGATAACAATGGTCTTTGGTTTTTCAGAGGCAATGTCAAATAAAGTTCAGCTAATGCAATTACCGTCTGAACTTGTACTTATGATTCCTTATCTGGCTGTGTTAATCCTGACTGTATTCATATCAAAACATTTAAAAAATAAGAACCCCACAAAATAATTTGGGACAATTACACACATAGTGTGATTGAAAAATAAAATAGGAGGAAACAAAATGAAAAACGTTTCTAAACTGCTCTCCCTGTTAGTTGTGTTTGCATTAGTATTTTGCCTCTGTGCAAATTTTGCAAGCGCAGAAACCCTTAAGGCGGCTATGATTACGCCTCAGAAGCTGGGTGATGATGGCCCAATCGATGCCTGTTATGAAGGCTTGCAAGCTGGTGCCAAAGATTTCAATTATGAGATCAAACTGCTTGAACCAGAACCGGGCGAATATGAAGATAGTATTCGTGCTATGTGTGATGACGGATATACTCTTATATTCTGCATCTTCTCGCAGGTTCAGGATGCTTGCTCTCGCCTAGCTGAAGAATATCCGGATGTTCATTTTGTCCAGATTCTCGGTGACCTTGAGATGGACAACGTAAAGACCCTTAATTTCAAAGATCAGGAAGCGTCTTACCTTAGTGGTGTTGCAGCAGCAATGTTCTCTAAAACCGGTAAGGTTGCTGTAATTGGAGGTGCACCCGTTGGTGATAATATCCGTAATATTGCAGGATTTGAAAATGGTGTTCGCGATACCAACCCTGAAGTAGAATACACACATCTTTATGTTGGTTCTTTTGAAGATCCTACAAAGGGCAAAGAACTGGCTAACACACTTATTGCTGAAGGCTATGATATGATTCTTGAAGTCTGTGCTTCTTCCTCAATGGGTATACGCGAAGCCATAAAGGAAGCTGGCCCAGATTATTACATGATTGGTAACTGTGTTGATGAAAGCACTGCTATCCCCGGTCAGGTACCTTTCTCCAATTTCACAAATTATTATGTCTGGTTCTATAACACAATGAAAGAAGTAGCCGAAGGCAATTTTGAAACCGGTGTTATCAGCCAAGGTCTGTCTGATGAAGCAGTTGACTGCGTATTTGCTGCTGACGAAATCCTTAAAGTGCCTCAAGAGATCAAAGATGCAGTGGCCTCTGCAAAAGCAAAGATCATCTCCGGAGAAATCGTTCCTGTCTCAGAACTTGCCGAATAATATTTAACTCTGCTCATCGAAGCGGCATGCTGTATTGCGGCGTGCCGCTTTACAACAATATCCTATTTTTCTATTTCATTTGAAATGGCTTGAAGAAAATATCGTATTATGATATAAATTATTGGTATAGTATTAATAGCGTTTTACTGAGGTAACATTTTTATGGATACTTTGGATATGAAAAACCAACTGATGTCAACAGGCATTTTCAAGACTGAGGAAGAAGCAATTAGCTACTTGATAGCCCAGATAATTGCAGATTCGGATAATGCAATTGGCTCATGGTCTATTAAGGATAAGCTGGACTTAAGTGGAGTGATCTTAAGTACTGCTAGCATTGGCCGGTATTTAAAGCTGTTAGATTCAAAAGAATATACGATTCGAAAGAGTAATCAAGGTAGAGTCCTCACTCCGATGGGTAAAATCTGGTTAGCCGGACTCCAAAACAAACTGGACAGAGCCAAAGTCCAAAAGGATTTTACTAGAAGAATACGTGTAAATGAATATGCAGACATGGTTGACTTAATAAAGGCTAGAAAACTTATTGAAGTGGAAACAGCCAAACTTGCTGCTCTTAATGCAGACAATGAAGATATAGCCATTATAAAGCAGACTCTGAGTCAACACCATGAATATGTAGATCAAAATGTAGATCCTGTAAATCCAGCTCTTGATTTTCACCTGTCTCTGGCAAAAGCAAGCAAAAACAAATTTCTTTATGCGATGCTTTACCTTCTTGCTTATGAAGAAAAACAGATCGAAGCTAAAATTGTAGAATTGCGGACACGTGAAATGGGCAAAATATATGTTGTAGACCATGATAAAATCGCTGATGCTGTAGTAACACACGATGCCGAGGAAGCCGGAAAACTCATGGAACTTCACATGCAGGATATTTTGGACCAAGTTGAACTTCAAGTTGATGAACTTTACGGTATCCCATAAAACTGTATAGACTCTCTATAAATAGCTACTAATCAATCATTTATTCTATATACTCATATTATGTTATGTTTTCAAAATGCAACCTAATACTGCAGCAATACTAAATTGTTATCGACGGGAGATTTTTGCTCCCTTGGAGCTTATTTACTCCCGGCTCAAACAGCCCGTATTGCCTTGCCGAGTTCATCCTCGACGACGGCGGAGCAATCATCCTCTACCCCACCACCTCATAATCCCATCAACCATCTTACGTAAACTATAACCCTCCAAAAAAACCGGCATCCCTTCTCTCCCGGGATGCCGGCTTTCTTATTACAGATATTCTTCTTTCAGTTCCTCCTGTTTGCGGTAAGAGAAAACAGAAAGAAAAAATATTTTTTTAAATACTCCTTAAAATCGGGTTTTGTGTGACAGTTCTGTGATAGTCGGTGTGCTATACTGAGCTCAGAAAAAAACAAAAAACAAAAATTTAAAAATTCAGGAGGAAATCTAAAATGAAAAAAACACTTACAATTCTGGTAGTCATTGCAATCGTTCTCAGTCTCAGCGCTTCCGCTTTCGCAGACAACGGAGGAATCAAAGTTACGAAAGATCCCACAGACGAATACC
>JBGUNA010000015.1:0-2464 GCA_045117135.1 Candidatus Limivicinus sp. | reverse complement strand
AAAAACGCCCCTAAGGGTAAGGACTAACTGAATCGTTTCCTTTGACTATGAGGTTTTTAGTAGGAATTTGAGAAAAATTCACGTATACAGAAATGCGGGAGTTCTGTAGTGAATTTGAGTGTGCTTACCCATCCTTGTTTCGTAAGGGGAAGGTGAATCAAGCAGCATTTGAAGATATGGAATGCTTGTCAGAGGATACCTTTATTATTCCGCATCTTTCAATGGTCGATATCGGGAAGATGGACACATATTTGGCTCAAAGAGAAAAGGTGTATCTTTTCGAGTATAGTATGGAACGCTTGGATGAAGCAGTACGCCCGATTGCTGAAAGCCTGTTTATTAAAAAGGAATCCTGGGAAGAAGTTATGAGAAAACACTGTATTTCACGTATGACAGTAAGTCGATACAGAAAAGCAGCCTTACTTTCAATGGCAATGGTAGTGGATAGCTACATGGTGTGGAAGGCACAAAGCCTATTTATGTAATGCAAATAGAAAAGAGAATAGAAAATCGCCAGTCACTTCAAAAGAAGAGTGATTGGCGATTTTTTTATAAATATAATCGTAATCTACTAACTCGTAGGATAGTAGATTGTGGGGTGCTTCTAGGAACGTCGTAGATTATAAAGCCTGATAGCAGATGTCAAAAGCCGGTCGCATGCGAGTAATCGATTCTCGGCTGAGGCCATTTTCTTTTGCAATACGTTCCCAATTGTTTTTTACTGTGGAAAGAATCTCCTGTGCCATGATTTCGGCATCCTCAGATGGAATGTCGTAAAATTCAGCAGTTTCGATGGCAAGATCAATATCGATGCTGTTGTCATCCATGCTGACATTCAAGGATAGAGCATCACCATAAGGCACAGGATTTACGTCATACAAAGGCGACAATTTCCAGCCAGTGTTTGTAAGAATAAAGCCATGATTACGGAGATGATCATCGGAATTAGTGACAGCCATGTTGAAAACAACACGTTTCCAGAGTTCTATCAAATCTGCTTTCGGAGAAGAACCGTTCATTTTGATAAAATCAACCATATCAAGGTAGCTATTTCCAGTGTTTCCATCGCTTTGTCCCAGTAAAGTCATAGCAGAGGAGAAGTGAATTCGACGTGTTCCATCTCTGTCAAAACGCTTGACAATAAAGGTTGCTCCATTTGGGGAAAAAGTTTCCAATCGAGCTTCTGGAACATTTAGGCCACACATCCGGGCAAGCTCATGTACCGTCATTTCCCACGCACCGCTATTTGTATCATCGTGTTTAGAGGGAAATTTTGCTATCCACAAGGAGCCATCAACATCCTGGACCGTGGCTTTGGGGCGGGCGCCACCCAGAGAAGAGCCAGGAGCCAGCAGTTGTTTCAGCCATTGTTCTTCCAAACCGGATTCATCATTCTCAAAAGCAATGGATGCAGATTCCAGTTTGCGCAAAGAAACCCACGGAGGAGTAGCAAGTGATTCATCGGAGGATTCAAATGAACTACCTTCACCCAGACTAAAGCGTAAAGCTCCCATTCTGGCAGCATCGTACACGCCAAGAAGGTAATCACTTTCATTCAGTTTGTCAGGTTTTCGACCCTCTTTACGAGCGGCGATTGCTTCACGTCGCTGCATGAGAAGTCGTCCCCAGCGATCAGGACAGGAATCTGAAAAGAGCCCAAAGAGGCTTTTATCCAAAGGAGTATATTGGCGACCACGATACAGTGCAAGATCCGGATCAAGAATATATCGCATATCAGAGTTCCGCAGCCAGGATTCATCATACTCAAAAGAATAAGATTCAGACCGTTTAACCTTGTTAACATATAGTCGCCCGAGAAGTATTGGAGATTCGCTGCTCCAATTTTCATAAACATAAATCAGTTTTTCCATATTTTAATTCTTCCTTTTCGGGGCACGTTTTTTTGTTTGAAGATCCAGATCCTGAAGTTTTCTTCCAAGTTCATCATCTTTGGCCACCAGGAGGAGGTCTTTATCTAGTCCATTTAGGGCGTGGAGGACTGCGGCGTATGTGCCAATAGCAACAGATGGCGTCCCTTTTTCGACTGCCCAGAGTGTAGCACGGCTTATACCAGCACGTTCAGCTACAAGCTCGACAGTCAGCTTTCTGCGAAGTCTTGCGAGTCGGACCTGTTCACCAAGCTGTGTAAGATAGTCCTGGGTCTTTGGTAAAACAGTAACACTTTTTTTTGCCATGATATTCCCTCCTTTAACGCTCTATATTATAGACGAAACAATGCAAAATGTCAAGCTAATTAAACATTATGACAAAAAGCAATCCATCAAATAGTATGCTCAAAGACATAAAAAATAAACTGGTACTTACAGGAAAAAAGCTGTTACTTTTATAGGATAACATGGTACTTTTCCTACTGTTTTTTTATGAAGGAATGTGGAGTTGTTCCGTCTGATCTGGATCGTATTGCTGAAGCAGAAAACAAACGATTAACCAGTAAGGAGCCAAA
>JBGUNA010000014.1:0-2479 GCA_045117135.1 Candidatus Limivicinus sp. | reverse complement strand
GACGTCTTCGCGCTGCATCCCCGGGGACCATATCCCATGCAGTCCGGTCATTCGATTGGAATGATCCATCGATGAACTGACTGCATTATGGCACAAAAATGATCCCTCTCCCGTATGTCCTTAAAATCAAAAAAAGAGGACGGAAGCGGCTTTTTCCGCGATCAGGGAACGTTAGTAAGAAGGTAGATTGTCTCTTGTATGATTACACACAGGGTTCAGAATGACTGCAAAACAGAAGAGGAGATTCTCCATGAAAACACAGATCACCCTGCAGGAGCGGCTACGGGATTTGCGCTTTGAGCGGCACCTGAGGCTGGAAGATTTATCAAGGCAGACCGGCATCTCCACGTCCGCACTGAGCAGTTATGAGAATGACGACTATAAAGAAATCAACCATGGGAGCCTGATAAAGCTGGCCCGGTTTTACGAGGTTTCCGTCGACTATCTCCTGTGCCTTTCCGAAAACAGAAATCACCCGGACGCAGAGCTTTCCTCCCTGCACCTGAGTGATGAAATGATTGCATTATTAAAATCCGGGAAGATCAACAACCGGCTTCTGTGCGAGATCGCCACCAACGAGAAGTTTGAAAAGCTGATGGCGGACGCGGAGATTTACGTGGACGGAATCGCAACTATGCGCTTTCGGGACCTGAATGCATCTTTGGAAGAAGCCAGGGCAGTGATTCTTGAAGAGCATCCGGAGGCGGCGGGAGACCGCATCCTGCACACGTTGGAGGCCGCCCAGATCGATGAGGAAGACTTTTTCTGCCATGTCACGCACAGGGCATGGGACGTCATCCTGCACGACATCCGAAAAGCACACGAGTACGACGCAGAAAGTGCGCCGGGAGAAACGCCGGCACACTCTCTGCAAAAAGAAATCTTTAGGATTGCGCGCTCATCCGGGGATCAGCTGGACAAATTCGCACATCTCTTTTGTCAGCAATTTGGAATACAGTACAATCGCCTCACAGAAGATGAGAAGAGCGCTCTAAAAGGTTTGTTCAAAAAATCAAAACTACTCCGTAAATCTCCTCTTTCGTTTAAAAAGAGGTAGGACTCAGGCGTTTGTCTCATACTTCGAATGTTCCTTCTGGCTGAAATAGTTCTAAGGTTTTATTCCCTTTTTCAAAAAGTGAAGTCAACAGAAGTAATGGTAATGGGGTCGGAAGACGCATTGGTAACGCCAACATAATACCATTTTGTACTGTCTGCAGTTTTTACAATAGATCCGCTCTTCGCAGTCTTTGTACCAGACTTCCATGTTGAACCGGTAGAAACATCAGGAGAAGTGCACTTTACATACTGCCATTTGATCTTTGCTGACCGGTTTAACGTATATGAGAAATTCATAGAGGTCCCATTTGTCACGTAAAACGCTTCTCTGCCGGGTTTAAAGAAGCTGGTATACCACCCGTTGTCTAAAGTAATGTTTGGGCTCCAGTGATATCTTGTTCCGGAAGCCGGAACGGTTCCCTCTTCAACGACCTCGCCTTCAGCATTATAAACAACATATAGCAACTCATGGCTTGTTTGTTTTTCTGAGATTATAGCTTCTTCTCCCGCAGCAAAGACTGTCGTGTGGCACAAGCTCACAAGAAGCATCATCATTAAAATCGCTGCAATGTAGTTCCTTTTTCTCTGCATGAATTGTCTCCTTTCGTCATTCATTTCTGGGGAAAAACAAGTATCATTTTTATATTGTTTGTTACTTTATGGAAACTTCACCTTCTTTTAATGACAAGTAATCTGATGTCGCTGAAATAACGTAGACTGCGTAACTGCCTTGATCGTCGGCAGTATAAACATACTCACCCTGCATGTCATTAATAGTTTCCCCTTCAAGCATTGTGCCATTATAGACAACTCCAACAACCATTGGCTGCTCGTTTGATACTTCGGAGGTATATTTTTCAAAAGCAAAGTGCAGAACATCTCCTTTTTGGCAGATCCAGCCTTTTGCTCCTACAGAAGGTGCAAAAACGGCACAGCTTCCATTAGGCATTATCACTTCCGGGGTTGTATTGTCTTCTGCTATGAAGACTGTAATTGCCGCAGGGATTAAAACGTTCTCCTTCACATCAGTTATTATAGTGTTCTCTGGAATGGTGGCAGTCGCTTCTTCGCCCTGCTCATTGCTTTCGTTATAATCAGGTGAATGGGCTTCAGCTGTTTCCGTGTTCGTAATCACTGTACCAATCAATCCACGGTTATTGTCTGTAATTAATTCAGCCTCTGTCAAAGCCTCCCCCTTAGACATAGAAGCCTCCTGCGACATGCTTGAATTATTTGCATCGCTATTCGTGGCCGTACAAGCAGCCAATAAACAGGCTACCATGCTTACGATCACAAGAAATATTTTTTTTCGCATATCTGATCACCTTCGCTTTCTTTTATTGATTTCACTTTTCACAAAATAGGCTCTTCTCACGCAACGGTATCAACGGTATCATTCGGATAATTCTTCATTTCTATGGAT
>JBGUNA010000013.1:0-6218 GCA_045117135.1 Candidatus Limivicinus sp. | reverse complement strand
CGACGACCCTGTCAAGAACCAGCAGGAAGCGGATTCACCTGCATACAGAAATCGTGTCTGGTCAGAGTGGCAGGCTTCTCTGAAAAGCCGGTTGGCGGCCAAGGGGAAAGTTGTGGTGATCATGACCCCATGGACAGATGACGATCTGGCAGCCAGAATCATCCGAAGTGAAAAGAATGTTCAGCTGATCAGGCTGCCGGTGGAGGCCGAGGAGAATGATCCAATCGGGAGAGAAGCTGGTGAAGCATTATGCCCGGAGCTTGGCAAAGACAACCAGTGGCTGAATGACTTCAAAGCCAGCTATATCTCCGATCCGCAGGGAGGTCAGCGGGCATGGACGGCTTTGTATCAGTGTTCTCCCCGACAGAAAGAGGGCAATCTGGTCAGACGGGACTGGTGGAGATATTACGCTCCGCGCAGTCAGGGCACAGGATACAGGGGACAGGGTACAGAAAAGAGTTCGGTTGAATGTGTAGAAGAACCGGAAACTTATGGAACAGAACTGATTTCTGTTGATGCATCTTTCAAGGGAGATGACTCTTCCGACTATGTCTCCATCCAGGTCTGGGGCAAGCGGGCACAGGATTACTATCTGCGGTACTGTCTGAACAAACGTCTGAATTTCCCGGATACGGTGGAAGCAATCAAGACGATCTATCGTTTGTTCCCAAGGGCTCGAACTGTTCTGATCGAGGAGGCTGCCAACGGGCCTGCCATCATCCAGACGCTGCAGCGGGAGATGTTCATCATTCCGGTGACGCCGCTGGGCGGCAAAATCAGCCGGGTGAATGCCATTTCACCGGCAATTGAATCCGGGCATGTTTTTCTGCCCGATCCAGGGAAAACTCCCTGGGTCTCGGACTATGTCGATCAGTGGACGGCATTCCCGAATTCCAAATACGATGACATGGTGGATGCCACTTCTCAGGCACTGGCGAGAATGATTTATTCCTCCGGTGAAGTATGGGAGGAAAAAGAACAACAGCCTGTCTTCGATATCGACAGGCTGTTTAATCCGTATGGAATGTAATTCAATTTCAAGGTGATTGCGTTAAACACATTTTTTTACAAGATTTTCATCATCCAGAGCAGCATCAACCAGTCTGCTGAGGAATGAAGTATATCCTTTCCCATATGCTTTTGAAAAATCCATTGCTTTCGGGGATAATCTGATAGAAACAGTCTGTTTCACTCTCTTCTGCTGATTCATCCTTTTAAACTGGTTCAGCATGTCCATTGTCATTTCAGGGCTGTCGTCGTCAAAAATAATATCCTTTTTTTCGGCGGCTTCAAGCTCAAGAAGTTCTTCATCGCTTAAGTTAATGCCGATATCATTCAAACTCATTTTCATCATATTCATATCTCCATTTCTCTGCATTCGTAGCTATTCTTGCAGATATTAATCTTACTGTGTTTTCACGACGGAACGTACACACAACAAACAGAACTTTACCAACTTTTCCCAGAATGTCATATCTTTCTTCAGAAGAATGCTCAAGATCTTCTCTGATAAGCTTGTTGGGATCAAAAAACACTTTAGCAGCAGTTTTAAAATGAACTACGTGTTTTATGAAATTATATGGTCTTTTTCCTCATCCCATTCGAAAACTGCATCTCTTGGGTTGAAATCGAAATGTTCGTACACGTAACCACCTCTTTCACAGATATAATACTATACAATATAGCAAATTGCAATACAATTTATAATACGTTTTTTATAAATACTAAGGAGAACGCTAAATGAAAGAAATCAAAACATGTGAGGAATATGTCCTAGCTGAACTGGAAGAGAAAAAGGATCAAATCCAAAAGCTCACCGAAGTCTGCAAAGAGTATCTGGAAGTGATGAAGAATGTCGATAGGTGCTTCGATGTGTTGAAAAAGTTTTTGACGATCCGCAAGGCATCCGGCGGCGGAGAGCTGATTTCCATGGACTATATTTTTGAGACGTATAAGCCTGATGAATTCAAACTTCTCAAAGAAATGTTTGACCTGAAGGTCGAGGAGTGTGAGTAATGGATATGATTGCTGTTATGTCAGGGGCAATGTTGATTCTCCTGGCATTTGCCGTTGGTTTTTTTGTGGGCCGCGGTGTCCATGAGGAGAAATTGCTACCCGTGGAACCCGCGAAACCCGATGAACTGCAGAAGCTGAAATACGAAGCCGACCAGCAGGCACTGGCCGATTGTTTGAATTACAGTATTGATGTGGCATACGGAGGGAATGAACGACGCTGAGGTCGGTATGAAAAAAGGGACGTCTTTCATCTTTTACAAAGATCAAAAACGTCTCGGTTATTTGTTCTATACCTGAAATCTGCTGTATGGTTTGTAACAATCAATACAGACTTTTTTCCCGCCCTGAATGCGGATAAAGCTCTCGGCGGTGCTTTCACCACAGCATTCACACGTGAAGTTGCCGAAAAGCTGTGCCTTTTCCGGGTACTGTATTTTTACGGGTTTTATTTCAAACAGATCCGCCGGATCCGCTGCCTGCATCCTGTCAAACTTTTCATTTCGCGTTTCGCCGGAAGGCTGCGGTTTTAAAAGTATACGAACGGATTTCCCGGTTTCACGGTTCAGAAATGTAAATGCCATTTTTCCCGTCATGTGGAAAAGAAGGTTTCCTTTCCCGGCAGTGCAACCGAGCATGATCTGGATCGCATCAACACAGCATGCATCATTCTCCGAAATGCATACAACTTCTTCATCTTCCGAAAAGGAAAGATCCAGTAGCCGTATTGCGTATAAAGCGGCTTTGTATCCGATTGTCAACCCCGGGCAGGAATGGCCGTGAAATGCAACACACTCTTCCCAGGTATGGATTGTTTTTCCGTGTTCCATATGAAAATACTCCTATCCTATTATTACAGTTTTTCTGTTGTTGATTTCGGCAACCTCTGCATGAATCTCATACACTTCACTGATTGCTTTTCCCGTCATAACGGAAATATCTCCGTAAGAATAGCCTCTGCCGTTTTTTAGCATATAGAATTTATCGCAATAACGCAAGGCAAGATTTAAATCATGCATAACGACGAGCACGGTAAGGTTGTTTTCTCTGGCAAGTTCCTGCACCAGAGCCATCATTTCATACTGATTTCGAGGATCAAGGTTGCTGGTAGGCTCATCCAGCAGCAGGATTCTTGGCTGCTGCACAAGTGCCCGGGCCAGCATCACCTTTTGTACTTCGCCGCCGGACAGCTCATCAATATAACGGAGCCGGTACTTCTGCATGTTGATTCGTAATAGCATTTCTTCGCAGAGGTCCAGATCTTCCTGGCTGACAGCCCATTTGATATACGGTTTTCTGCCAAGAAGAATACAATCGAAAACCGTCATTCTGGTGATCTCGTTTTTCTGTGAAACATACGCGACGGTTTTAGCCAGTTCGTTACGGGAAAAATCCGATGTATTTCTGCCGTCTATCAGAATCTCACCGGAAGAAGGTGTATGAATCCGATTGATGCAGGTGATCAGTGAGCTTTTCCCGACACCGTTGTTCCCGAGAATTCCAACGCAGATCCCGTCTTCTGCCAGAAAAGAAATTTCATGCAGAATCCTTGTTTTACCGTAAGAAAAACAGATATTTTTCAGTTCTATCACTGTCTGCGCCCCCTTTTTACTATCAGATACAAAAAGAGAGGGGCACCGAGGAAAGATGTAAGTGCACCGATCGGAAGCACGACAGGCGGTTTTGCCAGCCTTGAGGTAATATCTGCAAGCAACAGAAGTGAGGCACCGCAGAGAGCAGATCCCGGGATCAGAAAGCGATAGTCATTCCCAATAAAGCGGCGTACGATATGCGGGGCAATTAACCCGATAAAACTGATACAGCCAACGAATGCTACCGACGTGGCAGAAATAAGGCTGCAAAACAGCATGCTGATCAGAATCAGCTGATCTACCGGAACGCCAAGGGATTTGGCGGTGTTTGATCCGCTTTCCATTGCATTGTAGTTCCATCGATTGAAAAAGAAGTAGAGAAAAGCGCTTCCTGTCAGGATCGCATTGATTGCGATATCTCTCCAGCCTGCCCGCGCCAGGCTGCCAAACGTCCAGTAAACGACGGATGCCACCATAACATCATCGGCAAAATACTGGACAAGTGTGGTTGCCCCGGTAAAAAGGGAACTGATAGCAACACCGGCAAGCACCATCACAGAAGGCGTTGTGCCTCTCATGCGGGCAAGCCCGAGTATGACAATGGTTGTCGCAATACCGCCGCAAAAAGCACAAATTGTGACAAGATAAGGATTTGTAATCGTAATAGCTGACGTTGTTCCACCCGCGTTTGTCTGTATTCCTGCTCCGAGATACACAATTGCGGCCGCTGCTCCGAACGATGCACCCTGGCTGACACCCAGTGTGGAGGCGGATGCCAGAGGATTTCGAAGTACATTCTGCATGATGCAGCCGCTTAAGCCCAATGTGATCCCCACAACGACAGCAGTCACAGTGCGAGGCATACGAACATTCCATACAATCGTGTTCATCTGCTTCGTGCCGCGCTTCAGAATCGCTGCGATCAAATCCCGCAAAGTGATATGAGAAGATCCTGCTGCGAGCGAAATCAGAAAGCAGGCAATCGTTAACAGCAGGAACAGGCTTATGACCAGAATTTTCTTTTTTATGAACTTTTGATAGTCTGTGCTGATTTCCGGTTTTATTTGTTTCATAAAATCTCACCAAAAAAGAAGCGGGGGTATAAAAATCCTTTTGTACCCCCGCTATTTGACAAAACGGTTTATTCTCCGATCGTCAGGGTTCCAAAATAGAGTCCACCGGCTTCCATCGCCTCAAAGAAATCGGCACCGAGCATTTCCGTAAGTATTTCTCCGCCTTTTGTGGCAATGTCAAGGTCAGCAAACTGCTCAGGGAACAGTACGATTCCGGCGTAGTAACTGTCCATCAGAGCATAGGTTACATTCGTGCCGCAGTTGTTGAAAGAGGGCATTGTGTAAACATGTCCTTCTTCCACGGCGCGCAAAGTCTGGAAATAAGCGGGATTCGTGTTGTATTCGTCATTGACAAGATCCATGTTACCCGGATCTAAGAAGATGATATCCGGATCCCAGGAAGCGATCTTTTCAAAGTCAGTTTCGTAATAGTTCTGATCTGCTGCTTCATCAGCGACATTGAAAGCATTGACTCCCATAAGCGGTCCGAAATGTGCATAAGTGCCGCCGAACCCATGTCTGCCGGAGAATGTGACAGCACCGGCATAAACGGCAGGTTTGTCTTCATCCGGGATGTTTTCCGTGCGTGCGTTCAGGTCTGCTTTGCAGGCATCAATATAGGCAAGCACTTTTTCACAGCGTTCCTGAGCACCGACCGTTTCGGCGAAAACACGCATTGCATCATAAAAGCTTTCATCCACAAAATTGCGGCTCAGATAACGCACACTGACGACTGGTATTCCGGTCTGGTTGGAAAGCTCATCGGCTGCTTCTGCAGAGAATCCGGCCAGAATCACATCCGGCTGAAGGTTGATAATCTCTTCTGCATAACCGTTGTTAGCTCCACTTCCTCCGCCGCTTCCGACTGCGGGAAGGTCTTTTATCTGATCGGCGTAATTATAACTGTAATCGCGCAGGATATTGATGCCGGCTTTGTCGTGGTCTTCACAGCCTACCATCATCCCGATAACATCAAGATAGGCAGCCATACGCGGAGCACCGGAACCAAGGCAGACAATGGATTCCACCTTCGCAGGGATTTCAACTTCCCGTCCCCATACATCTGTAACTACACGGGTGTCGTCTGCAAAGGCAGATGACGAAATGCTGAAAACCATCAGCAGAACAAGCAGGATACTGATTTGTTTTTTCATAAGTGCCCTCCAAAGAAAAAATTTAGGTCTTCTGTGATTTTATCAAATGGGAATTACCGTCGGAAGCCCCCGGGGGGGATATTTTTAACAATAAAAATACAATTGTAGTAAAACAGGAGAAAAGCATGAATGACTATTTGAGAGACGCCTGGAAGTATTACGAATACGGCAGGCGATATAATAACAATCTGACTCCGAATCAGTACACAATGGTCAACACGAATCAGGAATTCTTCATTGGGAATCAATGGATCCACATGCCGGATAACCCTGCCATGAGGCGGTTGGCCAAACCGACCTTCAATATCATCAAACGAGTCACGAGCCTGTTTGTGGCTTCCCTGACTTCCAGCAACACAACCATATCCTTTGAGCCGCTTTCTTAC
>JBGUNA010000012.1:0-4917 GCA_045117135.1 Candidatus Limivicinus sp. | reverse complement strand
ACCTACGCGCTGTTTTACAATGGAGAATATCTGACAAACGAACAGATGAATGAAGCAAAATTCCTGAAACTGTCAGCTCATTAAATTTCAGTTTGCCACACCAAAACAGCCAGCCCCTCTTCACCTTTATTGTAAGGTGGTGGCCAACATGGTCTTATGTAAACCCAAAAACCAGCCCATTGTCATCCCACCCTCATGAGTGGAGACGATAATGAGCTGGTTTCCGCTTCGCTGCTTTTACGCCCTCGGATGCGCCCTGTACTCTTCCACCAACTTCGAATACACCTGCATCGAAGAAACATCCTTATGTCCCAGCATATCCCTGACCGCATGTATATCCGCGCCGTTTTCCAGAAGGTGCGCGGCGAAGGAATGGCGAAGCGTATGCGGAGTGATATCCTTCTCGATGCCCGCCATCTTCTGATAGTGCTTGATTATCTTCCAGAAACCCTGTCGGGACATATGTTCGCCACTTACGTTCACGAAGAGGGACTGTTCGTCCGATCTTAGGATCATCTGTGGTCGTACCAGCGTTATATAATCACGGAGGGCTTTGACCGCCGCCGGATACATTGGGATGAGGCGTTCCGTATCACGGTTTACACACCGTATCACGCCCGCCTCCAGGTTAACATCCGTGATCTTCAAATCGATCAGCTCCGTCACGCGGATCCCCGTCGCGTAAAGAAGCTCCAGCATTGCCTTATCGCGGTAGCCCTTCGGATCGATGCAGTTGGGCTGGGAAAGGAGCAGCTCCACTTCCCTGTTGGTCAGGATTTCGGGAAGCTTCTGGGGTGCCTTCTCTGGAGTCAGCCCTTGCGCTGGGTTAAGCGTGATGAGCTGCTTTATGAAGAGATGCGAATAGAGACATTTAATCGAGGCAATGGTACGGGAAACAGTGGCTACGGATTTGCCGGCCGAGCGAAGCTCCGAAATATAGGTGGCAAGACCTTCGGGACTTGCGTCAACGAGCCCGCCTTCACCGAGAAAGTCTGCCAACTGCCTGATATCTCTCAGATATGAGCTGAGTGTGTTTGCGGATGCCTTTTTATCCTCAACGAGGTATTTTTCAAAGAATTGTATGCATTCTAGGTTTGTAATTGTAAACACCTCGCCTTTCTGCGTCACACATCAAACCAATCGGCTCTGGTGAGGGAACCGGGAATATGAAATAATTTTGTAATTTACATAATCAGTTTGGTAAAAATATATTACAAACTGAAGAAATAATCAAGCCCCTATTTGAGTTTTCCTTTGAAAAAGCTCCCGCGGTTTATGAAGGAACACGAGACTGTTTATCTTGGTTGTGATTTATGTCTCCTATGTTATGTTTACTATTTTTCCTTCCTTTATGTTTTTGAATTCCTCATTTTGTTTATATGTATCTTTTCTTATGTTAACCTATTGGTGAAACAAAAACCAGCTCTCTATCGCCCTTTACAGGTGATAATGAGCTGGTTTTTCATGTGGGGGCCGCTCCATTGAACCGGAACGGCCCTTTCGCATGCCGAGGTGGTTTACTGCTTTACTCGGCTACGTTTTCTGCGACAAAGGTGCAGTTGGCATGATTGGCGCAGAAGATCTCTGCCGGGCTGCCAGTCGTGCCGTAGACGAGAACCTTCGCGCTGCTTTCAAAGGCTGTCGTGTCGAGGCTCGTGACGCTGGCCGGGATGCGGATCTGCGTCAGATTTAACTGTTTCTTCGTTATCGTTGGCATTTGAATTCACCCCAGTATAGTCATTCAATACCGTTTCTGTTTTCAGTGAAGGCACTGTGACCTTTACTCACTGGGAAGGTCGGCTATAAAGCATCTTCCGAAAACCGGAGGATTGTGCTATACTCTCTATCGACAACTCAGGATTTACGGAGGTGACATATGAGTTTTCTCTTCGTAGCTCTCGGAGGGGCAATCGGAGCAATAGGCCATGGCTTCCTCCAGACCGGACATGATACCGGATAAAAATCAAGTCACCCTGTTCGCATGAAAAAATCTTACAGACCATGAGGTTCTTTTTCCAAACGAAAAAGATACGCTTGACATCTATCAAATACGGCTATATCCTTTGGCGCAAAGATGATCCATCTGCCGGTAACTTCCAGTTTAACTAATGTTATTGAGTAGTTGCGTAATAAACTATCAGCAACAGACTGATAAATCAGGATTATGTAGAGAGAATCATGGAAATAAAGAAGAATTATAGAAAGACGCAGCTTGCATGCTACCTTGGATTTGTAACGCAGGCTATATGTGCTAATTTCGTCCCTCTTTTGTTTATAACATTCCACAATGCTTATGATATATCATTTGGTATGCTTGCACTTATATCATCATGTTTCTTTGTCACTCAGTTGATAGTTGATTTCATGTGCGCCGGAATAGTAGATAAATTGGGATACAGAATATGTATTATCGCGGCAGAAATAACCTCCGGATTAGGGCTTGCAGGACTGGCATTCCTACCTGATTTATTACCTGTTCCATTTCATGGAATACTTGCATGTGTTATTATTTATGCTATAGGGAGTGGATTGACGGAGGTACTTTGCAGTCCGATTATTGAGGCATGTCCTTTTGAGAACAAGGCTTCTATGATGAGCCTTTTGCATTCCTTTTACTGTTGGGGGTGGGTTGGAGTTGTATTGTGTTCCACGATTTTCTTTACTGTCTTTGGTATAGAACATTGGAGAATAATGGCGCTGACATGGTCAGTCATACCGTTTTACAACATCTATAATTTTGCAACCTGTCCAATAGAACCACTTATTGCAGATGGCAAGAGCATGACAATGCTTGAACTTATTAAAACAAAAACGTTTTGGATTTTTATTGTTTTGATGGTATGTGCCGGTTCATCAGAAATAGCGATGGGTCAGTGGGCATCTGCATTTGCTGAGTCAGCGTTGCATGTCTCCAAAACAGTTGGTGATTTGGCAGGGCCTTGCGGCTTTGCAGTATGTATGGGTATAAGCAGACTACTCTATGGAAAATATGGTGGAAAAGTTGATTTGACCATATATATGATGGCATCAGGAGTATTGTGCCTGGCTTGCTATTTGGTTGCAGGATTAACAGTGATTCCGATAGTAGGATTGGTAGGGTGTGCTCTGTGCGGATTCTCTGTCGGCATTATGTGGCCTGGATCCATCAGTATTTCATCCCAGATACTTCCAACCGGCGGCACGGCAATGTTTGCGCTTCTTGCGCTGGCGGGAGATTTAGGCGGAGCCTTAGGACCAGCGATTATTGGTAATGTATCTCAGAAAGCAGCAAATAATCTGCAGGCTGGGGTTTTAGCAGGAATATGGTTTCCGATTGTTTTGGTAATCTCAGTCCTATATATTCGTAGAAAGTATAGATAAACCACCTAATTTGTGTGTGACGGAAAGATCCCGGCGAGTTGGGATTATGAGGCTGAAGCTCCGCAAGAATTACCACCCCAAAATATCAGAAGCGCCCCCGAAGGAGCGCTTGCGCAATAACTGTATAACACCCCAGCCCTCGTAGCGGGGATGGTCATTTGTTATTTGGCAGGGTGAGCAGAAAAGCCTGCTGCGCGTCGAAGATCAACCTGGAACGGGTGATATAATACTGTGTGGTACGGAAACACCCGTCAGGATCCAATGCATAGCCGTCGGTATAGTTTATCAGATAAGCGTATACAGTGCCGTCCTGCTTACTGAGCACGATGCGCATCTCACTGCCGCCCTGACTCGCTGACAGGACACATTCCAGCTGTCCGTCATTGTTGAGATCGGCTGCGGTGGCAGAGAGAATCTGCAGGTCTCCCTGCATCCAGTTCGCAGCTACATTCTGCCGAAGCAGATCATAAAACTGAATACGCCCAGGACTGTTGGTGAAGCCGTCCGCCGTCACGGCGAAGACCTCACCGTTATTCTCTATCAGGCGGCTGTAAAAGGCGGCATCATTGTTCGGATAATGTGCGCTTGTGCTCTCCAGATAGGCGCTGATCTCCTCATAGTGTGTCAGAGGAAGCAGGATGTCCCCGCGGCACAGCGTCAGATATGCCGAGCCTGGGATAATGTCATAAGGATAGACATATTCCGCATCCGGATTCTCCTGCAGCCGTTCGTTCAAATCATCCTCATACAACACTTCCTCCGAATAGCCGTCCTGAATCGAAATGCACGACGCCGAAGCGTAGCCCATGTGCCCGTACATCAGGATGATCCCGTTTTCGCCGGGATCGCTGTAAAACGAGCTGTGCCCGAGACCGAGCGCTTCCCCGACCTGGAAGGCTCGCCCGTCACGAAAGGTATAGATCCAGCCGTGATAATCCGCCTCGCAGGTGCCGGTTTTGATAATCATTTCCGGTGTGCCGTCCTTGTCGATATCGTAAACCAGATACCATAGTTCGGGGCTGCTGTACTCCACAGGCTCCTCGGATATTTGAATTCTCTTATCCGTCAACATCTGCTCATAGGCAAGCACCCACGCCGGTTCCTCCGCCGAGGCAGATACGGTAAACAGTACAAAAGCAATAGCCAGACATACGCCAAACAGAAAAATGATTCGCTTCATAAACGTTTACTCCTCAGATATTTGTTATACTTTCAGATGCTGACACGTTCAAAGATTTGTTCTCTTACGTACACTCGTCGGCTCCGGCAGCGCGGAACTTCTCAACGAGTTTTTATACTTTTCTGTGTATTTCACCTCCGAGAATATCTCATCCTTTTTTACGTTATTAATCTTCCTGAATCTGTGAATCGCAAGCTGCTTCCGATGGCTGAAAGCAACATGTTTACAAGGATTGAGATGTAATAATCTCACCTTCTGGGTGGAGAATAACGATTCTCGTGGTAAATTGGAATTTAATGAGCTGACAGTTTCAGGAATTTTGCTTCATTCATCTGTTCGTTTGTCAGATATTCTCCATTGTAAAACAGCGCGTAGGT
>JBGUNA010000011.1:0-103583 GCA_045117135.1 Candidatus Limivicinus sp. | reverse complement strand
TCGGCACAGCGGGATCATAATAGACCGGTTCTTCTGCCGGTTCCTCAACAGCTTCTTCTGCCGGTTCTTCAGCTGCTTCCACTGCAGGAGATTCCTCAACTGCTTCCTGTTCCGGCTCTTCAGCAGGCTCCTCTGCGACTTCCTCGGAAGGCTGTTCTGCCGGAGATTCTGCAAGATGTTCAACAGCGTCTTCTGCTTCCTCAACCGGTTCTTCTGTTGTCTCTTTCACAACCTTTTCCACCGGTTCCTCAGGGTCGTCTTCTTCAGGGAACTCTTCAGGTACCTCAACGGATTCCTCCGACCATTCCTCAATGGTGGATTTTTCTGCGCTTTCCTCTGCAGGCTCTTCTTCCGTTTCCTCAACCGGCTCCTCAACAGAGGCTTCCTCAAGATCCTCTGCAGGGACTTCTTCCGGCGCTTCAGTCAGTTCTTCAACAGCCTCTTCGATATATTCTTCTTCCGGTTCCTCAGCCCATTCTTCTACTGCTTCTTCAACCCATTCTTCTGCAGGCTCTTCAGCCGCCTGAGCGTTGGCATAAAGCTGAGCTGTCGTCCCTTCGTCAGCTACCAGAACCGACACTTCGCCCCAGCCGCTGAAGCCCAAAAGGAAAGTACCGGAATAGGCGTCAAACGGCACATCGATCAGCCCGTTTTCCGTGTAATACACACCGAAAAGCTCAAACGTTTCCTCGTCGTAAATGGCAAGTGAAATATTAACGCCGCTCGTAAGAATATGGATTCTGCCGGGGACTTCCACCGGGAGCCGCAAAATAGCAGATAATTCTCCTCCTGTGTTAAACACCTTCGCTTCTCCGTTTACATAGATGAACTCGCCTTCCTCATACGCAAACGCTGTCGGCAGAAAGCCTGCAGCCAGCGCAAGAACGCAAAGCACAGCCAAAACAGATTTCCAGAAGTTCATTTTCATAACAGCACCCCCAAATAGTAAGCCGTATGTATTCTAAATTATGTCAACATCAATATAGCATACTCGTTTCCATTTTGCAACTATTTTTTTATTATTTGTGAAAAAATTTATGACCCGAAACCAATTTAATCGGTTTCGGGTCATTTCTGTTTCCTTTTTTATGTCTCCTGTCTTTCACACTTATCGAGGAGACTCTTTATGCCTGATTCAGGTACAATGCCTGCATTTGCTCCGGCGTTTCGTCTGCACGAAGCCGACGACAGAACAGCAGGTGACGCGAGTTGATGAAATTGTAGCTGCAAGTAATCAGCACAATCAGCTCATCATCCTCATTCACATCCGCCGGAGACTTCCACAGAGAACGGCTCCGCATTTCCTTGAGATATTCCCGATACTCTTCTTTGCTTTCAAAGTTCACCGGATGGATATTGAAATACTGCGGTTCGTCATCGTCCATCGATGCGCTGAACATGGCAACCGGCACATACCAATCACTCCCCGTTTCGTCGGCAAAGACCGTCCGGAACTCAATCAGCGCATGCTGACGCATATAGGATTCATCCGTATATTTCGGCAAAGTCCCGAACATATCGCCAGTTGCGAGAAAATGCCCGTAAATCTGCAGCACTGTATCCCGCGGCCGCAGGACATTGTACTGCGAGAGAAAGATGCTGCCGTTGAAATCGCTCTCTCCGAAGAAATTATGGTCTAGATAAAAGTTTTCATCTTCACTGTGGCGCAAAACAGGGTAATCGATTTTCTCTCCTGCTTTGAGCCAGCCCATAACATCCGGATTCATCGATTTCAGTTCCAGGAAGTCTTCGCTGATCGGTGCCAAAGCCTCTTTGTTAAGGTTCGCGTCTTCATCATTTTCTTCCGGTTTGGCCGTGTCCTCCGGGGCGGCAGAGGAATCTGCCGCCTCGGGAGCCGGAATTGGAGTCGCTTGCGTCTGTGCTATAACGTTACTTGTTCCAGGTACAGGTATTCTGTTCCTGACTGACATAGCCTGTATCTTCGGTATAACAAGCTGTGCCAGGAATGCCAGGAAACAGCAGAAAGATACAATCATCACTCCCCTCAGGATCCAGTAGAGAGGCGGATGCTTCTTTTTCCGGATCCTGTGGGTTTTTTCAGTGGTTTGCGGAGCGCTTTCAGTTTGCAGCATGGCTGCCGCCTCCCCGCTTTTTCTTCTTCGAGTTTTTGCTCTGGAGTATGCTTCCGATTGCGCTTGCCAGGAATACGCCGAGGCTTGAGAACAGGCCGATCTTCACAGTCGTACCATCGCCGTAACCGGTCCTCGGAACCGGAGGTACGGTTGACCGATGGTTCTTCCACTTGGACACACTCTCCATCAATCCGATCGTTCCCTTATTCGGGGTTTCCATAGAGGTAGAATATCCGGTGTATTTCTCTTCCTCGACTTCCCACTTCACGCCGATCGGGACGTTCTTAATGATTGCGTACTCGCCGTGACGGAGTTTGAATGTCACCGTGCCATTTACAACCGTGGCAGTTTCGATAAGATTTCCTTTCCTGTCATAGATCTCAACCGGGTATTCTCCTGCCAGCGGCGTCCGAATTCCCGTGAACAGTTCTTCTGTATACAGGACAACTTTGAATGTAAACTTGGTCATTGTGCTTGCGCCGTTACCGGAAACTCGCTTCTCTACGCGCAGATTGCCTGTCCTGTACAGGTTGACAAATATTGCATTCATATTGCTGATTTCTGTAACAGACGGATCGTTTGTATACGACGTGCCTGTGACTTCGAGCTTGCCGTCTTTGTCTGTGACCGTAACCGTAAGAATCCAGACAGAGCCGTCATATGCCATACCGAGTTCCGGAGGCAGGAGTTCTTTCTCTGTGATCCTGTATGAGTACTTGCCTGCCTTGGTGAAGTGAATTGTCTTAAACAATGCCTCGCCTGTTATTTCTCCTGCAGGTACGATGATCTCGACACTGTCGCTGACAAACTGCTTTCCGCCGGCGTCCTCCGCCGCGTCAAGCTGCCCGTCACTTACATCCGTATAGCCGTCCATTGCAGTTGCAGATATGAACTCGAGATCGAATTTAAATGTCTTGTCAAGCGATGTGGGTGCACCTGTTACCAGATCAATATTCTTGATAACCTTCGGCGGATAATACGTCGGTATCGGCTTGTACGGGTTGACAAATGTTGCCGTGCTGTCGCTAGATGTGTCATCGCTTGTGTACGCCGGGCTCGTGACCGTTGCGTCGAGTTTTCCGTCTGTGTCTGTAACCACAACCACAAGCGTCCACTCTGCCGTATCATCCGTGATACCTTCCTCACCGGAAACCTGCTCCGTAATCTTGTAGGTGTAGGTACCGGCCTTGGTGTAGTAGATGTCAGCGAAGGTTAACGTTCCAACTGTCTTCCCTGCGGGAACTGTGATCTCAATCGTCGCTCCGGCAAAGTCATATGCCTCATACGGTTTGCTGTCAACACTCTTGACCTGTCCGTCCATGACATCGGTTGTACCGTCTGCTGCAAGTGCAGAGGTGCACTCAATGTCAAACTTAAAGATCTTTTCTGCAACCGTCGGACCGTACTCAACCGTGATGTTCTTGGTGACCTGCGGCGGGTACTTCGTCGGTGTCGGCTCATACGGGTTGGTGAAGTCAGCGTGATCATTGTTGGTCTTATGATCGGCATCTTCCGAATCCGGGACATATTCATGTTTGTTAACTTCCAGCTTGCCGTTTTTATCAAGGACTTCCACTGTCAGTGTCCAAACTGTCTCGTCATAGGTGATGCCTTCTTCGTCTTCTTTCTTCTCGATAATCTCGAAGACGTAAGTACCAGCCTTTACAAACTTGAGTTGTTCAAAGACACCGGGAATAATCGTATCTGCCGTTGTGCCTGCCGGAACCTCAACCTTAAGCGGCTCTTTATACACTTCAGCATTGGTTTTAACTGCCTTTGCAGGATTCGGATTATTTTCGTCTGCAAATTCCTCATAATCAGTAATCCGATAGATCGCTCCGGTAATATCTTCTCCCGCAATGTTTTTCTGGCTCATCAGTTTCGCATTGAAGTAGAAGAACTTCTTTTCCACCGTCGGACCGAAGTCAATCGGGATCTTCTTTGTTACTTCCGGTGTGTATTCCGTCGGTTCAGGCTTATACTTGTTTTCAAATGTTGCTGAAGAACTGGATCCTCCACCGACAAGTTTATAGTTTGTCGACTCAACCTCCAACTTACCATTGTTATTGGCAATGACAACCGTCAATTCCCAAATGGATTTGCTGTATTCGACAATTCCGGTTTCCGGATTCGTTGTCGGCACTGTTTCTGTAATCTGATAAGTGTAGGTGCCTTTCTTTTCATAGGTGATCTTATCAAAATTCTTAGATTCAGAGGGGGTATTGCCCGATGTCACTGTAATTTCAATTGTCTTTGTAGTGCCATTAGGCAGAGCCACTGGGGGATCACCGTAGAACTGACCACCAGACGGCCCACCCTGCGTCAGCAACTCGAAAGTAAACGTCTTGCTTTCCATTGTCGGGCCAAAGTCTGTGTTGATTGTCTTTTCTACAGGAATAACATAGCTTGTCGGAATCGGTTTGTACTTGTTTGTAATTACAGCACCTTTAGCAGCTTCGGTAATGATGGCAACGCCATCCGTAATTACAGCCGTAGCGCTTTCCCCATCTTCAGACGCACTGTAGTACTTATAGCTCTTAACATAGTAGTCACCCGCATTGTCGGCTATGTCAATTTCAAGCGTCCAAGGTTCCGTAGCGTAAGTATATCCTGTAGTGCCAGGACTCGGAACGAGTTCTGTAATTATGAACTTGTATGTACCCTTTGCCTCAAATTTAATCTGTCCGAAGTATGCTGTACCGAAATCTGTAACAGCGACCTGCGTTGGATTATTGAGTGTCGCGCCAGAGGGGTTCGCTTTATCCGCTGTCAGCTCAAAGTAGAATATTTCAGACGTACGGCCCTCATATTCAAGACCTTCCAGAACCTTTGTAACCTTTGGCGGGAAATAAGTCTCCTTCGGCGTATAGTTGTTTGAGAAGAGCGCTTCTACATCACTTGTCGGATATGGTGAGATTTGTCTTGTATACACATGGCTGGTTACATTCAGTTCAGCATTTGCGCTGTCTTTAACAACAACCTTCAATTCCCATATACCCGGATCATAAGTGATTCTCGGATTTGTCCCTTGCAGCTCTTCGATCAGGAAGTAGTATTCTCCCGCTTCGCTAAATCCAATCGCTTTTTCATAGAGCTTCACTACTCCGGCAGCGCCGGCTGCTACTAATTCTGCGCCTGTGATCTCAACGGTGCAGTACTCTTCTGCCGGCATCTGATATCCGTTTTTATTGGTTATCTTTCCGTCTTCAGCAGTAAGCTTGAACTTGAAGACCGTATTAGCCGGATCATAAAGATCTTCGCCGGATATCTGTTTCTTCACCTGAGGTGTATATTCGGTGGGCTTCGGAGTATACTTGTTGATGAATTCTGCGATGACTACGAGCGTGTTACCTTCGAACTCATAGGGACCTGAAACCGTGACATCTTTAACCGTCAGTACGGAATCAATATCTTCTATCTTCACCGTAAACTCAACCGGGTTGTTTAATGCCTCAGTATAGTCGATACCCGGTAACTGGTCGTCGATCTCTACTACCTTAAACTTGTATTCACCGGCCTTGGTATAGGTAAACTCTTCGAAAGGTACGACTTCGCTTGCTGTCTCACCAGCCTTAACAGTGGCTGTGATTGTCTTTTCGTAAGCGGTCGTGACAGGGATATTACCGGTCGGGTCATCCGGATCATAGGTGCTATAGCAACCGTTTTCCACAACCTCGCTTACCGTCATCTTGAAGGTAAAGTCCTTTTTCTCCGGCAGCGGTTTGCTGTCCTCGCTCATCAGCTTTTTCGCCTTCGGCTGATAGTTGGTCGGCGTTACATGGTACTCGTTTATGAATTCCGGCAGATTATAGTAGACGTCGGTGCCACTGGTTTCTGGTTTCACCTCTTGGCCATCGATTTCAACCTTAAGTGTCAGCTCGCTGGCAACGTCCGTTACTGTAACCTTAATTTCCCTCGGTGTAGTATCATAGTGGTAACCGGGCAGATGATCGTCCTGTTCGACCACGGTGAAGTTATATTCACCCTCCGCAGTAAACTTGATCTTTCTGAACAGGCCAATGTCGTTGCCGACAGCCGTGGTTGTCCGCGTGTCGCCGGGTGCCAGGCTGCAGCCATCAGCAGGATCATTGTCCTCGTCAGCTTTCAGAGTGAAGGTAAAGGTTGCTTCGTCTCCGGGACGTTCGTCACCGGTGACAGTCTTTTTCACTTTCAGCACCAGGTCTGTCGGCTTCTGCTCATACGGGTTGATGATGGTAATGCTGCCCTCGGTATTGTCCACATTGGTGGGCGTTACGCCGATGACATTTGTGATGGTCAGATTGCCGTTTTTATCCTCCACCTTGATCTGGACAGTCTTCGGGGTCTTGTCATAGGTATACCCGGGTATCTCCGTAACGCCGTCTTCCTCGCCCAATTCCTTTACGGTATACTTGAATGTACCTTCCTTGGTGAATTCAATAGCATCGAATATACCAGAAGTATGCGCGGTAGCAGTTGTTTCGTAATACGCCACGCCACCCTCAAGCTCTCCGCCTTCCGGATTGTTGGCATCAGGCGTCAGCCTGAAGGTGAACACTGCATCCTGGCCGGGAGGTGTTACACCGGTAATCGACTTGATAACCTCAAGCGTAAACTTAACAGTTGTCGGTGTGTACTTATTAGTGAATACAGCTATCTCTGCAGTCTGTTCAGTCTGGTCTTCACCTACAAAGCTGTAAGTATCTGTTGCCTGCAGCGCAGTACCTGAGCCGGTTACCACTACAGTATATGTATATTCCTTAGGGTCATATACGATGTGTGAGTCGAGGGCTCCGTTAGTATCAGGTGTCTCTGTGATCTTGAACTTATATGTTCCTTCTGCCAGGAATGTGATCTCATCAAACAATCCAGAGCCGTTCGGCAAGCCCGGTCCAAGAGTAATTTCCCTTGTCTGAGTAGCAAACGGAGCATTGTTTACCTTAACATAATCGAAGTCTCCGGTATTGTCGCTTGCTTTTTCAAGCTTGAATTCGAATGTCACAGCCTCAGATGGAATATTATCTTTAAGCCACTTTTCGTATCCGGGCTGTGCCTTGGCAGGTGTAGGACTATACGTGTTCTCGAACTGAGCTGTGAAGGTAGCTGTGTCTGTATCGAGATCCCAGCCATCCTCAGGAGTGCAGGTTACAGCAACACCAAGTTTGCTGGTCTTGTTGATGGTTGTCGTAACAGTGATATTGTAGACAGTATCATCATACTCTAAGCCGAATATACGATCAGCCGGATCCGGTATGACTTCCTTGATGGTGTACTGGAATGTCTTATTACCATGGTTGTATTCTCCATCATCAAAGGTACCCTGGAAGAAATCGATCTGTCCAAAGTCGACCTTTCCGTCTGCGTCACAAGCAACGACCTTCTTGCCATTTGTTGAGCCTTCCGGCATCGGTGCATCGCCTACTGCAGCAAGTTCGAATTCGAAGTCGCCCTCTTTGAGCTTAAGAGCTCCCGTCAATGTCTTCTCTGCCTTAGGATGCCATGAACCGCTGGCTTTGTACTTGTTCGTCATTTCGATAGGAGCAGTCAATGACCCCTCCGGATCTGCTGTAACGTCCAGTGTGCCGTCATAAATTGGCGTATTATCTGCAGCCTTCTTTTCTGCAACGGTCACTGTAACAGGTACATCAGCAGCAACTGAGTAAATTCCATCATCCGTCTGGAGGGTATACACTTCATGAACTGTGAGGGCATTATCTCCAAGATCAGCAAGCGTGAATGTCAGGCTTGCAGGATCCATGGTGACAGTTCCGTCTGCGTTATTCGTACCTGTAGCAAGGACAGTTTCACCCTTCTTGATCTGGAATGTGAACTCACCAGCCTCAAGCGGACGTCCCTCAAGATCCTTCTGGATATTCGGAGTCCATGTGCCCTCAGCTGTATACTCATTTTCCAGTCCGACGAAGTATACGTTGTTGTCAGGCTGAATTGCCTTTCCGTCTACTGTTACACTTGTTACGTTCAAAGAAGTATTATCTGCTGACACTGCAACAGTAACAGCTACTTCGTACACATGAGTATCGTAATGCACACCGTTCTTGTTGCCGTTAGCATCAAGGCCATCCGGTAATACTTCAGATACCTCGTAAACGAAAGTCTTGGTCGTACTGGTGACGGTTCCTGTGTTGTCCCTTGTTACAACGTCTTCCGTATCGTATGGAATGGTACCAAAGACTGCCTTGCCGTCTGCATCATTCGCCACGATCTTTTCACCGCTGGTGGTTCCTTCAGGCATCGGAATGTTTGCATTATCCTTAGCCCTGATTTTGAAGGAGAATTCACCTTCTACAAGCTGTCTTGCACTTCCGTTGGTCACGAATGTTTTGAGTGCACCAAGATCAACTGATGTATCAAACGGAGTATCTTTAATACCTACAGTATCGGTTGGAAGGTAAATGTAATGCTCGTAATCAGCGGTCTCCCCTTCAGCGGCAAGTTGAACCTGAACGACATAATTGATCTTTGCGTATCCTGCAGGTGCTTCTGCTTCTACAAAGTAGTAAATGATCGGATTGACCTTATCAGCAGTTACGTGATGTACATAACCCTGATTATCAGTATATTCGTTAAAAAGGATAACGCCATTCTGATCTGTAACAAACGGTCCGATACCCTGCGAAAAATCCAGCGATCTTCTGGCTGCCTCGGCGGCATCCTTCGACAGGTACATATAGAACGTTGCTCCCTTAAGCGGATTGTCAAGATGCCCATCCTCATACTTCCTGAGTCTGATCCGATATACAGAGCCGCCGCCCTGGCTGGTAGGAATTACCGTAGGCTCTATTCCATCGCTGTAACCTTCTACCTCGACAAGATTATTCAGCAATACCGGAGTACCAATCTCATCAGCGGTATAAAGAAGCGTAGCTGTGTATGTAACTATGAAGCATGTCTCATCTCTCAGCGTCAGCACGATCGTGTGACCCGAAAGATCCTTGCGAGTTACATCGCCCTCCTGTGCTGGGCTTGTCGAAATAACTGTACCGGTGGCCACATCATAAACACAACGTTTTACAGTTATACTTTCCTGATCCACTGACTGGTTTCTCGAGAACGAGTCTGTTACCTCTATATAACCATCAGTACTGAGTTTCATCTCCTCAGGATTGATAACGAACTGATACACAGCATAGTCAACGACATTGCCATACTCATCTTTAAGCTGATGTGCTTCAGCATCATAGTTAAGGATGCTTTTCTTGACTACTAGCTTTTCATACTCATAATCTACCTTATTCGTTTCCTCATAGTCATATAGAGGCAGCTTCTTATACTCTGCAACATTGGAGAAGTACTTCTTCAGCTGGTTATTAGGAGTACCCGCCGCTGTACCTGCTCTGGCATTCAGTGTTTCCAGAGCCGTCGCATCCTTAGGGATCAGGTAGTAAGTCAGATCATTGCTCGTAGCTGTATCTGCTGTAATTCCGGTGATGTGGAATGTCACTTTACCTTGGTCATAGTCTTCTTCAAGTGTAACATTTGCAGTCGGTTTCTCTTCCGTAGTAGTGAGCTTGTTTGCAATTGTTGCAGCACCAGGATCCTGCGCATTAATAAGCGCCAGATCAGCCGGACCCGTTACGACCTCGAAGAGACCCAAAACGGCTTTGTTATCAATGTAATCGATGATATCTGTCGAACCATTACTTGTAGTTGAAGGTTCAAGGTTAGCTATCTTGAGATTGAACTTCCAGACCGGATACAGTGAATCATTCTTTTCAATGTAAGCCGTCGGAGCTCCTCCGATTTCCTTCTGTACAGTAAGCTGATTGGTGTTTCCGTATTTGTTTCTGAATGTAACTACCTTATCCTTACTGTCTACCCCGACAACCGTAGAGCTGCTTTCAGTCTCTCCGCCGGCTCCGATTCTAACGAAGGTTCTGCGTGTCTTGCCGTAGAATATGGATTCTTCATCAGTAACCGTCTCCATAACGGTATAATTTCCGGCAGGAAGATTCTCGATAACATATTCCTGATTTGGTGCAGCCAGGATGTCTGCATAAGTGAACTCTTTTATTACAGTTTCGGCCTTCGTATCAGGGTCGTACCTCAAAACCGTGAACTTAATAGCAGCTATCTGATCATCATTAAGAGTTAGATCTTCAACAATCTTCTTGACCTTAAGTTTGCCTATCTCATTGTACTTGTTGTTGAATACAACGTTCCCCGTCTCAAACTTCACAACTGTAGCAGAAACGCTATCTTCAGATACAGTAGCGGCCTGGCCGTCTACAGTCGCTGTAGTTGTGCGGGTATAGCCGGTGAAGTCTGCATTTGACTCCTCAACAACGTACTCTCCCGGAAGCACAAGGAATCTGTAGCCTGCCGGGTCCTGTGAAGGATGGCTCTGTATCCAGCTAAGGATCTGAGCATAGGTAATAGTTTTTATCACATCACCAGCCGAATTATAAACCTTGAATGTGATAGCTCTCTTCTGAGCATCAGTAAGCTCGTTTATCCATTCACTGTCATCGAACGTCTTATTGATGATCAGAGCACCAGTCTCTAGATATGTATTGGTGATATGAACATCGGCAGTTTTATTATATTCTACAGAAGCGCTTACTCCGTTCGTATCAGAGTATGTAGTCGTGACCCCGTTCACGGTTGCTGTAGTTGTGCGCTCGAAGTAATCAAAGTCTGCATTTGTTTCTGTAACTGTATATGTTCCGGTTATCACATTTTCGATCGTATAATGGCCGCCCGTCATGTCTGCATAAGTGAACGTCTTCGGCATGCTCGGATCAGGCCCGGTGACCGTGAATGTAATAGCTCTTCTCTGTGCCGCAGTAAGAGTATCCGGTGCATCGATAGTCTTTGTGACTTCCAGATTTCCTTTCTGGCGGGTATAAGTATTCGTAAATTTCTTTACTGCCGTCTGATCTCCGGTAGTGTTCCACGGAACACTTAAAGCATTACCGGCCGGATCCTCAACAGTAGTAAGAGTGTAGTCCGTAATATTGGCACTCTCTGTAACAAGATAAACACCTGTAGGAATATCATGGAATGCCTTTGACATAACCCCATCTGTATTCGGCGTCATGTCTGCATATGTGAATTCTTCCGGCTGCGGTTCTGTAGCACCTTCCTCCTGTTCCGGCCATACTACTTCACTATATGATGTATCCTTATACCCTATAACTGAGAATTTGATCGCGCTCTTCTGGGCAGGAGTGAGGTTATCTGCATTAAGATCACTGCCTTCACCAAAGAGCTTCTGTACCTCTAAATCTCCCAGCGGAATATATCCGTTATAAACATTAACGTTGATATGCTGATCCTGTGTCAGTGTAATGGTCACATGATCACTTAATGTAGTAGTACCGTTTACAGTAAACCTGATGGTGTGCGAATAGTGATCAACATTATAATTCAATTCCTGAATTGTATATGTACCAACATTCAGGATCGGGTTATGTGTCTGCAGATATGCATAGGTATAACCCTCTTCCGGGCAGCCCTCGATCAGTTTGCTCGGATCGACCGTATTACCTTCATATATTTTGAATCTGATATTGGCCATGACAGTGCTATATAACTGTGCATGAACGCCCGTGTAATCGGCATCGATCTCAACTCCGTCAAGGAGGACATGCTTAATAACGGATACACCGCCACCAGGTCCTATAGCTTTTCTGGTGTACGTATTAGTATAGCCGACATGTTTTGTATTTCCGAGCGTAACCGTTGCATTTCCGGATGTTGCACTTTGTCTTACATCGATCTGCCCTTGGTCATTTATAAGCTCGTTGGATACAGACCATGTATAGATGTCCGTATTGAAATCCCCGTTATGCTCTGTAAGAACATAGGTCCCGGTTGGAAGTTCGATTCCGTTTTCGGCTGTCAGTTCTGACAGAGGAATCTGTGCCGCCGTAGCGCCCGTCTGGCCAAGCACATACTTGCCATTTTCTTTTACGATCGGACGTCCATTGGTATCGACGATCGTAAAGTAGATCTGGCTTCTGACTGTTGCTTCATCTGCAGCGCTCAGTCCGGAAACAGTCTTATCGACTTTAATCCTTCCTCTGCCCGTATATTCATTTTTAAATGTAACGGAACGTGATGTATTATCAGCGTTGATCACTACGGATGAAGCACTGGCGCCCGGTCCAAAAGCACCATTGTCCTTACTGTTAGTAGTAACTCTGATGTAGTTGGTCATATCAGCGCCCGACTCCGTTACAGTGTAGCCGGTGCTGTTGCTGTAATCAATTGTAATGTAGCCGTCTTCGCCAACGCCGTTTTGATGATTCAAAATGTCGTAAAGCGATACTTCTTTACTTTCATTGTTACCGTAGGCATCTTTACCAGTAATTTTAAACTTCATCGCCTTCTGCTGAGCTTCAGTAAGAGTCGACGGATCTACCTCACTGCCATCAATGAAGACTTTCTTATCAAGCTTTATCTTGCCTTGCGGTTTATTGTAATCATTTCTATAAGCTACAGTTGATGTACCGCCCTTTGGAACAGCGAAATTTCCGGAAGCAATAGTAGTAGCATCGTCAGCAGCTGTCTGTCCGGTTCCTCCATTAACGGTTACGGTCGTTGTACGGATAGTATTGGAAATGATAGCTCCCGTAGAACCGGTTCCTGATATGCGTTCTTCAATTACATAATTGCCGACAGGAAGATTGCTCCATGTATATGTTCCAGTGTTGTAGAAATAACCACCTTGATTTGTTGCCAACGTAATTGCATTTCCGACCTGAGTCCTGTTCCCCTGAGCATCAACCCTGTAAAGGTAATAAGTGACTCCGGTTCTTATTCTCTGTCTTCTCTTCGCCTGTGTATTATGAGTGGTTTCTCCCCAATAATTACCACCTACAGTTTTTGTTAGCGTGATCTTACCGACAGCTGTATATGTGTTGGTAAAGTCAACTTCATTAGTACCATTCAGAGTGACAGGAACACTATTAGCGCTCGTTCCTGTTTGTGATGTACCACCGTTTACTGAATACGTTGAAGTAACAGTGTAGTTATTAGTATTCGGGTTTACATTTGTCTCAACAACTTTGTACGTTCCTGTCAGAACATTACTAAGAGTGTATTCGCCGTTTGTGAACTGCGAATAATTCACTGTTGTTGTGGATCCGTCGGGAGCTGTGATAGTAAATGTAATATTAGCCTTTTCCGCATCGGTAAGTTCTGCGCCGGCAAAGGTTTTCTTTATCTTCAGATTATCTCTTTGTTCTGTATATGTATTGTTGAACTCAACTACATGTTGCTGATCTGTTACTAAGGTAACCGGAGCTGTAACCGGACCGCTGCTGGGACCTTCAACTGCCGGATTTGTGTCTACCTTATATGTAGCACGTCTTGTATATCCTTCAAGGTCACATGTCTCAATAACCGTATATTCGCCCGGCGGAAGGGTTCCGACAAACCATTCACCATTTGCGTCAAATTTACCTTCATCTGCCAGCGTGGCGGATGCTACAGTAACATCATTTGAGTCTTTTACCGTGAATGAGATTAACGCTTTCTGAGTATCCGTCAGGTTGCCAAGATTCAAAGCACCGGCCGGGAATAACTTCTTTATCCTAAGGCGCGAGACGTCCTTGGTATATCTGTTCTTCAGCGCTGCAGTAGCTGACTGACCGGCAGGTATTGTCACGGTCTCCTCGGTTACGACATTATCTCCAGCTGTCAGGAAAGTGTATCCCTCAATTTCAGGATGTCCTGTTTCTTTTACTACAAAGACTGCAGGATATACTTTAGGATTAGGTATGAGACCGGAAATACTCCACTGGGCATTTGCCAAACCAGTACCTGTCATGTCATTACGCGTGAACGTGATGTCGTTTCCGTCACTATCTTTTACCGGAGTAACTCCATCCGCGTAATACAGAGCGAATGTCATTTGCTGTGCCTGCGGTTGCGAAATTGTAGACATTCCAGGTATCTCTATAGACTTTGTGACCGTGAGTGAAACTGACCGGTCTACCGGGAAAGAGATGCCATGACCGAAGTCGATATCATCTGCATCATCACCTATAGTCATTTCAAAACTGAGGCTGAATTTAAAGTTTTCTGCTTTACTTGCCAAATCATATACATCAATAATATTACCTGAACCTGCAGGTCTCTCCTCAGTCCACGGGTTCTTCCATATGTATCTGATGTACCCATCAGCACCGATTACATAGGTGTTTGGCATGGCATATGTCTGTGGTGGCGATACACTATAATCTGTAACATATACGGTAGATGTCCCGGTCAAGTCATGTTCAGGAGCTTCAAGCCCGGCCGGGATTTCCAGACTCAGCTCGGTCATGTCAAACTGAAGTCCATTTAAGGTCTCTGCAACATTTGACAAGGTGAGAACCACTGTCTCTCCCGGTATTGCAGGATTGGCTGTGGTTACCGGGGAGTCATCCGACTTATGAATCATCGTGATCGTTCCGGGAGGAATAAAGTCCATTATCTCGTCGCTTGTTCTCTCCCCGTCCCTGGTACCTTCAGCGGCGAGAGGGGCAGAGCTCATCATGTCTGAAGTTTCGGGCGCTCCGATCGGCGGGAGTACGTTGGAGATGGTGCTCCCCGCTTCCGCAAATACGGAAACCGGAAACATGCCTGCAACCATGATCAGTGCAAGCAGCATGCAGGTTAATCTTTTCAGTGTGTCTTTCATAACTGATTTCCCTCTTTATCTATAGTTTTGTTTCCGGACCGGCATTAATTGCCGCCCATCAGCATTAATGCCAATTCTAAACCAGCAAGGTTCTCGTCCCAATAATTATCAAGGCTTGTACTGACGTCTCCATAATCTTCCCAATAATTTCCAACGTCTGTATTTGTGGTATTTCCGGTATTACTACTATCGTCCCAGAATGGAATGAAACCCATATCTACGTTTTGACTGTACATATCATTGAGTTCCTGGCCTACGGCAGCATCAAAGCTACCCATATTACTGGCCTCCTGATCCATGGCAACACCAAATTCAACCAAGCCGTTATCCATTTCAGCAGTAAAGTTATCGTAAGCCTCGGCATATCCCTGTTCCACCCCAAGATTATATTCCATCTTGTTGCGGTAGTACTCAGCTTCGACCTTTGCTCTTATCTCCTTTTCCCAGGAGATCTCGCCTCCCACCACAAAAAGGACATACCGGAAGTGTGTGAAAATGCTCTGGTCATATGGGCTTGCCTCCCTGACGTGGACGCCTTCATGGTATTGCGGGTGAAGGTCCGCAACGTTGGCAAGCATCTCGCGGCCTTGCGAAGCCGTCGGTACAGAACTGAGAGAATACAGGATCTCTCCGACGTCAAGGCCGTACCTGTTGCCGAGTGCCTCAATATCCTTGTAGGCCTGGACATAATCATTGTATCCCGAAAACAGGGAAGTATCTACGGGTATCCCTTTGCCTGCCGCCACGGAGGGTGCACAACTGAACGCGGACGTCATGCCAAACACCGCAAGGCCGGTAAACTCACTGTCGATGCGGATACTGCCCGCCTGAATGCCATAACCTTTAAAACCGTCAGTTGAACGGGTATTGACATACAGCGTACCGTTCCCCTCAAAGGAAATATGATGGTCAGGCGCATATACGCCGTTGCTGATCCCTCCGCCGGCCGTGGTATAGCTGGTGTTGATCAACTCGTTTTCACCTTCCAGGACAATATGCATGTCCTTCGGGAGGTAAAGCGCTGCATAATTCATATCCTTCCCGATTGTGTCGGTTGGAACTCTGTAATGGAATTCATGCAGGGTAAGCTTTGACTGGCTGGCGCTGTAAAAGAGATAACTTCTCGGCCAGGCCTCTGCAGAGGTGAGGACGCCCTCACTATCCACCGTGTACCAGACACCCGGTGTAATCCGCAGACCGCCGATCATCACATCTTCTTCCGTGCCGAACTGTGTGACCGGTGCGATTTCATAGTCGATCTTTGTTGAAGCTCTTGCAGCCTCTCTCGCCGCTTCCGCGGCGGCTGCGGCTTCTTTGGCTTCTCTCTCCCGCGCTTCCCGCTCGGCCTCTTCTGCCGCGGCACTGCCTTCCTGCGCTCCGGAAGGCTCGGCGGTCGCTTTTTCCTTCGCTGTATTCATCTTTTCAAGATCGGATGCTGTAAAGGCGGCCGATGCTGAAATCGCAAATAGCTGTGCCAGTATCAGCATTATTGCGGCAATTCTAATTAAACTCTTCATGTCCTTTCCCCCTTTTCAGCGCCGGTTTGCCAAACCGGCAGCCAAAAGCATTTTTGTGAAAACCGGGCATTGCAGAGTTATTTTACAGATACGATCAGACGCCAGTAATATCTGCCGTTCGTATTATCCAAAGTAAAGGTGTAGTCGCTGTTATTTGCCCCGGCAATATCAAACCAATCTTCCCCATCCAGGGAGTACTGCCACTGATAAAGATACTCTTCACCCAGGTCTTCTTCAGCAAACAGGCGAACTGCATCACCCTCCCCGCGTTCCACGGCAATGGTGACTTCAGTTACAGGCACAGGTGCCTCAACAAGTTCTTCAACAACTTCTTCCGCAGGCTCTGCTGCCGGACCATCTACGAGCTCTTTGATGCGGAGCTGGTCTTCGTAGGGAACGCTGCCGAGATCCGCCCACTGGCCGAACTGCCGGTAAAGAGCAATCTCATTGGCATATCTGGCTTCAAAGAGCGCCTGTTCGTCAGGAGTCTCCTCAGGTTCTTCAACAGCTTCTGCTGGCTGCTCAATAACCTCTTCGACAACTTCTTCCGCAGGCTCTTCAGCAACCTCTTCTGCAGGCTCTTCGACAACCTCTTCTGCAGGCTCTGCTGCCGGACCATCTACGAGCTCTTTAATACGGAGCTGGTCTTCGTAAGGAACGCTGCTGAGATCTGCCCACTGGCCAAACTCCCGATAAAGAGCAATAGCGCTGGCATATTTGGCTTCAAAAAATGCCTGCTCATCAGGAAGCTCTTCCGTTACTTCAGCAGCTTCGTCTGCAGACTCCTCGACAACCTCTTCTGCAGGCTGTGTGGGCTGAGCTTCTTCAGGCGTAGCCGGAGCCTGGGAAGCTTCGGAAGCAGCCGCTTCCTCCTTCACTTCTTCAGCAGGGGTTTCCGCAGGCTGGTCAACAACCGCTTCAGCGGGCTGTTTAGCCTGACCCTCTTCTGCTGAATAGATGGCCTCTGTGCCTTCTTCATCGGCAGCCAGGATTTCTACCTCGCCATTACCGGTGATGCCGAGAATAAACATTCCGGGGGCCGCAAAAAAGGGCACATCCATCAAACCGTGCTCGGAAGTGTACACACCGCGCACTTCTCCGGCAGTATCATCAAAAAGGACCAAGGTAATATCCACGCCGCTGGCAAGGACATGAACTTTACCGGGATCTTCCACTACCAGGCACAACAGCGTCATTTCTTCCCCGGCGGTAAGAACTTTACTCTCTCCATTTACATAGAGATAATCTTCTTCCGGGATTTCAATCTCTTCCTCGGCAAAAACCGAGGCCGGCATTACGCTGACAAGAAGTGCCAGCACACAGATGGCGACGAGTGCTTTTTTCAGGGTGTTCTTTGTTTTCATTATTTTATTCTCCTTCTTCTAAGGATTTTGGTTACAAAAGGATGGGCGTTGTCCTGCCCTCAGGTTTCTCAGTAGGAAAAGAAATAGATTAACATAACAGTCATATCCTGTTAATTTATCATATAAACATTCCGTTTTTCGTATGAAAAGCCGTTTTCATACGTTTATTTATACCGATTTCTTTAAAACGGCCTGTTTTCTATTTGACTTTTGTTGAATAACAGGAAATGTTAACATAATTTTCCCTATAATAGGTTCACCTTATAATATACCGCTTTTGCTGTCTTTGCAACGTATTTTTTTTGTCATATTCTCATTGCAAATATTGTACCGTTTTCTTTTATGCTATACTATATCTGGAAAATAGTAGTGGAATATTGTGATGTGGAGCAAATGTGAATGGTATGTTAACGATAATTTTTACTTTTTCCTGTCAAAACTATAAAAATTTAGTAAAACAGTGTTAAATATTGTATTATGTCGCCCAATTTATATAGAGGAACAATTAAAAGCTTTATGTTTTTTCTGGCAGGAAGTCTTGCAATAGCAGATCGTAAGAAGCAGGAAGAGCCTGCTTCCGTATAAAACAAAAGCAGGCTCTGATGAACAGAATTGTATTATTTATTATAATGTAGGAATAGAGGTGCTTCAGCGGTTGAGTGTCACTGCCCCTTCGCAACGTAAGCTCGGGATTTCTATGGAGTGGCCTAACCCGTCGCCGTAGTAGCCGTTGAACTCCCATACCGCGGAGAGCGGAAGCGTTTTGCTTTCGCCCGGTGCAAGAGGAATCGTATAAGTATACCGGCCTAACTCGGTGTGCTGGAGTTGGTTGACGTCGGAATGGATTTCATTGGCATACATGCGCTGAGAATTATCCCCAAGGCGAATAATCAGAGATTCAAAGGAATTGTAAGAAATAGGGTAGTGGTCAGCATAGACAATAACCTCCACCTTGGCATTGCCTGCTGCAGCAGTTTCTGCTGACCAGTCAGCATGAATATTCAGGAGCCACGGTGTGGTTGAAGAGATTGTGCCTCTGCCGAGAGGCTGACCGACAGGATCGGGAGTTGGGACGAAGGGGGTGGGCGTCGGAACATAGGGAGTCGGGGTTGGAACATAAGGCGTAGGGGTTGGTAAGGGTTCAGGGGTCAGGGGTAAGGGGACAGGGTCGCCTGCGGGCGGGAGAGGAGAGGGTGTAGGATCCGCAGAGACGGGATTGGATGCCGGCTGGTTTTCTTCACGAACGGAAAAGCCGGGGGTGTAAGGGTCGGTTTTCTGCCCACCTGACGGCGCCATAATATACACGATAGCAGCAACCAGGAGGAGGAAGACGATAATCAGGAGAGTTATTTTGAGTTTCATGTTTCGATTCATTTTTTACTCCTTTTCAGAGGGATTTTGCATTTCATATGTTTGGCATAAATGCTTTACGCAGCAGGATTCACAGAGGGGTTTACGGGCGTCGCAGACTGCGCGACCGTGGAGGACAATGCAATGGCAGAACTGGGAAGAGGATTCAGGAGGAAGGACTTTCCGCAGTTCTTTTTCAATTTTTTCCGGTTCTTTCAGATTATCTACAAGGCCGAGGCGGTTGGAGATGCGAATGCAGTGGGTATCCACCACGGTGCTGCCGGGAACATGGAAGACATCCCCGAGAATCAGGTTAGCCGTTTTACGGCCGACACCCGGAAGAGAAACCAGCTCTTCCATGGTTGATGGCACCTGGCCGTTATATTTTTCCAGCAGGACTTTGGAACACTCAACAATGTCCCGCGCTTTGGCGCGAAAGAATCCGCAAGAGTGAACGTATTGCTCGACTTCGCTTACATCCGCTTCCGCAAAGGCTTCAAGCGTTGGGAAGCGAGCAAATAGTGCCGGGGTGACCTGATTGACTCGCTCGTCGGTGCACTGGGCAGCGAGGCGGACGGAGAAAAGCAGCTCGTGAGGCTTTGCATAGTCCAAAGTGCAGTCGGCCTCCGGATATTCGGCAAGAAGGAGCCGGACAATTTCGTTGATTTGTGTTTGGGTTCTCATATCAAGAATACCTCTATTTCAGAACGACGTTTTTTTCGCCGCAGAGTTCGCGTAGTTCGGAGAAGAGCGCTTCGTGCAGGACACAGTGTGTGCCGATGCGCTTTTTTTCTTTTTCGCAGTAGATGATCATACGCTCCGGACCAGGGAACATCGTGAGCAGGATGCGGATATGTTCGAAAAGAGGATCCTGCTCAGAGGGGAGTTTAAGCCAGAGGGTTTGTGAGGAGGTGGGGGGTAGGGAGTAGGGGGTAGAGGACGGGGGAGACGACGGACGCAAGGGAATAGCATCCGCTGCGGCGGGGTTAAGAGAAGAAAGGTCGGTGAGCGGGCGGATGGTGTCCACCATGAGCTGGGGTTCCTTTTCGTCCCGGACGGAGACCCGTCCCTTTACAATAATACCCTGGTTCGGAATCAGGTAACTGCCTCCCTGATCCAGCGCACGCTGGAAGACAATGAGCTCGATGCCGCCGGAATCGTCCTCCAGGCGGACATAGCTCATGAGAGAATTACTTTTAGTGGTTTTTGTTTTGACTGTATCCACAATGCCGGCGAGGGTGAGCAATTGCCCGTCGGCGTAGGTCTGCGGACCTTCGTCGCTTGCAAAATCCTCCATCAGTAGGCCGATTGGTGTAACGCCGGAGCGCCGGATGACATCGCGGTATTCATCCATCGGATGGCCGCTGAGGTAGAGGCCGGTGACATCCTTCTCCCTCGCCATGAGCTCCCGGCGAGGATATTCCTCCACCGCGGAAATGACGATGCCGGAGGTAACAGATGGTGCAGAGGGCCCATCACCCAAGAAGGAGAAGAGGTCCATCTGGCCCTCAAAATTATCCCTTTTGGAACGAGCAATGCTCTCGAGCGCGGGGCCGACCGCCTCCATCAGGGCGTGGCGGGTATGGCCCATGCTGTCAAAGCAGCCGGCGAGGATCATATTCTCCACGGCACGGCGGTTGAGCTCGCGCCCGGACATGCGGCGGAGAAAATCTTCAAAATCTCGGTAGGGTCCAAACTTTTCACGCTCGGAAACCAGCTCTGCCACCGCGCCGCGCCCCACGCTTTTGATGGCGGCGAGACCGAAGCGGATATTACTTCCGGCAACGGCGAAGTCCGCCTCCGATTCATTGACGTCCGGCGGTAAGAGAACAATCCCCATATCGCGGCACTCGGCAATGTAGACGGCGATTTTTGAACTGCTGTCGAGCACGGAGGTGAGCAGGGCGGCCATGTACTGCTGGGGGTAATGCCGCTTCATATAGGCGGTGCGGTAGCAGACGATGGCATAGCTCACGGCATGGGCTTTGTTAAATGCATAGCTCGCAAAATCGAGGATCTCATCATAAATGCTGTCGGCAATTTTTTCCGGAACCCCGTTTGCCACGGCCCCGGGGATACCGCGCGACGGATCGCCATGCACAAAGGCGACGCGTTCGGCATCGATGACAGCATGCTTCTTTTTGCTCATAGCGCGGCGGATCATATCCGCCTGGCCGAGGGAGAAGCCCGCGAGCTGCCGGAAGATCTGGATGACCTGCTCCTGATAGACGATGCAGCCGTAAGTGACTTCGAGAATCGGGCGAAGCAGCTCGTGCTTGTAGGTGATTTTTTCCGGGTGCTGGGAGCACTCGATAAAACGTGGAATAGAGTCCATCGGGCCGGGGCGGTAGAGGGCAATGATAGCTGTAATATCTTCAATGCTGCGGGCACGGATGCCCGTGCAGACAGCCGTCATTCCCGCGCTTTCCAGCTGGAAGACGCCCATGGTCTTCCCCTGGGCAAGCATCTCAAAGGTGGCAGGATCGTCCTCCGGAACGGCCTCTACACGGAAGGAAGGATCCTCTTTCCGCACAAGGCGGGCAGCGTCCTCCAGAACAGTGAGGTTGCGGAGGCCGAGAAAGTCCATCTTCAGGAGGCCGAGCTCTTCGAGCGTGGTCATCTGGTATTGACAGACAGGGACGCCGTCGTTGGTGGAGAGCGGCACATACTCACTGACCGGCTTTTCGGTGATGACCACCCCCGCGGCGTGTGTGGACGCATGGCGGGGCATACCCTCGAGGGCGCGGGAGACGTCGATCAGGCGGCGGACGGTTTCATCGCCGTCGTAAAGCTCCTTCAGGGGGCGGGAAAGGGTGAGGGCTTCGTCGATGGTCATGTTCAGAGCGGTCGGAATCTGCTTGGCGACCTTATCCGTGTCCGCATAGCTGACATCGAGCACGCGACCAACATCGCGGATGGCCATGCGGGCCGCCATAGTGCCAAAAGTGACAATCTGCGCTACATGGTCATCCCCGTAAAGGCGGTGGACGTAGTCGATAACCTCACCGCGGCGATTGACACAGAAGTCCACATCGATATCCGGCATGGAGACACGCTCCGGGTTGAGAAAGCGCTCGAAAAAGAGGCTGTATTTGATAGGGTCGACATCCGTGATATTCAGGCAGTAGGATACCACACTGCCTGCCGCGCTGCCACGGCCGGGACCCACGGGGATGCCGTTGCGTTTGGCATAGCCGATAAAGTCCGACACGATGAGAAAGTAATCCACAAAGCCCATTTTTTGGATCATTTCAAGCTCGTAGGTGAGCTGGGAACGGACTTCCGGGCGGTCCGGGAAGCGCTCGGCAAAGCCGGCTTCGCAGAGTTTGCAGAGATAGGCATAGCTGTCCGTCTCCCCGGCGGGGAGCTTGAAGCGGGGCAACTGGTAGTGGCCGAACTCGAAATCGAAATTACAGCGATCTGCAATCAGAAGGGTGTTGGAAAGGGCCTCCTCCTGGCCGGGGAAGAGCAGACGCATCTCCTCCTCGCTCTTGAGGTAGAGCTCCTGCGTCTCCATTTTCATGCGGGATTCGTCATTGACGGATTTGCCGGTCTGGATGGCCATGAGGACATCCTGATAATACGCGTCTTCCTTATTTATATAATGGGCATCGTTGGTGAGGGCGAGAGGAATGCCCGTCTCCTTGTGGAGGCGGATCAGGCCGGCGGAGGCCCGCTCCTCTTCCGGGATACCGTGGTTCTGAATTTCAAGATAAAAGTTCTCCGCACCGAAAAGATCACGCAGGGCGAGAGCCTTGCGCTTCGCTTCTTCATAGTCCCCCTGCAGGATACACTGGGGAATATAGCCCCGCACGCATCCGGAGAGGCAGAGGAGGCCTTCGGCATGGCGGGAGAGCAGATCCCAGTCAATCCGGGGCTTGACATAGAAGCCCTCGGTGAAGGAAGTGCTCACGAGGCGGCAGAGATTGTGGTAGCCCTCCTCGTTGCGGCAGAGGAGGATCAGGTGGGAGTAGTTGCGGTCCAGTGCCTGTTCCTTCTCGTGCAGAGAGCGAGGCGCCACATATACTTCGCATCCGATAATCGGCTTGATGCCGGCCGCTTTACAGGCTTTGTAAAAAGCCACCGCACCGTACATGACACCGTGATCCGTCACCGCGAGGGCAGGCATGCCCAGCTCCTTTGCGCGCAAAGCGACCCTGTCGATCCGGCAGGCGCCATCGAGCAGGGAGTATTCGGTATGAACATGGAGATGGACGAAGCTCATGAGGACTCCTTGACTATTTCCGCGATTTTTCGGAGGCGGTGGGAGAGGCAGCTCTTCGTGACAGGCGGGTCGGAGAGGCGGGCGAGGTCAGCAAGACTCGCTGCCGGGTTGGTAATGCGCAGAAGGGCTGCGTCTTTGAGAGGTTCCGGCAGGGTATCCAGCCCGAAACGGGAAGCATATTGGCGGATGGCCGTAAGCTGCTCCTGCGCCGCGGAGACGGTTTTGTCAGCATTTGCGCTGTCACAGTTGATCTGGCGGGTGACGGTGTTGCGCATTTCTTTCTCCACTTTAGCCGTCAGAACATTCATGGAAGTGACGGAAGCACCGACGGTTGTAAGAAAATCGGCAATGGTGTCACTCTGCTTGAAATAGAGCAGGGCGTTGCCGCTGCGCTCAGACAGGCGGGGAGAAAACCCAAGTTCCTGCATGAGAGAAACCGTCTCCCGAGCGACGCTGCGGTGGCTCGTTGCAAGCTCAAGATGGAAGCGGCGTTCCGGATCCGTCACGCTGCCGCCGGCGAGAAAAGCCCCGCGCAGGAAGGCAACCCGGCAGCAGTTTTCCTCCAGAATGGCAAAGTTGACATGGTGGGAGACGGCTGTGGCACGATCCCCGCCAAAAGCTTCAAAAACAGCTGAAATCTTGGTTTTATCCGTAATCAGCAGGCTGCGCCGGCCGACAGCATCCTCCGGCGGGAGGACATCAAAGGAAAATCCAAAAGCCTTCCGGAACAGCTTCGGCAGACGGGCAGCAAACACTGCATTGGAGGTGGAGATGCGGATCACATCCGGCGAAAAGGTATGGCAATAGAGAAGCACCCCGCAGCTTTCGGCAATGGCGCAGCAGCGGCGGTCGAGCTTCTGGCGGCATATTTCTTCTTTTACAGTAGAAGAAAATGACATGCATGTTACCTCAGGGGAAAGGAATTCAGGCGACAGGATACTTGGGGCAAGGGAAGAGGTAAAGCGAGGGGTTATGGGGAAACAAGGATTACTTCGGGTTGAAGCAGGATATGCTTTTGCTTATAGACTTCGTCACGGACGAGGTTAAGGAGGCGGCGGAGATCTTCCGTGGTGGCATTACCGGTGTTGACAATGAAGCCGGCGTGCTTCTCAGAGACCTGCGCTCCGCCAATGGAAGTTCCTTTCAAGCCGCATTCTTCAATCAGCGCAGCGGCGAAATAGCCTTCCGGACGCCGAAAAGCGCTGCCGGCGGACGGGAGATCCAGCGGCTGCTTATCACGCCGGCGCTGATTCAGGTCCTTCATACGGGCAGCAATCTTTTCCCTGTTTCCGGGAGAGAGGCGGAAAACAGCGCTGAGAATGATGCTGCCGCCTTTCTGGAAGCAGCTCCGGCGATAACCGAAGTCACATGCAGAGGCCGGGATTTCATGGATGGTTCCATCTGCAAGGTCCAGGTAACGGACAGAGACGATCACATCCTTCAGCTCTCCCCCGTAGGCACCGGCGTTCATGAGTACGCCGCCCCCGACAGATCCCGGGATCCCGGAGGCAAACTCCAGCCCGGTGAGAGAATGCTCCAGCGCAACGGCGGCAAGACGTGAAAGCGGAAGGCCCGCGGAAGCCCAGAGATCTCCGCCCGGCAGAATACTGACTTCCTGCATAGCCCCGGTGGAGAGCACAAAAAGGTTTTCCGCGCCGTCATCCGGGAAGACAACGTTGGTGCCGTTGCCGAGCAGATAAGGCGTGATGCCGTGCTGCTGCAAAAAAGTGCAGAGACTGACAAGCGCTGCCTCATCCGGCGGCAGAGCAAGCACGCGCACCGGCCCGCCGGAACGGAACGAGCAATGATTTTTCATCGGCTCGTTTTCGAGAAGAGTGATGGTGGGGTATGTTTGTTTTATTTCGATAATTAACTTATCCAGATTCATTGTGACCTCATCCCCTATCGCAAGCGACAGTCCCCCTTCCTCGCATGGAGAAAGCTTCATAAAGAAGTTATAACAGGGCGTCGATGGCAGCATCGTGGGCGCCGACGAGTGTTTCGGCCGCGTTGTAGCCCATATTCTTCTGGCGGTTGTTCATGGCGGCCAACTCCATGATGACGGCAAGATTTCGGCCGGGCATGACGGGGATAGTAACTTTAGGCAGCTCCACCCCGAGGATATTCTCGGTCTCGTTGATGATGCCGAGGCGGTCATAGGCCTTTTTGTCGTCCCAGGGCTCGAGATGGACAACCAGGTCAATCGAAGATTCCGGCTTGACAGCGCCTACGCCGTAAATATGGCGCACGTTGATCACGCCGATGCCGCGCAGCTCCATATAGTAGCGAATCATTTCCGGCGCGGTGCCGACCAGAGAATCCCGCCCTATGATTTTGATTTCAACTGCGTCGTCGGCAATCAGGCGGTGGCCGCGTTTGACAAGCTCCAGCGCAGTTTCACTCTTACCCATGCCGCTCTCACCCGTGATGAGCACGCCCTCACCGTAGACCTCTACCAAAACGCCGTGCCGGGTAATCCGCGGTGCAAGATAACGGTGGAGCTTATCAATCAGGCGGGCAGAAAACTCGGAGGTGTCCTGCTCGGTGTAGAAAACATTGCGGTCGTACTTTTTAGCGGCTTCCAGGCACTCCTCAAAAGGAGCACACTCATGGCAGATGACAAGAGCGGCAATCTCTTTTTCCATGAATTCTTCAAAGGCTTTCTCGCGCTGCTCGAGGGTAAGCATTTCCAGATACGTCGTCTCTACACGGCCGATGATCTGGACGCGGGCAGGATCAAAGTAATCGTAGAACCCTGTGAGCTGCATGGCAGGGCGGTTGATATCTGCCGTGGTAATGACAGCAGAATCATAATTTGAAGAGAGATTAAGCGGGCTGAGCTTCATCTCTTCGACAATTTTTTTCAGGCTGACGGTATATTTGCCCATGGCTGGTTCCTCCGGATGGTAAAAAGTGTCAGGTTTTTTGTCTATCATATCTTCTTTTCCGTCATCTTTCAACGACTTTCCGTGAATTTTCCAAATAGATGCAAATTTTTTTCAAAAAAGAAAAAATTTTGCTTGCAATTGACATAACGTTCTGCTATTATATCAAAGCTGTGTTTTCAGCAAAAACCATCCAAGGAGGTGCTTCAGCATGGCAAAGTGCCAGTTCTGCGATAAGGGCGTTACCTTCGGGATTAAGGTCAGCCACTCCCACAGACGTTCCAACCGCACATGGAAGCCCAATGTGAAGCGCGTAAAGGCGATTGTTGACGGTGCCCCCCAGCACGTCTACGTCTGCACCCGCTGCCTCCGCAGCGGCAAGGTTACCCGCGCGCTGTAATTGAACATGACCCGAAACAAGCCTGTCCTGTATTGGTGACGGGCTTTTTTCGGTTTTACGGGGAGTTTTGGTGTCACTTCGAGAGAAGTGCGGAGAACATTGCGCGGCGGGAGACATAACACTTCAAAGCAGCAGATACCGCCGCGCTAAAGGATGCAAAAGCGGAGGTTTTGAAGACACTTCGAGAGAAGTGCGGAGAACATTGCGCGGCGGGAAACAAAACATTTCGCAGCAACAGATACCGCCGCGCTAATATGTTGTGTATAAACGTTCCCGGATGTTTCTTTCGCGAAAATTGAATTAAGACGAGTGTTTTAAGTCGTATCTGCATAATGGCAGTAAAGAAAGGATTAAATGTAAATATGAAAGAATTGGAAGATAAAATATTACAGGACGGGAAGGTAAAACCCGGCGGAATATTGAAAGTGGACAGTTTTCTCAACCATCAGATTGACCCGCAGCTTCTCTACAACATGGCAGTGGAGCTGAAGCGGCTGTATGATGGAGCAGGCGTTAACAAAATCCTAACAGTGGAGTCTTCCGGCATTGCTATTGCGGCTATGGCAGGGTATGTTTTCTCCTGCCCGCTGGTATTTGCAAAAAAGAGCAAAACCAGGAACATGGCCGATACCGTGTGGTGTGCGGAAGTGGAGTCTTTCACACATGGCGGGAGCAACACGATCATGGTGTCGAAAGAATACCTCGGCCCTGACGATTGTGTACTGATTGTAGATGATTTCTTAGCTACAGGAGCAGCTCTTATCGGCCTGAAAGCCATTTGCGAACAGGCAGGAGCAAAAATTGCCGGAGCAGGGATTGCGATTGAAAAGGTCTTCCAGGGGGGAGGAAATCTCCTGCGGGCAGAAGGGATGCGGATTGAATCTCTGGCAAAGATCACAACGATGTCAGATAATGGACTTGAGTTTGAAAAATAATTCCATTTTTCAGCAACTTGCACAAAAAATACACTGGCATTTTATATAAACTGCTGAACTTTTGGTTTGACAAATCCTGTACTTTCGTTTATTATGGTATCCTGAATTGAATATCGCTTTCGATATAAGCAAATGATATGGTTTTGTGTCTCTACCCGGTGCCGTAAATACCGGACTATCGATTGGGTGCGGATTTGCCGCGTCGGTCTGAGTGATGAGAATAATATCTTTTGCAGGATCGATGCGGCATTCCAAATTTAAAGAAAGGGATTTCTTAAAACATGAAAAAGATCGTCTCTCTGCTCCTGGTTGTGGTTATGGTCGTTGCGTTCGGTGCTTTTAATGCATCCGCTGATACCATCAAGGTCGGCCTCATCACACTGCATGACGAAAATTCCACCTATGATAACAACTTCATCGTTGCCACAACGGAAGCCTGCGCAAAAATGGGCGCTGAGCTCGTTGTAAAGACCGGCGTTTCCGAAGGCGAAGACTGCTACGAAGTTGCCTGCGACCTCGCCGATGATGGCTGCGACATCGTTTTTGCCGACAGCTTCGGCCATGAGGACTACATGATCCGCGCAGCAAAGGAATACCCCGATGTGCAGTTCCTGCATGCTACCGGCTATCAGGCTCAGCTTGTAAATCTCGATAACTTCCACGATGCATTTGCTTCTATCTACGAAGGCCGTTACCTCGCCGGTGTTGCTGCCGGCCTCAAGCTCCAGGAAATGATCAACAACGGCGTTCTCACCGATGCAAACTACGATGAAGACGGCAATGTGAAGCTCGGTTATGTCGGTGCTTACACCTATGCAGAAGTCGTCTCCGGTTACACTTCCTGGTTCCTCGGTGTTCGCTCTGTAGTTCCCAATGTTGCCATGAAGGTCACCTTCACCGGTTCCTGGTATGATGAGACCGCCGAAAAGGAAGGCGCAAACACCCTGATCGCTGACGGCGCTGCTCTTCTCTCTCAGCACGCTGACTCCATGGGTGCTCCGACTGCCTGCGAGACTGCCGGTGTTCCCGACGTCACCTACAATGTACCGACCGGCGATGCCTGCCCCAACACCTACGTGATCTACTCCCGTATCAACTGGGCTCCCTATGTTGAGTATGCCATTCAGTGCGTCACCGACGGCACTGCAATTGAGACCGACTGGGTCGGCACCTTTGCAACTGATTCCGTCCAGGTCGGCAATATCGGAGCTGCGGCTGCTGCAGGCACCGAGGAAGCTCTGGAAGAAGTCAAAGCAAAGCTCCTCTCCGGTGAGCTCCATGTGTTTGACTGCTCCACCTTCACCGTGAACGGCGAGACTCTCACCGCTGAGAATAATGAGAACGTTGTGGACGGCTACTTTGCAGAATCCTCCAAGCAGTCTGCTCCTTACTTCGATCTCCAGATTGACGGCATCAGCCTCCTGAACACTGTATTTTAATCTACCCGATCTTAATCATTCGATTTCTTAAAAAAGCTCCGGCTTTATCTCCGGAGCTTTTCTTTTCATCTCAGGCAAATCCCGGGCAGGAGAGATACTCCTGCGCAAATGCGGAGGGAGGAATTGAATTGGACACGAACGTCCCTATTGTAAAAATGAGAAATATCACCAAGCGTTTCGGCTCCAAGGTACTGGCCAATGACAAGGTATGGCTCGATATCTACCGCGGAGAGATTCTTTCCATTCTCGGAGAAAACGGAAGCGGAAAAACGACACTGATGAACATGCTTTCCGGCATCTACTTTCCGGATGAGGGAACCATTGAAGTGGACGGGAAGGAAGTTGTTATCCGCTCTCCGAAGGATGCGCTTGCTCTCGGGATCGGTATGGTGCACCAGCATTTTAAGCTGGTCGACGTGCTCACGGCTGCGGAAAATATCGTGCTCGGTCTGGATGAGCCGTTTGATATGAAGGCGGCCTCGGAAAAAATCCGCGCGATTTGCAAGCGCTACGGCTTTGATGTGAACCCGAACCAGAAGATCTACGATATGTCTGTCTCTCAGAAGCAGACGGTGGAAATCGTCAAGGTGCTGTACCGCAACGCCGAAATTCTGATTCTCGACGAGCCCACTGCCGTGCTCACCCCGCAGGAAACGGACAAGCTCTTTGCCGTGCTGCGCAATATGCGCTCCGACGGAAAGGCGATTGTCATTATTACGCACAAACTGCACGAGGTGGAGGATATTTCCGATCGTGTTGCTATTCTGCGCAAGGGGCAGTTTGTCGGCGATGTACTGACAAAGAACACCAATGCGGAAGAAATGACCAACATGATGGTCGGCCATGCCGTAAAGCTGAATATTGAACGCCCGGATCCGGTAAACCCTGCCCCGAGGCTGGAGGTCAGCAATCTCTCCATCCGGACGCAGGACGGCGTCAGAAAGCTGGACGGCGTTTCCTTTACGCTGAACAGCGGTGAGATCCTCGGGATTGCGGGAATCTCCGGCTGCGGCCAGAAGGAGCTCCTTGAAGCGATCGCCGGCCTGCAGCCGGCAGAATCCGGTTCCATCAGCTATATTGAAGATGACGGAAGCCGGGATGAGCTGCTTGGCAAAGATCCGCTGGAAATCCGGCGGAAAGGCGTTGCCCTTTCTTTCGTTCCGGAAGACCGGCTCGGCATGGGCCTCGTCGGCAACATGGACCTGGCAGACAACATGATGCTCCGTTCCTTCCGCCGCGGCCACTCTTTCCTCACCGACCGCAAATCCCCCCACGATCTGGCGGAACATGTGGTGCACGACCTGGAGGTCGTGACGCCCAGCATATCCACCCCGGTACGCCGGCTCTCCGGCGGCAACGTGCAAAAGGTGCTCGTCGGCCGTGAAATTGCAGCAGCTCCCTCCATCCTGCTGACAGCTTACGCTGTCCGCGGCCTCGATGTGAACTCCTCCTATGTGATTTATGATCTGCTGAATAAGCAGAAAAAAGCCGGTGTGGCCGTGCTGTACGTCGGAGAAGATCTGGACGTACTGCTGGAACTCTGCGACAGGATCTTAGTGCTGTGCGGCGGAAAGGTCAGCGGAATCGTGGAAGGCCGCGGAGCTGACAAACGCGAAATCGGCAGGATGATGACATCGCTCGGAGGTGAGACGAACGCATGAAAAACAAAGAGCCTCTTTTTCATATCGTTAAGCGCGACGACCTGCCCTGGTTTAAGGTTTGGGGGATCCGCCTCCTTGCCATTCTGCTTGCACTTGTCCTCTGCAGCATCGTAACGGTGACGCTCACAAAGCTCAACCCGATCGATGTATTCGGTGCCGTTATGAAAGGCGCTTTCGGTTCCAAGCGGAAAACCTGGGTCACTATGCAGAACACTTCAGTATTGCTGCTGATTGCCCTTGCGGTCACACCTGCCTTCCGGATGCGTTTCTGGAATGTCGGCGGGGAAGGGCAGATCCTCATGGGCTGCTGGGCTGCTGCAGCCTGTATGATTCTGCTGACGGATAAAGTGCCGGAATGGGTGCTGATTGTTGTGATGACGGTCTCCAGCATCGTATGCGGTGCACTGTGGGCAGCAATCCCAGCCTACTTCAAAGCAAAGTGGAACACGAATGACACGCTGTTTACTCTGATGATGAACTATATTGCCACACAGCTGGTTGCCTGTTTTGCCATCGTCTGGGAGAATCCGAAGGGATCCGGCACTATCGGCGTGATCAACAACGCATCCGAATTCGGCTGGATCCAGATCGGCAACAAATACCTCCTGCCGATTATCGTCGCACTGGTGATGACAATAGCAACCTACATCTATCTCCACTATACCAAGCACGGATATGAAATCGCCGTGGTCGGCGAAAGCGAACGGACGGCGCGATACATCGGCATCAAGGTGGAGCGTGTGATGATGCGCACGCTGCTCCTCTCCGGCGGGCTTTGCGGGCTGGTCGGATTGATTCTGGTCGCTGGGATCAACCATACCCTGACGACAACACTGGCCGGCGGGCGCGGATTCACGGCTGTCATGGTCAGCTGGATGTCGCACTTCAACCCTTTTACGATGATTCTGACAAGCTTCCTGCTTGTTTTTCTGAACCGCGGTGCCAGCGAAATTGCCACCGCTTTCAGCCTGAACACTTCCTTTTCCGATATTCTGACCGGCATCATCATCTTCTTTATCATCGGCTGTGAATTCTTCATCCGTTATCAGGTCAGCTTTCGCAGCAGTGCCAAGAAAAAGGAGGGTTAAATCGTATGTTCAGCTTCCTTTCAACTTTTATCCCGCGCGCCATTGTGCAGGGGATTCCCCTGATTTTCGGCTGTACGGGTGAAATTCTGACGGAAAAGTCCGGAAACCTGAATCTCGGGATTCCCGGCGTGATGTACGTCGGCGGAATCTGCGGTGTTATCGGAGCTTTCTTCTACGAGCAAGCCGCTGCGGCTTCCGGACAGTTCAGCAATGTGCTCGCGCTGCTGATTCCGCTTCTGTGCTGCCTCCTCGGCTCCCTTCTGATGGGGCTCCTCTACTGCTTCCTGACGGTTACGCTGCGTTCCAACCAGAATGTAACCGGCCTTGCCATGACAACCTTCGGTGTAGGGTTCGGCAACTTCTTCGGCGGATCCCTGATCAAACTGTCTAATTCTTCCATGACATCCGTCGTTCTGTCTCGTACCAGCCTGGTTTATAAAACCTCCCTGCCGTTTGCCTCTTCGCTCGGCTGGTTTGGAAACATGTTTCTCTCCTACAGCTTTCTGGCCTACGTCGCCGTGCTTCTGGCACTGATCTCCTCCTACGTGTTGAAAAAGACGAGGACAGGGCTTCAGCTGCGTGCTGTCGGTGAGAGTCCTGCTACGGCTGATGCAGCAGGCATCAACATCACGCGCTATAAATATGCCGCTACCTGTATCGGCTGCATGATCGCCGGCCTCGGCGGCCTCTATTATGTAATGGACTACGCCTGCGGCGTGTGGAGCAATGATGCTTTCGGTGACAGAGGCTGGCTGGCTATTGCGCTCGTTATTTTTGCCATCTGGCGCCCGGGCACGGGAATCTGGTCTTCCTTCCTGTTCGGCGGGCTGTATATTCTGTATCTCTATCTCCCCACGACCATGGAGCACATGGAACTCAAGGAACTGTATAAAATGATTCCTTATGTCATGACCGTTGTTGTGCTGATTCTCACAAGCATGCGCAACCGGCGCGAAAACCAGCCCCCGGCATCCCTCGGACTGGCCTACTTCCGAGAGGAACGATGACGGAAGCAAAAGACGTCTCAGAAGCACCATAAACAGCCGGCTCTGAATCCTCTGACAGGAGCAGAGCCGGCTGTTTGTCGGAAAAATCTATCGACGTCCGCACCGAATTGTGCTATACTGTATAAATCCGAAGTTATCCCCATTTAAAGGAGCATCATACGCATGGATAGAAAAACCAATGCATTCTGGGCTGCTCTCACCATTCTGATTGTGCTTGCTGCCCTGGTGCTGTGTTTTATTGGGCAAAACAGGGGCATTCTGTTTTCCCGCCCGTCCGGCAATCCACAAAGCGCCGTCACAGGCTTTTTTAATGCCCTCAAAGCCGGCGAATACGACACCGCCTGCAGTTATCTGGAAAATTATTCTTCTCTCGGCCTGGAACGAACACCTGACACCGAGGAAGGGCAGATTATGCTCTCCGCGCTGAAGAGGAGCTATGACTATTCTCTTTCCGGCAATCTCGTGCTGTTAGGTACAAAAGCCAGCCAGAAGGTTCTTCTGCGCTATCTTGATCTGCAGGCACTCGATGAAGCAGCCCTTGCCTTGACGGAACTGGATTATTCCTCTGCCTTGCAGCAGGTTCTCGCCAATCCGGACAGCTGCTGCACCAGCGATTTTTACGACGTTACGATCTCCTATACCGACGGGAAATGGCTGATGGTGCTTGATAACGATCTGCTCACCGCCCTGCAGGGCGGCAGAGCATAGGACACGGAGGCAATCATGCACAGCGAAGATTTTGATCTTTCCATAGATGATATTCTGACCCAATTCACGGGGGAGCCTGCGGCACCGGCTGACGCTCCCTCCGCAGCGCCCGCACCGCTGCAGGCAGAAACTGAGCTACCTGCTCCTGTTCCGGAGCAGTCGGACCTTTCTGCGGAGGATACCGCAATTTTTCCAACCGTTCCCACCGACGGGCAGGAGGAAAAAATCACACACTTTGCAGATAAATATAAACGCCAGCCCACACAGGAAGAAGAGGAAAAGCGTTTCCGCCTTTCCGGGACGGAAAAGGACAAGCCCACTGCCGCTCCCAAAGAAGCCAGAAAACCATCGGGAAAATCCGCTGAGAAGCGACTTGAGGAAAAAGAAGTCAAACGCGCCGAAAAAGAAGCCCGGAGAGAGAAAAAAGAAGCTCTCCGCGAAGAAAAGCGGGCGGAAAAAGCAGCAAAGCGTCTGGCAAAATCGCAGCGTGATACTTTTGCAGATCTCATGCCCCGATGGCTGATCCGTTTTGTCGGGTTTATCCTCACGGCTGTTCTGCTGCTGTTTGTCCTGTGCCGGGTTGCACCCGCTTCCGGTTCCGCTGCTGCAACAAAACCGCCCCTGAAGACAACGGATATTGCAGCAAGCGTCAACCGGTTTGCATCGGAAAAAGCATATGAAGCTGCGCTTCTTGCAAGTGCCCATGCAGAAGAGATCGCCGCGCAGCAGGCGCTGGAAGAGGCAACAAAGAAAACCTATTACCGGATTCCTGAAGAGACAACCGTTGCTCCGGAGCCGCTGCTCTCCGGGTTTGGAAAGGTCAACACCGCGAATGCCTCAGAAATCATGGCAATTGTTCAGCAGGCAAGGGACAGCGGACTTCTCAGGCCAGAGGAACGGATCGTTTTCGACCCTAATGTGGAATTCAATACCGGGTCTTATTACCAGGACATCCAGTATTATCTCGACGACACCCTGCTTGTGATCTGCTGGAAAGAAATTATCGACGGAAACACCTGCACTTTCTGTGAAGTAAAGATACAGGACGGGTCTCAGATCCGCAGAAAACTGGCCGGTGATATGTTCGGTTCCGATGTGCTGGAATACACAACCTCCATGCACAAAGCAACCAATGCCGTCGTATCTGTGAACGCCGACTATTACCGTTTCCGCGATATGGGCATTGTCGCCTACAACAGGCAGCTGTACCGCTTTAACGAAAGTCTTTATCTGAACCGTTACGGCCAGGATCTGAAAAAATATAACTGCGTGGATACTCTGTTTGTCACCGCCTCCGGGGACTTTCTCTTCTTCCACCAGTATGAAGAGACAACCCCGGAAGCCATACAGCAGTTTATCACCGATAACGACATCATTTTCTCCGTTGCCTTCGGCCCGATCCTCGTGGAAAACGGCATGCTGAACGCCAGCCGCGACTTTGAAGAAGAATGGTACCCCATCGGAGAAGTCAACACAGGATATTCCCGTGCAGGCATCGGGCAGGTCGACAAACTGCACTATCTGTACATGTCCCTCAACCACTCAGATGAAAAGCAGGCCCGCTGGCATGTCAAGGAATTTGCCCAGCATTTCTATGAAAAGGGCGTTATCAGCGCCTACAACCTGGACGGCGGGCAGACCGGCGAAATCGTCTTCCAGGGAAATGAGGCCTACAATCATGTTGACCATGTAAACGGAACAAGCTCCCGTCAGGTCAGTGATATGATATACTTTGCATCAGCCATAAACGGGGAGGAGGTCACACAATGAACAGCAATACGGTTGCAATCTATTTCAACGATCTGGTCATTTACTGGTCCTCCGTTCTGGTTTTCTGCGGAGCACTTGCCTTCATTACGATGACGCTTGCTCTCTGGAAGCCGAAAAATCCCCGCTCGGCTGCACTCGGCTGCTTCTTCCCGCTCGCGATTCTGTTTTCTTTTGTCCTGAGCAGGCTGATCCACTGGTATTTCAATATGGAGCAGTACGCCGCCTCCTTCGGGGCAGGAACCTTCAGCAGCATCATTCCGGCCTTTACGCGTTTTACTATCGGCAGTTATTGCCTGCCTGGCGTTGTTCTCGGAATCTGCCTGGCCGCCTGGATTGTCTGCAAGCTCGGGTATGTTACTTCTTCCGGTCGTCTGCTTGATTTTGCAGCTCCCGGAACCTGTTTACTGATTGCTTTCATCCGGCTCAGTGCACTGTTTAACGGCAGTTTTATCGGCAAGCGCCCTGTCACCACGATCAAATTTCTGCAGCGCCTGCCCTTCTGTGTCACGGTGACGGATTCTGCGGGGAATGTTTCCTACCGGCCGGCAATCTTTTTCCTGGAATTTCTGCTGATGCTGGTTGCCTTCTTTGCACTGCTTTATTTCTTCTATCAACACAGGACGGCAAAGATGTACTATCCATGCCGCAGCACCGGCAACGTATGGAAGATGTTTCTGCTCTCCTATGCGGCCATAGAAATTGTGACGGACTCTCTGCGAACGGATAAGCCTTTGATGCACTTCACTTTTCTGAACAAGCTCAATGCCTATTCCGCCTTCATCAGCATTGCGCAGGTTGTAGCTCTGGTATTTCTGCTGTACGTCTTTTTCTACTATTTTGTCTGCTCGATTTCCACCAACGGCTTCAACTGGAAGCATATTCCGGCGCTTTTGCTGTTCCTTGCGTCTATTGCCGGGTTCGGCTATTTCGGAGAATACAGCATCCAGCGCTACGGGGCTGTACTCTCCGGTTATCTCAGCATGGTAGGGTCCCTGCTTGTCGATGTTATTCTCTGCAGGCTGCTTTATAATTCCTGCGCCCCGGAACCTGAGTATTACGACTAAGGAAACGCTTTCCGTCATTCTCACTGTTTTTTGTACACAAACAGGCGGTTTTTCAGCCGCCTGTTTGTGTTTTTCCTGAATTTTAAAAAAAGTGATTTTTCCCCTTGCAAAATGTTCTTTTTGGGGTTATTATGCCTCACGGTTACAACAGATTTTTAAGCGCGGTACAGAGATGCCGGCAAAATCGCTTATATAGATGAGGCGCTTGTTCAAGCGCTGTGCTGTTTGCGTGTCTTGCCGGATTGGGGCAAGGCATTTTTTATTGCCGGGAGAGCAGAATGAAGCTGAAAGCACAGATTATGGATGAACAGGCCATGAAGCGCGCCCTGATGCGCATCTCTCATGAAATGGCTGAAAAAAACAAAGGTGTTGAGAATATTCGTCTTGTCGGGATTCTGCGCAGGGGAGACCCGATAGCAAAAATCATCCAGGCCAACATTGCTCTTATCGAAGATGTTACTGTTCCCTGCGGCTGCATTGACATCGGTTTTTACCGGGATGACCTGACGTCTCTTTCCGAAAATCCGCTTGTCCGTTCCTCCCAGCTCCCTTTTGACGTCAATGATAAAGATATTGTTCTTGTAGACGATGTAATTTTTACCGGACGAACAGCAAGGGCAGCCATTGAAGCCGTGATTCGCTGCGGCCGACCGCGGACTATTCAGCTTGCGGTTCTGATCGACAGGGGGCATCGTGAACTACCGATCCGTGCCGATTACGTGGGTAAAAATCTTCCTACATCCCGCACAGAACTGATAGAAGTACGCCTTCCGGAATATGACGGGGAAACCGGCGTTTTTCTGATGGATCTGTCCTGCGACCAGTGACGCCGCTGCGGTTCTCAAAACCGCCGAACGGCAATTCATCCGTTTTCCAAAATATTATTTATATAAGGGGTTTTTAAACTATGGGAAAATCTCAGAAAGTAAACGACGTAATCTATGACGCACGTTCCCTCGGAACACCGAAAATGCTGATTCTCGGCATTCAGCACATGTTTGCCATGTTCGGCGCAACCGTTCTTGTCCCGGCACTGACCGGCCTTGACGTTGCAACGACGCTGCTGTTCGCAGGTCTCGGCACACTGCTGTTCCATTTTATAACTGGCCGCAAGGTTCCGGCTTTTCTGGGCAGCTCTTTCGCTTTCATCGGCGGGTACGCCGCCATTGCACCAAACGGTGACCCTGCACTTCTGCCGTATGCTTGCTTCGGTGTTGCCATTGCAGGATTGATGTACGTTATTCTGGCTGCCCTGTTCAAATCCTTCGGTGTAAAAAAAGTCATGCGCTTTTTCCCGCCCATTGTTACCGGTCCGATCATCATCGCAATCGGCCTTACCCTTTCCTCTTCCGCCATTGCAAACTGTGAATCCAACTGGTTTATCGCCGTGGTTGCCATCGCAGTAGTAATCGGCTTCAATATGTGGGGCAAAGGAATGGCCAAGATTGTGCCGATCCTTCTCGGTGTTCTGGTGTCCTATCTTCTTGCCGTGATTATCGATCCCGCAGCCCGTGCCAACGTGGCTTCCGCTGTCAGCCAGGCAAAATGGTTCGGCCTTCCCATCTACTGGAACCGCACCGTCTTCAGTCTTTTCAACGGGAATCTTGATACGAATCTGCTCTGGACAGCCGTTCTTACTATTGTTCCGCTCTCTCTTGCAACTATGGTTGAGCATATCGGCGATATCTGTGCCATCTCCTCCACCTGTGAACGCAATTACATGCAGGATCCCGGCTTTAACCGCACACTGCTTGGTGACGGCCTTGCAACAACGCTCGCTTCTCTCTTCGGTGCACCGGCAAACACCACCTACGGTGAAAACACGGGCGTCCTCGCTCTGACAAAGGTCTACGATCCCCGCGTGATCCGCATCGCTGCATGTTTTGCCATCCTCGTCTCCTTCTGCCCGAAGTTTGCTGCACTGGTCTCTGCCATGCCTACCGCAACCATCGGCGGTGTATCCCTGATCCTCTACGGTATGATCTCTGCAGTCGGCGTAAGAAACGTCGTGGAAAATAAAGTAGATTTTACAAATTCCCGCAACGTTATCATTGCTGCCCTGATCCTTGTGCTGGCAATTGGAATCAATTACTCCTCCTCCGGCGCAATCCATCTCGGCCCAGTGAGCTTCTCCGGCCTTGCTGTAGCCTCTATTATCGGAATCCTGCTCAACGCGCTCCTGCCCGGAAAGGACTATGAGTTCGTCCAGGAAGACGAAGGATCCACCTCCGTAAACTTCAAAGTATAATTTCAATAAAAATCCTTCCAGTTTAACCAAAAAGCATACCGTCGGTATCCTGTAAATTGATACCGACGGTATGTTTTTTATTGTATTTCACAACCGCTACTCAGCAGGGACGTTGCCTGGAACTGCCGTTGCAAAATAAATAATGTCACTGGTATACCGCTCGTTTCCGAATTGTACGGGGCTGACGAGCTCTCCGTTTACCACCGTGCAGCAGGTCTGCCCGCCGTCAAGCGTATAGGCTTTGATGCACCCACGTTTCACCATTGCATCCGCTGCCTGCCGGAGGTTTGCGTAGTGATAGAGATGGCCTGTCCCGCAGTTCAGGTTCATGGTGAGGTAGTGGTGCTCTCCGAGCATACCGATCGCGGCGCGGGCATAGGTATCCCAGATCTCTCCCCACTGGTAATTGTCCGGGGTCACATCTACACCATTGTCAATCATAACCGGCCCGAAGCTCAGAGAAAACAGAATGTTATGCTCTTCCACAAACCGCTGTGCCTCTTCAATCGTTGAAAACTGATTGCGGTAGGAAAAATGCATGTCCCCATCCGCATCAATATAACAGACGTCGCAGGTAACCGGGTCAAACCGGTAAATTGTCCGATTATAAACCACAATGCCGCAGTTTCTGCCGTGATGAAAAAGATCTCCCCCTACCGCAAGAACTGCATTGCACTGCTGTGCCAGCTGCGTAGCATAATAAAAGTGCTGATACTCATAGTCGTCCCCGGCTATCTTGCGCCGGAACTGTGATCCGTCCGATACAAATACTTCCGAAAAAGTTCCCACCATCCCGGCTTCTTCTTCCTGCCATTCTATCATGAGAAGGCTGTCATCCAGATAGTAACGGATCGGGGAGGCATGTACATACGGCACATCCGGAGACCAGCACAGCTTCTGACCTCCGATCAGCTTCCGGGCAGTAAACGTATTCAGAATAGCAGAGACCTCCGCAGGGTCATATGTTAAGCCGAACCTCGTCTGATCCGGAAGAGGACCCATTACGGCGGTCTCTTCTATGCTGTATTCTTTTGCTATATATTCCTGCCCGTCAACCGCAGCGGAATGCAAGGCCTGCACCCGCATATCCAGCGTATTGTTCAGTTGTGCAGGATTCATGATATGCCACTGTCGCTCATAGAATTCGAGATTCAGTGTTGCGCTTACCGTCACCCCGTATTTTTGCTTTGCATCCCCACTGACGGAACCGAGTGCACTCCAGAACGCATCATCGGTTACTTCTTTCCGGAAGTTTCCGTTTTCGTCATAAATATCCTCACTGCGGGCTGCAGAAGCAACCTTTTGTGCCAGCTCAGCTGTTACCGCCTGCCTTAGCGGCTGGGCAAACAGCTCAGTATCCGGGCAGGTTATAAAGACAGTTACAACAGCTTTTAATTCATCCACTTCCGCTTTGCTGATCTGGAAAGACCAGGTTTTCTGCAGAAGGCTGAATAAAAGCCTTCCCTCCGGTGTAGACGGTTCACAGTCCAGGAAAAGGCGGGATCCGTCCGTCGAAAGTGTAAAACGCTCCCCGTTAGCTCCGGTGTCAATCCCGGTCATATACTCCACCACAACGCTCTCCGGCGGCGGAGCATTTTTCAGCCCTATGCCCTGAAAAATGCCACCTGGAGCACTGAGACCGCCTTCCGCCAGCAAACCCTGAGGAGTTGCCCGGGAAGAAAAAATATAAGAAAAATTGAACACAGAGCAAAGCAGAAGCACAAGGATCCCGCCTGTAAAGGCCAGAACCGCTGTGATATCTTTCTTCATTCTTTCCGACTGACTTAGAAATCGGCGTTTCCGGTAGTACGCGGATGAAGCTCCACATCTCTGATGTTGCTTACCCCCGTAAGATACATGACCATTCTTTCAAACCCGAGCCCGAACCCTGCATGACGGCAGGACCCGTAGCGCCGCAGGTCGAGATACCACCAGTAGTCCTCTTCCTTGAGTCCGAGTTCTTTCATCCTCGCCGTCAACACTTCCAGCCGCTCCTCACGCTGGCTGCCTCCGATGATTTCTCCGATCCCCGGTACCAGGCAGTCTGCCGCAGCAACCGTTTTCCCGTCATCATTCAGGCGCATATAGAATGCCTTGATTTCTTTCGGATAATCCGTAACAAAAATCGGTTTTTTGAAGACTTCTTCCGTCAGATAACGTTCATGCTCCGTCTGCAGGTCAATGCCCCACTCGACCGGATATTCAAACTCTTTCCCACTCTTTTGAAGAATTTCAACCGCTTCGGTATAGGTGATTCGTCCAAACTCATTATCAGCAACATTTCTCAGTCGGTCTATCAACCCTTTGTCAACAAATTTATTGAAGAACTCCATTTCCTGCGGACAATGCCGGAACACGTACTCAATGATATATTTTACCATTGCTTCCGCAAGTTCCATATCATCCTCAAGATCCGCAAAAGCGATTTCCGGTTCAATCATCCAGAATTCTGCCGCATGACGCTGCGTATAGGAGACCTCTGCGCGGAACGTCGGCCCGAAGGTATAGACATCCCCGAAGGCCATGGCAAAATTTTCACAGTTTAGCTGCCCTGAAACCGTCAGGTTTGTTTCTTTCCCGAAGAAGTCCTTGCTGTCATCTACTGTACCGTCCTCTTTCAGAGGGAGGTTGTTGAGATCCAGCGTTGTGACACGGAACATCTCTCCAGCACCTTCACAGTCAGAACCCGTGATAATCGGTGTGTGGACGTAGACAAATCCTCTGTCACGGAAAAATTCATGAATCGCCTGGGCTGCTGCCGCACGAACTCGGAACGTGGCAGAAAACAGATTTGTTCTCGGCCGGAGATGCTGAATAGTCCTCAGAAATTCAACACTGTGCCGTTTTTTCTGCAGCGGATAATCGGGCGTGGAAATTCCTTCCACCGAAATTTCTTCCGCCTTCATTTCAAAAGGCTGGGGTGCATCCGGTGTGAGAACAATTCTGCCCCGGCAGATGAAAGCTGCTCCTACATTTTGTTTCGCGATTTCATCGTAATTGGCCAGCATATCACGCTCAAAAACAACCTGAAGCGATTTAAAGCAGCTTCCGTCGTTGAGTTCAATAAAACCAAAGTTTTTGATATCGCGGATTGTTCTTGCCCAACCGCATACTGTGATTGTCTGCCCTTCAAAAGCAGCTGCATCGGCATAAATGCCGGATATTCTCTGACGCTTCATAAAGCACCTCTTTCTGTTTTTCTCAGGAACACTTCAGTATTATACTCATGTCGTACAGCTTTTTCAATTCCTAATTTTCATCAAAAAATCAGCTGCACGGGGCTGTGATAATTGACAAGGGTAATCTCCTGGTGTTTGCCACCGTCTTCTCCGTCACGTGTCCACGCAACCGGGCGATCGAAAGTGAACTTTGCTTTTTTGGTATGCAGAATGATCAGTTTATCTCCTTCAAACCGACCTGAAATCACAGCGGAAAGGATTTCGCCGATTCCTCCCACATCTTTCGGGTCTTTCACCAGCACAAGCTCGGAATACCCGTCTCCAAGGCTTACCATACTCTCCTTCAGTTTAACGATTCCCGCGACAGAGGTAGAATTGGACATGCTTCCGTAGACAAGGTCTGTTTCAATCGTTCCGTCATCAAATTCCACTTTTGTGTGGAAGGTTTCGATGTACGGCACTTCTGCCATTCCCTGAAGCACATAGGCCAGATGGCCTAATACGTTTTTCTGATCCTGCGGAGTGGAATAGCTCACATTGGTAAAGGCTCCGAATCCTGCAATATAGGCAAAATACTGGTCTTTTCCGAATCCTCCAACATCATAAGGGTGCGGCTCCCCGTTTATGATCAGGTTTGCCGCTCCAACCGTGTCATTTTTAGGAATATGCAGTGTCGAGGCTACATCATTGGCAGTTCCCATGGGAATATATCCGACGGGGGGAGGATCCTTAATCTTCATCAGGCCGGAAAGGACTTCACTGAGGGTTCCGTCTCCTCCAATGCAGGTAACAACATCATATTTCTTCCCGTATGCTTCCGCAAACAGGGTGGCATCCCCTTTGGCTGTCGTAAAATAGAGTGTAGGGATATACCCCTTTTGCGAAAAAAGCCTTAATGCTTCTCCGAAATTAACGGCATATCCCCCTCGGCCGGCAACCGGGTTTACGATGATCATCATTTTTTTCAGCATGATATCCCTCTATGAAAAAAAGGCGCAGAATCCTGCGCCTTCCGTTTGCTTTTCTCAGCTGTGAAATTACATCTCGTTAAGCTTCTGTGTCAAAGCTGACTTTTTATGTGCTGCGTTGTTTTTATGCAACAGCCCCTTGCCAGCAGCGCGATCAACAGTCTTAACTGCAACTTTATAGGCGTCGGCAGCGGCATCCTTATTGCCTTCGGCAACAGCTGCGTCAAACTTTTTCATCATGGTCTTGAGCTCTGTCTTGTCGGCACGATTCTTGGCGCGCAGCTCTTTGGACTTTTCATCTCTTTTTGCAGAAGATTTAATATTGGCCATGTTCTGGTTGCACCTCCTCCTAAAAAATTGCGCAATTACATCGCGTTTAGAGATTATAGCAAAATACATACAAAAAAGCAAGCTTTTTTTTATTATTTCCCTTATTTTTTTCTCTTGTATAGTTCCGAATTCAGATATACAACATCTTGTATTTTTTCTTATGTTTCACGTGAAACAATCGCTTTTGGAAAAAGATACCTTTCCCTATTTCTATGTTTCACGTGAAACAATGTCTCTATCGTTCCTATAAAACAATTGCATTCCTTTTCCGTTGCTGTTATAATGCTCGTGCATAAAAGTAAAGAAAAAGGTTATATAGTATGGCCAAAATTATTGCCGTCGCTAATCAGAAAGGCGGCGTTGGAAAGACAACAACCTGTGTCAATCTTTGCGCAGCTCTTACGCTCCGCCAGAAAAAAGTACTGCTGGCGGATTGTGATCCGCAGGGAAATGCTACATCCGGAATGGGAATAGACAAAAATACTTCTCCCGGCATGTATGAGTTGCTGATCTCCGGTGCAGATGTTTTTTCCTGTATTTATTCAACTCCTTACGGCGATGTGATTCCAGCAGGAAGAAATCTAGCTGCAGCATCTCTGGAACTGGATGATGTGGAGTCACGGGAAGGCACTTTGCGCAACGCACTGATTCAGCTGTACACAGATTATGATTTTATTCTGATTGATTGTCCTCCCTCTCTTGAAATGCTTACTGTCAATGCACTCGTTGCTGCAGACAGCGTTCTGATTCCGATGCAGTGTGAATATTATGCTTTGGAAGGCATAGTAGACCTGATCACCAGCATCAAGCTCTGCAAAAAGAAACTGAATCGCCGTCTCGAAATAGAGGGAATTGTCCTTACAATGTATGATTCTCGCATGAATTTAACCGTTCAGGTTGCAAATGAACTGAGACGGTTTCTTCCACACAAGGTTTATGACACGGTGATTCCTCGCAGCGTCAGGCTTTCAGAAGCTCCAAGCCATGGAAAACCAGGTGTTATTTACGACACCTCGAACCGCGGCACTAAAGGCTATCTTGCTTTAGCGGAAGAATTCCTGGAAAAACAACTTTCATGAAAAGGATGATTCTATGGCACCAAAAGACAGAAAAGTACTCGGGACCGGTTTAAGCGCCTTATTCGGCGATTTATCACCCGGTACTGATGAGATGACAACCCTTCCTCTCTCCAGAATAGAACCGAGGGAAGATCAGCCTAGAGATGTTTTTGAAGAAGACTCTTTACAATCGCTTGCCGATTCCATTTCTCGCTATGGTCTCCTTCAGCCGATTACCGTGCGTTATCAGGATTCCGGGTATTATCAGATTATAGCAGGAGAGCGTCGGTGGAGAGCTGCCCGTTTGGCAGGTCTTACGGAAGTCCCTGTCAGAATAATCGAAGCTGATGACCGCACGACTGCTGAACTCGCTCTCGTGGAAAACCTTCAGCGGGAAGACCTGAATCCGATTGAAGAAGCCAGAGGATATCAGTCCCTGATTGATGACTTTGGATTGACCCAGGAAGAAGCCGCTAGAAGCGTCGGGAAATCCCGTCCGGCTGTTGCAAATTCACTTCGTCTTCTCTCCCTTTCACCCGACGTCCTTTATCTTGTCGAAACAGGTGAACTTTCTGCCGGCCACGCAAGAGCTCTTGTTCCTTTGCAGGATCCTGAAAGCCAGCTCCTTGCAGCAAAGGAAATTCTGTCAAAAGCACTATCTGTCAGAAAAGCAGAAGCTCTTGCAGCGAAGTTTCTCAACAGAAAACAATCTCCCGAAACAGAATCACAAGTCGCCGATTCCGCGGAAATTGATTATGCAAAAGAAGCTTCCGTTCTGCTGACGAAAAAATTTGGGAGAAAAGTTCGCTTGGTGGAAGGTAAAAAGGGCGGAAAAATAGAGTTTGAATACTACAATTCCGATGATCGGGAAGCCCTGCTTTCCCAATTGAATTCTTTGAATTGATTATTATTTTTGAAAGAGGAAACATACAATGCTCGACATCAAATTTATAAGAGAAAATCCGGAAATCGTAAAGGAAAACATCAGAAAAAAATACCAGGACGCCAAATTGCCCCTGGTTGACGAAGTGATTCAGCTTGATGTGGAAAACCGCGCTGCCATTACAAAAGCCAGTGATCTGCGGGCACAGAATAATGCGCTCAGCAAAGCCAACGGACCTCTCTTCGGAAAACTGAAAAAAGCTTCTGAAGAGGAAAAAGCTTCAATCCAGGTGCAGATTGATGAGAATATGGCTAAAGTAAAGGCTAACAACGAATGCCTGGAAGATCTTGAGAAAAAAGAAAAAGAATATGCAGAGCGGATCCATGCCATCATGCTTGTTATTCCGAATATAATCGACCCGTCGGTCCCTATTGGTCCGGACGACAGTGCGAATGTTGAAGTAGAGCGGTTTGGTGATCCTGTTGTTCCTGATTTTGAAATTCCTTACCATACGCAGATCATGGAAAGCCTGAATGGTGTTGATATGGATGCGGCAGGTCGTGTTTCCGGCAATGGTTTTTATTATCTGATGGGTGATGTTGCAAGGCTTCATTCAGCAGTTCTGGCTTATGCCCGCGATTTTATGATCAACAAGGGCTTTACGTATTGCATTCCGCCTTTTATGATTCATGGAAATGTTGTGGAAGGTGTCATGAGCCAGACAGATATGGAAGCCATGATGTACAAAATTGAAGGGGAGGATCTCTATCTGATTGGCACCTCCGAGCACTCCATGATTGGAAAATTTATCGATCAGATTATTCCGGAGGAATCCCTACCGCAGACGCTTACCAGCTATTCTCCCTGCTTCCGAAAAGAAAAGGGAGCCCATGGTATTGAAGAAAGAGGTGTCTACAGAATTCACCAGTTTGAAAAGCAGGAAATGATTGTTGTCTGCAAACCGGAAGATTCCATGGCCTGGTATGAAAAAATGTGGAGATTTTCCGTAGAACTCTTCCGCAGCCTTGACATCCCGGTAAGACAACTGGAATGCTGCTCCGGCGATTTGGCAGACCTCAAAGTAAAATCCTGTGATATAGAAGCATGGTCTCCCAGACAACAGAAGTATTTTGAAGTATGCTCGTGCTCCAACCTTGGAGATGCGCAGGCACGTCGCCTGAAAATGCGAGTAAGAGGGGAAGATGGAAAAATGTACCTTCCGCATACACTGAATAATACTGTTGTTGCTCCTCCGAGAATGCTGATTGCACTGTTGGAGAATCATTTGCAGGCAGACGGTTCGGTTACTATTCCGGAAGTGCTCTATCCTTACATGGGCGGAACCACAGTTCTGACTCCTAAAAAATAATAGTTCTTTCTCGGTCTTTTACCGGCAGAAGATTCTTTCTGCCGGTTTTACTATTTTATAAACTTTAGTTGATTATTTAATTTGTCTACATTATTATATTTAAATCTTGCATCTAATTCAAACTTTTGGTATAATAACTTAGTTATACAGAAACATTAAAATAGAGGTTTCTTCCTATGAATTCTGTTCAGGATATTTGGAATGAAATACTGAAAATTCTTTCAAAAAGGCTTACTCCTACTGCCATTCAGACCTGGTTTTCAGAATGCAAAGCAATTGATTGGGACAACAGCAGGCTGATTCTCTGCGCAAAAAACGATTTCACCCAGAGTATTCTGTCCAGTCGTTTCAGCAGTGTTATAAAAGAAGCGCTGTACGATATTTTTTCCAGTGACTGTGAAGTATCGATTCTCTCCGGAGAGGATGAACTTCAGGATTATCTTGAAAAGAAAAATCCTTCTTCAAAAAACGATATGCTCCCTGAAATGCAGGGTTTTACCTTTGACCGGTTTATCGTCGGTAGTTCAAACCGGTTTGCTTATGCTGCAGCAAAAGCTGTATCAGAGCATCCGGGTGGGCAGGATTACAATCCCCTTTTCATTTACGGAAATTCCGGCCTTGGAAAAACACATCTTCTTTTTGCAATCGGTCAGGCAATACATGAACAATATCCGAAAAAAATCATTGCTTATGTCAAAGGCGAAGATTTTACGAACCGTTTGATAAATTCTCTTCAAAACAGAAAAATGCAGGAATTCAGAGAGGAATTCAGAAAAGTAGATCTCCTGCTGGTAGACGATATTCAGTTTATAGCCGGCAAACAATCCACACAGGAAGAATTTTTCCATACATTCAATTCCATTTATGAAGCGGGAAATCAGATTGTTATCACCTCAGACAGACCTCCTCTTGAAATGTCTCTCCTGGATGACAGACTCCGCACAAGATTTGAAGGTGGTGTTATGGCTGACGTTCAGCCGCCGGATCTTGAAACAAGAATGGTCATCATCCGTAATAAAGCAGCCCAGCTTGGTCTTATTCTCTCAGAAGAAGCTGTATCCTATATTGCAAATAATATTACGGCGAATATTCGTCAGCTGGAAGGTGTCATAAAAAAACTGACTGCTTATAAAGAGATTCTGAACGAAGTGATTACAACAGAATCCGTAAAGAGAGCAATTGAAGATGTTATCCGAACCGGAAATGATATCCCTAAACCGGATAAAATTATAAAAGAAACCGGCCGTTATTATTCCATCAGTGAAGAAGAAATCCGTGGGCAGAATCGTTCTAAATTACCGGCAGAAGCCCGGCAGGTTGCTATGTATCTCATGAGATCTCTGACCAATCTGTCTCTGAAAGAAATAGGAGAACAATTTGAAAACCGGAATCATGCAACCGTTCTTTCTTCCATTCGGAAAATTGAAGATGTTTTGAAAAGTGATTCTTCCATGGCAGCAAAAATTCGGGACATCAGTTCTAATATCAATTCCGTATAAAATTTTTCCACTTTTTCCTGTTGAAAAGTTAATTTTTTTCTGTTCATAATTTTTATTAAACTTTTATTTTTGATATTTCACTCTTTTTTCACTTTCTTTCAACATCAAAAAAACATTGAATTTACGCCCTTTTTCCCTCTTTTCAACATTATTTTTTTCTATTACTAATTCTTCTATAGAAAATATCATACTTATTATTACAGGAGAAAAAATATGAAATTTACAATTGAAAAAGCAGTCCTTCAGAATGCTGTACTGATTTCTGCAAGAGCAGTCCCTTCCAAAAGTCCTATTTCTGCTCTTGAAGGATTAATGATCGAAGCAGGAACTAAAATCACAATAACCGGGTACGACCTGAAAAAAGCAATTTATACAACAGTTGAATCGGATATCGAAGAACCCGGTGTTATGGTTGTCAATGCAAGGTTCTTTACGGAACTGATTCGCCGCCTGCCGGACGGTATGGTTACCGTTATCTGCGATGACAGCAACAACATCAATATCAAATGCGGTAAAAGCGAATACAATATTCCCGGCCTGGATTACAGCGATTATCCGGAAATGCCGAGATTTAATGAAATAAAAAAGATTGAGATTCCACAGAATATCCTTGCAAACATGATCAGCAGAACACTTTTTGCTGTTTCAAAAGAAGAAATACGCCCTGTCTATACAGGTACTCTCTTTGAAATTGAGGATGATGAGTTAACGCTTGTCTCTGTTGACGGTTACAGGCTTGCCAGAAGAATTGAAAAAATAGAAAGCTCCAGACTTGAAAACTGTAGTTTTGTTGTTCCCGGATTTGCTTTGTCGGACATCGAAAAAATCTGTGAAGACAGCGACGAACCTGCCGCCATATCCGTAGGAGAGAAGCATATTTCTTTTACGATGGGATCGACAGTTGTTATAACTCGCCGTCTGGAAGGAGATTTTCTGAATCATAAGAAATCGGTTCCGGAGAATTTCAGGTTTGTAGTAAAAGTAAACCGGCAAGAGATTCTTTCGGCAATCGATCGTGTTTCTCTTGTTTTGAGTGATAAAACAGGCAGTCCTGTAAGGATGCTTTTTGAAGACGGAACGATAGACTGCAAGTGTTTGACCCCGGTCGGAAAAGCAGAAGATGTCTGTCTTTGTGAGGGAAGCGGTGAAGGAATCGAGATCGGATTCAACGACAGGTATCTGTTGGATGCTCTGAAGGCGGCAGAAAAAGAAGAAATTCTTTTCTGTTTGAATACGCCTTCTTCCCCCTGTATCATCAAAGCCGCAGACGGAACCAATAACTTTACCTACATGATACTTCCTGTTCGCCTCCATGTATAAAGAAAGGTTTTCATAAATGGAAGAGATTAACATTTCTACAGATTTCATCAAACTGGATGCGCTGTTGAAGTTTTCTGCTCTAGCAGGAACCGGGGGAGAAGCGAAAATGATGATAGGGGAAGGGCTTGTCTCTGTAAACGGAGAAGTCTGTACCATGCGGGGAAAGAAGTGTTTTCCCGGTGATATTATTACAATGCAGGGACAGAAAATAAGAGTCGTCCATGAAAATTAAAAGGCTTGCAGTTACAGGATTTCGTAATTACGAGTGGGATACCATTGATTTCAGCAGCGAAACAAATGTTATTTATGGAAGCAATGCGCAGGGGAAGACCAATCTGATTGAGGCAGTATATCTGCTTGCTTACGGAAGAAGTTTTCGTACGAGATTTGACAAGGAGCTTGTCAATTTCAGTTATTCTTCCTCGGAAATTCTGGCGGATCTGACCAGCCATGAAAGGGAACAGACGGTTTCGATTCAAATTCGGCCCGGCCTTCCGAAAAAAATTCTCGTAAACGGCGTAAAAAAGACTGCAAATGAGCTTTCACGAACGTTGAATGTTGTCCTCTTCTGTCCGGATGATCTGAATCTGATCAAAGACGGTGCTGCTGTGCGGCGCAGACTTCTGGATTCTGCAATCGGACAGATTCGACCGCAGTATAATGAAATTCTTTCAGAATACAATCGTCTTTTTGATCATAAGACGCGTATTTTAAAAGACTGGCATGAAAAACCTTCCCTTCTTGATACGCTAGATGAATTTTCCGACGGAATGTGTCGCTGCAGTGCCAGGCTGATCCGTTACAGGGCTGCTTATACCACAAGGCTTAGTGAAGCGGCTGCCCCAATCCATAGAGAATTTTCCGGGAGAGGGGAAGAACTTGCGATACGGTATCAGACGATTAGTACGGTTTCAAATCCTTTCTCGTCGGAAAAAGAAATCTACTATGAAATCTGTGATCATCAGGAGAAGCACAGGCGGGCGGAAATAGAAAGCGGACAATGTCTTACAGGTGTCCATAAAGATGATCTTGAAATATCGATCAATAATAATCCTGCCAGAAATTTCGCCTCTCAGGGACAGGCAAGAACAGCAGCTCTTTCCGTAAAACTTGCCGAGAGGGAAATCCTTCTTTCGGAGACGGGAGAATACCCGATTCTGTTGCTGGATGATGTATTGTCTGAACTGGATATGAAGCGGCAGGAATTCGTTCTCAACCGGATCGGCGGTGGGCAGACCCTGATCACCTGCTGTGAAGATGAAGGTATTTCCAGCAGAACGGGAGGAAAGGTTATTTATGTGGAAAACGGCAGGGTAAAGCCATGTATGTAGCACTCGGAAAAGAAAAATCCGTCTTTTCGAAAGATATCGTGGCAATTTTTGATCTGGATATAACGTCTCAGTCACATCTGACGAGAAGATTCCTCAGAGAGGCAGAAAAAGCCGGAAACGTTGAAAACACAGCAGAAGATATACCGAAATCTTTTATTGTGTGCAGGCAGAAAGAAAAAAATGTAGTCTATTTAAGCCAGATGGCAACAGCCACCCTTGCAAAAAGACTTCAGGTAAAGGAAAAATAAACTATGGCAGAAAGCAATGAAAAAGTAATACAGGAATATGATGCTGGTCAAATTCAGGTTCTGGAAGGTCTTGAGGCTGTTCGGAAGCGCCCCGGGATGTATATCGGCTCTACTTCTTCTTCCGGGCTTCACCATCTTGTATATGAAATTGTAGATAACTCTATAGATGAAGCACTGGCAGGATACTGTTCTCATATAGAAGTTACGATAGAGCCCGGAAACATCATCTCTGTCAGCGATAACGGACGAGGAATTCCGGTGGATACGCAGGAGCAGACGGGAAAATCAGCTCTTGAGGTTGTATTTACGGTGTTACATGCCGGCGGTAAATTCGGCGGCGGAGGATATAAGGTTTCCGGCGGGCTCCACGGAGTCGGAGCGTCTGTTGTAAATGCGCTTTCGGAATGGCTGGAAGTCCAGGTTTATCGTGACGGAAAGATTTATCAGATGTCTTTCTCCCGCGGTGAAATTACCCAGCCGATCACAGTTGTCGGAAAAGCCGAAAAAAGGGGAACAACGGTTCGTTTCAAGCCGGACGGAGAAATATTTGACGAGCTTGTTTACAATTACGATATTCTCCATACCAGAATGCAGCAGCAGGCTTTTCTCAATGCCGGTGTCACGATCACCATTGAAGATAATCGTCCGGTAGAAGAATGGTATCCGGAAAAGAAAAAAGAGGAAGAAACACACCGGGATGTGCTCTGCTATGAGGGCGGAATTCGGGAGTATGTCGCTTTTTTGAATAAAAACAAGACACCTCTGACGGACCATATTATCTATATCGGCGGGGAAAAGGATGATACCTTTGCGGAAGTGGCGTTTCAGTATAATGACGGCTACACCACGCAGATTATATCCTTTGCCAACGATGTTAATACGCCGGAAGGCGGCATGCACGAAACCGGGTTTAAAACAGCACTTACCCGCGTGATCAATGATTACGGGAAAAAGAATAACATCATCAAAACAGATGCGGACAAACTGTCCGGAGATGATGTGCTGGAAGGAATTGCCGTCGTTATTTCCGTGAAGCTCCCGGAGCCGCAGTTTGAAGGGCAGACGAAGCAGAAGCTCGGAAATGCCTATGTCCGTGCACTGGTCAACGGTCTTGTAGGGGAACAGCTCAGCGAGTTTTTTGAAGAGCATCCCGCCGTAGCCAAAGTGATTCTGGAAAAGGCGATGATGGCCAGCCGGGCCAGAGAAGCGGCCAGAAAGGCAAAGGAGTCTGTCCGCCGCAAAACAGGGCTGGAGAGCGGCCAGATGCCCGATAAACTGCAGGACTGCAATGAAAAAGATCCTTCCCTCTGCGAAATATACATCGTTGAGGGTGATTCTGCTGCAGGCTCTGCTATCCAGGGCAGGGACAGCCGTTTTCAGGCGATTCTGGCCATGTGGGGCAAAATGCTCAACGTGGAGAAGGCCAGAGCGGATAAAATCTACGGCAACGATAAGCTGTATCCTCTTATCGTGGCGCTTGGTGCCGGCATCGGAGAGGAGTTTAATCTGGAAAAACTCCGCTATCATAAAATTATTATCATGGCGGATGCTGATGTGGACGGTTCTCATATCCGTACCCTTTTGCTAACGTTCTTCTTCCGTTATATGCGCCCGCTGATCGAATGCGGCTATGTTTATTCTGCGGTTCCTCCGCTTTACAAGCTGACACGCGGCAAGCAGCAGCGTGTTGCCTATTCCGATGACGAGAGAGACAGGATTTCTTCTGAAATGCGCGGAGACAATCCGAATCAGAAAATTGACATCTCCCGCTTTAAAGGCCTTGGTGAAATGGATCCGCATGAACTGTGGGAGACGACGATGGATCCCGAACACAGATCTCTGCGCCGGATTACACTCAACGATGCCATTGAGGCGGACCAGGTCTTCACGGTGCTGATGGGCGAAGAGGTTGAACCCCGCCGTGAATGGATTGAAGAAAACGCAAAATATGTCGTCAACCTCGATATTTAAGGAGATTCCTTTATGGCACATAAAAGAGATTACAAGCCTGAAGATATAGCATTTCCAAATCAGGTTATTACAACCTCGGATCTGGTCAGCGAAATGCAGAAGAGCTATATCGACTATGCAATGTCGGTTATTATTGCCCGTGCTCTTCCTGATGTGCGTGACGGTCTGAAGCCTGTCCACCGCAGAATCCTTTATACGATGTATGAGGGCGGTTTGACGTCTGAAAAACCGTTTAAAAAGTCTGCAACCTGCGTCGGCGATGTGCTGGGTCATTACCATCCGCACGGTGATGCATCCGTATACGATGCAATGGTACGCCTTGCGCAGGATTTCTCCATGCGTTATATGCTGGTGGACGGACACGGCAACTTCGGTTCGGTGGACGGAGATCCTCCCGCAGCCTACCGTTATACGGAAGCACGCCTTTCCAGAATCTCAAATGAGATGCTCCGCGATATCGACAAAGAGACGGTAGACTGGGATCCGAACTTCGATGAATCCCGAAAAGAACCCCGTGTGCTCCCGTCCCGCTTCCCGAATCTTCTGGTCAACGGTTCCAGCGGAATTGCTGTCGGTATGGCGACGAATATTCCGCCCCATAACCTTACGGAAGTGATCAATGCCTGCGTCTGCGTGCTGGACAATCCTGAAGCGACCCTCAGTGATCTGATGGAGCATCTCCAGGGGCCGGATTTTCCGACCCGGGGGATCATCATGGGCCGTTCCGGCATACGGCAGGCCTATGCGACCGGTAGAGGAAAAATCATCGTCCGCGCAAGGACGGAGTTTGAAGAATACGGAAAAGAGAAACGGACGCGTATTATTGTCACGGAGTTGCCGTATCAGGTCAATAAACGTAAGCTGATTAAGAATATTGCAGATCAGGTGCATGAAAAGCGACTGGAAGGGATCTCCGACCTCCGGGATGAGACGGACCGCAACGGCATGCGTTTCGTTATCGAGCTTAAACGCGATGCCAATCCGCAGGTCGTGCTTAACCGCCTCTTTGCACAGACGGAGCTGCAGTCCGGCTTTTCCATCAATATGCTTGCGCTTGTCAACAACCAGACGCAGCCGAAAATTCTGTCTCTCCGTCATATCCTCGACGAGTATCTCACCTTCCAGGAGGATCTGATAGTTCGCCGTACCAGATATGATCTGCGTAAGGCGGAGGAGCGGGCTCATCTGCTGGAAGCGCTTCTCATAGCACAGGATAATATTGATGAGGTTATCCATATCATCCGCACCAGCTATGATAATGCAAAGCAGCGCCTGATGGAACGCTTTGGGCTTGACGACGGTCAGGCTCAGTATGTCTGCGATATGCGCCTGATCCAGCTGCAGGGTCTCAACCGGGAAAAAATCGAGGCGGAGTACAAAGAACTGGAAGAGAAAATCAGTTATTATAAAGACCTTCTTGCAGATCCGGAAAAGATCAAGGCTGTCCTGAAAGAAGAGCTGATTGCCATTCGCGACAAATTCGGCGATACGCGAAGGACAGAGATTCAGGATGTGGTGGAAGATCTGGAGGATGAGGATCTGATTCAGGAAGAGCTTTCCGTCTTCACCCTGACGCACGGCGGATACATCAAACGCCTCGCACTGTCGGAATACAAGGCACAGGGCCGCGGCGGCAGAGGAGTTCGCGCGATGGCAACCAAGGAAGAGGACTTTGTGGAGACTGTCTTTACGGCTTCTACTCATGACAACATTCTCTTCTTTATGAATTCCGGCAGGGTGTATATCAAAAAAGGGTATTCCATTCCCGCAGCAGGTCGCGCAGCCCGCGGCACCAACATCGTCAATATTCTTCCGGTAGAAGCCGGAGAAGCCGGGGAAAAGGTCAGTGCCATGATTGCAGGCCGTGGTTTTGAAGAGGACAAATACCTTGTATTTGTCACAAAGAACGGCACGGTAAAGCGTATGGAACAGTCCGCCCTGAAGAATATCCGTGCAAACGGAATCCGAGCCATTACCCTAGATGAGGGAGATGAGCTGATTTCCGTTCTCCCGACAGCGGGAGAGGACACCATTCTCATCGCTACCCATGACGGGATGGCAGCTTGCTTCCCCGAGACAGAAGCCCGCTCTATGGGGCGTACGGCTGTCGGCGTGCGGGGCATCCGTCTGCGTGAAGGTGACTATGTAATCGGAGCCGGCAGCTCTGCCCAGGGTAGCGCTGTGCTCACGGTAACCGAAAAAGGCTTTGGCAAACGTACGGCATTCGATGCCTACAGTGTGCATAAACGCGGAGGAATCGGAATCAAGAACTATCAGGTCACAGAACGCACCGGGAAGATAGCAGGCATCTGTCTGGTTGATGAAACAGACGACCTTCTTGTGATTACGGATGACGGAACCATTATCCGTGTAGCTGTTTCCGCGATCGGAGAAAAAGGCCGTGCCACACAGGGCGTGCGTGTGATGAAGCCTGTTGGCGATGCAAAGGTAATCTGTATCGAAAAGACAGAACATTTTTCCGACAGCGAAGACGCAGAAGAGATTTCTTCTGAGGAACTGCCTCCCGATGCTGAATAAAAAAAAGGTTACCATCTATACTGACGGTGCCTGTAGCGGGAATCCAGGTCCGGGCGGCTGGGGAGCCATCCTGTGCTATAGAGGAAAAGAAAAGGAAATCTCCGGCGGAGAAGAGCAGACGACAAACAACCGCATGGAACTGACCGCTGTTATTTCCGCATTGGAATGTCTGAAAGAACCCTGTGAGGTCGATCTGTATTCTGACTCCAAATATGTGATAGATGCGTTGGAAAAGGATTGGGCTGTTTCCTGGAAGAAAAAAGGATGGATCAAAAGCGATAAAAAACCTGCTCTTAATCCGGACCTTTGGGAGAGGCTGCTTCTGTTGATCTCCCAGCACGAAATGCATTATCACTGGGTTAAAGGCCATGCGGAAAACAAATACAACAACCGCTGCGACGCACTGGCTGTCGCTGAACGGGATAAATGGAATTAGTATGTAAAGACAAAGAAAGACACGCTCGAAAAAGGGCGTGTCTTTCAACATGTCTTTAGAAAAAAGATTCCATTTTTTCTGCAAAAGCAGAGAGATATTCCTCTTGCTCTTTTTCCATCGTTTCCCGGTAAGTGCGGATCTCTTCACTCCCGATGATGCGGGCTGTCTTCCACTGCAGGCGTTCTTTTGCTTTTTCGGTCTTAATGGCAATCTGCTCAAATTCCGGGCCTATCGTCAGCAGCTGCAGTGCATTTTCCTTCTTTAAAAACCCGCTGGTCAGAATCCCCAGCGTGTCATAAAGCGTGTCGTTGGCTATCGGCCCGATAACGACGTCTGCCGCAAGGGGATCCGGTTTTCCCGCCCGATTGTTGAAAATATAGTCATACCAGGCGGTATCGCGTAGAAATCGGTGGACAGTAAGATCTGTCAGGTCCAACTCATAAGTGTTTAGAACTGCCGGCTGATTTTTGCGTTCTTTTGTCCATCGCTGGGCAAAAGCAAGATTGGAAGTCAGGTAAAACCCCTGGCCGAAATCCGCATTTTTCCTGCCGTAATGGAGATCCGGATCCCGAATCTCCTGAAAGCCGGTATGATAGAGGAGCATTAATATAGAATCAGAGCGATAAACTCCAGCGGCTCTGTCCCGTCGTTTACGAGGCCGTGCAGCTCTCCGTCATTGCAGATTGTAGTGTCACCAGGGTGTACCGTTACAATCGTGCCGTTGTCATTATAAGTGCCTGTGCCGGAAAGAAAGTAAAAAATCTCGTTGTCACCGGTGTGCGTATGCTCTCCGATAGAATTGCCCGGGGCAAGCACCATGTGGTTGAACATTCTTCCCTTGCCGTACAGTTCTGCATCACCGATGGTGATTTTGCGCATTTCCGCCTCGCCGTTTCCGTCGCGGATGCATTTGAATTCTACTGTCTGTTCCTGTTTTGTTCTGATCATGATGTTTCTCCTTTTTTCAGATATTTGTCTTTTAAGAATTGTAAAATGAATGCCGTGTTCACAGAACCTCTGGTGTTGTTGACGGAACCGTTGTTTTCCCAACGGGGAAGAAGCTGAAAGATTTCCTCTTCTGTCATGGAAATCGTGTGCTTCGGGAGGCATTTTTCGATCAGAGTCAGCAAATCATCCTCCTTGAGCCCCACTTCCTGGTAAAAACCTTCCGTATAAGAAGGATCAAAGTCTTCCTCATAGTGTAAAAGGTCCGGCAAAAAGGTGGCGCAGGCAAAACCGTGTGGAACACCGTACCGCTCAGTAAGAAAATAGCCGACGTTGTGCGGAAAACAGGTGCTGGTGCTGTTAATGGCAAGCCCTCCGAAAAGGGACGCCTGATAGAGCTGCTCTCTCTGCTGCGGAGTGAGTATTGCCCCTTCAGATGCGGCAAGCAGAGGGTCAAACAGAAGACGAATGCCGCGGACAGCAAATCCCCGGGAGATCTCATCTGCCTTTTTGCTGAAATAACTCTCTGCACAATGAGCCAGAACATCTACGCCTGTCGACAGCGTAATCGGAAGTGGAAGCTCAAGCGTATATCGGCTGTCTCCAAAGGATGCTTTAGCAAAAAGTCTGTCATCTTTGATGCTGTGCTTACGGTGTCTGCTGTCGGTCAGGACAGAAACTTTTGTCACTTCGCTTCCTGTTCCGGAGGTGGTTCCCACGAGAAAGACCGGTATGGGCTCTTTCTGCCATTGCCGGCTGTAAAACCCATCCTCATCCAGCTCCGGGTTGGCAGCAAACACGGCGGCAGCTTTTGCAGCGTCCATTGAAGACCCGCCTCCAATCCCTATGATAAAATCCGCGCTGTTATCCCGGGCGGCTTTGCCTGCCCGTATACAGGATTCAACAGAGGGATTCTGGTGGATATCGTTAAAAATGAAGAATTCGATATTTCCCTGTTGCAGCAGTTCCTTTACATCATTCAGTGCACCGCTTTTTTCTGCGGCATGCTGTCCGGTCACAAGGAGGCAACGCTTGCCAAGCGCTTGAAATAATGCCTGTTCCTTTGCCATACAGCCGTCTCCGGTATAGAGTTTCACCGGCATGAAAAAGTTCATAGCAGGCTCCTTTCTGCTTCTTTTTTCTCATTGTATCACGGAAGGAAAGAAATGTATAGAAGCAATCTTTCTGCACTTTTTCTTTCATAAAAGCCATTTAAATTGTAAACCTGAAAAGGAGATACGGGTTGACAATAGAGGAGCTTGTTGCTATACTTCTTTCTCACAGGATCCTATAAGGAGGCAGATGAAATGACAACGAAGCAAAAACTGGCTGATCTGCTGGAAAAAGCGGAAGGAGAATTTCTCTCCGGAAACCTGCTGGCGGAAAAACTTGGGGTTACCCGCGCTGCTGTCTGGAAGAATATCCGACAGCTCGAAGCGGAAGGGTATAAAATAGAAGCAGTGACAAATCGCGGCTACCGCCTGGAAAAAGAACACGATGTTGTCAGTGAAGCCGGTATCCGCAGGGAACTGGGAGACTGGGCAGATCTTTTTACCCTGGAAGTGTATGACAGTGTCTCTTCTACCAATACCATGCTGAAAGAGCGGGCGGATACGCTGCCGGAGTGGGCAGTTATCATCAGTGGAAGCCAGACTGCCGGGCGGGGGAGGATTGGCAGGAGCTTCTATTCTCCATCGGATACAGGGATCTATCTCAGTGTTCTGTTACGGCCCTCTCTCCCGGCATCGGAAGCTGTCCGTATTACTACAGCTGCTGCAGTAGCCGCCTGCAGGGCAATAGAAGAATGTACAGAGGGCGTTCCGAAAATCAAATGGGTCAACGATGTGTTTGTCGACGGAAAGAAGGTCTGCGGGATCCTGACGGAAGGTTCTCTCAATATGGAAACCGGAGGCCTTGACTGGGCAGTGATGGGCATTGGCCTGAATGTCTATGAGCCGGAAGGGGGATTTCCGGAGGAGATCCGCCAGGTTGCCGGTGCAATTACGCAGCAGAGAAAGAAAAATCTCCGGAATATCTTAGCAGCATCTTTTCTGCGTCAGTTTTATGGAATCTGCAGCAATCTTCCTGCAGCAGATTTTGCGGAAGAATACAGGAAAAGAAGTTTTCTGCAGGGAAAAGAAGTTCTTGTGCTGAGGGGAGAAACGGCGGTTCCTGCACGGGTATTGGAAATTGATGACGATTGTCGTCTCGTTGTGCAGTATAAAAACGGATCACAGGAAACGCTTTCTTCCGGAGAAGTCAGTATCCGGCTGGAAGAAAACAGAAAGGAATCCGATAAATGAAATCAAAGTTCAGAGTGGTTGACCTGACCTATATGGCAATTTGTGCAGCCCTGATTGCAATCTGTTCCTGGATCAGTATCCCGGCTACGGTCCCCTTTACCCTGCAGACGTTTGCGGTTTTTTCCGTGCTGTGGCTTTTGGGGGGAAAGCGGGGAACTGTCTCTGTCTGTATCTATATTCTGCTTGGAGCGGTCGGGATTCCTGTCTTTTCCGGTTTTAAAGGTGGATTCGGTGTCCTGCTCGGCACTACCGGAGGATACATCGTCGGTTTTATTTTTATGAGTCTGGTCTACTGGATCATGGAAAGCCTGTTGGGAGAAAAACCTGCTGTGCGCATCGCAGCACTGGTAATAGGGCTCGTGGTGTGTTACGCCTTTGGTACGGCCTGGTTTCTTTTTGTTTATGCCCGCACTTCAGGGGCTATCGGGCTGGGCACGGCTCTTTCCTGGTGTGTGTTTCCTTTTATTTTGCCGGATCTTGCCAAAATGGCTCTTGCGGTTATGCTTTCCGAAAGAGTAAAAAAATATTTGCATTGAGTCTGAAGAATTAATTCCCGGGAAATCCTGTAAATTTCCCGGGTTTTTCTTGACAAAATGCCGATTTGAAAGTATCCTGATTCTGGACGAAAGTCGACAACTATCTGATAAAAACAAGGAGGAAACGTCATGGACGCTGGTAGTAGTAGCGGCACAGGACAAGGCCGAAACAGCATGGATGTGCACTTATGCCCTCGTATGTGCGTTTCCTGGTTTGTTACGGAATAGAACTCGTTTCGGCCTGTTCTGTGTTGCACCTTCCTGCCCAACTGACACTGAAGTAAAAGGAGGAATTTGCAATGGCGGAACACAATGTTACTGTTGAAAGTACGCTGAAAGCATTGCTTGAAGCAAAAAAATATTCTGCGCTGAAAGACGTGCTGATCACAATGAACGGCGCAGATATCGCGGCTGTTTTTGAGGAATTTGAAGAGACAAGGATTCCGTTGCTCTTCCGGCTTCTTCCAAAAGAATTAGCCGCCGAGACGTTTGTGGAAATGAATCCGGATCTGCAGGAGCTGCTGATCAAAGGTTTTTCCGACAGCGAGCTGCGGGAAGTGGTTGACGAGCTGTATGTTGACGACGCTGTTGACCTCGTAGAGGAGATGCCGGCCAATGTAGTAAAAAGAATTCTGGCACAGGCAGATCCTCAGATGCGCAGGGAAATCAATGAAATTCTGCGCTATCCGGAAAACAGCGCCGGATCTATCATGACAACGGAGTACATTTCCCTTCGTCCGAATATGACAGTCGATGAAGCGTTGTCCCGCATCCGGCGAACGGCTGTCGACAAAGAGACGATTTATACCTGTTATGTAACGGAAAACAGGAAACTTCTGGGGGTCCTGACACTGAAGGATCTGCTCCTGGTAAAAAGTGATGAGGCCAGGATTTCCGACATCATGGACAAAAATGTCATTGCAGTTCATACCAGCGATGACAGAGAAGATATCGCTCAGCTGCTCTCCAAGTACAATTTTCTGGCGCTCCCTGTTCTTGATAGTGATGACCGTATGGTCGGTATTATCACATTCGACGACGCGATGGACGTTATTGAGGAAGAGACGACGGAAGATATTGAAAAGATGGCTGCTATTTTGCCGTCTGACAAGGAGTATCTCCGTTCCAATGCACTGGAACTTTATAAAAAGAGGATTCCCTGGCTGCTGCTTCTCATGGTCTCGGCGACGTTTACCGGGATGATCATTTCCCGTTTTGAAAATGCGTTGGCGGCACAGGTCGTTTTAACTTCTTTTATCCCGATGCTGATGGATACGGGTGGTAATTCCGGTTCCCAGGCGTCTGTTACGGTGATTCGTTCCCTTTCCCTGGGAGAATTGGAATTTTCTGATCTTGTTTCTGTCATCTGGAAAGAGATCCAGACGGCGGTTCTCTGCGGCATAACGCTTGCTACTGCCTGTTTTATAAAAATTGTCCTGATAGACAGGTTGCTTCTCGGGAACACAGAGGTAACGATTCTTGTAGCGGCTGTTGTCTGTGCCACGATGGCGCTTACTGTGCTTGTGGCAAAGGTCATAGGGTGTACACTCCCTATGGTTGCAAACCGCCTGGGCTTTGACCCTGCTGTCATGTCGAGCCCGTTTATCACAACCATTGTCGATGCTCTTTCTCTGCTGGTGTATTTTACCATCGCCAGTGCCCTGCTCTTCCGTTAAACAAGCGAAGAGGAGTATAAAGCAGACCTGCCTTTTTCTGGCAGGTCTGCTGCACTTTATGGGATATCATGATGGATGGTTTTTGGCGGCTGTTCCAAAAGCTCTGGGTGCATCAGATACTTTTTAAAAGCCTTAAAACCTCTGGAATAGTAAAACCCGTCACAGATACGTTCATCACTGACAACCGTAAACTTCATTTTTTTACGGGTTTCTGAGGTTCCGTCGCTTTGTTGAGTAACGGTTTTATATTTATCCCCCATACATAAAAAGACGGGCAGGTTTCCAAAATCGTAGAGATGGTGATACACTGGGGGAATACCGAGGGACGCCATGGAAGTAAAGAAAATGGAACCGTGGAATGGGCTGACATCCAGAAGAAAAAACGGAAGAAGCCCGAAATAGTCTGCCAGTTTCAGCAGCCAGATCGTGAACTTTTTCAGCAGCCCGGGAATAGCCTTGATTAAAGAAGCTGCCTTATCAAAATTGGAATCGTCCTCTGCTTTTCCCGCTTGGAAAGCAGTCTCCAGTTTTTCACTGACAGTGTATAGGGTCTCCTCCGGTGTGAGATGAAGCTTGATAATGGTTTCTTCCGCTTCTACGGTCAGTTTTTTCTTTACCGTCATGTTGAAGATAATGTCGCCGTCCCGCGTATAAACTTTCTGTCCGGAAATAAAACGGTTAAGAGCCGGGTATTCGGCAATTGTTCTGCAGTATGCCGTGAGAAAGATCTGAACCATGGAGAGATGAGGAATATCACTGCGCCGTTTGGCGTGGATATAGCGCTCGATTTCCGTTACATCGAGTGTATCGGCAAACATGGTATGTGCACCGTTGCGATTGGGCATGATATAAATGCCGACGTCTGTAACTGCACTCAGGGAACGGACCCTTCTGCCGTCTGCCCGATCTCCCCACATGCGGTGATATTGCCCGTCTTTGTGCTCTTTCATGGAAAGAATAAGCAGGACAAAACCGGAGATCATCAGCAGCGTCGGGAGCATTTGGGTTGCTTCTGCAACGCCCTTGATAACAGCGAGCAGTGCAGTGCAGGCAAGTATTCCCCCAATGCCGGATTTTTTGCTGAGCTTCCCGGAAGCAAGAGCCGTGTACAAAATGGCTATACAGGGATAAAGAATAAGAAAGCCGGTTTTCTGACGTGGAGAAGAAAGCGGCAGCAGCAACAGAATCTCTGAAAGACACCAGAGCCAGACCGGGATTGCCGAACGGAAAAAGAATTCTTCCCCGTGAAACAGCACAATCGCTGCCAAAAGAAGTACTGCCACACCTTCCAGGAGATCCGCATGGATCGTTTTCGAAAAAAAGCCGAGGTGGATATGCTGCAGGAAAAGTGTTGCGGCAGATGCAAAAATAATAAGCAATGCCAGCAGAGACATGCAGTTTCTGCGGCTGACATAATAGGTTTTTTGTTTTTTCATAGCTGTTCTGCCAGTCTTGAAAAGAAGTATTCCAGGTCTTGGAAAGGAACTCCCTTATTATACACAAAATAAGAAAAAAAGAAATCCCTTGTATAAAGGTTTTTCCGTATTTTCGGCTTTCTTTCCGAAAGACAGAGATACAGGCGGAGATTTGTTGAACAATGGCTTTATCATTGACGGGAGGCATTGAAACGGATATAATAAAAAACCCCGGAAGAAGGTCCGGAGAAAATCCTGAAAAAAGAGCATTACTGTGAGGAAAAAGGAATCATGCTGGAACTGAAAAACATCTCCTTTTCTGTCAATACGGACGGAACAGAAAAGGAAATAATCCATAATCTCAGCCTTACCGTAGAGGATAAAAAATTTGTTGTAATAACAGGCCCAAATGGAGGAGGAAAATCCTCTTTGGCAAAGCTGATCGCCGGAGTGGAAAAGCCGACTTCCGGCCACATTCTCCTTGACGGAAAGGATATTACAGAATTCTCCATAACCGAGCGGGCGCAGGCAGGAATTGCATATGCATTTCAGCAGCCTGTCCGTTTCAAGGGAATTCAGGTGATAACGCTCCTGCGAATTGCTGCCGGAAAGCCTCTTTCTGTCTCAGAGGCATGTAATTATCTCTCGGAAGTCGGCCTTTGCGCGAGAGACTATATCCATCGGGAAGTAAATGCCTCTCTTTCCGGAGGGGAGCTGAAAAGAATAGAGATCGCCACTGTCATGGCGCGTCATTCCCGTTTAACGGTTTTTGATGAGCCGGAGGCAGGAATTGATCTCTGGAGCTTTCAGAATCTGATCCGAATTTTTGAGGCGATGCGTAAAAATATTCAGGACAGCTCTATGATCATTATCTCTCATCAGGAGAGAATTCTGAACATTGCGGATGAAATTGCTGTCCTGGCCAATGGCAGAATCGAGCAGTTCGGCACCAGAGATGAGATGCTCCCGAAACTGATCGGAACATCATCTGCGCAGGATGCCTGCAGCCGACTGAAATGAGGTTGTGAAAATATGGTAAAGCTTGATGAGATACAGAAACGCCTGATCCGTGAGATTGCGGATCTTCATGAAGTTCCGGCAGGAGCTTATAATTTCCGCGCCAACAGCGAACTGGCCGGCAGGAATACAACGGCTAATATTGATATTGTTTCCAAAGAAAACGGGAGCGGAATTGATATTCACATCAAACCGGGAACGGTTCACGAGAGTGTGCATATTCCGGTAGTGCTTTCGGAAAGCGGCCTGAAAGAAACCGTTTATAATGACTTTTTTGTCGGAGAAGACAGTGATGTCGTTATTGTAGCCGGTTGTGGAATCGATAACTGCGGATCTCAGGATTCCGAACACGACGGAATTCACCGTTTTTATGTTGGAAAGAATGCGAAAGTCAAATATGTCGAAAAGCATTACGGCTCCGGTGACGGGCAGGGAAAAAGAATTCTGAACCCGGTTACAGAAGTCTACATGGAAGAGGGCAGTTCCATGGAGATGGAAATGGTGCAGATCAAAGGGGTAGATTCTACCGAACGCACAACCATCGCCGAGCTGAAAAAAAATGCAAGCCTTGTTGTGCGTGAGCGCCTGATGACGCACGGCTCGCAGCGGGCTTTGAGTATCTATAAAGTCCTCCTGCAGGAAGAGGGGAGCAGTGCAGATATCGTCTCCCGATCGATTGCAAGAGACCGGTCTTATCAGAAGCTGGATGCCTGCATTGTCGGCAATGCCCCGTGCAAAGGGCATACAGAGTGTGATTCCATCATTATGGATGAAGGGACAATTCTTGCTGTTCCTTCTTTGGAAGCCCATCATGTGGATGCCTCTCTGGTACACGAGGCGGCAATCGGTAAAATTGCCGGAGAACAGCTGGTCAAGCTGATGACACTGGGTTTGACGGAAAAAGAAGCCGAAGAAGAAATTATCAACGGCTTCCTTGCATAAAAATAGTTTTGTTTGTAAAAAGAGGCTGTATATGGCAGAACTCGCTGCCATGTAGAGCCTCTTTTTTACATTTCATAAAAGATGTGTCAGCAGTATTTCAAGTCCGATCAGAATCAGGATGACGCCTCCCAGTACAGACGCCCGTCTTGCCAGCATCATCCCGAACCGTTTTCCGATTCGCACTCCGACTATACAGACGGCAAAAGTCACTGCAGCAATAATGAGGGAGGCAGCAAGGGCCATGGCCCAGTGATAGTCTGCAATGGCAAATCCGGTCGAAAGCGCATCGATCGAAGTTGCGATTCCCTGCACGACAAGCAGTCTGCAGGTTAGCGGCTGGGTCATATCGTGGGAAGCGTCGTCAGTCTCTCCATGGATTCCTTCGAGAATCATTTTACCCCCGATATAGGAGAGCAGAAAAAGAGCGATCCAGGGGATAAACGGCTGAAAGGCAGTAAAAGATTCTGCAAGAAAACGGACACATCCCCACCCGACCACCGGCATGAGAAACTGAAAGAATCCGAATGTTCCTGCAATCAGGCACATTCTTCTGCTTTTCATAAACGGGTCATGGAGCCCGTTTGCAATGGAAACCGAAAAGGCATCCATGGCAAGTCCGAAGCCGAGCAAAACACTGTTGATAAAAAAGCTCCAGGTCATAGCAAAACAGATCCCTCACTTCAGTTTCATGGATAGCTGCATTGTCCCGGCGGAAAGATCGGAAGAAACGGTTGCCAGGCTTCCGGTAATGAGCGGCATCATTGGAGGAAGGTGGCCGATATCAACGTCAAACAGAATAGGTACCTGGTAAACTTCCAGTAAATCCGATACGGCGTGGATATGGTCAAGTCCCATACTGTCCTCCTGTCCGGCCAATGGCCTTCCGATCAGAAAACCTTTCACATTCTTAAACCAGCCGGCATGCTGCAGCTCCCAGATCGCCCGGCGGATTCCGAAAACGTTCAGGTCACAGGACTCCAGAAACCAGATCAGCCCGTCCTCTTTATATGTTTCTGCAAATTCTGCAGCATGGTCGTATTTAGTCCCGCACAGGTTAGCCAGGATGTCCAGGCATCCGCCGATCAGCCTTCCGGAAAACGCCACACAGCCGGCCTCGCCCTGCCGTACAAGCCTGCCTCCTGTACCCTGATCAGGTATATAGGCGGTCAGCACCCTGGGCTCTGTGCAGTGATACGGGGCCAACGGCTGTTCCGGTCCTTTATCGGGGGTTGTCTCATAGAAAGAATAGCCTTCCAGAACACTTTTTTCCCCTCGAAGCAACAGATAAGCCTCTTCTATGGCCCTGTGCCAGGGTTCCATACCGAAGGAAGGAGCACACGGGCCGTAAATCGAAGCCGTGTCGCAGAGCGTAGCCAGTAAAAAAGTGAGATTGGTGTTGTCCGAATAGCCCATAAACCATTTGGGTTTTGCCGTTCGGATTGCTTCAAAATCCACAGAGTCAAGGATCTCGCACATCAGTTCCCCGCCTCCGCAGGAGAGAAGCGCATCACACTCCTCAGAGCAGTACATCCGGGTAAATTCATTTCCGCATTTTTCGGGGGTTGAGCTGATGCCGATTCCGTCCCCCGCATAGGCGGTTTCTCCGCACAGAAGGGAATACCCTTTCTCTCGGAAAATCTCCTGTGCATGGTCAAAGGCTGATCGGTACGGTTCAATATTGCATCCGAAGGAAGGTGCGGTAAAGCCAATGGTATCCCCGTTTTTCAAAAAGTCCGGATATCTCATGGAAGGTCTCCTTTCCGTGGTCAGTTGTCTGCCAGGGTAAAACCGTTTTTCATATGGGTGGTGGCATCTAGAAGAACCTTGTTCAGTGCTTTGGCTGTTTCTTCCTTTGCCATGGTGCAGAGTTTTTCATTTGCTTCGCCGATAAGGGAATAGTTTCCGCTCTGCATCATTTTCGCATCATATTCCCGTACAATCTGTCTCCCGCGGACAGCCACAGCGTTCTGATAACGTTCAATATCCTGAATGGAGGTTGTATAATTGTGATCAGCCAGCGCTCCGATCAACCGGCTGCTCCAATAGAAGTTTTCTGTAGAGACATCCAGAGTGACTTTACTCAGATAATCCGGCAGTTTATCCGTATTGGGATAGACAGGGAGAAGCGCGTCAAACGTTGTAGACCCGAAGCAGATCCATTCGATTGCTTTGATGGTTTCCGGAATCCCCGTGCGGATTTGACACACCGATGTGACGCCTGTCCGGTTGATTCCGATCGAGCGGTACATACCGCGCTTTCCGGTGTCGCGGTTGGAGTAGGGGTTGTATGGTGTTCCCTGATAGTGTGAGGACAGCAGATATTTCACATCCTCTACGGTTACTTTCCGTTCCGGTACGAGAGACCAGGGAATGTTGTCGCTCTCCGGGGAATACTCGGCATTTTCCCCGTCCCAGCGATAAGATGTCGGTGTAAGGTACCGGCCCATAAACCAGGCACGAGGGGTGTTATAAATATGGTCCATATCCCTGTGAGAACCGAAAATATCTCTGGGGTTGAATTTTCCTCCCTGGTTGAGGTCAAGATGGTTTTCTGTAATAAATTCCCGCAGGTCTTTGGAACAGAGATATTCTTTTCCGCCGCCGAAGGCGTCTTCCGGGTCAAACCCATCCAGCCCAAACTGATTCGGCATCAGCACACACCGGTCATCCGGAACACGCCTTGCGATCCAGTGATGGCCGCCGATGGTCTCCATCCACCAGATTTCCCGCTCGTCATTGAAAGCGATTCCGTTGGATTCGTAGGTTCCGTATTGTTCCAGCAGAGAAGCAAGGCGGAGTACGCCATCCCGGGCACTGTGAATGTACGGAAGTACAAGAACGACAAGATCCTCCTCCCCGATTCCTCCGGGAGAGTCTTTTTCTCTGCGGTTTTTTGCTTTCTGATACTGCACCAGCGGGTCTGCAGAGAGAACGCGGGCGTTTGAGGTAATGGTTTCGGTCGCTGTCATGCCGACATTTGCCTCATTGATACCGGTTGCAGCCCAAATCCCGTTTTTCCGGTCTACGCTCGGGCATGCGGTATACCGCATAGGCTTTTCCGGAAGTTCAATCTGCAGATGGGAAAGGACGCATTTATATTTTTTCGGTTGCTGCTTCGGCGACACGACGACCATCTTCTTTACATCGAAGTGGCCGTCATCGGTTCTTGCAATCATGGTGGATCCGTCATTGCTGGCATTTCTGCCTACTAAAAGGGTGGTGCAGGGCATAGTTGATCTCCTTATTTTGTATCGTTTTTGCTTTTCCGTTTGCTTTTCTCGATTATAACCAGAAGCCTCTTTGTTATCAAGAGGAGAGTAGAGAAAACTCCAACAAAAAAACGCCCTGCCGACAGGCAGGGCGCAGAAAGTCTGTTTTATCCCTCTATTTGAATGGTCTTCCGTTCTGGAAGCTTGATAGCTTTTTCTTTCGGGAAGTCAAGTGTCAGAACACCGTCTTCGAATTTTGCTTTAACATCTTCTTCCGTCAGGCTCTCACCGATGTAGAAGCTTCTGCTCATCGAACCGGAATAGCGTTCCTGGTGAACAAGTTTACCCTTCTTGTTCTTTTCCTCTTCTTCCACACCTTTTGTTGCAGTGATTGTCAGGTAGCCGTTTTGCAGCTGGAGTTCAATCTGATCTTTCTTGAACCCTGGCAGATCGATCGAAAGCTCATAGCCTTCGTCATGTTCCTTCAGATCCGTCTTCATCACGCGTGCAGCATGCTTGCCGTACAATTTGTGGTCGACGTCACTTGTGAAACCTCTGAACGGGAAATCCATCCAGTCATCAAACAAACTCTCTCCAAAAATACTCGGTAACATACGTCATGCCTCCTTTTGTAATGCAATCATTTTTGTTTGTTACCTGAGCAAGGGGAAGGAGGTCATTCATTCGATCTCTATTTCCTTTGTTCGGTGCCTATTATAGCACTATTTTTAGCACTGTCAAGAGGAGAGTGCTAAAATCTGTGAACAGGCTATGAACAAACATTGCAAAATTTGTGAAATCACACAAGAGAATCAATTGACAAATGGATAGAAGAAGCTTATTCTCAAAAAAACAGTAAAAATGGAGGCGAAAAATGTCCACTTCCATCGATCTTAATGCTGATCTCGGAGAGAGCTTCGGAGTTTACCGTTATGGAGCTGACGAGGAGTTGATTCCTCTGGTTTCATCCGTCAACATTGCCTGCGGCTGGCATGGCGGCGACCCGGCAACGATTCGAAATGCTGTGTATCTTGCCAAAAAGAATGGGGTTACCATCGGAGCCCATCCGGGTTATCCCGATCTTATGGGGTTCGGACGGCGCTATATGGCACTTTCCCCCGCCGAAGTTACGGACAGTCTTCTGATGCAGATCGGAGGCTTGGATGGGCTCTGCCGTGCGGAGGGAGTTCGTGTTTCCTATGTTAAGCCTCACGGAGCGCTCTATAATGCTGCTGCAAAAGATGCTTCCCTTGCAGAAGCGATAGGTAAAGCGATAATTCTCTATGACCCTGGCCTGGTGCTCCTTTGCCCTGCGGGCAGTGCCATGGAAAAAGTGGCGCAGAGAATGGGCATTCATGTTGCAGGAGAGTTCTTTGCAGACCGGGCATACCGGGATGACGGAAGCCTTGTACCGAGAACGGAGAAGAACGCGGTGCTTTCTGATCCGAAAGAGATCGTCTCCCGTGTTCTCTCTGCCGTGAAAGAGGGAAAAGTTATAACCGACAGCGGGGATCTTCTTCCGGTTTCGTTCGTTTCCGTTTGCCTGCACGGAGATAATCCGAAAGCTGTTCTGCTGGCTGGCGCAATCAGCAAAACCCTTAAATCCTGCGGCATCCGGATAAAGGCGTTTGCGGGAACAGACAATGGAAAGTAAGCTTACACTCCTTCCGCATGGAGACCGTGCAGTAGATATCGTTTTCGAAAACAGTATTTCGCCCGCGGTGAATGCCCGGGTCCATGCGCTTTCCCATGCAATTCTCGGCGAAGAACATCCGGGGATCATCAGTTGTATACCCGGCTATCGTGTCCTGACGGTCGAATATGATCCTCTTCGTCTGACATATGGGCAGATCTGTCTTTTTCTCCGAGGACTTTCGGCGGAAGAGATAAAGGAGAGTGCTGGCAGGCTTGTGAGAATCCCCGTCTGTTATGGCGGTAAATTCGGGCCTGATCTGGAAGAAGTAGCAAATCATGCCGGCCTTTCCGCCGAAGAAGTGATTCTTCGGCATACTGCGCCGGATTACCATGTCTATATGCTCGGTTTTCGGCCGGGATTTCCTTATCTCGGTGGGCTTGATCCGGCAATTGCCTGTCCGCGCAGAGCAACGCCTCGGCAGACGGTCGAACAGGGAAGTGTCGGCATTGCCGGAGCCCAGACAGGCGTTTACCCGGAACCGTCCCCCGGAGGCTGGAACCTGATCGGCAGAACACCGCTGAAGCTGTTTGATGAAAAAGCACTCTCCCTGATCCACCCGGGAGATACCGTACGCTTTGAGAGAATCGATGAAACGGAGTATAATGCAATAGAAAAAAGCGGGAGGGGAGAAGAATGATCGAGATTCTCGAAAAAGGCTTCTTGACCCTGCTCGTTACATCAAAACGTCATGCTTTTGCTTCCCTCGGAGTTCCGGCCGGCGGACCGATGGACTCTTTTCGGTATAATCTCGCAAACGCTCTGGTTGGAAATCCGGCAGATGCACCCGCTCTGGAAGCAACGCTGATTCTGCCAGGAATCCGGTTTACAGACCGCAGAGCGTTTTCAGTTGTCGGAGGGATGAGCGGTATTACGCTTCTGCACAATGGAGAGAAGCGGCTGCTCCCTGCCGGAGAAACGCTGTTTGCAGAATCTGGGGATGAAATTCTCTCTGTCCCGCTGGAGTGCGGAATGCGGGCTTATCTCGCAATCTCCGGAGGGCTTCGGATAGAGGCACTTCGGCCAAAGCCGGTTATGAAGGGAGACAAGCTGACCCTGCAGCCCGGTGATCTGCCGGTTCCACGCAGTCTGCGGGAGGGCACTCTGCCCATGCCGACAGGAGAAGCTGTGCTCCGTGTGGTAGACGGCGTACAATATGACCATTTCTCGGAAGACGGGATCCGTGCATTCTATAACAGCGAATATCTCTATACCCCGCAAAGCGACCGTATGGGGATCCGTCTTTCGGGCGAGAGGGTTTCCTTTGCGAGGGGGCATGACGGCAACATTCTTTCAGAGGGTATCCTCATGGGTGACATTCAGATTCCGTCTTCCGGACAGCCGATTCTGCTGATGGCCGATTGCCAGACGGTCGGAGGATATGCAAAAATAGCGCATGTAATTACGGCTGACCTGCCGGTTGCCGCGCAGCTTCGTCCCGGTTCTAAAATCCGGTTCAGACGTGTAGATGTTTATGAGGCGCAGGCACTTCTGCATCGGAAAATTCGGGAAATAAGGGAGTGTATACGGGAAAATGGACTTCACACACCGCTTTAATTCTCCGCTCGGAGGGATTACCCTGGCCAGTGACGGTGAAGCGCTGACAGGGCTGTGGTTTGACCGCCAGAAATATTTTGCGGCATCCCTCGAAAAAGAACACGAAGAGAGAATGCTTCCTGTTTTTGATCTGGCCGACAAATGGCTGAATCTCTACTTCAGCGGTACGGAACCGGGGTTTCTTCCGCCCCTTTTGATGAGGACGACGGAATTCCGGAAGACTGTCTGGGAGATTCTTTTGTCGATTCCCTATGGCAAAACAATGACCTATGGGGAAATCGCAGACAGAATTGCCGCCGGAAGAGGGCTTTCCCGGATGTCAGCACAGGCCGTCGGAGGAGCGGTTGCCCATAATGCAATTTCTCTGATGATCCCCTGTCACCGGGTTGTCGGGATGGACGGAAGTCTGACGGGATACGCCGGAGGCCTGGAGAAAAAAATCTGGTTGCTCGAATTGGAAAAGTCAAAATAAAAAAGGCACAGAGCGGGTATCATCAAAATCCCTTCTCTGTGCTTTTTTCCGGTTATATGCTTTTGGATTTTCCGGTTTCCGGGTGATCGGGCTGATGGGCCAGACCTCGCGGCGTTTTGCGTTCAGCGCTCTCCGTTTCTTTTTGGAGAGCTTCTCGTACGGAATAAACTTTTCCATAGGACAGCCTCCTTTTCCTGATGTAAACCCACTATAGCACAGGAGAAGAAGACTGTCAATTAGATAGCGAATAGGAGTACTGCCCCGTTAGGGCTCTGCAATACAGGGGATAACACTTGCTTTGATGATCAGAACGGCAAGCTGCGTGATATCGTCAATCGTCATAGGACCGCCGGTATTCAGCCACTGTTGGATCACACCGACACACCCGTTGATAATAAATGCATTGTACGCTTCGTATCGGCTTCTGTTGGCGCCCTTGAAGAGTTCCTGCCAGAAGTGGGAGCACTGTGCATCAATCCTGTTCTTTACACGCTCGACAAACTGCATATCCCCGTGGGGGCCGAGCATGATGCGGCAGAAAGTCTGGTTTTCTCCCACAAAAGAAAAGATTGTATTCAAATAAGGGAGCAGCTCTGCATCTGAAAAAGTCTCCGGGTTGACACTGACACGCAGATCGAACTGATCAAAAAAATCGGTTTCGATACTGTGCAGCAGGTCAAAAATATCCTGATAATGAAAATAAAATGTTCCCCGATTCACATCCACAAGATCTGTAAGCTCTTTGACGGAAATTTCGTTGATCGGTTTTCGGTCAAGAAGCTGCAGCAGACCGTCCCGCAGTCTGCGCTTTGTGTTGCGCACGCTTCGGTTTTCTTCTCCCGCTTTGTTCATGATCTTTAACCGCCTTTCAACAGAATGATACAATCTGTTTAATGTTCGCCACTCTGCAAAAATCTGTCCATTGACCTTGCAAAAATATTTTTTATAATTAAACTGTATCCGAAATTTCAACACTTGTCAAGGAAAAACCATGGAGTCTGCTTCTCAAAAACCCGATATCATGGTTCAGATTTCCGCGGGCATTATTCGCTGGCGGTTTGTAATCATACTTCTCTTCCTGAGTGCAGCTGTTTACTGCGGCCTCTCTCTCGGTAAAGTCAGGGTAAATTCCGACCTTACAGCATTTTTGTCGAGCGAGACGGAGACGAGGCGCGGTTTGACTATTATGGAAGAGAACTTTGTCACCTATGCCTCGGAAGATATCATGATTGCCAACGTCACTTATGAGATGGCGGAATCACTTGCAGAACAGATTCGGGAGATCAAGCATGTCTTCTCAGTTATATTTGATGCATCTCCCTCACACTATTCCAGTGCCTCCGCCCTGCTGACGGTTGCCTATGATTGTTCGGATAATACAGAGGAAGTCAGCGAAGCAAAAGGGCAGATCCGCGCGCTGCTTGCTCCATATGATACTTATATTTATTCCATGAATATGGATAACTATTCTGCACAGCTTGCTTCGGAAATGGTTGGCGTAATTGCAATTGCGGCAGTTGTTATCGTCATTATCCTGCTGTTTACCTCCAGAAGTTACTTTGAAGTGGTTATCTTTTTTATTGTTTTTATTTTTGCGGCACTGCTGAATATGGGCACAAACTTCTGGTTGGGAGAGATTTCAACGATCACCCATTCCATAGCCATTATTCTTCAGCTTGCCCTCGCAATAGACTATGCAATTATTTTTTCCCACCGGTATCAGGATGAGTGCCTGATGATTCCCTCTGAACGGGAGGCGCTGACGGTAGCACTGTCCAAGTCTATTATTGAGATCAGTTCTTCCAGTCTGACTACGATTTCCGGGCTGGTTGCCTTGATGCTGATGCAGTTTCGCCTGGGATATGATCTCGGCCTTGTCCTCTCAAAAGGGATTGTCTGCAGTCTGATTACGGTATTTTTCCTGATGCCGGGACTCATCATGCTTTTCCCTGGAGCTATCCGGCGAACAGGCCACAAGTCGCTGATCCCGGACATTACGCCCTGGGGAAAGTTCCTGATGCGCACAAAGGTAGGTTTTGTGCTTCTGTTCCTCTTTGTGATCCCGATTGCCGTCTTTTGTTCCCGGCACGTCACCTATGCATTCAATGATCATTCCGTCTCGGAGCTGGTATATTCTGAAAGTCGTGCAGCTATGCACAAAATAGAGAATACCTTTGCACGCTCCACCAGTGTGGTTCTTCTGCTGCCACATGAAGATCTTGGAGCGGAAAAGGCTGTTTTTGGGGAAGTGGAAAAGCTGCCGGAAGTAAAAAACGTCACCGCGTTAGCTGGTATCCAGGTGGGGGAAGAGCATGTGTTGACGGATCTTTTCACCAGCCGGATGTTTGCCGAACTTCTGGAAATATCGCAGGAGGAAGCGAATCTGCTTTTTGCAGCTTATGGGGTTCACAATGAGCAGTATCAGGCTATCTTCGGTACGGCAGAAGCGTATCAGGTTCCGTTGGTGGATATGTTGCTCTATCTTTTCGATATGATTGACCGTGGGATCGTCAATCTGACCGAAGAACAGATGGAAATGGTCTTGGATCTGCGCCCACAGCTGGAGTATGCCTTAAGCCAGCTGAGAGGGGACACATATAATCGTATTGTTGTTTCAGCCGATGTTCCGGTAGAGGGGAAAGAAAGTACAGAACTTGTCGAAACACTTCGTTCGATAGCAGAACGGTATTATCCCCGTGAAAGTGTTCTTGTTGTGGGGGATATTACCAGCGCCAGAGATCTGCGCAGCTCTTATACAGGGGATTCCACTCTCATCAGCCTGCTTACGATCACTTTTGTGTTTGTGATTCTCCTTTTCACATTCAAAACGGTGGTAGGCTCGGCCATTCTGGTCTTTGTGATTCAGGGCAGTATATGGATCAATTTCTCCTTCCCGTATCTGCAGCACACAGTCCCGTCATTTGTGACGAATATGATTGTCTCAGCCATACAGATGGGAGCCACAGTGGACTATGCTATTGTTCTCATGAACCGGTATCTCGGTCTGAAGGCTTCTCTGCCTAAAAAAGAAGCCATGGCGCTTGCTGTCAACCAGAGTTTTGCCACAGTTCTCACCTCCGGCTCGATAATGACGATTGCGGGCTTTCTTATCGGTCTCCGTGTCAGCGACGTTTATGTCAGTCATATTGGCCTTGCAGTTGGCAGGGGAGCATTCACGTCTGTCGTCCTGGTTCTGACGGTTCTGCCGCAGCTTCTTGTCCTGTTGGACAAGGTCATCGAAAAGACGTCTTTCCGGTTTTCTCTGGTGGAGGCAAAGGAATGAGAAAAAGGTTCTTTGCACTCTTGTTGACACTCTGTCTTTTGGTATGTCTTGTTTCTGAAGCATACGCAGAAAGCGGTGTTGATGTCACGATTGGTTCAGAGGAAGATTTCCTGCGTTTTGCCCGCGCCTGTGCCCGTGAGAACTATTCAAAAGGCCGTGTTTTTATGCTCGTGGCGGATCTTGATCTCACAGGAACGGATTATATTTCTATTCCCTTCTTTGCCGGCCATTTTAACGGAAACGGACATACAATAAGAGGCCTGTCGCTTGCAGCAGAGGGTTCTCGCCTCGGGCTGTTCCGGCAGATCGGTATGGATGGGGTTGTCGAAAATCTTTTTGCCCGGGGTACAGTTCAGCCAGGGGGTACACAGGAGTATATAGGCGGAATTGCCGGTGTAAACGAAGGGCAGATTCTCTCCTGTCATTTCAGCGGCACGATCAAAGGAATCGGCAATATTGGCGGGATCGTCGGCTATAATGCAAAAACCGGCAGAATTCTTTCTTCCCGGTTTGAGGGGTGCGTGCTTGGGGAACATCAGGTGGGAGGAATAGCAGGATTGAACGATGGCCTGTTGTTCCAGTGCGAAAATACTGGAAAAGTCAACACGGAAGAAATTGTCCCCTCTGTTAAGCCGTCACTGGATCTTTCCCGATTTTCTCTTACCGATTTTGATGTTTCCTATCTCTCGCAGGATGATTTTGTGAATCTCAGCAATATTTCCGGCATCGCGGGGGAAAACAACGGTATCGTCCAGAGCTGCAGAAATACCGGAGAGATTGGCTATAAAACCACAGGCTATAATATAGGCGGTATAGTCGGAAAGAACAGCGGTTTTGTTGATATCTGCTCGAATGAGGGCCTTATAAACGGTCGGCGGGATGTTGGGGGGATCGTCGGACAGTCCATTCCTTATGCAGTATGGAATTTTACCAATGAGAAGGTAGATGAGCTGAAAGATGCAATGAGCTATATGCACTATCTTCTCGACAACAGCATTGAGGCGGTTGACAGCGGTGCGGAAGAAGTATTCTACCATCTTCTGATGATGAATTCCTATACCGATCAGGCAATAAAAGCACTTGTGAAAACGATCGAGAACATAGGGGACAGCAGCATCACGGTTACAGCTCCTGCTGTCCCGGATGTTCAGAAACCCAACAGAGATCCACTGGAGGATCTTATCAATGGAATTGCGGAAGGAGACGCCGGCCGCCAGCTGGAAGAACTGGCCAAAGGCCCCACATTCGGTGAAATAGCTTCTTCGATCGGAGAAGCAGTGAAGACAGCTGATGTTTCTGTCAATCTCAATGTAGATACACAGAGCTTCAAAACAGCTGTCCACAATATGTTTGGCGAGGCTGCATATCTTGGCGCATCAGTAGCAAATTCTGTTACCTCTCTCGCACAGGACATCAATGATATTACCCGACAGATGGGTTATATCATGAACATTCTGTCTTCTATCGCAAGTGATACGGGGGATCTTGTCACGCGCAAAGATCTTTCTCTGGAAAAGGCATATGAAGTGAATGAAGGAGCAGTTGCCCGCTGTATAAATGCGGGTCCTGTACATGCGGAAACCAATGCAGGGGGGATCGTTGGCAGCATCGGTTTTGAGCTCGCGTTTGATATGGAAGATTCGCTCAACACATCCGAACTTTTAACCCTGCACGCCGAGCAGACCCTCTTTGCTGTGATTCGCGCCTGCCGAAACAGTGCGGAAGTTGTTTCACGCAGCGATGCAGCGGGGGGTATTTCGGGGCGTATGGATGCCGGTGCTGCGATTGACTGTATAGAGTCCGGCCGTATTTCTGCCCAGAACGGTGATTATGCGGGCGGTATTGCAGGCCTTTCCAAGGGAACTATCAGCAGATGCTGGAGTCGTGTCATGGTGGAAGGTCGGCGTTATGTAGGAGGTGTTGCAGGCCTCGGCAAGGATCTGATGGACAACCGCACCTGGACGCAGATCTCACGAGCCTCGGAATACCAAGGCGCGGTAGCAGGCTGGGCAGAGGGCACGGTGAGCTGTAACCAGTATGTTGATTCCTGGCCGGAAGGGGTAGACGGTATAAGCCGTGCCGGGCAGGCAGACCTGATTTCGTCGGAACAGTTTCTCTCGCAGGGCAGCGCGCCGTCAGGTTTTGAGACCGTCACTGTTACTTTTTATGTGGAAGATACCGTTGTTCAAACCCTCAGTGTTCCCTTCGGAGGAACTGTGGAAGAGCTCCCGGAGGTCCCGAACCGCGGCAGCGCAGCCTGGGAATGGAATCCCTTTGACAGATCACATATTTTCGGCGATACGGAAGTTCGTGGAAGCTATATCTCTCCTCGCACAGCTATCGCCTCGGGAGAAACTGTTCCGCTTTTTTTGGTGGAGGGTCAGTTTTATGAGCATCAGACCCTGACAGTTCTTCCATTTGATGGAACCGGAAGCCATCCTAAGGCGGTTGCAGGCTATACGCTCTCCGTCAATGACTATTCCGGAGACCTCACAGTACGTATGCGCACACAGAGGCCCGTGGACGTCTATCAGGCCCGGTCCGGTTCCGAACCGGAGAAGATTCCAACCCGTTCAGACGGGCAGTATCTTGTTTTTTCCCTTCCCAACGGTGGCAGCTTAGTCTGTGTAGAACGGGAAGAACACGATCGGAGCCGTCTTGCAGTTTTGATTGTGGCTGTCCTGCTGGAGATAATTCTTTTTGTTCTTCTGATTCGAAAGGTTAAACACCGCAAGCAGAAAAAAGAGTCCGCTTCAGAAGAACACCAGTAAAAAAGAACGGAAAATAAAAAATCACAGAGCGGGATTTTGCCATGCAGTTCCCGCTCTGTGATTTTATGTGATGAGGATTTACTTAGTTGGATCAATCACGATCTTGCAGATATTTTCGCCGGTGAGCATCATTTCGATTGCACGGTGGATTTCACTGAGCCCGAGGCGGTCGGTAACCATCCGGTCAAGCCCGAGGATCTTCCAGTTATCCTCCACAAAACGAACGCCTTCCTCAAAGTCTTTCTGATCATATAGACGGTTGCCGATCAGCGTGATTTCCTTGAAAGAGATTTTTCCGAGGATAAACTGGTAGGCATCCCCTGAGAGATTCAGGCTCATCAGCTTGCCGCCGCAGCGGCAGAGATCTGGCATCTGCAACACACAGGAAGCTGCTCCGGAAGTATCATAAACCATGTCAAATCCGCTGCCGTCTGTCACATCTCTCATCAGGTCAAGGGCGTCCGTGACAGATGGATTGATGGTCTCAATACCCATGCTTTCCACAAACTGGCGGCGTTTTTCGTTGATTTCGGAGATGATGACCCGCTCACAGCCGGCGGCTTTTGCAAACAGTGCAATATAGAGGCCGACGGTTGCTCCCCCGGAGATAAATACCTTGTCACCCGGTTGAAGCTTCGAATTCACCATGACGTGAGCGCCGACAGCAAAGGGTTCACCCAGAATGGCAACTTCATCCGGGGTCTCATCCCGTACGGCAACGAGCTTGTCCACGGCTACTTTGGTATATTCTGCGAAACCGCCGTCAACATGAATACCGAGCAGCTTGAGGTTTTCACAGACCCAGGTCATTCCCCGGCGGCAGGCAGAGCAGTGGCCGCAGGAAATGATGGGATTCATCAGTACGCGCTGGCCGATCCGGAAAGGTCCTGTATAACCATCCGGCAGGGATTCAATTGTACCGAGAATTTCATGACTGAGCACTGTTGGCACGGTGGCCGTCATATGTTTGCCTTTATAGACCACAATGTCACTTCCGCATACACCGCTGCGGATCACTTTGATCAGGGCTTCATCCGGGCCGGGAACCGGAACGGGAATGTCACACAATTCAAGATCAAGCCAGTTTTTCAGTACGGCAGCTTTCATAATATACTCCTTCTTTCAAGATATGTTTTTAGTTTAGTAATGAATAATCATAACTCCCGCAGGATCAGGGTTGTTTCACCGGGATTCATCCCAAGCTCGATCCGTCGAACTTTCGGGTGATTTTTGTAATGTGCTCTCACAGCATCCCGCAGAACGGTTCCGCTGTGAAATCCGTGGATGACTCTCAGCTGGTAGACCGAGCTGTCAGTTCTTCGAAGCCTGGCATCAATTGCGGTGATCGCCTGAACTTTTGTCATATTGTGTACGTCGATTTCCTGAAAAGCGCTGTTTGTTCCCGGTTTCAGCGGATATCTGGCTTCCTGCATATTTTCTCCCTTACAGGCTTGCAATCAATCGGTCCACATCTTCCTGTCGGGTAGCCCAGCTGGTGGCAATCCGCATGATGGTGTGGTTTTCATCAATGTTTTCCCAGAAGCCCAGTTCCACCTTTTCGGATAAGGCAGCAAGTTGTGCCTTGTCGAGTTCAATGAAAATCTGGTTGGTGGGAGAGGGAATGGCCAGTTTATATCCCTTATCGGAAAGCGCCTTACGGATTCTGTCTGCTGCCTCAATGGCAGTCTGGCCGATTTTGTCATACAGGTTTTCCGTAAACAGTGTCTCAAACTGAATTCCGGCAATCCGGCCTTTTGCAAGCAGAGCTCCATGCTGTTTGATAATTGTGAAAAAGTGCGGAATAAAATTACGTTGAGGCACAACAACGGCTTCTCCGAAAAGCGCGCCGCATTTCGTTCCCCCGATATAGAAAGCATCACAGAGTGCTGCAAGATCCGGTAGCGTAACATCATTCTCCGGGCAGGCAAGAGCATAGGCGAGCCTTGCTCCGTCGACGTAGAGTGCGATGTGGTTCCTGTGGCAGATCTCGCTGATTTCTTTCAGTTCGGAGAGTGAATAGAGCGTTCCGTATTCTGTGGGTTGCGAGAGATAGACCATCCCCGGCATAACCATATGTTCATGGGTTTCATCTTTCCAGTAGCGGTCAAGGTAATTGCTGATATCCTGTGCAGAAAGCTTCCCGTTTGTATGTGGAAGCGTAAGCACTTTGTGTCCGCTTGCTTCAATGGCACCGGCTTCATGGATACTGATATGCCCGGTCTCGGCAGCAATTATTCCCTGGTAGGAATGCAGAATTGCATCGATGACGGTTGCATTGGCCTGTGTGCCGCCTACGAGAAAAAAGACAGCGGCGTCCGGTGCCTGGCAGGCAGAACGGATCTTATTTCTTGCCGATTCCGAGTACGGATCCGTCCCGTATCCGGAGGATTGCTCCAGATTGGTTTCCACTAATCTCTGAAGAATGGCAGGATGTGTTCCTTCCAGATAATCGGAACCAAAAGACGGTCTGTTTGACATGCTCATAATCTTGTCCTCCTCGCGGTAGCAATCATGATGGTGCTATTGTACGGCATATGTTGACAAAATGCAAACAGCAAATTATGATAGTAAATAAGGAATTATTTCTCCGGGAACTTAAAGGAGTCTGGGTTTATGAGCAAAACCAACACCGCGGAACGCTTCGGCGATATTCTGGACTATGTTTGCTGGCGCGGGGACATCTCGTTCGCGGAAGATCCCTGGAATGAAGTGGACAGTCTGATTATGGCGACGGTCGTTTATTCCAATTTTGGGGAGAACGAGCTCCGATTCGGAAGCGGCAGAAGCCTGACGATCGGAGAGGTGATAGCCAGGGATTTGCTGAATCGGTATCCTCAGGCAGAGATGAAATATGCCGAAGGCAGCGGAAAGCTCCTGCTGGAAGAAATGGCACGCAGCAGCAGATTTCAGAATATACGGGTGTTGGATCAGGTCAATGATGTGAATGTTAGGCGCGGCATCCAGTTCTCAGCGACAACATTTGAGATACCTGGCGTAGGGATGATGATCGGTTACAGGGGAACGGATTCCTCTCTTATCGGCTGGAAGGAAGACTTTATGCTGGGCTACGAAACTCCGGTGCCGGCTCAGCTTGCTGCACTTGATTATCTGAAAAGAGCTGCAGAGGAGATACCCGGAAATCTGCTGCTCTGCGGCCACAGCAAGGGTGGGAATCTTGCTTTGTATACTGCAGCCCATACCGATGCAGAAATTCAGGCAAGGCTGCAGGCGGTTTATTCCTTTGACGGTCCGGGCCTGGATGATGAGACGATAGAATCGAAAGGCTATCGGCGCATCCGGGATAGGATACATGCCATGGTTCCTTCGGAATCGGTTATCGGGCTGCTGCTGAATTATTATCCGAACTACCGTGTAGTCGGGTCTACAGAATCTTCTCTCCGGCAGCACGTCCCGTATACCTGGAAAGTCATGGGAAATCGGTTTCTGGAGTCCGATACGGTATCAAAAAAAGCACAGGTGCTTGATCATTCACTCCATGAGTGGCTGAAAACCTGTACGACAGAACAAAGAGAAATCCTTGTCACAACGCTGTTCACCCTGCTGGGAAGAGCACATAACAAAAAAGGGCCTCTCAAGAGCGAGATTGATGTGGAGAATCTGGACGAAGTCTCTGCACAGAAAATGATGGCAATCTTTTACAGGCTTCTGACGATTCATGTAGGGAACACTTTTGGGGAAAAAATACGGAAACCTCTCGCCATGGCAGCGGGAGAACTGCGCCTGAAAAGTAAAAACGGATCGGCACTCTTCCTCCGTTCCAATCTGATCAACATTGACAATCGCGGTTACGGGTTCGGTAATGTGATGGAAGATGTCGGAAATATGGCGGAATATACAGGGTTGAACCACAAGGATTCGATCCATTTACAGCTGATTGCCGAAGAAATGTTGGGCATGGTTCGCAGTGTAACCGGAGAATGGAACGCTGCATTCCGGATTCTCTGCGAGGGAAATCAGTTTCAGATGCTTTTGACGGCAAGAACGCTTATGGATGAAAGAAAACGGGCGCTTCTGACAGCCCACTCTGTTTTAAAAAAGGAAGATCTGGGCAGTTTTCAGAAAAAACTTCGCTTTGATTTCGAACAGGCGTTGCTCTCGGAGAAAGACACGGAATATGAATTACTGCCTGCTGGAAAACAAAGAGAGGTCTCCGGAGGTAATTCGGCCGGAGAAGGATGGGTGCGTTTTGAACAGTCAGTTCTGTATCGGCTGGCAGACAGTATCCGGATCAGGATTCACGGAGGGGTCGTTTTTCTGACAGTCACCAAAGCCTTTGCAATGACGAACATGAAAACAGCAGTCATTGACATTGACAACCGGGGAAATGGTTTCCGGGATGCTCTGGAAGAAGCTGGAAGAATGGCTGAATGCAATGCTCTCAGCAAAGAAAATTCTCTGCGGCTGCAGCTGTTTACAGAAGAGATGTTGAACATGATCCGCGCTGTGGCTGGTGATGTGAAAGCCTCCTTCTGGATTGAGCGGGAGGGAAATCGGTATGACCTGATACTTACGGCAAAAACGGTTATGAACAGGAGAAAAAGAGAGCTTCTGATAGCCTCTGCTACCTCCGGAAAGAATGATGCTTCCAAAGGTTTTCTCGGGAGACTCCGAAATGCTTTTGAGGAGGCGATGGTTTCGGAGGAGCGCAGCAGCCGGGTTTATTATAAGAAAGCACAGATGGGACAGCCTGACCGATATCCGGAAGAAGAATGGGATCGGTACGAACAGTCGGTGTTGCAGAAACTGGCCGATGAAGTAAAAATATCCATTCGCGGAGATGAAGTAAAAATGACCGTCAGCAAATCATTCTGAGCTTTGCTGAGCAGTCTGTAATATGTAAAAAGATTTTGAGAGGAGAAAAACGGATGAGCAAATCCTACAGATCACAGTTAGTCGGTTGTTTTGGAAACCCCGTTGATGAGAACCCGACAGGAGTTATGGAAGAAGCGGCCTTCAGAGAAAAAGGGCTGGACTTCAGATACCTTACAGTTTTGGTGAGGAAGGAAGATCTGGGAAAAGCCATGGACGGCGTCCGGGCTTTTAACATGCGAGGGGTGAATCTCACGATACCGCATAAAGTGCGTGTTCTTCAGTATCTCGATGAGCTGTCGGAAGCAGCCCGGATTACAGGTGCTGTGAATATGGTTGTGAATAACGAAGGAAAGCTCTGGGGCGAAAACACGGACGGAAAAGGGTTCCTGATTTCCTTGCAGAAGGAAGGCATTGATGTCTGCGGAAAGCGGGTTGTTGTTTTGGGAGCCGGAGGAGCCGCAAGGGCAATCAGTGTGGAATGTGCACTTGCAGGGGCAGAGCAAATTACAATCATAAACAGAAATCTGCAAAGGGGAGAAGAACTGGTTGGCCTGATAAACAGCAAAACAAAAGCAAGAGCTGAGTTTCTGCCTTGGGCTGACGAAGTTGCTATTCCCGAGAAAACGGATATTCTGGCAAATGCCACATCTGTCGGCCTGTTTCCGAATACAGATTGCAAGCCGGAGATCTGCTATGATACCGTTACAGACCATATGGTAGTAACAGACGTCATTTTTAATGATCCGAATTCCCTGTTTCTCCGGGAAGCAAAAGCGAGAGGCGCTAAAACCGTGAATGGGCTGGGTATGCTGGTCGAACAGGGAGCCCTGAACTTTAAGCTTTGGACGGGTGTTGATGCTCCGGTTGAATTAATGACGGAAGTCCTGAGGAAAGAATTTAATCTGTAAAGAAAAACGGTTCACCGGTCGAAACCGATGAACCGAAAGAGCCGTTTCACGAAGCGTAAGGCAATGCTGCACATTTTCCGGAAATCACTGCAGACGGATTGTGCGGTGTTGCCTTATAAAGGATTTTCATAAGGCTCTGCTAGTTCCTTTCGTTGTTGTTCAGAATATACCCCGCTTTTTCCAGTGCATAAACAATTGCGGGGATCAGAATAAGATGCAGAATAATTCCGGGTACTGCATTGATAAATGCACCGGCAGCAAACATCTGCCAGGTAAATTTTGTTCCCTGGGCACCGAGAAGGAAATACTGTGCACATCCCCAGACAATCCGCCCGAGCAGCATGGCAAGCACCAGCGAAAGATAAATCCTCCAGGGTCTGCGGGGGAAGAATCTGTAAAACAATCCTGTTAACTTAATTTTTTAATCTGGATATTCATCAATAGCTCCTGTTCAGTATATCATAGTAGTTTCAGCATTCTCTTTTACTTTTCTTATGCGGTCGGCAGCTTATCGATCAATTCAAGCAGTTCCAAATAGAAGGGCTTAATGTTATTTCTTTTCATGATTCCCCCCTGCAAAGACATATGATCCCCGTAATAGGTGGGCATCACCTGCCAGACTCCCGTCTCGATCTGTGCCGGATCAATCTCCTTACTCGAGGCGCCAAGAGGAGCCATTGCCGAAACAGTGTTGACAAGCCCGTCATTCTCCTGCCAGCGTTCATCGATTACAAAGCCGCCTGCCGTCAGACCGGTGTAAACTCCCATTCGTGCGGAGCTTCGGCGGAACATGGGCTCCATCATAGAGCGGATTGGGCGCTGTCCGCCGTCTGCGGGCTCAGTTGCACTGCAGGGAACAGCAAAATAATAGGTTCCCGGCAGCGTAGTAACCCGTTCATTCATGGCTAATGCGTTGTCAATATGCATGTCAAAGGCAGCATAGTCATCCTCTGATCTTCCGTCACGCTCCGCCTGTTTTCTGTTGCTGAAAAAGTTTCCCCACAGATTATCCCAGCGGGAAACCTTAACGGCACCGGGGTCAAAGTGCGAATCCTGATACATATCATAGGCAGTTGTGCCATTGGTTGGGGCAGCCAGTGTGACCAGTGCATGAAGGCGTTTTTCCTGCCCGCCGAGGAAGAAAGGGGACAGTTCTTTCGCTTCAGTTGCCTGTTCTGCTTCGTCGCCGTTGGCGAGAATCTCTGAAAACAGGCGTATAGTCGCACCGCCAAAGGAGTGGCCGAGAAGCACAAGCTCCTTTCCGCTGTCCCAGTCGGGAATCAGCGGTCTTCCGGTAAAGTCCGGGCCGAATTGTGTATGACCGCAGCGCTCACTGTGTGCTTTACCGTAATCTGTCACAGTTCCCGTCAGCTGGGCATAAAGCTCGCAGGCCCGATCCCAGGCGCTGCCCTCCGGTGAAACAGACGCAGCATAACAGGAGAAGCCCTGGCTGCGCAGGTACTTCATCAAGTCTCCGCCAAACATCCCCCAGTAGGGCATTCGCTGATAAGTTTTGTCATAGCTGCCCCAGCCGGAGAGACCATGAACAAAAATATACTCCGTGTCAGATCGTTCCGGAATAAGTTCCTGTTTTGCTCCGCAGGCAGCCAGAAAAAGAATGGAGAGGCAAAGAAGCAGAGCAAATAGATTTCTTTTGCTTTTCATCAGAATCACATCCAGAATAGTATATTGGTTATGTGTATTTTTTGCCTTTTCAAAACAAGCTGGGAAAGCTTTTTGCTATCTGTTTAAATTCTATCACAAATACAGAGTGCTGACAATTCATTCTTTTCTTTATAAAGAGGCAATTTCGTTTGTTCGTAAAAAGCCGTCAGAAAAGCCCGGATATGCACACAAATAGAAACGGCCTCCGACTCTGATATTTCAGTCCAGAATCGGAGGCTGTTTTGTTCTTCAAAAACACCGAAGCGCCTTATCCGTTATTGCACTCATTTCTGCAGTTTTCCAAAATAATCCTCTTTTACTCCAGATGCAGCTCTGCTATCCAGTCCTTCATCTCACTCTCGGAAGCGCGGGCAGAAAAACGTCTTCCCTTCAGGACTTTTGCACCGTTCGCCAGCGTTTCAATTCTGCCTTGTCCATCGCCGAGCTGGCTGCCGCCGGAGGTGAAAAAGGGCACAATAGCCTTGCCGCTGAAGTCGTAAGCATCCAGAAAGCTGTCGATGATGCTGGGTTCCCGATACCACCAGATGGGGAAACCCAGAAATACGACATCTGCCTCTGCCACAGGCGCAGCGGTGTCGGCCAGTGCCGGGCGGCTGTTCGGATCCTGCATTTCTACAGTGCTGCGTGATTTTTTATCCATCCAGTTCAGGTCGCGCCGTTCATAGGGTACAGCGGGTTTGATCTCATACAAATCTGCATTTGCAGCAACGGCAAGGGTGTTTGCAAGTCTTGCTGTGCTGCCGCTGGCGGAGAAAAATGCGACTAATCTTTTGCTCATGATAATTACTCCTTTTTTCTATATCAATTATTACTGATTTTCTTACGCCTGGACGGATTCGTCCTCATTCCAGATTTCCTTGGCCAGACGAAAAACGGCCCAGCCTTTTGGCCAACCTACATACATGGTGGCATGGGTGATGATGGCGGCGATTTCATCTTTTGTCACGCCGTTGTTTTTTGCGTTCTGCAGATGATAGCTCAGGGACGAATCGGTGATTCCCGATGCCATCAGAGAAACGACGGTGATGATACATTTTGTCTTGATGTCGATCGTTTCCTCGTTCCAGACTTCGCCAAACAGCACATCGTCATTGAGGTGGGCGAACATCGGTGCAAATTCGCCGAGTTGTGCCCGGCCTGCGGTCTGTGTAATTTTGTTACTCATTCATTATTCATCCTTTCCGATAGTTTGACGGTTTTTTCTGCTCGAGTTTAGAAATGGACGGCTCCAGAAGCTTATCCAAGCATCTCCTTTGTCAGCCAGCCGTTTTTCAGGCAGCGGGAGAGATCCCAGCTTTCTTTCCAGGGCAGGTCAGCAGGAACATTTCGATCCCGCAGCAGCTGATAGTTCCAGTAGAACCATCCGGCCGTCTCCTGCCAGGCGTCCAGCTGCATCTTTCCGATTTCGCGATAGCGCCTTTTGCACAACTCTTTATCAGCCTGTACATTGTTCGCGTATTTGTTGGAGATGCACCATTCGCCGACGATCACAGGGATTTCCTTCTGCGCCTTTCGGATCTGGCTCATCACACCGCTGAGATAAAGCTTGTAGGCCCAGGGTTTTGCAAACGGCACAAAATTTTCCATGGCAAAAATATAGGGGTGGGTGTCCAGAGCAACATTTTTGAAGCCGGCATTATGGAAGAACCGGTTCCACGCCGTGCAGCGGAATCCGTCGTGAAAGACAATGGTCTTTTCTTCTCCCATGTGCTGCCGAATTCGTTTATACGCATTTTGATAGAAAGGCTTAAGAAAGCTCAGCGATACATAACCGGACCCCTTGGCTTCTTCTTTATCTTCAGCCTTCCCGGTGCTCGGCGCTGTGACATAAACGATCCAGCTGATAGGTTCGTTGAGTACTTCTATGCCGAACAGCCCATTACGCTTTCCGTATCGTTGCGCAAGCCGTTCCAGTACCGTCAGGGCAAACTCCACCTCTTCCGGATGCTTGTACCAGTGACAGACACCGGTGAGCCCACCGTTGTCGTATCCGTTCTGGCTGTAGGGGACAGTATGAAGATCAAGGAGGATCTTCAGCCCGTATTTCTCTGCCCAGTCGAAAGCCCGGTCAATCCAGGTCACGCATTCCACAAAAGGCGGGCGGTCGCCGAAGGTAAAATACGGTACCGGCAAACGTACCGCGTTCAGTCCATTTTCAGCAATGAACTTAAAATCTTCTTCTGTTACGTAAGTGTCACGGTGCTTTTTGATCAGCGCTGCAAACTTCTCCGCCGGCATTTTACGGCTGAGCCAGGTTTCGTCCTCTGTCTCTGTGGAAGCGAACAGATCGGGCTTCATCCATTTTTCCAGAACGAGCCAGTTGCCTAAATTGGTTCCGCGTATTTTGTGCATAAACAGCTCCTTTTGTTTTTGAAGTTGATCTGAAGAATAGTATAACTTGCAGGTAATAAATAGAAAGGTTTTCTTGCAAATCAGCGCAGTTGAAGGAAGCCCAGAATTCTGCTATACTTTTGCAGAATCAAATCACGAAAGGGAAAGTATGAAGATCAAACTGCTCCCGGTTCTTGTTTTTATCCTTTTTGCGGTTTCTGCAGTTCTCCTGTTCCCCGGGCTTTTGAATAACCAAGGGCCTTTTCTGCCCGTTCCCTCACCGGAACAAAACAGTTTCTCAGCCAGTGGGTTCTGTAATCATCCTTCCCATGATCGGGAGACGCAGCGATGCTCCGTTTGCGGTCAGCTGGTATGTCATGAATATATTGCCGGTATTTGTTCCTGCGGGAAAAAGCTTGCCTTCACAACAGATTATTTTGATCTGGCTCTCTGGAATCCCTGTGAAGAGAAGGGAACTGTCGAAACCGTAGAATATGAAACAAGAGATGCAAAGGGAGAATTGCATCGAAAACAGATGGAAGTCTATCTGCCCTGTGGCTATCAGGCGGATCAGCCCTACAATGTGCTTGTGCTTCTGCACGGTTCAGGCGGGGACGAGCATTACTGGTTCAGAGAACGAGGATATGTCTATCCCTGGGGAGACAGCCCTTGGGAGAAGTTTTCAACAGTGCTGGATAACATGATCAACCGAAAAATCTGCCGGCCGGTTATCGTGGTTTCTCCCACGTATTATCTCAATGAAGAGGCAAGGGAACAGGGGAACAATTTTGAAGAAGATATCCGGCAGATGCGATATGAGGTGATTCGGGATATCCTGCCTGCCGTTGTGAACCGCTACAGCACCTATGCTGCTGCAAGTGACTATGCTTCCCTCTGTGCTGCGCGCGACCATTTTGGGTTTCTTGGTGCCAGCTATGGCAGGATGCTCTGCTGCAATGCTGTTCTCACCTATGATATTGATGTGTTTTCCTGGTTTGGTGCAGTTTCCGGCCTCTATGCCAATGTTCCCGAAATGAATTCCGTCTGGGATGAACTCGGGTTTGACAGTCTGCAAATCCATTACCTTTATACGGCTGCCGGAGATCAGGACCAGATGCTGGAAGATACGCAGGAGAGCTACTCATCGCTCCTTACATTCAGCTCAAAAATTTCAGAGGAAAACAGCTGCTTTGTCCAGATTACAGGCGCTCAGCATGAAGAGCGCGTCTGGGACAATGCCGTGTATGACTGCCTGCAGTTCTTTTTCAGCGGTGTATAATTGTCTTTTGTATTTTATACGATCTTGTAATACATTTTCTGATAGAACAGGGAAAAGTAAAGATCCCAATTAACCTTTTTATGGTTATTATTTGGCGTTTGCAAAATCATATGCCTCCCGGATCCAGGAGAACAGCTCTTCGTCCAGCTCTTCTATCTTGCTGACGACGATATGGTGTGTCCATCTTCCTGGATAGGGCTCTGTTTTTACCGCAACGCGGTCTGACTCCAGCGGTGCGGGAAGCCCGAGTGTTATCACCATATAGCCCTCCGGCAGCTCGGCTTTTCGTTTTACCCTTGCAAAAGAAACGCAGGCAAATACATGCCGGTTGAAAAAAGTGATCTGTGTCTTCTGTACACGCTTGTTTACATTGGGAAAGGATTTGTATAACAGTTCTTCCAAAGCCTGATACAGGCGTAGTGTGTTTCTGTGCCCGTCAAAAAACATCAGGGTATCCAGGTCAGGTTCTTTCATGGTTACCTCGTTTTTCCTTTTTTCTCAGGTTAAAGCAATGCGTCGATCAGGCTGCGAAGTCCTCCTGCACGGTAAATAGCTTTGTAATAGCCGAGTTCTTCTTCAATCAGGCTGTCTATCATGCGCATGCCGAGCAGCTCCACCGGGGCTTTATCATCGGTGAGAAGATGGGTTCCGGGGGTATAGGGAGAAAGAAAGGCCGGGACCTTCTGCAGCAGCATTTTCAGCTCTCCGTCCGGCAGTTTTTGCAGGTTTGCGGAGAGGAGCCGGGCAGGATCTTCCGAGCTGGAAGCATACAGCATCAGATTGGTGCTGAAGGGAACTTCCATCGTGCAGACATAGGGGAAAACAGCAGAGATCGTGTCACACAGAAACCGGTTGATACTGCTCTCGGAATCACCATGCATATTGAGGTTTACTGCGAGAATACCGCCCTCTTTCAGATGGCTTTTTACCAGGGTGAAGAACTCTTCGGATGACATCTGAAACGGGATGGTGATATCCTGATAGGCATCAACCAGAATAACGTCGTATTGCGTGCTGCAGGAATTCAGAAACGCTCTCCCGTCATATTCGGTAACCGGAATATCTTCCGAAAAATCAAAGTACCTGCCGGCGAGGTCCGTAATCGCAGCATCGATTTCCACTCCCTCCACACTGCTCTGTGAAAAGTACTCCCTGCACTGGTTGGCATAGGTTCCTGTTCCGTTGCCGAGAACGAGAACAGCAGGAGCATCGTTTCCTGCGGACATAACGGGAGCTGCAAGGGCATAGTCATAATACATACCGGTTAAACCGCCGCCTTTCATTTTGACGGACTGTACACCGAACAGCACATTTGTGGAGAGAACGACTTGCTTGTCATCTTCCCGTACCTGTAGATAGTTGTATACGGATTCTCCCTCATAGAGCAGGTTTTGTTCCCAGAATGCAAAGGAGCTGCTTCTGCCGAACAGCAGACACAAAAGAAATACAGCTGTGCCGATTCCTGCCTGCCGGCAAAATCCCTTTTCGCTGATGAAGAAACAAAGGGCGATTACCAGCAGAATGGCGGCAAAAATCAGAAAGGTTATAGAAGTACCGACAGCGGGGATCGTCACAAAGGTCGGAAGAAAAGTTCCGAGGATACTGCCCAGGGTATTGCATGCGCTGAGCCTGCCCGCAACGGCTCCGCTCTCATCGAGGCTGTTGACGGTTGTTTTGATAAGGGCGGGCGTAACCGTGCCGAGCAGAAACAGGGGAAACACAAAGAGGAGTACGCAGGATGCAAAAGCGGCTGCAATCAGATAGCCGGAATTTATGGTAAAGATCAAAAGGGCGGAAATACCGAGAACAATATATTTCCCGACGGCCGGAATCGCGGCGATCCAAAGTGCGGCCACGAGGATTCTCTTGTAAAGGCGGGCAGGATCGGCGTTTTTATCAGCGGCTTTTCCTCCGTAAAGGTTTCCGGCTGCCATAGCGATCATGATCGTGCCGATGATAATGGTCCATACGATTTGAGAAGAGGAAAAATAAGGCGCGAGGAGCCTGCTGGCTCCCAGCTCCACTGCCATGACTGACATACCGGAAAAGAATTCCGTGAGATAGAGAAACCACTTTTTCTTCAGAATGCGATAAGCCATCTTCTGTACTCTCCTGATAACTTTGGATAGGTTTATTTTAACTGTCCTGTCCAAATAGTCAAGAAAATACTCGCTGGATTATTCACAGGCAGAACAGCAGGACATAAGGACAAAAAACTTTCACGATTCAGGAATATTGTCCTTTTGTCCTGCTGTTTCTGTGCCATCCGTTGACAAAAAGTAGCCTGCAACTTATGATAGCAGAGCAGAAATTATTTTCCGATTTCTTTACAAATGACTCCAAAAAAGGTGCAGGTGCAGAATTTTGAGATCATTGTGGTTTGACAATGCCTGGCAGCATCATTTCTGCGTGTATTGCCTGACAGATCCGGAAGGTAAGAGGTATTTCGGCATCAACCGGTACTGTGCCATCCGCCGTTGGAAAAACGGAAAGGGATACCATGGCAATAAGCGGCTGGATGCAGCACTGAAAGCTTATTCCTTTGCCAATTTTAAAAAGGAAGTAATCCGATCCAATCTTCTTCGTGAAGAGGCAGAACGTCTGGAAGCAGAGTTGATTGAAAAGTACCATACTACAGATCCGGAAAAAGGCTATAATGTCCGCAAAGGAACGGTCAGTGAAGAGTATGATGTCTATGTCTTCACCTTTCCGGACGGAAAGCACTACGTCGGCATGACCGGCCGAAAGGTAAAAGTCCGGTGGGATTCCGGAAATGGTTTTCGCAACAATCCCCGCCTCTATCAGGCGATCTGTGATGCAGGCTTTTCCAATGTGAAAAAGGAGCACTTCTCCTACCCGCTCTCCCGCGGTTCTGCAGAGCGGATTGAAACTGCGCTGATTGATTATTTTGACAGTGCGAACCCGGAAAAAGGCTATAACCGCGGGCATGGAGCCTTGAGGGAACACGGATGGAAACAGCCGCAAGCAACCGGCGACAGAATTCGGGATGCACAAAAAGGTATTCCAAAGAGTGAGGAGACGAAGCAGCATATGCGCGAAGGGCATATGCGCAAAGCAGTGCGCAACTGTTCCACCGGAGAGATTTTTCCGGGAGTCCGCGAAGCAGCGCAAATCTGCGGTGTCTCTGCGTCCTCCATAACCCGTGCCTGCAGTGGAAAGCAGAAAACCGCTGCCGGCTGTGAATGGGAGTACCTGGACAGAAAATAAAAAGAAATATGATCTATAATAATATCACGCGTGCAGCCTTCATCGATCGGCCGAACCGCCGGACGAGGCAAAAGCTGCTGGAGTGCAGATTCTGTTTTTATCATGTCACGTGGAACCGGACAAGCTTGAGATCCTTCCGGGGTTTGAGATCTAGACTCAGCACCTCCCGCTTGATGAGAAACTTTAGATGCTGTTAAGAGAAATGGTATCCTTTGAAGCCGTCAGGCGACAAGAGAAGAAATAGAAAAGAGCGGTCTTCTGTGCTATAATCACAGAAGGCCGTTCTTTTAGGTATATTTATTATATTATGTGTTGTTTTTCTTCCATGCACCCGGTGAAAGGCCGACTTCTCGGCTGAACACCGTGATGAAGTAATTGTAATCGTGAAAACCGCATTGAGCGGCGACTTCGGAAAGTGGTAGTTCTTTCTTTTCTCGCAGCAGATCTTTCGCTTTTTCTATTCGCATACTGCGGATCTTCTCGGCTATTCCGCAACCGTAGAGTTGCTGTGAAAGTGCATAAAGCTGGGTCTTTCCGATACCCAGATACGATGAGATCATAAGCGCGTTGAGCTTCTCCGTATAGTGGGCAGTCAGATAGGCGTCCAGCCGCACTGCCAGCAGATCTTCTTTCAGGGTTGCCATGTGTTCCAGAATCAAATAAGACGCCACCGCATGCAGGATCTGCGCAGCGGAGCGGATATAGGTTTCTTCGATGAGTTCAGCTGCAAAGATGGCCTCACGTAGTGCCCCGGAGTCGACGTGGTAAGCTTCACAGCGTTTCTCGATCACTGCCCAACCTTCTTTATGGGAGCGGTAGGAAAATACGTGCCCGAACAGTAAATAGCCAACCAGTACCTCCCCCACATATAGGGGCGTCGCGGCTTCCGTCAAACCGGCGTGGCAGCGGTAAATGGTTGTGCTGTGCTTTCTGGAAGCCTTTCGGCAGGCTTCCCGGTCGCAGGCCATACAGGCGTTAAAACCCCTCGGGGAGCTTCGGATCACTTTACAGTACGGTGCAACCTTTTCCGGGTACGACACCAGTTCGTTTAAATTCTCGTCAAACACGGTGGTACGGATATGGCTGATAGCATAATAGTCCTTCAGCAGTCCGCGCAGCTTTTCCAGATCGAAAAAAGAGATCACAATGCAGAACCTCAACATTCTGTGAAAATTTATATTTAAAATTTTACCACGGTTCCGAACAAATTCAAAGTAAAACGAACAGTTTTCTATATATTTTCAGAGCACTTTTCATTACAATAATTTCAAGAGCGAAAGAAAGGGTGGCGTTATGCAGAATATCATCAAAAAGGGCTATATCGGTAATCCTGCACAGCTGGTTACACTGCGTCGGGTTACGGTTAGCGAAGGACGTTCCAGAGGCGTGGAGATCATCGAGGTCAGGACTGCAGGAGGTTTGGATCTGGATATTCTCCCCGATGCAGGGCTGGACATCGGCCAGTGCCGCTATAAGGGTGTAAACATGAGCTGGATGAGCAAAAACGGTTACGACAGCCCGGCGGTGATCAACCCTTACGAAAACGAGTTTGTAAATACTTTCCCGGGAGGACTGCTCTATACCTGCGGGCTGCGCTCAGCAGGGCCGGCCAACAGGGATAACGGGGAATGGCACCCGCTGCACGGGAGGTATCACAGTTTGCAGGCACAGCAGGTCTGTGCCGAGATCGTGAACGATGAGATTGTTGTTCGCGGTACCATACGGGAGACGGCTTTGTTCGGACATTGCCTGGAGGTAAAGCGCACGATCCGCATTCCGGTTTTCGGCACGTCCGTTACGGTACAGGATACGATAGCAAACCTGACGCCGCGGGATGAGGAGATCATGCAGATCTATCACTGCAACTTCGGTTATCCTCTGCTTTCGGAAAAAGCAAAGCTTTCGCTGCCGGAAGAGCGGGAAACCGTTCCCCGCACCGAGTTTGCTGCGACCGGCCTGGGCAGGGAATGCGAATTTGATCTGCCCATTGACGGTGAGGAGGAACGTGTGTTCTTCCAGAAGATGCAAAACGAGTTCTGGGCAAAGCTTGTAAATCCGGATCTGGGCGTCGGTATGACGATCTCCTGGTCGGGAGAAACGCTGCCTATCCTGTCCCAGTGGCGCAGTATGGCGAGCGGAGATTATGTTCTCGGGCTGGAGCCCACCAACTGCTACATTTCCGGCCGTCACGACGAACGCGAAAAAGGCACTCTGCCTGTTTTGAAAGCATGGGATTCCATTACCAATACAGTAAAAATATATTTTTCGGAGGATCAGTAAAATGGGTAAGAAAATGACTTTTGCACTGGCGTTCTGCAACCGTGGCTTTATGCCTGGGGAACTCATCTACGGCGCACGGGACGACATGATCAAGGCTGTTTCCGAAGCAGGCTATAACTATATCGCCATGGACGCTTCCCTGACCCGCTACGGCGGCATTGAGACCCGTGACGAGGGCCTGTTGTATGCCAGATGGCTCAAACAGCATGAGGGCGAGTATGACGGCGTAATCTTCTCCATGCCCATCTTCGCCGACGAAAACGGCGCCATCACCGCCCTGCAGGACGCGGGCGTGCCCATTCTGATGCAGGCTTATCCCGACGAGATCGGTAAGATGGACTTTCAGCACCGGCGCGACGCCTTCTGCGGCAAGTTCTCCGTAACCGACGTGTTCACGCAGTATGGTGTGCCCTTCACGGTGCTCAAGCCCCATGTGGTGCACCCCCTCAGCCCCAAGTTCCGGGAGAACCTGCGGGACTTTGCGGCCATCTGCCGCGTGGTCAACGGCATGAAGCGCTTCAACCTGGGCTGCATCGGCGCCCGCACCACCGCTTTCAAGACCACCCGCTTTGACGAGATCGCCATGCAGAAGCACGGCATCAACGTGGAGAGCTTTGACCTGAGTGAGCTGTTCTTCAAGGTTCAGAACATGTCTGACGATGATCCCAAAGTGCTTGCCAAAAAAGAGCATCTGGAGAATTACACGGACTTCTCCAAAGTCCCCGAAAAGAACAAAAATACCCTGGCTAAGGTCTCTGTGGCCATCGACGGCTATATCGAGGAATACCACCTGGATGCCTTGGCCCTGCGCTGCTGGAATGAGATGGAGCAGGTGCTGCGTATCTGCCCCTGCGTGCTCTTAAGCGAGCTGAACGATCGCGGCATCGCGGCTTCCTGCGAGATCGATATGTGCTCCGCCATCACCATGCGCGCCATGTCCCTGGCCAGTGAGCAGCCCACTGCCGTTCTCGACTGGAACAACAACTACGGCGAAGAGGAAAACAAGGTCATTCTCTTCCACTGCGGTCCCGTGGCCCAGAGTCTGATGACTGCGAAGGGGACTGTAACCAACCACAAGATGTTCGACAAGACCGATCCCGGCTCCGGTTGGGGCAGCAATGAGGGTCGGATCAAAGCTTTCCCGACTACGCTTTCCAATTGCCAGACCAAAGACGGCAAAATCATCGTCTACGCTTCTGAGGCAGCCTTCACCGATGATCCCATCGAACAGGCATTCTTCGGCTGCGCGGGTGTGTGTGAGGTCCCCGATATGGAGAACAAGATGATCCGGCTGGCACGCGGAGGCTTCAAACACCATACCAGTGCAGGCGTAGGGCATATGAAGGATATTCTGAAGGAAGCCTTCACCACCTACCTGCATTATGACTGGGTAGACATTGATAAGGACTGAGCCGTGAAAATTGGTGGTTTGGACATCGGCACCACCGGCTGCAAGCTGACGGTGTTCGATGAAAACGGTGCGCACCTGGGGAAAGCCTATCGGGATTATCCGGTGCGTCGGGCAGTCAGCGGCCACGAGATCGATATTTCTGCCATGATGGAGAGCGTCTATGCCGTGATCGGGGAAATGGCGGAGCAGTATCCGGACATTGCGGGAATCGGTGTCACCAGCTTTGGAGAGACCTTCGTCATGACCAATGATGCAGGCGAGCCGCTGCACAATGCCATGCTCTACACCGATCCAAGGGGTGCTGAGGAATGTGCAGAATTGGTGGAAAAACTTGGTGCTGACCATATTGCGGAAGTCACGGGGCTCGCACCGCATGAAATGTATTCCATAGCCAAAATGATGTGGATCAGAAAGAACCGGCCGGAGGTCTATGCTGCAGCTCGGCGCATTCACCTGATCGAGGATTTTGTTGTCTGGCACCTGACCCACAGGGCACAGATCGACTACTCCCTGGCAACCCGCACCATGGCCTTTGATATCCACAGCCTCACCTGGAGCAGAGAAGTATTTTATGCAGCGGGCATTGACATAGCGCTCATGAGCGATCCGATACCCACGGGGACAAGTGCCGGCACAATCACATCAGCGGCAGCTCGGCGGACGGGGCTGAATGACCGCTGTGTAATTGTTTCCGTCTCCCATGATCAGGTGGCTGCCGCGGTTGGTGCAGGTGCTTTTGACGGCTCTGTGGCGGTGGACGGTGCAGGCACGGTGGAATGCCTGACCCCAATCTATGATAAGATCCCCGAGATCCCGGTGATGGCCAGGGGCTTTTTCTCGGTGGTTCCCTATGTGGTACCGGGCAAGTATGTAGCCTATGCCTTTTCCTATACCGGCGGAGCTCTCATTCAGTGGGCTATGGAGACCTTCGGAAAAGGGGAGACCAACGAAAGCATGGAGAAGGCCTACGAAAAGGACGAACCGACAGGTCTGCTGGTATTGCCTCACTTTGCCGGTGCGGCCACTCCGTATATGGATACCGGCTCCAAGGGCGCAATTTTAGGCCTTACGGTAGCTACCACAGCGGCGGATCTTTACCGGGCGTGTATGGAGGGCGTAGTGTATGAGATGCGCCTGAATTACGAAGCCCTCTCCGGCTCAGGTATTCGCTTTACCAGGCTCAATACTACAGGCGGTGGGGCGAAGAGTAAGCTCTGGATGCAGATGAAGGCTGATGTGCTGAACCTGCCGATCACGGCACTGAAAACCGTGGACGCGGGCACTGTGGGTTCCGCTATGCTGACCGGTATCGCCGTAGGCTTGTTTGCCGATATGAACGATGCGGCGTCACATATGGTCCAGGAGAGGGAGACTTACTATCCCCGCGAGGAAATGCATAAAAAATATATGGTTATTTATGAGCGGTACAAAGCCGTCTACAGCGCGGTCCGCCCGCTGATGTGAAAGAAGGAAATAATGCTTGTTAATCTGGTCGAAATTCTGAAAAAGGCAGAAGAAAAGAAGTGTGCAATAGGCGCCTTCAACACCCCAAATCTGGAGTGTGTCAACGCCGTGCTCGCAGCGGCAGAAGGATTGAAAGTTCCCGTAATACTGATGCATGCACAAATTCACGAGGATGTCTCTCCTCTTGAAACGATCGGCCCTGTGCTGGTGCAGTCTGCGAAATCCGCAAAAGTCCCGGTGTGTGTCCATCTGGATCACTGTGAAACACTCGCTTACATGCAACAGGCCCTGGATATCGGTTTTACTGGTGTGATGTATGACGGCAGTACGCTCCCTTATGAAGAGAACCTGGCTAACACCAGAAAGACCGTAGCGATGGCAAAAAAGTACAACTGCGGCGTGGAAGCGGAACTTGGCGCCCTGGCCTCCCGCGAGGGCGGTACAGCGAACGCAGCCGGTCCTGTATACACCGATCCGGACGAAGCTGCTGCTTTCTGCAAAGAAACCGGCATCGATGCTCTGGCTCCCAGCTTCGGCACGGCTCACGGGATCTATAAGGCCAGGCCTGTTCTGGATCTGAATCGTGTGAAGCTGATCTCCGAAAAAACCGGCCTGCCTCTCGTGATGCACGGTGGCAGCGGTGTGAGCACAGAAGATTATCGCACCGGCATTGCAAATGGGCTCAGGAAGATTAACTATTATAGTTACATGTCCAAGGCCGGAACCAACGCCGTGAAGGAGCTGCTGGAAAAGGAAGACGTTACCTTCTTCCACGATCTGGCCCTCGCCGCAGAAAGGGCTATGCGCCTTGATGCCGTGAAAGCAATGCGCATCTTCGCAGGGCTGTAAAAGCCGCAGATATTGAAAAAAGGACTTTCCAATTTTTCGGAAGTCCTTTTTTTGTTCGGAGAAAGAGTTGTTTTGGCAGAAAGATTATTCTTCTGAGAAGTCTGTGTCCAGGGCGACCTGAAACTGATAATCTGGGAATGCTTTTTGTACATCAGCCATGACTTCGTTGTAAACGGCTCTTCGGTCTTTTGCATCGAAGCTGATGACGATATCGAAGCGCATCACTTTTTCGTCTTTCATCAGATAGAAGCCGTGCATCTGTGTGACATAGGGATGAGAAAAGACTATTTCGTGTACCTTTTTTTGCTTCTCAATCACTTCTTCATCCTGTGTGTTCATGGAATAAACGCCGATGGCAGTCAGGATGACATGATGTTCCGCATAGACAGCGGTCTGAATGCTCCTGATCAGCAGATCCAGCTCATTTGCGGAGCAGGTATCCGGTACTTCAATGTGGATAGAACCGTTCCATGCATCCGGGCCGTAATTATTCAGAACAAGATCATAGGCTCCGTAGACCTCAGGAAAGCTCGTCACGGTCTGCCGGATGGCCTTTGCAAGTTCGGCATCATTGCGTTCACCCAGAATCTGTGAAATGGTGTCCCGCAGCATCTCAATGCCGGACTTAATGATTACCAGAGAGACTACTGCGCCGAGCCAGGCTTCAAGAGAGAGGTGGAAGAGCAGGAAGATTGCCGCGGCAACAAGCGTAGAAGCGGAAATGATGGAATCCAGAGTCGCGTCTTCTCCGGAATTGACAAGCGAGTCGGATTTGACTCGCACGCCTACGCTTTTTACGTACCGCCCCAGTAGTATTTTCACCACGACGGCTACCGCGACGATGACAAGGGAGGCAGTCGTATATTCCGGCGTCTCAGGGTGGAGGATCTGCTTGACGGATTCCACGAGGGACGTGACGCCGGCATAAAGTACGATGACCGAAATGATCATTGCACTCAGATATTCGATTCGCCCATAACCGAAGGGGTGTTTCTTATCCGGTTCTCTCCCTGCCAGCTTTGTGCCGACAATTGTGATCAGGGAGCTTCCTGCGTCGGAAAGGTTATTGACAGCATCCAGTATGATGGCGATGGAGTGCGACAGCACGCCTACAACCGCCTTGAATGCTGCCAGAAACACATTGGCTATGATGCCGATGATACTGGTTCTGATAATGGTTTTCTCTCGCGATTCATCTTTAAAACTGCTTTTGCGTTCTTCCTGTATTTTGTCCATGGCAGTTCCTCTTACCTTTTGAATATAAATAATGATTCCGGCCACCAAAGAATTGTGATGCTTCAGTTTTTCGTTTGATCAGACGTCTTCTTTGAGATAGTTCAAAAGATTCTAGCATCGTCTATCTATGCTGTCAACATTTTCATCCTCTTCTTTTCTGTTGAATTACGAAGAAAGCTTTGTTGCAACTTTTTCTTTGAAATGATATAATCCCCTGCGATGAATATCTTGTTCCGACAGATTTTGAATAACAAGGAAGCCTCCGCCCTCCCCGGTCTGCGGGAAAGCGGCGGGCTTCCTGCGCTTATTTCCGGGCTTTCTGCTGTCCACCGGGCAAATCTTGCGGCGGCTCTTGCAGAAGCGCCGGAAGAGAAACTGTTTGTCATCTGCCCGGATGACACGGCAGCGGAAAATTTTGCCGTCGATCTTCGCGCCATGCTGGGAGAGGAAGTGCCTGTCCTCGGCATGCGGGAATTTACGTTCTATCCCACCGAAGCGGCTTCCCGCCAGGCAGAGCAGAGCCGGATTGCGGTGCTCTATTCGCTTGCAAAAGAGAATGCCCGTATCCATGTGGCTTCTGTTCCCGGCCTCCTGCAGAGGACGATTCCTCCGGAAGTGCTCCTTCGTGCGGCATTTGAGATCAGGAGTGACAGCACCTGTCCCCCGGAAGATCTGGAGGATGCGCTTGTCCGCTGCGGCTATTCCCGCGCAGAGCAGGTGGATGGTCCGGGCCAGTTTGCCCGGCGCGGCGGAATTCTGGATTTTTTCTCGCCCTTTTCTTCTGATCCTGTCCGTATAGAGTTCTGGGGGGATGAGATTGATTCCATGTCCTCCTTTGATGTGCTGACGCAGCGGCGTACCGATCCGCTGGAGAGCTGTACGGTGCTTCCTGCTGCAGAAGTCCTGCCGACGCTTTCGGCCGGAGGAGTCGAAGTTCTTGCCAGGGAAATGGATGCTGCGGCTTCCCGTCTGGCAAAACGCCGTACTTCCGAAAATGCCGCCGCACTTGCAGCAAACATGCACGCCGATGCCGAACGTCTCCGCAACGGTGTTCTTTTGTCAGATGCGGATCGGTATCTTCCCGTAATCTATCCGATGGCTTCCGGGTTGGATTATGTTTCTCCGGAGGCCCTCGTTTTTCTGGATCAGCCTGCCCGTTGCGGTGAGCGGGCACGGGATTACATCAAACGCCTTGCAGATGACATTCGGGAACTGGGACGGCGGGCGCTTGTCCCTGCATCGGAAGAGAATTTTTATCTGTCCTTCGAAGCCATGCTGAAAAGGCTGAAAGATTTCCCGCTTTATATGGCAGATGCCTTTACGGCGGGCAGAACACCCATCGAACCGCGCACGATGATGAGTATTCCGGCCAAACAGCTTCCGTCTTATGCCGGCAATGCGCAGACGGCAGCCGATGATGCCCGCCAGCTTCTGAAAGCGGGCTGCTCACTGGCAGTTCTCGCCGGGGATAAACGCCGCGCGGAGGTGCTCTGTTCTTTTCTCAATGAGCATGGAGTTCCGTCTCTGCTTTCGCCGGACGACCAGACACTTCCGGTCAAAGATCGCTGTACGGTGTATATCGGGGCAGTTTCAGCGGGGATGGAATATCCGGGCCTTCATCTTGCAATTCTGACGGACGCCCAGCTGATCCGAAAAAAGGGAAAAGCGCCCTCAAAAAGAAAACTGCCCGCAGGCAGGCAGCGGATAGAATCCTTTTCCGACCTCTCCGTCGGGGACTATGTGGTGCACGAAAATCACGGGATCGGCCGGTTTACCGGAATTGTCCGCATGGAAGTGGACGGTTATGACAAAGACTATGTCAAAATAGCCTATGCGGGATCGGATGTGCTGTATGTTCCGGCAACACAGTTGGATCTGGTCTCAAAATATACTGCAGTCACGGAAGATGCAGATGTCAGGCTCTCCAAGATGGGCGGCGTTGAGTGGGAAAAACGGCGCTCCAGAGCAAAAGGGGCTGCAAAGGACATGGCCAAACGCCTGATCAGCCTCTATGCCGAGCGGTTGAAGACACCCGGTTATGCATTCGCTCCGGACAGCGAGTGGCAGCGTGAATTTGAGGAGAATTTCCCCTATACGGAGACGGATGACCAGCTCCGCTGCTCAGCGGAGATCAAACAGGATATGGAATCTTCTGTCCCGATGGACAGGCTCCTTTGCGGAGACGTCGGATTCGGTAAGACGGAAGTAGCCTTCCGTGCGGTCATGAAGTGCATTCTGGACGGAAAACAGGCGGCTCTCCTCTGCCCGACGACGGTCCTGGCTCAGCAGCACTACCAGACGGCCCTGCAGCGGTTTTTCGGTTTTCCTGTAAATATTGAGGTTCTGAGCCGCTTTACGACCGGTCAGAAGTCGGCAAACACACTGAAGAACCTTACATCCGGGGCCTGTGATTTTGTAATCGGAACCCACCGTCTGCTGTCAAAGGATGTTAAGTTTAAGAAGCTGGGGCTGCTGGTCGTCGACGAGGAACAGCGCTTCGGCGTGACGCACAAGGAACATATCAAGGAACTCTCCCGCGGCATAGATGTCCTCACGCTCTCTGCAACGCCGATTCCCCGTACCATGAATATGGCCATGTCGGGGATTCGGGATATGTCCAACCTGGAAGAGCCGCCGGAGGATCGGCTTCCGGTGCAGACATTTGTCATGGAGCATGACTGGAACCTTCTTGCCGACGCCATGGTGCGGGAACTCCAGCGCGGCGGACAGGTCTATTATCTCCATAATCGGATTGATGACATTGAGCGTACAGCCCGGAAGGTTTCGGAACTTCTGGGCAGCGAGGTATCTGTTGCTGTGGCACACGGCCGGATGGACAGGCAGATGATTGCCGACGTGATGGATCGTGTTGTGAGCGGAGAAGTGCAGATTCTCGTCTGTACCACCATCATCGAAACCGGCATTGATATTCCCAATGTCAATACGCTGATCATTGAGGACGCCGACAGGCTTGGCCTTGCTCAGCTTCATCAGATTCGCGGCCGTGTCGGCAGGTCTTCCCGGCGGGCGAGTGCTTATCTCACATTCCGGAGAGACAAAGTGCTTACGGAGGATGCCGAAAAACGGCTCAATGCGATTCGTGACTTTGCAGCCTTCGGATCCGGGATAAAAATTGCTCTGCGGGATCTGGAAATCCGTGGCGCAGGCACGCTTCTCGGTGCCGAACAGTCGGGTCATATGGCGGACGTCGGATATGACATGTATATGAAGCTCCTGAATGAAGCGGTGCTCGAAGCGCGCGGGATTGAAGTGCCGGCGAAGGCGGGGTGTGCTGCGGATCTTGCAGTTGCTGCCAATATCCCGGAGCGGTATGTTCCCTCTTCTGAACAGCGGATGGAGCTTTACCGCCAGATTGCCCTTGTGCGAACGGAAGAAGAAGCGGATGATCTGCTGGATGAACTGATCGACCGTTTTGGGGATCCGCCTCCCGGGGTGAGTGCGCTGATTCAGGTTGCTCTCCTGCGGGGGGAAGCGGGTGCTGCGGGGATTACGGACATTGCACAGAAGCAGGGATTTCTGCGCTTTACTTTACGGGATTTTGAGCTGGAAAAGGTATCGGCTCTTTACGGAACGGATCAGTACAAAGGTCGGCTGCGGGTGGAAGCGGGTTCCAAACCCTGCCTGAGCCTGAAAATCCGCTCCAAAGCGCAGGTCATTGACGAAGCCCGGCATTTTGTCCGCGATTGGGCGGCAGTTTCTCTTGACGGCGGAGAGCAGAAAGCATAAGATATATATTACTATATATAATAGTAGAAACCGAAGTGGAACAGGGTTTCGACACAGACAGAATCGGGGGAAATAATCATGAAGAGAATTATGGCACTGGCAGCAGTGATCTGCTTTCTTTTTACGGGTGTACTGAGCGTCTTTCAGGTGAAAAACCTGGCGGCGGACGCAGCGAAACAGCAGGAGTCTTATCCCGAGGTTGTATCGGCAGTCCCTGGAATCGATTATGAAGCCCTCTACCGATCCCATCCGGCAGAGGAAGTTGTTGCTACCGTGAACGGCGAACCGGTCCTCTGGGATGAATATTTCTATTTCTACTGCGGCTATGTTGCGGAAGTGGAAAGCATTATGGATTACTATGGCCAGCATGGCGTTCCGATCTCATGGGAGGATACCTATCAGGATGGTCTGACCTGGGCGGATGTGCCGGCAGAAAGCGCGGAGCAGTCTATTCTTGAGTATCGCGGTATTCATCTTTTCGCGGAAGAAAACGGGATCAGCCTTCCGGCGGATGCCGAAGAGCAGATCAACCGCCAGATCAGGGAGTCTGCAGAGTCGCTTCTGGGAGAAGAGGCAACGGAGGAAGCTTTCGCTGCTTATCTGGCAAAGGGGTATCTTTCCATGCCTGTCTACAGGCGCATGCTGTCTACAAATCTTCTGTATCAGCAGGTACTGACAGAGCTCTACGGAGACTCGTCGGAAGAGAGTGACGTGCAGAATGCGCAGGCGGATCTGACAGAAAAACTGCAGCAGAATCTGGAAAATATTTCCTTTGTTCCAGAAGAAACTTTTCAGCGTCCGAATGTGGCAAGTTATCAGATCGTCGGATAAACACCCATATATGCTGTGTTAAGAAATAGCCAATTACAAGATATGGTAGAAAAAAGAAAGTAAAAAATTTTTTCAAAAAACTGAAAAAAACTGTTGACAAGTACCTGGTGATGTGGTATATTAACCAAGCTGCCGCCGAGAGGGGCGACGCGATGTACCTTGAAAATTG
>JBGUNA010000010.1:0-3518 GCA_045117135.1 Candidatus Limivicinus sp. | reverse complement strand
AGCAAAATGTGTTGGTAGAATAGATCATCCTATAAAAGGGGTGATCCTAATTGGACAACCGGGTCATGAGTCTACGAGCACAACGTTGGAAGCAAATCATAATAGAATGCAACACCAGCGGAATGAGAAAGACTGATTGGATGCGTCTGCATGGTGTATCTGAAAAGAGCTTTTATCGATGGCAGACTACTTTACGGGATCAGATTCTGAAAGAACTCGAAGAAAGGCAAAAAGGGTTGTTGAAGCAAGCAGATGACTTCAGCACATCTCAGTGTCAGAACCCAAACGATATATTTGCGGACGTAACAACTTTAATCACACAAAAAGATGGTTCTTTCGGAAATGGTATATCAAATGACCCAGCGCTTCAGATCAGTCCTGAGATCATGATCCAGGTTGGTCAATACCATTTGTTTATTGGAAGAAATGTCTCCGAATCCACACTTGGAACTGTGCTCAGGGTGATCAGTCGTGCTTAGAGAGGGAGTGGGATTCAGAAAGATTATCCTGGTCTGCGGCAAAACCGACCTTCGAAAAGGGAGCTCTGGGCTGGCAGCAGTTATCCAGCTTCATTACGGACTGAATTCATTGGAAGAAGGGACACTGTTCCTCTTCTGCGGAAATAACCGCAGTGTTATAAAAGGCCTTCTTTTTGAAGGCGATGGCTACCTGGTTCTGACGAAACGATTATCCTCCGGTTTCTATCAATGGCCTCGCAACTCAACTGAAGCCCGACAGATTGATGCAACGGCTTTCCGGCGGCTTATGGATGGTTTTCAGGTGGATTCTTCGATTCAAAGGATAGAAAGGGTTCAGTAAATCCAGCAACAGCAAGTTCCCTTCCGGGCTTGCTTTTTTCTTTGGTTTTATCCACAATGGAAGACAAAAAGTGACAAATTTTTTGTTGTATTTGTCACTTTGATGTTGACACTCGTCACAACAAGTGATATAATTTTCACGTAGATTGTTACGAGGGATGAAACCGGAGGGAACAGGCATGGCAATTATCAAGCAATACCACAAGGCTTCAGACACTACATATGTATATGAATCGTCCAGTTACTGGGTACCTGAACTGGGACAGTCCAGATCGAAGCGGACACTTCTGGGTAAACTTGATCCGGAAACAGGTGAGATTGTGCCAACCGGAAAGCGTGGACGTAAGAAGAAGGAACCAAGCGCAGAAGAAACCGCATCATTTAAGGACCAGCTTTCTGCAGTTTCGGAGAGTTATATGGAGCAGATCCGACAACAGAAACTGACCATCCAGCAGCAGGATATACAGATTCGGGACCTGAGTAAGCGAATCATTCAACTGGAGTCAACGCTTTCCAAAGTAAAAGCAATCCTGAATCAGGAGAATTAACACAAAACCGACGGAGGAACACAATGAAAGCGAGTCTGGAAGAGTTTCTGAAAAGCATTCAGAAGCTGAGCCGTGATGAAATGATTCAGCTGCTTGTCCACATGAAAGAGGACGAGATGAATCAGTCTGTCATTCTGACGGAAATGCAGAAAACATCCACGGCGATGACAAAAGATTATGCCAGACTCAAGAATAAAATCGATACAGTTGAGACAGAGAACAGAACATTAAAAAAGACAGTAGCGAAACTCAGTGAACAGAATGCTGCCCTGAATCGGAAACTCTTCGGCCGGCAGTCTGAGAAGATGGACTGCATGGATCACGAACCAGTCACTGAAGATCCACTGGCAGAAGAACCTGAAGACAGCAGACAGACTGAAGAGTCCCAGGGCGAAACAGAAAAAGGAAAAGGAAACGAAAGCGGAAAGCCGAAGAAGCCACAAGGCACGGAAAGACCGCCGAAGAAATCTCCTGGAAAAAAGAAGACACGTCAGGGGATGAATCTTGACAATCTTCCAGCAGATCACAAATATGATCTGAACGTTGAGCAGCTGGACGCAATGTATGGTCCAGGCTGGGAAATCGTAAGCTGGCACACCACTCGAAAAGTTGAACACGTTGAAGAATTCAATTATGTGAAGTATACGCATATGCCGGTGGTAAAAAGTGCAGATGGCAAAATGCACAGTCTCCCCTTCGGCGAAGTACTTCGGAAATACAGTATTGTTACTTCTTCTCTGGCTGCGTCCATTATGTATAAAAAGATTTTTCTTGGTATTCCTCTGTATCGGCAGGAAGCAGACCTGGCCGCAAAGGACTTTCCCCTGTCACGTCAGGACATGGCCAACTGGATGATATACTTTGCTTTTCATCTGTTTGGGCCAGTCTATGATTATCTTTGGGATATACTGCGAAAGTGCCCGTGGACGCAACATGATGAAACTACCCTCCAGGTAATTCGCGACGGACGTCTGGCTGGTCGGAAGAGCTTTATGTGGGTTCATATGACCAGTGAGCTGTATGAAGGAAATCCGATTATTCTCTTTGCGTATGAACTGACGCGCAAGGCAGACCATCTCAGAGAGTACTTTCAGAATTACCAGGGAACCATGTCGAGTGATGCGTATACAGCCTACTACACATTTGCTTCAGAGCATACTGGGGCGATTACTCTGGCAGGCTGCCTTATGCATGCCCGCAGACCATTTGCTCAGTCTTTAGCACTGGCCGGTGCAGGAAGCATGACAGAAGAAGAAAAAACAGCAATGCCGGAATACAGACCGCTTCAGCTTCTGGGGCAGATTTTTACAATTGAAAATGAGCTGAAAAGCCTCTCTGCTGATGAACGGAAAGAAAGACGGACTTTGGAAGTCCGCCCTCTTATGGATGAATACTTCAGTGTGATTCATTCACTGGATCCGGAAAAACCGGAGTACAGTGAGAAGATGAAAAAAGGGATTCGGTATTCCCTGAATCATGAAACAGAATTGCGCAGATTCTTGGAAGATGGGCATATTCCCTGTGACAATGGGTTTGCGGAACGTCATATTCGGCCCTTCGCAACCTCTCGAAAAACCTGGATGTTCTGCAATACAATTGATGGAGCCAAAGCCATTGCCATCCTCTACACTCTGGTGGAAACGGCAAGGTCAAATAATGTGGATGTGTATTACTATCTGAAATATCTGCTGGACAACATGCCCAGGTATATGGAAGGAAAAGACCGTTCTTTCCTGGCGGATATGATGCCGTGGTCACAGGCGGTTAAAGATTATATAGAAGAGCAGAAGCGATCCATGATTGAGCAATTCAATCTTAATCCTGATAAAGATCCCCCCAACAAAAAGAAGTCCCAGCCGGATTCGTCAGAGAATGAATCTGCCTGATATTCTCCAAAAAACCTAAAAAGTCTCGAGTGTTTTGAGAGTTAATGGTTTTTGCGCTGCCAAAAACCTCGGATATAATCTCATTTAAACACCAACCATTTGTCGCTTACGAAGCATCAAGATCAGAGCAAGTACGATAATCCCTGTAAGTTTTTTCATCCATATCGCTCCTTTTCCGCGTAATCAATTACTTGATAAACCTGGCTATAACAAAACCATGAGCTTTCTTATTTGATTCTGACAGTATTAGCGTCGGGAAAAAAGGG
>JBGUNA010000009.1:0-2904 GCA_045117135.1 Candidatus Limivicinus sp. | reverse complement strand
GCCGCCTTCACAAACCTTGATGCAGAGGAAAGATCACCGGGCATTCCCATCGCGCCCATTCCACGGCTGTATTCCGTAATCTCCAGACCCTTGGCGAAAGTATTTGTCACAGGTTTATTTGACAAATGCATATAATTGCTGAGATGAAACATCTGCTGATCAAAGGTTGGATTGTTGGTCATGACCCCCACTGGATCATCGTATACTCTGATGCCGTCCTTTAGAGGTTCAACTACAATCGTTCTTTTTTGATCCGCGATCATCCAATGCAACGGCGTTAACGGAAGCTCCGGGCTAAAACTTATATTTACCGGATTCATCCGGGAAATAAGTGTCCTTGCCTCATCGACATCAGCACAGCGACTGAGGATCCATGGTATGAATTCAAATGGTGCCACATTGTCCGCATCCGGAACTTCTGCCTTATAAGCAGCGTTCCCGGGGAAATTTAATCCAGCAATTCCAAGACCTTTCTCATTTACGGCATCATAGAAGAGCGGATACCCCTCCACAACAAACGCTGTTCCGATCATGGCATAATGATGATTGATGTCCTCGCATTTGCGAAAGATAAAGGGATAGTTTCTTGGCACAATAGTAATCTCTTCGTGATAAGAAAAGTCCAGATCCAGATTGCGTCCGAAATAATGATTCTTTGCATAATAAGTTGCTGCTGTACACATCTTCATCTTCTCCTGTTTCTATAAATGCCGAATCCATCTTCCAATTCAAACACTCTTGTCGGCTTTATGTATTTTTCCTTAACATCAATGCTACGGTCTCGACGTGTGCATTTTTGTCCAAACCATCCCTTTATTACGGCTGGAATAGATCCTCTGCCGTAATCGTATTTTGTATAATTCCGGAATGAGCATTCTGCACAAGCCCATTGACAGTCACCATTGTCAGGTAGACAGATTTCTTTGTCTTTGTTTCAGAAATAAAGCATTCTCTTTTGTGGAGAAGGTTTTTCTCATATTCCTGATCAATACTGAACATGTCCTGTGTATATTTCATTTCACACAGATTTACAACCTGATCCCGGCGGTCTATGAGGAGATCGATCTGCGCTCCATTTTTCACAGCATCACTCTTCCATGTATATTCCATGCTGTCCACTCCGGAGATTCCCAGTGCCTTTTTCAGCTGTGAAGTATGGAGCAGACAGACAATTTCAAAAGCCAGACCGCGCCATGCATAATAACCGGGTGTTCCGGTAAAAGACACCCAGGAAATAATTTCCTTTCTGCTTTTTGTCTGATTGCAGAACAGGATAAACGGATCGATCAGCTGATAGCATGCTCCATACTTTGCCTTTGAATAATCTGAAAACTTTCGTATAAATCCACATTGTTCCAGTTCACTGAGTACCGTGGACAAAGAGGATCCTCCGTCACTGATTCCGGTTTCTTCTATAATTTGTGTCCTGGAAAGACCCTGTTTCCGCTTTGCCAGCGCTTCCACAACGGCAATATGCTTCTCGGATTTTTTAAACAAAGAGCGGAATAAGCGCTCATACTCAAAATGCAACTGTCCTGTGTCTCTGAAGTACAAAGCATCTACATTCTGTGCAAGCGAAAACCTTCGGTTGTATTCATTGAGGTAATAGGGAATTCCCCCAAAAATCATATAACTCTCGATGATCTGTGTGCGCGACATCGCAACGCCGTTTGCTTCATAAAATTCCTCACACTCATGAAGTGAGAACGGCTGCAGATGCATTGTCCGGGTCACCCTGTTATACAGACCGCCTGTATCTGCAAGGATATGTTTGATGATCCATGATGTGGCGGAGCCACAGACGATCAATAGCAGCTCTTCTCTGGAAGATCCCCAGCTGTTCCAAAAATAATCCAGCGCTCCTTTAAAATCTGATCTGGCAGTGTCCATCCAGGGTAACTCGTCCAGAAAGACAACCATCTTTCCGCTCACCGGATCTTTCTGAGCATCATCCCTCTCCAGCAGCTTCCGGAGCCTGGAAAATGCCTCCAGCCAGTCTCCGGGAGCCTTTTTTTCAGGACATCCATACTGTTGCAGACTTTGATGAAAATATTTTAGCTGCTGTGCTGTTTTTTGATTCGGCACACCCGTTGCATAAAATGAAAAACTGTTCTCAAAATATTCTTTAATAAGAAATGTCTTCCCGACACGCCGTCTTCCATAGACAGCCAAAAATTCCGGTCTCCCGGAAAACAGGCATTCACGCAGCAGCTCCTGCTCGGTGTTTCTTCCAACAATTTTCATTTGCACAACCTCGTTATAATCGGCTGAATTCTATATGTTTTATCGTGTTTCAGCCATTTATACGGTTAAATATCTCGTATTTATGGCTGAATTTATTATATCATTCTGTTGTGCTTTTTTCCATCTCAATTCATGCCTGCAACACTATAATCTCGAAGTGGCACGAGGAAACAGAATTGATGCCCATCGGGATCCTTTCTGAACTGTTATTAAATGCCACACCAAACAGCCTTTATCGACACACTATCTCCCCGGAAGTGGAAATGGAGATTGGTATCATTGCTAATGACTTAAGCGATCTCACACCTGTCGCATCTGCCTTAGCTCATATGGTCAGGGAAGAATGCGAATCATATGCATCTGGGCAATACAAAAAAAGCATCTGCTCCCAAAATGCGTGAAAACAAACGCTTTTTGCACATTTTTATGATTCAGTTAAAAAAAAACAAATCCGCATTAAGAGTTTCTTACTCTCCATCTTTAATCCTGTAATAATCCCCCGCATCCACTTCCAGCTTCACGTAAGAATCTAATCGTCTTCTGTGGTTGCTCAGTTGACATACCGTCTCCACATGCACCGCACTTCCTTGATGAGTCATTTTTTCCGGCCACGCCTGCGCCTGATGAACGGTTTTCGGATGAGCCTGCAAAACTGCCTGC
>JBGUNA010000008.1:0-4800 GCA_045117135.1 Candidatus Limivicinus sp. | reverse complement strand
TTTAAATACCAATCCACAGCATCCTTTACAGTGTAGCACACCCCTGGAGAGGGGGATATAAATACTACTCTTTTATAATACGAGGATAATATATGAAAAGAGCTGTTTCTTGTATTCTTGCGGCAGTCTTATTGGTGGGATTGTTTTCAATATCAGCATTCGGTGCTTCTTCGAAAAATTCTGCTTATATCGGTATATACAGGTTTACTGCAGGCACAGATAATGCCGATCCTGATAATTCCGGTACGGATTCAAATGTGGATGTATTGATTCGGAAAGATGAAATCTTTTTGAAATTCCTGTATCGTGAATTTCTGGAAGCGAATAAGGAAGAAGATTTCACGAAAGAGGAACTGAAGGAGCGGTTTGAAGACTATCTGAAAGAGAGGCATATCAATCCGGACCAGATTAAGAATTATGATGATCTTATCGAGGGGTGCATCGAAGCGTATGAGGATATGGATCCGGATGAATATGATTTCTTTGCGGATTTTGATGTTGATGGCCTGGCTGATGGTTATCTCAACGATTTTTCAGACTATATTTTCTTCGAAGACTATGCCAAATACCTCGATGAAATCTACGATGAAATCTATGAGGATTGACAGGCCGGTATTCCTTTAACCTTAATATTGACAAAACAGCGTCCGGGAGGGCGCTGTTTTGTATAGGTACAGCGATTGACACGGCCTTTTTGGTCTTGTATAATAGACTTATCAGCTGGTAGTTGAAAAAATCTGACCGGAAAAATTTGGTGTTTTGTGTGACAGTTGTGTGACTAATGGTGTGCTATACTGTGCTCAGAAAGAAGTTAAAAAACGAAAAGACAAAAAAATATATAAAAAATTCAGGAGGAAAACTAAAATGAAAAAGTCTATTGCGTTTTTGATGATCTTTGCAATCGTTCTCAGTCTCAGCGCTTCCGCATTCGCAATTTATATGCCGGATGATGGTACTACCGGTACCCTGTACCCCGATGATCCCCGCCCACCCTATAATCCTACCCCCAACAATCCGCAGGGCGAGACGCCATTCATACCCGCAGTGAGCAATGTAGGCCTGCTGATCTGCCTGACGGAAGATGACACCCTCCACCAGTTTGTGCCGATGTATCAGGTCACCAATGTTGAGTACAAAGACAGAGACAAGCTCGCCAAGGCAGAAGCCGATGCCCTCAAAGAGGCACATGATGCCGCAAAGCAGATTGAAGGGAAGTCCCTGAAGCAGTCCTATTACTTCTCGGTTCCGGATTTTTACGATGTTGATGAAGATCACTATGCAAAGTATGTCTTCTCCTGCCCGGGCAACAACGTAGAGGTTTCCGTGAACGGGAATCCGGTGGAAGTGGTTTCCATCAACGGTCGCACCTCCTACATTGCAAAGGTAACGGAGAGAGGCTGCATCACGATTACAGTTGACAAGTAAAGATAGCTGAACTTCGGATCAAGTGCAACAAAATTGGTCAGAAGGAAACAAAAAAACAAAACAGACAAAAAAATATTATAAATTTAGGAGGAAAAAACAATGAAAAAGTCTGTAGCAGTTCTGATGATCCTTGCAATCGTTCTCAGCCTCGGTGCTTATGCATTTGCAGAACAAATGCCTTGGGAATATCCTGATTATTATCCTGATGATTATTATCCTGGTGATTATTATCCTCAGGGCCAGCAGCCGCAGAGCAAACCCGCAGTGAGCAATGTAGGCCTGCTGATCTGCCTGATGGAAGATGACACCATCCACCAGTTCGTACCTATGCCTCTGGTCACGAATGTTGAATACAGAGACAGGGACAAGCTCGCCAAGGCAGATGCCGAAGCACTCAAGGAAGCACACGATGCTGCCAAGCAGATTGAAGGGAAATCCCTGAAGCAGTCCTACTTCTTTTCTGTTCCTGCCAATTTCGATGTTGATGAAGAGCACTATGCAAAGTACGTCTTCTCCTGCCCTGGCAACAACGTGGAGGTAAGTGTGAATGGGCATCCGGTCGAAGTGGTTTCCATCAACGGCCGTACCTCTTATATCGCAAAGGTTACGGAGAGAGGCTGCATCACGATTACAGTTGACAAGTAAAGATAGCTGAGCTTCGAGAGAAGTGAAATGAAATTGCTCGGAAGGAATCATGGTACTTCACCTGTACATGTCCTTCCGAGCATTTTTGTAGTTTTTATTGGATTGAGCCTTGCCCCTCTTGTCTAAAGGGGGATTCCTGCCGAGCTGGCGGCGCGGTGCTCTGCCGGCTGGCAGGCTTTACGCCCGAAATGCTGAATCGGGGCGAATAAGGGTCAGGAGTCCTCTTTTGGGATCGTGGTGCCGTCATTACTCCGGTAATTCAATTCTTTTCCGTTGTAATTGAAATAGAATTCTCCATGCACGTTGAAATAGCCGAAGAAATTTGCAGTTGGAAAAACTTCGTTTATTTTAGAGATAGACTCCATACATTCATGAGTGACTTTGTAGGTGTAGGTATCCGTCATGCTGGCACCCGGTTCAAGGGTATCATAGATGTCTGCAACCTGGTACACACCGGTGTTGTTGGAGAATGCCCCTTCTATGACCGCATGTGTGAGAGGAATTGGTCCGTCGTTTGTGATGGTGGCCTGGAATACAATTTCATCGCCCTCGGTGAAGTTTCCCCCGTTATCCGGAAATTTGACAGAATCGAGGCTGATTGTAGCATGTGCCGGGTTCGGCCCGACAGGATGAACGACAGTGTCGGAAACAACAACGGGTTCGCTTATAAACAGGCCGGTGCCTGTTGCAGTAACGGTAGTGGAAGCGGTTTCCTGGCCTTCAAACAGGTAGTAAACTCCTGTCTGGGTTGGCGTGTAGGTTCTGGTTTCTCCCGGAGTAAAGTTCTCTATGGTTTTGTACACGTAGGACAGATCCTGACCTTCCCAGTAAGATGGTTCATTTTTTAATTCGAGTGATACGTTCGAAAAAGTCAGATCCCCGATATTGGTTACTGTAATCTCATAATTAAGGCTTTCATCCCGATAATAATAATCAAAGACGGCAGGTGGGTTGGTAATCCGGATGGAAACGTCAAGGGCAGCCTCCTTTTCCGTAATCAGCTTTCCATCTTTGTTGTCTGTCTCTGAACCCGAATCCGAGATAACTCTGTCCCAGTTTGGGAGGTAGACGCCATCGATACGAACAGGTCCGTCATTTTCTCTTTCAAATCTCAAATCGTCATCCGGGAAGAGCATTTGCCAGATTCCGGGCCAGACGATCCCGTCTCTGGGTAACTCATAAATGCCCTGAATAACTTCGATTGCCTGCTGTGTCCTGCGGCCGAAGCTGCCGTCCGCTGTCCCGATCTTAAAGCCGAGTTCTGTCAGCCTCTCCTGCAGGCGGCGGACGTCATCACCGTAAGCGCCGCGCTCCAGCTTTTTGCCGATGTCAACCTTTTCCACATAGCCGCATTTGCTGCAGGTGCGCTCCTTGTGGCCGATCGTGTCATACGAGGGAAAGGCGGTGTATTTCCATGCGCCGAAATCATGGCGGAGATGGTTGATTACCAACGGCCATGCAATGCCGTCCTGTTCCATGCCGGCGGCCTTTTCCGCCTCTTTAACGGCCTGCTCGGTGAACCAGCCGAAATCCCGGTCAATCATATGGCGGTCCAGAAGGCCGTTCTCTTCCAGCAGATGCTGCAGCTCTTCCACAGCATCGCCGTGTGCACCAGGGCGGAGAGTTCCTTCCGGGTCAAAATCTTCCTGCTCCACCGTGCCGCAGACCAGGCAGGTATGCTGGCGGAGGCCTGCAGAGTGGTCGGTAGCTTCCAGAAGGATTTCCCACTCTCCCCAGGTATGGGGCAGTTTCTGGATAATCTCGGTTTTCGGCTCACCGCAGATCGCGCAATACATATAGGCTTCCCCGTAGCTGCTGCAGGTGGCCGGCCTCAGCACGGTATAACCGGTGTACTGATGGTAGTGCCCGCCGGCTCTCTGCCATTCTTCATAGTTTGCTTCCCACTGTCGCTGTTCCCACTGAGCCCTTGCTTCATCGCGCGAATTGGAACCCGCGAACACCTGTGGTGCCAGGGAGAAAACCATCAGCAGCACCAGCAGGCAGCTGAGCAGTTGTTTTGCTTTTTTCATCCTGTGTTCCTCCTTGTAATGATTGTGAAGTTCTATGCTTAATCTTATTTTATATGGTGGAGTTTATGAATGCAAGTTGTTTTTATCCCGAAAATTAAGAAAAAACGATATGAACACACCAATCGGCATGGTCCTCATCACGGTAATTCGGATAACAAAAGAAAGCATATATTGTGGTAAAATTAAATCATTAACAATTGGCGGCACAAAATGTTGATTTAGAGATTGACAAGTATAAAACGGGGGATTATTATGAAAGCAGAATTGTTTTGTGTGACAGTTCTGTGACTGTCAATGTGTTATACTGTGCTCAGAAAGAAACAAAAAACAAAAAAGACAATAAATAATTATAATTCAGGAGGAAAAAACAATGAAAAAGTCTGTAGCAGCTCTGATGATCCTTGCAATCGTTCTCAGCCTCGGTGCTTCCGCATTCGCAGATGACATAGTTGTAGGGTATATACCCCCCAATAATTATTATCCCGGTACCAGCAATTATCCGCCCAGAGAGCCGACTCCCAATAATCCTCAGGGCGAGCCGCATATCGTGAAAGAGACGGATGTGGGCCTGCTGATCTGCCTCATGGAAGATGACACGATTTACCAGTTTGTGCCGATGCCTCTGGTGACCAACGTGGAATACAGGGACAAAGACAAACTCCCCAAGGCAGAAGCCGATGCCCTCAAAGAGGCACATGAT
>JBGUNA010000007.1:0-4461 GCA_045117135.1 Candidatus Limivicinus sp. | reverse complement strand
GGTGCTGTCGTTCATTTTGAAACTCCTGAAAATAAAAAAGGACCTCTTTCGAGATCCTTCATGGGAAATGGTTTTGGTTGTGGAATTATTTATCCAGCCTTTCAATCAGGCACTGGTGATCCTTTGTTTTAGGATCATAGTTAATGCCTATAAGCAACACATCGTTCGGATAATCACCATCACGGTATCTGCTGAAATATTCCTTTTCCTTAATCTGTTCCATAGCTTCTTCAGCACTCAGACCATACTTGAATTCAATGAGCAGAATAGGAAGGTTCATGTTTCTTTTCGGGGCATAAATCAGATCAGCACTTCCCTTACCGGACTGCAGTTCACGGAAACATTCGTATTCCCGCTCTGTGCGCCACATAAGACCGGATATAAGGCAGAATACCATTGATTCCTCTCGGTTATAGGTGAGCAGTGATACATTTGGTGAGTTATGAATCTCTGTGATGATTTCCGCGGTCTTATTGCCATCAAGCTCTGTTATGGCATTAAAAAGCGATTCTGAACGCTCAATTATAGGCATGGAATTAAACCATGGCTGAGTCTTTACCAGAGAAGAGAGAGCTGTTCTTATTTCCTTGTTGGGAACAAAGGCCAGACGATAATCTCCCCCGTCATCAACGCACCCAAGATAGCCCAGACATACCAGCAATGAGAAAATATCATCTTTGGTTTCAATTGATACCATATCATTCTGAAAAGTAGCACAATTGAACCTTATTGTACTACCCTCAATCAAATTCAGAATATCGTCTTTGATCCCGGCATAGTTCATGTTGATCAGACGTACAACCTCTTCGTTTGATGAAGTTCTACTCCAATAGCTTTTACATTTACCATCGCTGACAGCAGAAACAACAGAATTAGGATTATAAATATCAATGCCACTAAGCTTGTATCCTTCATACCATTCTTTCAGATCCTGCTGTGATAATGTACAGTCTGGCCTTTCTACAATTTCGGCAACTTCATACTCTGTGAAACCAAAATATATTTCAAACGGTTCAGGATCAAGCATATTGGACTCTTTAAAGCCGTTTAATGCAGATTGAGAGTTATATTTCTTGATAGGAAGAATACCGGTTAGATAAGCCAGCGCAAAGCACGATACTCCATCATCTGATTTAAACAAGCCTCGCAGAAATTCTATAAACTTTTCCTGTAATGCTGATTCATTTTGAAATTCTCTATATATCAGATCCCATTCATCCATAATCAAAATGAATTGTTCACCTGTATGCTTGTATATAGCTTCCAATGCAGAAGATAAAGACTTCTTTCCAATCAAAGGATCTCTGCTGATTTGTTCAGCATATTCTTTATTCTCCTTTAGATCTCGCATAACCATATACTGCAGAAAATCTACAATATCATCGATAGCATCGATATAAAGGGTTTGATCAGATTTATACGAAATATATTTATCCTTTATGGAGTTCATATCAATGTAAATGACATTGTATTTATTCAGGTGCTCAGCAAAGTTTTTGGCTTTGGAAATTTTCAGATCATCAAAAATTTTTTGTCCGACATATCCTTTGGAATAATAAGCAGAAAGCATATGGGCTGTTACAGTTTTTCCGAATCTGCGGGGACGGGTTATGGCAAACAGGCGTTTATCGGCATTGATCTTTGCAGACATCTTTCCAATAAAATCAGTCTTATCTACAAAAATTTCAGAATCTTTGAATTTAACCAGTCTTATAAAGCTGTTTTCCTTGTCAGGATTCAGAATGCTACCCATGACTTTAACATCCCCGAACTCAACATCATCGGCTGTCATTTTATCACAGCACCTAATTTTTATCCGTGATACAGAACGGAACTTCCTGTTAACAATTGCCCGAACTATTCATATGTCAGTAATTTAACTAGTATCAACAAATAATTCAACTGTTATCTGATGCTTAATCTGTTGATAAGTCGCACATCAATAACGCTACCGTTTGTTCATCATCCGTTTAAACTTTTCAACCTCTCTGGCACAATCGCTCTCCGTCATTCCGGCTCTGTATCTTTCCTTCGGATGAGCCTCGTAGTATTCCTCCTGAAAAACCACCGCCCAGTAGTTGAACTCGGTGGTGGGGTATTCAAGAACCTCTGAGATTGGGCGGTGAAGCTCCCGGGCAATTCTCACCGCCAGTCTGAATACGAAACTGCCCCGGATTAGTTTTTTAGGTGATTCTCACCCGTGATGTTGAGAGCCGAGAAGGCGTTCACGAGCTGGAGCAGTACCTTGTTCGGCACTGATTCCATAAAGGCTTCAAAGTCCTTAGGCTTTTCGGTAAGATTGCCGTTCTCGTCACAGAGGGATGCATGCATCATCTTAAGGACACGAAGCTTTAAATCCTTCTCGCCTTCAAAATCCAAACGCGCCTTTTTCTTTAAAGCTCCAGCGTAATGGCCTTGAGGTTTTGAACGCGAAGGCATCCGGCCGGCAGCTACCGGGCAGGAGAGGGCGGGAGAAATACTGCAGGCAAACAGCAGATTACCAGTTTTCGTAGCGCTGGCGCCGATCCAGCCGCCTTATTTTTTCCATATCTTCGGGCGTCAGCTCAAAGTCGAAGATATCACAGTTTTCCGCGATATGGTCAGGATCAGACGAACCCGGGATGGCGATAAAGCCTGCCTGCAGGTGCCAGCGGAGAATGATCTGCGCCGGGGTTTTTCCGTATTTGCCGGCCAGCTCCGTGATTATTTCATTGCCGAAGCTCTCGGCAGTATGGCCTCTCCCCCCGAAAGGATACCAGGATTCTATGACTATGCCGTACTGTCTGACGTATTTCTGAAGCTCCGTGTTCTGGTAATAAAGGTGGTTCTCGTTCTGAATTACCGCAGGCTTGATGGTGGCAAATGACAGAACCTTGTCCACCGCTTCCTTGGTGTAGTAATTGGAAATCCCGAGGGAACGAATCCGGTGATCGTTTACCGATTCCTCCATGGCCTTGTAAACGCCTGCATCATCTGATCCGGGCTGATGAATAAGCAGAAGGTCAAGATAATCCACCTGGAGATCCTTGAGCTCATCATTGATGATCCTGCCGGCGCGTTCATAGTTGCCGCCGTAGATTTTCCCGGTGATAAAGACCTCCTCCCGGGTTACAATTCCTTCGGAAATTGCTCGCTTAAGGCCGCGTCCGACGCTGACTTCATTACCGTAATATCTTGCCGTGTCGATAAGGCGCATGCCGGACTTAAGCGCCTGATAAACGGCTTCTTCCGCTGTGTTATCAGTGAGCGCCCATGTTCCCAGGCCGATGACGGGCATTTCATAGCCGCTGTTCAGAAGCACGGTCTTTTTGGAGAAATCAAAGGCACCCTTACCGCTCTCCTTCTTGCCGGCAGACAGGGTGACGGTGACATCCCCGTTACTCAAAAGCTCCTTTAAGAGTTCCTGTGACTGCCCGGTGATCCGGCCCAGCTTTGTATATGCCCAGGAATTGCTGCCGTAAAACACCACCAGCTGATTACCGGAATACAGCATGATATCCCCTGCCTGAGCAGTCATTCGGCGGTCGTTTATTGGGAGGCTGTGACCTATTGATCCCACCTGCTCAAAGCCGCCGTACATGGACATTTTTATCGTAAGGGGAGATTTTGCCGCCAGCTTCATCAGCGCCGAAACCGCCTCATTTTGCTCCCATGCCACTGAAACCGCTGTTTTGCCGATCCGCATTTCCATTGTCATTATCTCCTTTTGGCTGAGACCATTCCCATTCCCGGCCGCTTCATTAACCGGGCTGATACTTGTCGGAAGAGCGTCTTCTTTAGCAGAGCTTCCGGCAGCAGTTGCCTGATGGGTTACCGTAATTGCTGTTCCGCAGAAAATCAGAAGGAGCATCAGGCTTAAAAATATCACAAGCCGCCGGTGTCTCATAAGTCCCTCGCAAAAATGATTATTTCAGTCCTTTTCAAGGCCAGAGCCTTTTTTCGGAAATGACTCCTTTGCCGAAAATTATGACACCATTTTCGGAATTGAGGCGCTTCCGGAGAGCAGGGAACTCCAAACTACTATCCTGCTGTTTGCGAGTATAAACGGAATTCCGGCTGACAGGAAGGGCGGAGTGTTCGGACTGAGACAGAGCGCAGGGCGGAGAATATTCCGGCCCCTGGCCCGCATCTCAGACATCTGACATTTCGGCATTATCAGCGGAGCTGGCAAGGATCTGATTTCAGGCGGATTACGGGATGATTTCTTCGATTTTTCTGAGAAAGTTCGCCAGAAGAACCAGCTCTTCCGCGCTGTAGCTTTCGATAAGCTCCCGGCATTGCCCCTCGGCATCTCGGATCTGCTGCGCCATGGCCTGATAGATATGATCGCCGGAGGAGGTCAGCCGGTAAAAGATCTGCTACTCAAAATATGCTTAAATATACTCAAGCATACTGAGAGATTGAAGTCCTTACGGATACTTCTTACTGTTTCAACGTGTATGCTTTGGCTATTGCAAGCAA
>JBGUNA010000006.1:0-2210 GCA_045117135.1 Candidatus Limivicinus sp. | reverse complement strand
GAAGCGAGTCAACGATTTTACTATTTTGGGTAGGTCGAGACTATGAGATTACTGATAATGGCGGTATCGGGATCTGGAATCCTGATGCCGCCATCATTTTTTTATACAGGAAGCTTGCGGAGTGTTCTTTGGAGTTGACTTTTAAAAGGAAAATTGATACAATTCCAAACAAAAATAAACCAAAGGAGGTGGTTCTATGAACAACATAAATCCGATTATTATGGATGCACTATTAAAAAACAACAACATGGTCACCACTTCGCAGGTTCAGGAACTGGGATTTTCCAAACAAACTCTGAATAATTATGTGAAAGCCGGGCTGCTGGAAAGAATCCGACAGGGTCTTTATATTACACCTGATGCTGTACATGACGATATGTATTCGCTTATGCTCAGGTCAGAGAGTATTATTTATTCGCATGAAAGCGCGTTGTTCCTACATGGTATTTCCGACCGGACTCCGTTCGTGCATACAATCACCATGCCCAGCAACAAGGCTGTACCAGGTTCGATAAAGGATGAGTGTATCTGTTTTTATATTAAACCAGCGTGGCACAAGGTCGGTGTAATAGAAAAGCCGACCACATTTGGAAATCTGGTGAGATGTTATGATGTTGAGCGTACGATCTGCGATTTTCTGCGGACTCGGAATCGCTGTGATGAGGAAACGGTGATCTCTGCCGTCAAGAATTATGCGGCTTCTGACAAAAAAGATCTGAACCGACTTTCCACCTATGCTGAAATGTTCAAAGTGGACGGAGAGCTGAGAAGATATATGGAGGTGCTGCTATGAGTTCAAAGACGATGAGTTTGAAAGCCAAAATCAGAAACTATGCCAAAGACAACCGTATAGCGGCACAGGTGGTTCTACAAAACTACATGTTTGAGCGGTTCCTGGCCCGTTTATCACAATCAGAATACAGGGACAAGTTTGTTATCAAAGGCGGTATGTTGATTGCAGTAATTGTGGGTCTTGACACCCGGTCCACAATGGATCTGGACACTACGCTCAAAGGATTGCCACTGACAGAAGAAAAAATCCTTGATGCAGTAAAAACAATCAGCAAAATCAATCTGGGTGATGACGTGTCCTTTGAAACGATATTCATCGACTCGATTCGAAAGGATGATATATATGGCGGCTATTGTGTGAGAATCAATGCGATCTACGATACGATAGTCACGCCTCTCTCTATTGATGTTTCTACGGGAGATGTCATTACGCCGGGAGCTGTCTTATATGAGTTCTGTGGGATTTTCGATGAGAGTGTGCAGATTAGTCTTTGGGGATACAATATTGAAACTGTGATGGCAGAAAAGGCGGAGACCATCCTCAGCCGTGGTGTATTTAATACAAGGCCAAGGGATTATTATGATGTTTATATTCTCAGTACGACACAGGAATATGACAGACAGCTGTTTGAGGAGGCCCTTAGTGCCACCGCTGAGCACCGGGGCAGCGCGGAAAGCATAGCAGACCGAGCTGGGATAATCGATAGAATATCTAAAAGCAATGATCTTCAGAACATGTGGAAAAAGTATCAGCAAAGGTTTTCCTATGCGGGTGGAATAGAGTATGCGGATATTATGAAAGCATTGCGGGAATTGCTCCTATGACAATTCGAAGGGAGAGACGAAGATATGGATGCAAAGCGCGTATAGTTATCCCGTTCCTAAAAATCCCCCTGCGTAAGGTATTGCTTGTTACGCAGCGTCATGTTGTAAGATACATAGGTAATTGCGAAACTCGCTCTACGAGTTCGTAAACCTGAACAAAGTAAGACCGAGATCCGGCTATGCCGGATTTCATTGATCAAAACTGGTGGGTAATGCCACACTTTTGTGGATACCCACACCGAACCTTGAGAATTGACGTACTTTAACAAGCCTTCTTCATTGTTCAGTTCCGGCAGCCTATGCGATGAGACGCTTAAGCGAGCGGAAGTATTCAGGTTTGTGGATTCTGTCCGCCACGACTACCGTTATCAGCTGCGTTATGCCGGCGAGCAGAAGGTCGGCATGAAGGGTCTTTGCATTCTGTGTCTTGCGGTCTCCGAGACAGAAACTGTCTTTGATGTGATTGATGGAGCGCTCGACGGATGTGCGGATCTTATAGGTTGACTCCCATTCCTCTGTTCCACGGACTGTTCCGGGACAGCGGCGGAGATCTTTCTCAGGGTACAGGTAGACCATTCGTCCACATGCAGAAT
>JBGUNA010000005.1:0-7359 GCA_045117135.1 Candidatus Limivicinus sp. | reverse complement strand
GCATCTCAATGATATTGATCCCACCGAATCCGTTAAAACCAAGACATTATTGGAAATGTCAAGTTAATTAAAAAAGGTCATACTAGTGCAATCAGCGAAAGCAAAATTCCCTATGCTTGTCACACCTTCAGAGATTATTACGCTCGCAAGATTACCGCAATTTCCGAATGCATTTCCTCCGATGCTTGTCACGCTGGATGGAATTGTAATATTGGTTAAACTAGTGCAATCATGGAAAGCAAAATCCCCTATGCTTGTCACACCTTCAGAGATTATTACGCTCGCAAGATTACCGCAATTTCCGAATGCATTTTCTCCGATGCTTGTCACGCTGGATGGAATTGTAATATTAGTCAGGCTACTACAAGATTCAAACGCACAATCACCAATACTAGTGACGCTCTCCGGAATCGTGATATTAGTCAGGTTGCTACAGGAGTAGAACGCATAATTACCAATACTGGTGACTCCTTCATTAACAATAACTTCTACAATTGTATGATCTTTGAACGGCCTAGTGTCATAGTGACAATCATACATCTCTCCCGTCCCGTTTATGATCAGGGTACCTTCCTCGTTCAGGGTCCAAGTGAGATTATCACCACACGTCCCGCTTTCTACCACACCATTCGCAGCATCGTCTCTGACGATCTCCTCTTCATCGTTCGATGACTCATTCAGCTCAGGCTGCTCCCCTTCCTCTGAAACAACGGCATCAGATGAATCCTCACTGATATTCTCTGTACCTTCATCCACATAAAGTTCTTGCTGGTCAGAGACGATATCCTGCTCGTTCTCTGTCTCCGGATCAGTATTAGCTTCAGCTGCTGTATCTTCCTCAGCAGCACTTCCCTCTGCTGTTACTGTATCCCCTGCGGCAGCATCGATTCCCTCCATTTCCTGCGCAGCATCAGCCTGCTCAGTGACTTCGTCAGCCACTTGCTGTTCTCCGGTTTCTGCCAGGGCAGCGTCTTCAGCTTGCCAAACAGCGTAAAGGACACAGTTATCCACAGGGATGTATTCTTCCTCTGCCTGTGATATAAGCTCACCGTCTCTCTCCAAGCTCCAGCCTGCAAAAACCATGGTCTGGCCATTCAGATCTTTGAACACAGGAAAAGTAGCAACAGTCCCGTCAACAGGGACATGCTTTTCAACCACTTCTGCCTGCTCAACTATCTCACCAGTGGAATCATCCCACTCGTTTTCGAAGTATCCACCGTTGGCATCGAGGGTGACAGTATAGTACTGTACTGCTGCTTCCTCTGATGTGTCGGCCACATTTCCCTCAGAGGCTTCAGCCACTTCTTCCTCAGCCATCTCAGCCCCTGCATCAGCAGCCTCAGATTTTTCCTCTGCAGTCTCTTCCTCTGTGAACACTTCTTCCGCATACTCAGAGGTCTGCCCAGCATCGGCATCCGCAGCAAAAACACTGCCGGGAATAGATCCAAAAATTAGCATTCCGGAAAGCAGCATAGCTGTTATACGTTTTGTTAATTTACTCATAATGTGGACCTCCGATTATTGGTGTGGGGGATATTGTGAACACATAATAGTTTGCAATCAATCGTTTAAACAATTATAGCATCTCAACCAGGTCTTTGTCTTTACAAACCAGTTGGTTGAGATGCTTCTTTTTGACATTAGTGAAGATCACGATTTCCTATTTAGTTCCAATTCTACAAAGTCCAAGCCGTAGCGTTCTTCCAAATATCCAAGAACATTCAATAGCCCTTGTCCAATAAACAGCTCATTTGAGCCAAACTTATACTTCATGTAGGTTAATGCTTCTAATAGGTCTTCCTCGTTCTCATAGATAACCAAATTGTCATTAATGTTATCTCTACATTTAATAAACTTTTCCCTCTCAGGAAATCGTAAAGTTACTGGATATCGGAAGTCACACCCCTCAATATCATTCCATCCATCGTATGAATTTGGGTTGTAGCATTCCTTCCCGATCAGGTATTCCATATCAGCTATAACGGGAGCTAATTCTTTCTTCAATATCATTTTAGTCCTCCGGTTATAATTTTCACACACACTCAATCAGCCCCTTCTCCTGGCACACCTTCTCATTGAGCTGCTTCCGCCCTGCTTTTTCAAACTGGACGATTAAAAAACCGCCCTTCTTCTCAACTATGGTTCCTTCGCCGAATTTCTTGTGACGGATATGACGGTCTTTCGCCTTCCAGGATCCAGTGTACCGGCTGACTGCCATTAGGAATATAACCCATCTGCATTTCCGATCCGCAATATGGACATTGTATTCCGAGTCCATACACTTTTATCTTATCCCTTCATCCATATTCTGGTAAGCTTCCGTGCGCTTTGCCTCTGCCTCTTCCCATGTCATTTTCCCTGATTCATCTCTCTCGCCGCATTTCCTGCACCGTTTGATGCCGACATAGTCTCCTTCGCTGATATACTCCCAATCATGTAAGAATTCGTTTTTTTCACCGCAGACAGTACATACACAGCCGTCCCAGGTGTGCTTCGTCACTTCCTTCCCGCACACCGTGCATTTCTGGCTGCAGGGTCGGCCATCAACAGGGACAAAGGTATGCTTTTCTTCGATATGGCCACATTTTGTGCATCTTTCGATACACTCCTGCTGTATCCATTCCATGTCGTGCGGTTCCCATTCACCAATGGAGTGTCCACAGACGGTACAGACCTCCACGCAGCATCCCACGCCGATCTTTCTCCATTTCCCGCCGCGGTGCCCTTCATCCCGTTGTTCGCTACATCTTATACACGTGCATCCGTCCCATTTGTGACCTGTCAGTTTGCATAATATTTTCATGGTTGGTCTCCTCAGATTCCGATTGTATTTATAGATATATAATGCGCACCATTGCCAATATTGCTACATAGTTATGTTACTAAACGAGCTGTCGAAAAACGGACTAGTTAAGAATGGATATTTGTGGATCTGTTTTACGCAAAAAACACATTCTCATTGTGCCACCGAAGGAACTCTCTCGACGGCAATTCGATTCTCTTTTCCGGAAAGATGAGCAGCTTCTGGCAGTGGTATCAAAACACTACTTGCTATCAACCGCCCAATTTTTAATCGCTTAATGAAAACTATGCTCGCCAGAGCAGCTATATCAAAAAAAGCACACGAGCCAGTAACGAGATTCGCCATCTCGCAACTATAAGCCCATGTGCGCATAGCCGTCAGTTAACCGTCATAGTTCTTTGCCTCTCGTGTATGTTCAAGAAATAATTGAATTCATTATAAAATTACGGACAATCTGCTGTCAAACGTAAGCGAGCTACTCTGCTACGTTCTACACGAACTCAATCAGCCCTTTCTGAACACATATCTCGTAGTTGAGCTGCTTCCGCCCTGCTTTACCAAACTGGACGATCAAAAATCCGTCCTTTCTCTCAACAACGGTACCCTCAACAAACTTCTTATGCTGGACTTTCTGGGCTGGCTTGCCGGAACTCTTTTTTCTAGGCTTCATAATCATGCTTAGCGTTATACTCAGCATCAGCATTCTTCCCGTTTTCCTGGTAATCCTTCCAGTCCTTAAATACGTACATGGGAGGCTTCTTCAAGTCATTGTCCGGGACAGGCTGGATCGTGAACATCCACACTTGGCGATCGAACGTTTATCGTTTCTTGGAGAGCTCTTCTATAAATAGTTTTTTCATTTCAGCTTTACCCTTTTTTGAACTCAAATCTTCAATACTCATTTCCCCGCTAAAGACTAACGACATGATGCCTATATACGCTTCGCCAAGTGCAGCAGTGATAATTCCAGCTGTTCCTGCTGAAATTGCCCCACCAGCAACTGATCCAACTCCCGGGATCAATTTTATTAAATTAGCCACCACCTTCTTTCCGAGAAGTGTTGCTCCTCCAGTCCCTAGTGTAGAGGACAAAAATGCTGTAAGAATGCTCTTGTTCACGTCGAATCCAAATATTACCGTTATGGATGCAATCATCGTGAGCTGAGTGGGGATTAATAGTGCACAGTCAGAAAACGGAATAGGTACAGCTCCTTCACCTGCCGCTGCAACAGTCGCTGTTGCTACCGCTGCCTGTGCATGACGTTTTTTTTCAGACAGACTCGCAATCTGAACGTTCTGAAGAGTATCTATTAGTTCCTCTGGAAGCGCTTCTCCCATAATATGAATTAAGGTATCAAGTCCGTATGACTTGGCAACATATTCGTCATTAATCTCATAATCTTCAGCAAGTACAGGAACTATTTGTACCACATCCAAATTCTCTTCCAAAAGCATTTTTCTTAGCGCACCTGCATTCTTTTGTGAAAATGACTGCGTAAGAACAATAATGATGGGAACCTGTGTAATCTGGTTTTCTCTTGAAAGTTCCCTAATCCACTGTATCTCTTCTGGTTCTACACGATTTGACGCAGTATTAATGCAATACCAAATACAATGTATTGCTCTATTGATATCCTTTGTCGCGAGCCCTTTACTAATAGTATCTATGACCTCTCGCTTCACCTGAGTCTGTACTTCCTTACCTAGTTCAAACCCACGTGTGTCATAAATCGTAAGAGGAATATTTTTCTTGGTGATTATACGCATGTGATCTGTTACAGGCTTTCCAATTCCTGTCTTAGCAAGCTTATCTCTAAAGATTGCATTGATCAAAGTGCTTTTTCCTACACCAGTCTTGCCCGCCACAATGATATTGAGTGTATTGAGATTTTTTATTTTTTCAGCGATTGCATTAATGGCGTCCTGAGCAATCTTATCAGTATTAATCGTTGCCATTATTATCCTCCGTCTCTTCTTTTCGTACAATTTCAGGACCTAGATTATCAAAATCAATTTCACTATTCTTAGTCGAAAACTTGTATAGCTTATTACTGTATTTTCTCAGAAACGGAGGGATTACAACAATCCCCACGACTGTTAACGCAACAGCCCCGGTTACAGCTATAACAGCTGATATTGCCGAATTTTTCTCTTTGTATTCTTCTTTTTTAGTATTCATAGCTGGTCTCCTAAGATTATGAAATATCTCCATATGTTAAATACTAAATAACATCAAGCCACTCAAATTTTTCACGCGAATAATCATCTGTAAAACTATCCATTGAAGAAGTAGTATCTTCAGGAATACTTTCTCTATTAAAGGAAAAAACAATCATTGCAAGGTTTCTAAATTGTTTTCAGGAATTAGACGCATTGGAAATATTCTTTTGTATAGAATGATACCATCTCTGCCACGCCTAGTCTGCATAAATGGATCACCCGCTAGCTCAATTCTTCCACAGTATAAATATCTTTCTTTATCAATAGCTTCAAATAAATATACATTTCTATTTTCTCTTAGTTTCCTTTGTAGTATATTATTCTTTGCTCCTGGAACGTTTTGATATTTGGGTATTTTAGCCCCCCTAACAAACAAAGTTTCACCTCTCCATTTATCTCTTTCTTTCTTGGAATAATTTGCAATTATGACAATATCTTTCGTGTCACGTGACTCACGAATTTTTCCAATTCTTTTACAATTAAATTGATGGCATAACTCTGTATTTGACACTTCCTGACCAATATCAAAGTGTCGTTCTTTATATATTGCTCCCTGGCCGCTTTCTTCTGCACCGTTCCAAACAACACCATATTTTTCTGTTATAATTATTATCTCAAACTTCCCACAAGGCTTTCTAATGAAAAGCCTTATAAACAGTGACTTTGTCAGCATTATAATGTTGACATATACAGGTCTTGACAAAACATATGATTTAGCGCATTACACAAAAAGGGCACCTGCCTTTGGTATAATAAGATCGACCAAAATCCATTCATACACCGAAAGGAGTGCCCGATCTTATGATAACCCAAAGTGTAAAAAATGAGAATACCTGCAGCGCAGTAAATGTTAGTTTTGTCAAGGCAATTGTTGATCTTAAGATCAGCAAACTCCTGACCGAATGCAATATCAGAAAGAATTCCCGTAAACTCGCAGGCGAGGAATCCGGTGCAAAGCGATCTGCCTTTGAAGTGTTTCAATTCCTTCTTATGATTGCCTTTGAAGGCTGCAATCTTTACAGGTTCCTTGGTTCCAGAAAACAGGACATTGCCTGTTCCAAGAGCACATACCACCGCTTTTTGAATGATTGTCATTACAACTGGAGACGGTTTGTAACAAAGCTTGCTTCACGCGTAATCTCATATTTTGATTCTCTGACCTGTGAAAGCCGCTTCAAGGCATTTGTTCTTGATGATTCTGTTATCGGCCGAAACCGCAGCAAAGCAGTGGAACTGCTTGCATTTATTTTTGACCATGTTACCGGGAAAAAGATTAAAGGTTTCAATCTCCTTCTCCTGGGATGGACAGACAGCTTCAGTTTTGTTCCGGTTGGATTCAACATGCTTTCCTCCGCAAAGGAAGAAAAGCGTATCAACGATATCCGGAAAGATATTGACAAACGTACTTCCGGATACAAAAATCGCATGGCTGCAGTCATGAACAAGCCAGATGCAGCGATCGAACTTATTCACAATGCCGTAAAAGCAGGTATTGCCGCCGACTGTGTCCTAATGGATACATGGTTTACAAATGAACCATTTATCAACCGGGTACTGGAAGAAGGGCTTCAAGTAATAGGCATGCTTAAAGACAACAAGCAGCGCTATTATTATGGAAAAAGGCTATTAGGCCTTAAAGAGCTTGCGTCGTGCTGCGCCCGTCTCGGTGCCCCCAGTGATTATCTTGGCTCTGTGGTTGTACGTACCCGTAATTTACAGATCCCTGTAAAGATTGTTTTTGTCAGAAACCGTAACAAACGAAGCGAGTATATCCTGATCCTGTCTACAGACTGCACTTTAAGTGATGAAGAGATCATCCGCAGGTACGGCTGCCGCTGGAGCATAGAATGCTGCTTCAAAGTCGGCAAATCGCTGCTGCGTCTGGGAAAAGAATTCCAGCCTGTAAATTACGATACAACTGTCAGCAGTACCGCACTGGTTCTCACCCGTTTCATAATCCTGGAATGGATCAGGCGGAAAAACAGCGATGAGAAAACCATTTGTGAATTATTTTTTGTCTGTTGCGAGGATGTCCGTGACATGGAATACTCCGAAGCTTTAAAGCAGCTATTGTCTATCTTCGTAACCGGCATAAACAGCGGAGATGTAACAATCAGCGAAAATACCCGCGTTGAATTGCTTGAGTGGTACATCACTCAGCCTGCATTTATCAGATCACTATGTACAGATCTGATGCAGGAAACAGGGCTCATTGAATCCACAGCGAATCATAAGCCGGAGAAAAAGTCAACTGTTGCATAATCAAAGGCAAATAGCTCTTGAAATCCTTGTCCAACAAGTGTTTCAGGCTTAATTGCTTATGGGAAGATTGAGTTA
>JBGUNA010000004.1:0-2107 GCA_045117135.1 Candidatus Limivicinus sp. | reverse complement strand
CTGCGTCTCATTCGTCTAATAGGACAGGACAGGGGACTTCTAATCCTCTAATGTGGGTTCAAATCCTGCATGAGACATCCGGGTATGTAGCAAAACGGCTATGCACCGGGCTTTTAACCCGTGATACGCAGGTTCGACTCCTGTCATACCCATCTGTTATTACGAGGAAGAGTTATCCCTGTTTTGAGAAGTTACCATATTTGATCAAGATGATTGTCTTTTGCAAAAGCAAGCAATCCCAATATCAAATCTACAGTGTCCTTATATGTATCATCCAGGTCTGCTCTCTCTACTTTGAATTTCAAATAGGGCTTTTTAAATGCATTTTTCTGGGTTTTTTCAACATTGATTGACGTAACAAAATTATCAAAATCCATTGGTGCGGCAATACAGATAAACTTCTTTTTGAAGTAAACTCCGAGTAGATTTTTTGCGTTGCCAGGGACAAGACAATGCATATATATTTCCTTTGAACATGTCTGATTATTCTTTCTTCGCCTGATTCCATAGTCGGAATTATAGAATTCCTCATCAGACATGATCTCAAAATGAGACTGCTGGTCCCGTAACTCTCTTATCATCTTGTGCATCAATTCTTCTCTGATGTCGTACATGCCAAGCCTCCTCGTATTGTAGTAACCCTATTATGCTGTGGTCACATTATATTTCCATTGAAAGTATATCATTATTTCGTTTCTCACATTCCCACCACTACGGTGGGAATGAAAAATCCGTTATGTGTAAAAAAACCAATATTCTATGACGCACATCTTAAAAATAACATTAACAGTCCTCAAAAGCTTCCTTCTTCTGCTTTATCGTAAACACCTTCATTTGAAGGCAAAAGACTAACGATCTTTTCAAGGACCTTGTGTCCATAGATATAATCAAGTTTCCCGCTTGTTTTATCGACACTGCCGTCATCCAGATATGATTCTATTTCCCATGCAACACCATCGGAAGCACAGCCTTCTGTTGGTGGATCCCTCCACGGCTCTCGCTTCAGTGCCTTTCGGAGTTTTGAAAGAGTTTTATTGTCCATCTGACCGGTGATTTTCTTTTTCGTCGATTTTGGCATTTTCTCAATTTCTTCGATAGCATCAAAACTTGGATTAAATGTGGTAACTACTTCATAAGAGCCATCAGGAAAGATGAGCCATTTAACTTTGGTCCAATGTCCGGGCCCGATTAAACCCCAATTATGTTCAACTGCTTTCAATAATGGATATCTTTTCTTGGTCATTGAAATATCCCTCTTTTGGCTTTATCGATCATGCCGTTTTAGCGTCTCCAGCATGGAAAGCCATAAACTCACTATTTGCAATCCTCAATCACGTTTGCCGTATTCCCATTCTCACTTCCATTAACTACCAATAAACCATACACGTTCTCTGATACTAATCTGTTTGTGTAACGTCACTACCATTATATTGGTTTTAAAAGCCTCATTCAATGCAACTATATACTTTTGCCCTAAGGCCTACTACACCGGTTTCTTAAACATTTCTTTAACTTTTTTTCATTTTTTGCACCAAAATAGGTATCCTACACCCTTCTCAGTTTGGGGTTATTGAGGGGAGAAACATTTTTTCTTCTTCAATAACCTTGAAAACTGAATACCCTGCCTCCTGGGATGATACCGGTGCTGAGTGTGCATGTCCGCATGCCTGCATCGAGAAAACGTTGCGGAAAAAACGGGACAGGAACGGGCCGAGGAGGGCAGGCAGAGGAAATAATCAAACAAAAAACTTGCTTGAAAGCAATTTAGCTTAAAAGCAGATTTCATGCGGCGAAGCAGGCTCTGTTGGAAGGAAACCGGTATGATCAGTGCCCCGGAGAAAAGGGAGCATTACTGTAATTTTCGTTTTATTAAGACAGCGTTTCGCCGCATCAATGTGCTCTTAAGCACATGAAGGACCGTGTCCTCGTATCGCACTCATGGCCTGCAGTCAGCATTACAGGGCAGAAAGAGATGCCCAGGTGCAGGTCCGGTGTAGTACGGGGAAAGGTCTGTTCAGACTGTAACTGTTTTTGCATTTCAGACAACAAAATACAGGAGGTACAGGTATGGGGTATTATTTTTGCGGGATCCTGACAGGGATCCTTT
>JBGUNA010000003.1:0-48616 GCA_045117135.1 Candidatus Limivicinus sp. | reverse complement strand
CGCCCCCCCATCCCTATTTTACCATAACAAAGTACCCATAGAAAGTGTTTTCGCACTCCCTATGGGTACTTTGTCTACAGTCTGAAGGCAGATAATTATGAATTAATTATCTGCCTTTTCTTATTGTCTGCAAAATAGCATTTAATTTGAGGTTTCGGGCTCTGTTTCCGCGTATCGCCAATCATACCCATATGCTTTCTTGCGGTATCCGTATCCTGTAGTACACGGTTTTCTCTGGCAGACACTGTTGATCGAACTAACGCAATTAATTGTTTTCGCCAACCCATTATCCACTAACCACTGAGCCGCCTCATGCTGACTCTTGAAAGTTCTAATAACCTCTCCCGTATCTAAATCACACATGTTTACCGGCTTACTGCATTTTGCTACGGATGCAGCAGAGCGTTTCTTTACGTTTTCTTTTGCTTTTTCGGGATTTTCCTTAACCCATGCTTTCAAAGATTCAGATCGTTTCCTGCGAGCTTCAGGCGAGTTGCGAGCCTGCAAGGATTTTTCCTGCATGGCTTTGTACTCTTCTGGATGCGCTTCAATCCATTTTTGACGTCCCTGTTTCTTTTTTTCCTTTACCTCTGGTTTTTGCTGTGCCTTTCGATTCTTCTCTCGTGCCCGCTGGTATTCTTCCGGATGCTCATGTTGCCAGCGCTGGATACGTTCTCTCGACATCTCCCGATATCGATCGTCGGACATAGTAGTTTTTATTGCCTCATTTCTTTGTCTGAGCTGAGGAGAGTCTCCAGATCGATATAGCTGTTTGGCTACTTCTATCATTGACTGAAATTGTTCAGGGTGTTCTTTCATAAACTGGCGCTGATGAGCAACTCGCTTCTCTCGACTATAATGCTCGCTCGTGCCTCCACCACCACTAACAAGATTAAGGCACTTCGGATCTTTTAGCAATTCATCATCTACAATTGCGGCTTCCCGCTCCTCTGTTTCTTTTGAAGTAGAGCAGCAGGCAATAAAATACCGAACGAACTCATTCTCGTGGCCTTTGTACTTGCCCTTGAATTTAAGACCAGAACCTTGATATCGTTTGATTTCGCTCCAGCGTTTTCTATTAACCTTACCTACATAGTACTCATTTGTATTCAAATTTACTTGAATATAGAGAAAATGATAACCGCCATCTATGGAGCTTGTACCTCGCGCAACCTGATGCAGAGGGATTACATCATGCCAGTCATTCTTTATACGAATCCGTGTCGGGTTATATCCAAACATTCTTGCCAATAATTGCTCCGAACTCAGATTATTATAATTCTTCAACGGATCAGATGACGATAATTCAAATGGATTATATTTTTGCCATATCGTTACATAGTCACTGATTACAAATTCCATATTATTGAATCACCGCCAATCAGCATATATCTTAAAAAATTTTAACATCCATACAGAAACTGTGCAACTAGAAAATAGGTATTCTTCTACTGTTAAAAATGTGCAGCAATAGTAATACAGAAAAAACTCCGTACAAAAAAAGTAAAAAACGATTTTTAGTCGTATAAGATAGTGTAAGCAGAAATTCTCCGGAGAATTTCAATCATGATATGGTAACGGAAAGGAGATCTCCCCTATTGACAACTGAATAGTTTTGTCTCCGCACAACACGAAACGATAAGACAGCAACAGAACCAGAATTCAGTTAATGGAAGCGCAATCAAGAGCCACGATCCGGAATGAAGAGAATGAGTCCGTTTAGAGTGGGCGGATTTTTTGCGCGCAAAAATCAGGCACAAAAGAGTATTGAGTGAATGAATCGAGTATTTTAAGGAGGAAATGTGCATGATCAATTCCCATCTCAGTGTAGGAGACAAAGTCAGGCTGCCGGTGGAACCGACAGGGAAAGTGTTTGAAGGCACCGTGATTTACATCCATCCGAAGAGGTGGTTCTTCCGGGTGGAATACGTCATGGAGCTGGGAGACCGGATCCGCGAGGGATACGTCTTTCACGACAACCGCGTGAAGGCTGCAGGAATCCATATCTGATAAAAAATCGGCAGGAGCAAGAAGCTGAAGGATTTTCTGAATTAAGGTAGGGTAGCAGGAAGGGGCGGCAGGCAGCCGGCTCTTCCCTTTTCTAAACAGGATAAGAATGAGGGTACCGAAGTTTTTCTTGAATCCGGTTAAGGGATAAGATAAAATAAAAATTGACTGAAGAGCAGTCTGATCGATCGGAAAGAGTATAATGAGCTAAAGAAGCGCTATAAACTATACAGAAAAGGCGGATTTTACACATGAAAAAGCCGCATTGGATTATGAGGGAGCATCTTTGCGACCCGGTTGAATACATCTGCTCCGTGTGTGGGGCAGCGTCTGATAAGCCCTGGGAAGAGTGCCCGGAATGCGGGGCAAAGATGAAGAAAGTAAAATACGACCCCGTCTATGTGGACGAGGCCGAGATACTGGATATACTGTTTGGGGATGATGAGTGAGAAATCATCCCCATGTTTATAATTCTTATATAAGGGCATTGGGTTATTTGCGTTTTAAGAAGTCCTTATCTACCTCGTCACGCCAGAGGTCAGGGCAGCGGCACAACTCCATTGCCTCTTCGATGCAGTCCATCGCTCTGCTTGCGGCTTTGTATGCCGTTCTTGTGCCTTTCACATCAGGCATATAGTCAACGGACATTTCACGCGGGATGCCGATGTGCGAAGCTGTTTCCACGGCATCGATATTCGAAGCCAGGTAAATGAACTCCCAGCCGGAAGCTTCCCTTTTCTGTCCTACCAGCTTCTTGATGTCATCAGAGCTGTACTTCCGGCTGGCATTCTCCAGGCCGTCGGTAATGATAAAGAAAACGGTATGTTCCGGAACATCCTCTGCCCGTGCATGGCGGTGGATCTGCTCGATATGTCGGATCGCATCGCCCATGGTATCAAGCAGAGCGGTGCAGCCGGAAGGACGATAATCCTTATCGGTCATCAGGGTGACTTCACCGATGGGCACCCTGTCATGCACCATGTGATAATCATTGTTGAAAACATAGGTAGTCACAAGCATCCGGCGGTCTTTTTCCTGCTGTTCCTTGAGCATGGTGTTGTAGGAACCGATGGTATCCTCTTTCAGAGATGACATCGAACCGCTCATATCAATAATTACCACGACTTCTGTGAGATTGTTTTTCATTTCGTATCCTCCAAAATAAATATTGAATAGAACTGCATCTATCCTTGTTGTAAGCAGAGAATACACGAAACAGAAACAGAAATGGTCAAGTGTGAATTGACATTTTGAAAAGCGGCGGGAATCCATATCTTAGGAAGGGTCAGCTGAAGCAGGAAGCTGAAGGATTTTCTGAATGAAGGCAAGGCAACAGGAAGGGTCGGCAGGCAGCCGGCCTTTCTTTCTGAAACAGGATCAGAATGAGAGTACCGAAGTTTTTCTTGAATCCGGAAAAGGGATAAGATAAAATGAGAATCAGCTGAAGAGCGGACTGATCGATCGGAAAGAGTATAATGAGCTAAAGAAGCGCTATTAACACAATATGGAGGAGGGTAAGAATAATGCTTGATAAACGGTCTTTTATTCTCGGGATGGTCACTGCCTTCTCGGAATGTGTGGCAGCGGGGTGCAAACAGTTAGCTTTATCTCCTCCTCTGACTGGTGAGGATTATGCTTCGGTTGCCAAAGAAGCAAATGAAATCATTGAAAAACACGGATTGATACACTATCACGAAAAGAATCCGGATCTGCCTGAAGAGAAACGGTTTGAATGGATTCTGATTGCGAGGAGACAGGAAACCATTGACCGATATCTGGAACTGCGCGGAAGTGGCTGCAACCCGGCGGATTCCCTTGTTCCCTTCTCGGAGTTGCTCAGCTACAAGCCGGAAGAGAGCGTACACACCGGATATGATGCATTCAGAAGCTACTTCGGGTAAGTATACTTCAGGAACGATATTGAAATCAGGTATGAACCTGTCTGCAGGATTACACAGGTATATACCGGGAATTGTGTGAGAGGAATCGTTTTGACGAAACTGACTGTTTTATTGCTGAATGCAGCAGTGGTCATCGCAGGGAGTCTGATCGGAAGCAACCTGAAAAAGGTTATCCGAAAAGATGTGCTTGACGGGGTGATGATCGGCATCGGCGTTGTGACTGTATTTATCGGGGCGACGGGAGTATCAACCGACACAAACGTTCTGACGCTTTTGATCGCCTATTCGGTAGGATGCTTTATCGGGTATTCTCTTGATCTGCAGGGGAAGCTGGATTCCGTATCGCAAGCGATTGAAAAACGCTTCAGTACTGGCGAGAACAAGATTGTCGGCCCGGGAATCAGTTTTTTCATCATATCCTGCTCCGGTGCTTTTACCATCAATGCCTGCTTTTTTGCCGGAATGGGCGATTTCTCCCTGCTGTACACAAAAATCAGCATGGATTTCATCGTATCCATTACACTGAGTTCTGCGCTTGGAATCGGAGTGCTGTTTTCCATCGTGCCGATCACGCTTTTCCAGGGCGCACTGATTCTTCTGTCAGGAGTATTGTCCCCGCTTATGACACCGGTTATGATCCGCGCATTTGCAAGCGCCGGTTCACTGGTCGCAGTGCTGGTCGGAACGAATCTGATCGGCGTTACGAAAATAAAGATTATTAATTTTATCCCCTGTATTTTCCTTGCACCTTTTGCAGCGATGCTTATGGAACATCTGGCGTAATAACAAGGGTCGGCAGGCAGCCGGCCCTTTTCCATAAAAGCTTTCTATTTTGGAAGAAATCAACTAACGGATTTTCAGTTGACATCGGTTGATCTGCAGATTAGAATACCTTGGATATCATAAAAACAGTTGTTCACAGGGTGGAATAATTCTGTATCGGAAGGAGAACGTCGCTTTCTATGTTTTCATACATCTGGCCTATTGCTTTACTGGTTCTGGCAAATACTGTTTATCAGATCTGTGCTAAGTCAGTACCTGACGGTATGAACCCTTTCGCTTCTTTAACAGTGACATATCTGGTTGGAGCCGTAACATGCGTTGTTTTTTATTTCCTTTTTCATTCCGGTGAAAACCTGATAAAAGAATATGGAAAACTTAACTGGGCCCCGGTTGCACTCGGAATTGTCATTGTGGGGCTGGAAGCCGGCTGGATTTTTGCTTATAAAGCCGGATGGCAAGTCAGCACAGCGTTTCTTGTGCAGAGCTGCTTTCTTGCCGTTACACTCCTTTTTGTCGGATATACTCTTTACCATGAAGCACTGACGTGGAACAAACTGCTGGGAGCTTTTATCTGCCTGATCGGGCTTGTATTCATCAACTACAAATGAATCATCAATAAGCAATCAGCTTGTCCGAAAAAATACAGGACCTGCGGCATGGAAAGGCAGAAGAACCGGGCCCTTGTCTTTCCATGCTCTTTTGCTGCCTTCACGGAAAGAAAAGAGGAACTTAAACATAAACCAGTTATGAAACGGAGACAAAATCATGGTGAAGATCAGAAGCGCAGTGCCGGATGACGCGAAACGCCTGCTTGAAATATACGCATATTATGTTGCTGATACGGCTATCTCCCTTGAATATGACGTTCCCTCAGAGGAAGAATTTCGAAGCCGCATCAGGAATACCCTTCAAAAGTATCCCTATCTGGTTCTGGAAGAGGATGGCATCATCCAGGGCTATACATATGCCGGATTATTCAAAATAAGGGCCGCCTATGCCCGTTCATGCGAAGTATCCATCTATGTGGATCGTAACGCAAAAAGAAGGGGTTACGGAAGGATGCTCTATGAAGCACTGGAAGAAATGCTGAAAAAGCAGGGAATTCTCAACATGTACGCATGTATCGCCCACCCGATCGTTGAAGATGAGTACCTGACAAATGACAGTGAGAAGTTCCATCGGCATGTCGGGTTCAGCCTCATCGGAGAATTCCATAAATGCGCCTTCAAGTTCGGACGCTGGTACAATATGATCTGGATGGAAAAGATCATCGGTGAACATTGAAAGGCAAAAGAACCGGGCCTTTGTCTTTACCGAAGTTTTTCTTGAATCCGGAAAAGGGATACGATAAAATATAAACACATGCTTCAGAAAGGAGCAATTCAATGAAACGAATGCTATCCATTATGCTGATCCTGCAGTTATTGTTTGCCTTTCTGCCTGCCGGATCTGCGGATCAAGCTTATCAAAACGCTGTTATCGAGCTCTACAGTGTTGACGGATCTTATGAAGACGGAGTGGGTAACCGCGAAACATATTCTTACCATGTTCCTCAGATCAATGACAATACCCCTGCCGCTGAAGAGTTGAATACGGAGATTGCGAAGAATTTCGGCGAAAGAGTGGAAACACAGTTCAAAAACATGGAAGGCGGCTATTCTCTGTGGTCACGGCGTACGGGATGGGAAGCTTTCTGGAACGGTTCGCAGGTCTTCCTTTTGATCACAGCCGATGAGGAAAGCGATTGCACGGAATACGGAGCTTACGGATACGACTTTGAAAGCGGGAACAGAGTTACCAACCATATGATCCTGGAGCAAAAGGGACTCAGCGGAGAGCAGTATCTGGAGAAACTGCGCGAAGCGACAACTGCCCTGTTTGATGAGCTGTATCGGCCGATTCCGGAAGGTGTGGAGACGAGTCTTTCGCACGACAGTTTGCTGGGAGATACGCTGGGCTGGCTCAGTGCAGAGCAGCCTATATTCCTGAACCGGTTCGGAGAGATCGAGACCTGGGTATCGATTGCAACTCCTGCAGGGGCCGGAAGGTATGACCATCTCGTCACGGTAAAATAGACAATTGTGATGAAAGACAATACCTCTATCAGGATTTACTACTACTACGATTTCACTGATACCGATCACTTCTGCAGCATGCTGGAACAGCGCTTCCGGGAAACAGGGCATGAACGCCCGCTGGAATTTATCAACTGGAACTGCTACAAACAGCAGCCCGGCATGGACGGCGATATTTACATATACGATGCCATCGCCCTAACTGCATTGGTTGACAAAGGCTATCTCCACCGGCTGCCCGATGTCATCGATACCTCGGATATGTTCAGCTGGACCATCGAGAAAAGCAAGGTCAGGCAAAAAACCTACGGCGTGCCCCTGATGATCTGCGCCAACTCGCTGATCTGCAGGAAAAAAGACGACCTGAATATAAAAAACATCTTTGATCTCCACGAGAGAACAGCCATACCCCTCAAAACAATGCTCATGTACTACTATTTACAGGCCTTCTGTAATTATCAGAACGATTCGGTACACAGAACATTCGAACATCTCGCAAAACTGATGGGCGGCAAAGAATACCTGGCCGGATCCTCTCTGGCTGAATATGACGGAATAAGACGCTTCCGTTCGGGAGAATGCAAATATTTTCTGGGTTTTACCGAGAGCCTTCGCTTATTTGAGAAGGATGATTATGTCGTGAGATTTGCCAACTTCTCGGAAAATGCGGAAGACCAGATGCCCCTGTTCATGGTGGATTATGCTTCTTTAGGCAATCATGTGAGGGAAGAAAAGCTGCTGGACTGCCTGGATCTGCTGGAGATCATGACAGATAAGGAATTCATCTTTGAACTGTGCCTACAGGAGGGAAAACTGCAGTATATGCTGCCGGCATGCATGAGTGTATACGGGCGGCTGGCCGAGCTGGACCCCGTATATGACCAGCTGTATCAGCAGCTGCTGCCGGAAGAAAACGGGGTATTTCGATACGGGAAGACTTTCTACGAAGTTTTTTACAGGAAAAGCGATGAGATCCTGGAATCCTTGATGGCTATGGATCAGACAGAAGAAACGGGTATAACACCCAACGAGGGGTGAGGTTATGAAAAATGCATTCCGATACTCACTGAAGCACAGCTTCCCGATCCTGATCAGTTTTATTCCGGTCGGGCTTGCATACGGGATCCTGATGCAGACATCCGGATTGAACTGGGTGTGGACAGGCGCCTGCAGTCTTTTTGTTTTTGCCGGAAGCCTGCAGTTTCTGGCCGTGAGCTTTTTTGCAGGCGGCGTTTCCCTGTTATCGGTGATGATTATGGCACTGCTGCTCAACAGCAGGCACATCTTTTACGGCATCCCCTTTCTGGAGAAATGGAAAAACTACGGTATATGGAAGCTGTTTCTGATTTATGCACTGCCGGATGAAGCATTTTCGCTGCACTGCTCCAACACATTTGATGATGGAAATGAAGTCAACAAAAGATGGACGTATGTTTTTGACGCTCTGCTGATCCTGCTTTACTGGGTAAGCCTGTCCATTATCGGGGCGTTGCTGGGTTCGCTGATCACTTTCCGGACGGACGGAATCGACTTTGCTCTGACCGCGCTTTTTATCGTAATACTCATTGAGCAGCTGAAAGCGGCAGAGGGAAGCAAACTGCCGGCAATTATTGCAGGGGCATCCTCGATTGTATGCCTGCTGATCTTCGGGCCGGGCGGATTCATCCTGCCCTCGCTGCTGATTACGGTTGTCCTGTTAATTGTACTGCGCGGCAGGATTGAACGGGAGGCGCAGACATGAATAAGATCTGGATTATCAAGGTAATTGCCGTTTGCGCTCTGGTGACGCTGTTTGAACGTGCGGTGCCGTTTCTGATCTTTCGCGGGAAAAAGGTGCCTGAACCGGTGCAGTATCTCGGGAAAGTTCTGCCAATGGCAATCATGGCAACGCTGATCGTTTACTGCCTGAAGAATACGGACTTCAGCTCAGCTGCGCTTTGGGCACCGCAATTGATTGCAAGCGCGGTGACGGTTGTGCTGCATCTGTGGAAAAGAAGCACAATGCTCTCAATTGCAGGAGGAACTGTGTGCTGCATGGTACTGATGCAGTTTGTATTTGTATAACAGTTTATATATACGCAAACACGGCTCCGTCTGTTGTGTGACGGAGCCGTATTCTTGAAACGGATATAGATTAATTCTATGCCTTACCTCAGCAGGTTACGATTACCAGATGGCGACGCGATCCTCGGGGGCAAGATACATGCCGTCTCCCTCGGTAATGCCGTAGAAGTCAAGGAATTCATCATACTGCTGCAGCGTGGCGTTGATGCGCAGATAGCCCATGGGATGCACATCGTTGATGCGGACATACGCCCTCTCGAGTGTATCCTTCAGCAGCCAGACATTGGCAAAGGTGCGGAAGAAGAGGTCGTAATCAAAGTCAGGATTCTCGGCTGCGAGCAGCAGCATCACTTTGATGCCGGCCATATCCGCACAGGCTTCGCCTGTCATAATGCTTCCGTAAAAGTCCTGCCCCTCCCAGGGATGCATGGCGTTGAAGTAGTCGGCCATTTTTGCGTTCCGCTCCTGGAAGATGGCATAATCCTCTTCGGTCCACCAACTGGCCAGATTACCGTTTTTGTCAAACTGCCCGCCGGAAGAATCAAACGCATGGGATATCTCATGCCCGACGACAGCCCCAACGGTGGCATAGAGTTCCTCATCGCTCATATCACTGCGGTACATGCCTCCGCGTGCAAAGGCTCCCATGATATAAATGCTGTTCGTCGTCGGAATGTAGAAGCAGTTGACGGCATGCGGGGCATCTAACCATCTTTCCTTGTCGTACGGCTTTGAGTAATCTTCAACACTCTTGGCAATCAGGAATTTCGTGATCTCCGCAGAAGCATCCCAAAGTGTACCGCCTTCCTCGCGGGAAGCAAAGTTCAGCTTTTCATAGCTGTATTTCTCCCAGCTGTCAGGATAAAGAATGCCCTTGTTGATTGCCTCGAGCTTTTCAATCGCCTTCGTGCGGGTCTCTTCCGTGAAGAAATCCGCATTTGAGAGGATCCCGTGATAGGCATCCAGGGTCTCATCTACCAGGGTGGAGATGCGGTCCTTGTCTTCCTGCTTCAGATAGGTTGCCGTGTAAAGCTGTGCCACCGGCCAGACGAGCGTCTCCGAAACGGCACCGGAAAAGGCGGTTTCATCAGGCAGGATCCCCGTTGCGCCGCTGACGGCGTTGCTGCACTCCACACTCCATTCATAGCATTCCCGATCCAGCATTCCGGCATATCCTACCGCACCGTATACAACGAACATATCCCGGATCAAAGGGAGGTTGTCCTCCGTGCAGAGCTCATTTATCTTTTCCAGATAGGCAGGATTCGTCACAATGTATTCTTCGGCAGCAGGAAAACCTTCAACCTGCTCAAAAACCGCCAGGATGGGCAGCTTTCCCTGAGCCGCTTCAAGATCCTCTCTGGAAAACACATTATTGATGCGCCCATAATAGTCCGGCCTCTGCTCCTCTTCATTGGTATAGATAACGTCGGCCAGCATGGCTTCAAAGGCAAAGCAGTTTTCAATCTTCTGCGCAGTCTCCTCCTCGGAATAGCCGAGCTTGAGGAGCATTTTTTCTGCCAGGGTTGTGTAGGCTGTTTTCTTTATAACGCCGTAAGGAGTCAGCTCACGGTATTCCGCACTGTCTCCCAGCAGTAGGCCTTTGTCTGAAACAGTAAGGACATACCGGCTCGAATCGGCCATATCCTGCATCGTGCTGCCGCCCCAGAGAGAACCGATCTGTTTTTCAATCGGCGTTTCCACAAAATAAGCCATGAGCTCATCTACGCTGGAGATCCCCTCTATTTCGTCGATCCTCTCTTTGAGCGGAGCAACGCCGAGAGCGTTCCGGCCATCCCAGTCCATCATCAGCCAGAACAGATCATAGGCGAGCTTTTCGTCATGGGTATCCGGCGTCTCACCGAGGAACATGTTCTTCACGTCCTCTGCCTGAAGCAGCAGCAAATCCATAACAGTACCACCATAGGAATAACCTTCCGGGATTTCCAGCTCAAGGATTTTGTCCTTGTTGACATAGAGGGCAAAGTTGTCCTTCAGTTCAGCAGGCATATCCGAAGTGACGACCCCGTCCAGGTCAATATCCGGCCAGGGCGTACCGGTGGTGTAGTCAATTGCTGCAGTTGCTTCTTCAGCAAACGCGGCAACCCCAAGGGAAAGAAGCATCGCTGCTGCCAGCAGAATACCAATTACTTTTTTCATACGGCTTCTCCTTTTTGATTTACAGATTGTTTTCAACTGTCTTTTGCTTTTTTATATCCTTTAATGATAATGCCAAAATGATCCCCAGCACCATCAGGCCAATGACCGCCATCATAACCAATCCCATGGCATCGTGATAAATGGCATTGACGATCTTCTGGTACGCTTCCTGATCCTTTACAGTTAATGCCAAAGGATCAACATGCCCCATCTTTTGCATATACATTTCCGCATTTGCTCTGAATGCTTCATCGGACAAATTCATAGGTGTGTAAGTGTTGATTGCCTCTCGCAGTCCGCTGACTGCTCCAAGAGTCAGGACAACGCCGATGATACCGGTTCCCATAGACAAACCCAGATTTTGGCCTGTCGAAACTAATCCGGAGCAACTGTTTTGTGCCTGAGGCGGAACCGTTGACAGAGGAACATCTACACTAAGTGACGAAGGAAAACCTAAACCCACCCCATATATTAACAAGCCGGGAAACAGACTCATGAAACCGGTATCAGGGGTAAACCGATTACGCATAATAAAACATCCGACGATTGCTATCACAAATCCCAATATCATAGTATTTTTATGACCTGTTTTCATCGCCATCTTCGGTGCAATAAAAGATGCCAACATCATTCCGACCGTCATGGGCATAAGCATCAGACCCGTTTGAAAGGCGGACAGCTTCAATACAGACAGCAGAAAAACAGATATAGCAAACAAGGAGCCTGCCATAACAAAGGAGGTAATCAAACGCACCAGCGTTCCGTTTCTCAGATTGCGATTTTTCAGCAATCTTACATCAAAGAGAGGCACCTTGCCCGCCTCACTGTATCGCAGCTCGAAGATTCCAAAAGCCAGTATTGCACCGATACTGGCGGTTACCAGGATTACACAAAGCTTTGCGTTTTTATCTGTTAACTGCAGGATTCCTATCATGAATAAAAGCAGCCCCGCAACAGATAAGACGGACCCCGTAATATCCAAATCCTTCCGTGAGGCGATCTTGGGAAAATCCTTGATCTTTCGATGCTGGATCAGCACAAAGGCGACAATAATCAGCTCAAACCCGAAGCCGAAACGCCACGAGAAAAATGTTGTAACCACACCGCCAAAGAGAGGGCCGATTGCTACCGCGACCCCTGCCATGGTGCTTACCAGTGCAAGTGCTTTTGTTCTGTATATCCCATCGTAAGTTCCGGTGATTATAGAAATCAGAGCCGGGCCCATTAAAGCACTTCCTATACCCTCCAGGAGAGACCATCCAATAAAGAGTACAACGGCGTTCGGACTGACAGCCGCTATCAGGTCTCCAATACCGTAGATAATCATACCCAGAAGGAAAATTTTCCGTTTGCCCATGATGTCCTGAAGTTTGGCACTGATCAACAAAAGGGAGGCTGTTGTGAGTGTATAAAAACTAACCATTTTTTGGATTGTTCCCACATTAGTATTCAAATCGATAACCACTTGTGACATAGATACATTCATGAAGGTTGCATCCAGAGCTCCTACGAAAGCTGCTGCAGCAATTACAAACAAAGGCATCCAGGATATATTCTTTGATTTGTTCATGATCTGTTTCTCCTTTTCCGTATTTGTCAAAGCAGCAGTTCAGGCTCGATTTCATTATCCTCACAGGTATACTGAAAAACCTGAGTTATTGAGATGGAGTATACCACAAATCAAACGTTTTCGGAAGATATGATGTTTCGCGGCAGATGAGAAAATCGTTATGAAAAGGACAGGATCTTTTTACCCTGTCCTGTTTTCTATCAGTCCTGCAGCAGTCCGAAGAAGAACCGTTTCTGTTTGTCGTTTGTGATGACGTGGACGGGCTTGATCTGGTTGGGCGATGCGCCGCCCATCACTTTCAGGTCCCTGTAGAGGGCATAGGTCTGCGGCTGGACGAACTTGGCTTCCAATGGCAGAATGGTTTTCTGAAGGATCTTCTTGCGGTAGGAATCATGGGTTTCGCACAGTTTGCGATTGAGTATTTCAGAATAGCGGGGCCACTCCTCCGGAGCGATCTCCCGGTCGCTCTCCATCAGCACCACATAGTGGCCGGGAGTCGTATCTGCGTCCGGGTATACGCTGTATTCCAGCACGGTTGTGCCGGATTCTTCCGCCATACCTTCCACAGCTGTGCGCAGGGCGGTCTCTGTCACCTTTTCCCCGTACATGCTGATCAGCTGGTTTTTCCTGTAGGAAAAGACAATCATCGGGCATTCGTTGTGGAAGCCGGTCACAAGGATCACATCGCCAAGACGGTAGCGGTAGAATCCGGACAGGTTGGTGACGATCAGCTCATACTCCTTCCCTACTTCAAGCTGATCCATCAGGATGGGGGTATCCGGCACGCCATCCTCCGTGGGGATGAACTCATAAAAGCCGCCGAAGGGCAGAAGCATGTACTCCGGGCTGTTCTCCTGAAGCGTCGCTCCGATGGTAGCTTCGGAGCACACATAACCCAGATAGTCGACAGCGACCTCCGGGCCCAGCAGCGGGCGCAGCTTTTCGATAAACGACGCAAACGTCGAAGACCCAACGGTGGCAATCAGCTTCATATCCGGCCACAGGAGAGGGACGAAGGCGTCGTTTTCGTGCTCGGCCATGATCGAACGGATTTCCTCTGCCCGCTTTGGATCGGGCTCCAGATGTTTCTCCAGCTCTTTCCTCAGCTTCGGATCCAGAGCGATATCCGGAGAGAATCTCCCGGCTTCAATGTCATCGCACAACTCCCTCCAGTGATGCTGCACATAGATGATCATGTCATAGAGAGTAGGTGAGAAAGTGGACATCAGAAAGCTCAGCTGCCGTTCCCTCAGCGCAAAAAGCATTTTCACATGACGCCGGTCAAATTCCGCGCCGGGATAAACCAGTTCATCCGGCAGGGCGTTGTAAAAGGGAGTATCCTCGGAGTGATTCAGCGTCTCGGAAATAGCGCCGTGGGCGACACCGTACGTCGTATAGCCGATCCGGGATTCCATCAGGTTGATGCCCCGATACATCGTTATGCCGTTATGGCTTGCCGCGAACTGGCCGAAAACCCGCTGAAACACTGTTTTGAACAGGATGTCCAGGGAGCGCCGGCTGCAGGGAATCGACTTGGATGCGCCCGAAGTGCCGGAAGTGTAGGCATAATACACCGGATCCTCAGCAGTGAGCAGATTCTTCTCACCCAGGCATAACATCCTCACGATGTACGGCTCGTAATCCTCATAACCGGAAAACGGAACCATGGCTGAGTAATCGGCATAGGAGTGAATTTCTCGGAAGCCATACTTCCTGCCGTATTCGGTATTCTCATTTTCCCGGATCAGATTCAAAAGCGTCTCCAGGCTGACCGCATTTCCGTTCCGGCTGGAGCTTTCCATTTCCTCCTGTGCCCGGATGCCTGCGGCGATATATCTTTGCATGACATCCTTGCGCATCGCTTCAGAGATCATCCACGAAAGAGCCTCGTTGTAGGCATTGCAGAAGCGTTCGACGAGATGATAGGAATACAGTTCAGAATCATAGTTGATATAGAACGGCATCATGGCATCAGCGTCAGAACCGGGAAGTATGATAATCTGGAAGCGGGTAAAAACACCGTTCAGGCTGTCATAGGCAACGTCAGTTTCGGTGCCTTCGGGCAGGAATGTGCCCATGTCAAAGCCGGATTCGTAAACCACAATCAGGCGATCCCGATCTCCCGGCGTCACGCCCTTATTCCCCAGGGACAGATCCGCATAGCGCATGCCCAAGGCGTTCTGCGTGTCGATTTCCTTCAGAAGGTCCTGCGGAGATGGGAATTCCGCCAGGTCAACCGCTACAGGCACGGAGGCGATCGTCATGCCGATCAGATCCTTCTTCCAGTTCTCGTCCCGTCCGTTGAAAGTCCATTCCACAGTGACCTTGGATTGGCCGCTTGTTTTTGACAAGGCGATCAGCGCGGCGGCAACGAACAGCTTGTTCAGGCTCGTATGAAGCACGTCACAGCCCTTTTGCAGCTGGCCGGCGGTCCGGGTCGTCCGGCTCAGGAACTGACCGTTGCCTGTGCGCCGGGAAATCAGGTCCGGCCTGGGATTGCACAGGTATTCCTCACGGCTGAAGCGCTGCATCAGCAGCTGGGCTTCCGCTTCCTGCTCCAGCTCCAGCATTCGACGGTGCTGATTCTCAAGGTACCAGTAATAGTGATCCTCACGGAGAGGTTCACCCCGATAGGCAGCAAAGAGCTCAGACATGAAATTTGCCATAGTCGACCCGTCGCTGATCAGGTGGCAGGTGTCCATATCCAGAAACACGTGCTTCTCCGTCACATAGATCACACACCGGTACAGCAGTTCTCCGTTCAGACGGTAGGGCCTGATCAGTTCCGTCAGCATGTTCCTTGTGTGCTCATCGACCTCATGGATTTCCGGATGGACAATCCTTCCGGGTACATGGAGCATGACGGGTACGCCCGCCTCATCATGGGAGAGGACGGTGCTGAATACGGCGTAATGCGTAAACACCGTCTCCAGAGCTGTTTTGAGGTGTGCCGCTTCCACCTTCTCTTTGGGAAAGCAAAGGCTTATGGGATTGTTTGTGCTGGTCTGTGCAGGAGAATACAGCACGGCGTCGTAAAAATAGGTCTGATACGGCGTCAGGTACTGATCCCGCTCAAGGGCTGAGCGGTTCCTTGCGTCCAGATCCTCCTCGCCCTTTTCGGAAAGCCGCGCGGCAATCTCCCTGGGTGTCTTCCAGGTAAAGATATCCTTGTAGTCCACGCGAAGCGCTTCCAGTTCTGCCACAGCCAGCGAAGTGGAGATGGAATCTCCGCCGAGATCAAAGAAGTTGTCATTCGCGCCGACACGTTCCACACCCAGTACGGATTCAAAGGTTCTGCAAATCGCGGCCTCCTCCGGTGTTTGAGGCTCCACGTACGCCTTCACTTTTGTGTTAACGTCCGGCTTCGGCAGAGCAAAACGATCCACCTTGCCGTTGCTGTTAAGAGGGATTGACTCCATCCGAGTAAAAAAGGCGGGAATCATGTAGTGCGGCAATTCCGTTTGAAGCCGTGAGCGAATGGTCTCCTCATCCAGGTCGTCCACGGCCACATAATAGGCGCACAGGAACACCTGCTGGCGGTCCCCTTCGAAATCCCGGACAGCGGCGTCCCGAATCCCCGGGATCCGACGTATGGCTGCCTCGATCTCACCGGGCTCCACCCGGTTGCCGTTGATCTTCACCATCGTTTTCATGCGTCCGGTCACCACGATGTTTCCGTCCGGCAGGCGCTTGCCGATATCCCCGGAATGGAATACGCCGTTCCGAAGCACATGGGCTGTTTCCTCCGGAAGATTAATGTATCCACGGAAGAACGGGTTGTCGAAACAGATTTCCCCGGCTTCCCCGTCGGGCACTTCCTGATCTGCTTCATCCAGCAGCCGGATGCAGATATCCTCAAACACCGGTTTACCGATCGGGGTAACGTCGTATTTCCTGTCTATCTCAAATTGTGCAACGTGGAACCCGGCTTCACTCATGCCGTAATTGTTGATGAGCCGTACGCCCTCAAACCACACGCCATTTGCCGCCTCACTGCCGGTTACCAGCGTCTTCAGGCTGGTAGCCACGCCCTCAGACATGACCCGCAGGATGGACGGTGACAAAAACGCCAGGTTTATCTGATGCCGGTTGAACTGTTCATTCAGCTTCACGGGGTTATGCACCGTTTCTGTGGTCAGGATAACCATGTGCATGCCGGAATACAGGGCGTTGAGGAAGATTTTCACCGCTGCGATGAAGTTGAGAGGGGCAGCCTGGGCCATACAGGTGGTTTCGTTGATCAGGTCACCCGGATGACGCTCCAGGGAGGCCTGGTTCAGCTTGATCTTGCCATACTCTTGCAGAACGCCCTTGGGCTTGCCTGTGCTGCCGGAGGTGTAAATGGCAAAACAGGCATCGCTGTCATTTGCCCGGCGGAATCCGGGCAATGGCTTTGTCGTCAGGATCTCGGCCCATGCAGCTTCGTCGATCACCAGGCGGCAGCCGCAATCCTTCCGGATCACCTCGATGCGCTCGGGTGCATAGGTGTCTTCCACTACCGTAAACGCTGCGCCGGCTTTCCACATACCCAGCATAGCAATGAAGGGCCGCGCGTCCCTGGGAAGCCGGATCAGCACGAAGTCCTCAGTACCGATTCCTTTGCCGGACAGCCAGCTGTAGACGCGTCCTGACAACTCTTCGACCTGCCCGCGGGAGTAGCTGATGTCAGTTAATTCCTCCGTAAGAAAGGGGGCGGAGGGATTCTTATTGACTATCTCCTGCCAGCGTTCACACAGATAAGGTACGTTATTCAAAAAATCATACTTCATGTGTTTGCCTCCTGATTCCTGTTACTGGGATGTTGTGGTGATCCGCAGTTCTCGCTGCTTCTTTCAATCCGAACTGATGTTCCGTATATGTCTCAGTGGTGAAAAGCTTCCATTGCCTGATAGATCCTGCCCATGTCCAGGCTTGCGCGCACGGCATCGGCAAGAATATCGTACTGCTTTTGGCGGTATGCCGAACGCGGTTCAATGACTGCTTGGCGAATGGTTATGCCTTTGCGGGCACCGAGCCAGGCAGCAAGCCGGTTGAGAGCCTCCGGGCTGTCAAAAAGGCCGTGCAGATAGGTGCCGAAAACAAGGCCTTCCACGGCTCCGTCTTCCCTCCCGCCCGAAAAACGGCAGAAGGGTGCGGAGGCGTGGGATTCCGTGGTACCCATATGGATTTCATACCCTTCCAGCGCGGCACCGGCAAAAGGCTCACAGAGGCCGATACCGAAAGCTCTGGTACGCGTCTTGCGCTTCGTGAATATCGTGCGGCACGGGAGTAGGCCGAGCCCGGGCAGACTCCCCTGCCGTTCAACACCTGCGGGATCGCATAGCTCCTTGCCGAGCATCTGAAAACCACCGCAGATCCCGAGAACAGGAATGCCCTGCGCGGCAAGAGCAAGGATCTCCTGCTCCAGACCGGTATTGCGAAGCCAGAGAAGGTCACCCATGGTGTTTTTCGTGCCGGGGAGAATCAGCAGATCGGGTACGCCGAGCTGTCCCGGCCGATCGACAAAGCGAAGGCCGATGGACGGGTGGTCACAGAGCGGGGCAAAATCGGTGAAGTTGGAGATATGCGGCAGGCGGATGACGGCAATGTCTATCTCCCCCTGCTTCTCCCGGGCGGAGAGCATCGGGGCAAGGCTGTCTTCCTCGTCAAGATCCACATTCAGAAAAGGTACAACACCAAGGACCGGGATTTGTGTCAGCTCCTCGATCTGCCGGAGCCCGGGTTGAAGGAGGCTCAGATCCCCGCGGAATTTGTTGATGACAAACCCAGCAAGGCGTTTACGCTCTTCCGGGCGGAGCAGGGCGACCGTACCATAAAGCTGTGCAAAGACTCCTCCGCGGTCGATATCCCCCGTGAGAAGGACCGGAGCATCCACGAGCTCTGCCAGCCCCATGTTGACGATATCGTCCTCCCGCAGATTGATCTCCGCAGGAGAGCCCGCTCCCTCAATGACGATGACGTCATTTTCTTCCGCAAGGCTGCGGTAGGCAGACAGGATGTCCGGAATCAGGCTTTTCTTCATGCGGAAATACTCTTTCGCGCTGTACTGGCCGCGGACTTCTCCGTTGACAATCACCTGGCTGCCCATCTCGCTGGAGGGTTTGAGGAGGATCGGATTCATGCGTACATCGCACTCCAGACCGGCGGCTTCCGCCTGCATGGCCTGTGCGCGGCCGAGTTCCAACCCGTCCGGCGTGACATAGCTGTTGAGGGCCATATTCTGGCTTTTGAAGGGTGCGACCCGTAGCCCGTCCTGCAGGAAGATCCTGCAAAGGGCGGCCGTCAGAAGGCTTTTGCCCGCACCTGACATTGTGCCCTGCACCATGATGCATTCAGCTGCCATGCAGCACCTCCTTCATTGCCTGCAGAAGCAGGAGATTTTCCTGCCGTGTCCGTACGGCTGTACGGAACCAGCCCGGACAAAGTCCGGTGAAATCGGAACAGTCCCGAATCAGGATGCCCTTCTCCCTGAGTTTTTGGGAGAGCTGCTGCTCCACGGTAAAAAACAGAAGGAAGTTCGCCTCGCCGTGAATTACCCGCAGTCCGATTTCGGACAATTCTCTCTGAAGAAAAGCGCGTTCTTCCTTCACACAGGCGCGCACTTGGTTAACATAATTCTCATCCTGTAAGGCTGCAAGCCCGGCAGCCTGAGCCGGTGCAGAAACCGACCAGGGCTGGCCGAAAGCACGCAGGCGTTCTGCCAGGTCAACGCTGCCGCACAGTGCCGCACCGATGCGTAGGCCTGGCATGGCATAGAGCTTGGTAAAAGCGCGCAGAAGCACCAAATGCGGAGATTCGGAAAGGCAACCCAGGAGGGAACGTTTCTCCGCTTCTTCCGAGAAGCCCAGAAAACACTCATCCACTACAAGCAGGCACCCGGCTTCTTCACAGCGTTGCCGGATCCGTTCCAGAAATCCGGCAGGGACAAACTGCCCGGTCGGATTGTTCGGGTTACAGAGGAAGACCAGATCCGTCTCCGGGGAAATAGCGTCCAGAACGGCTTCCGGAAGTGCAAAATCCTCTTCTTCCTGACAGAAGATGCGCTTGACCCTGCATCCGGCCAGAGTGAGGGCATGCTCGTACTCCGTAAAAGCGGGAACCGGAACCAGAGCGTTTTTCGGCTTCAGCAGCAATACCAGCCGGTAAATCAGGTCTGCCGCACCGTTTCCGCAGACGATGGATTCGGCCTGAATTTCAAACCGGGCGGAGAGTGCGCTGCAGAGCTCTGTGCAGTGCGGGTCGGGATAACGGTCAGCACGGTCAAGAGAGTCAAGCACTGCTTCTCTGACTCCTGAGGGCAGCCCGAGCGGACTGATGCTGGCAGAGAAATCCAGCGGGAGAAAACCGTTTTCCCTCTGAAATTCCGCCCAGTCGCCTCCGTGTTTCCGCTTCATAAAATGGACCTCACTAAGTGATTAGTTTTTTTGGTTATTAATTTCCTCGTGATTTATTGTCATGACAACGCTAAATATACCACACAGGTAACTGCAGCAGATTATCCCTCAACAAATTGGGTTGCGGACAGGTACAGATGATTGCTCCCATCCCGCGGTGCTTTTCCTCAACCTTATCGAGTATCGTAAATGTGTCGGCTTCATCTGCTGTCACAGCAGGGCTTTGTTTAATCTCGATGGGATAGAGCCTCCCGTTTTCCTCGATGATCAGATCGATTTCGCTCTCGGTCTCGTACTCTTGCCCATCCTTTCGGACTTTTTTCTTATCACGGCCGCGGTAATACGAAACACAATATCGATAGTCAATTCCGCGATTGGCATAGGATTTCAGGATCTCCGAAATGACAAAGGTCTCAAACATAGCCCCGCTCATCGCTCCGTAAGCAAGCGCCTCCGGTGTGAGCCAGCGTGTGAGATAAGCAGCGAGCCCGGTATCACGGAAATAGACTTTCGGGGTCTTGATTGCCTTCTTAAGTACGGACGGTGTATAAGGCTCCAGTAAATACACGATTCCGGACGACTCAAGAACAGACATCCATTTCTTGACCGTCATGGCGTCCTTGCTGATTTCGTCAGCGATATTTGCATAGTTCAGCATCTGTCCGGTTCTGGCGGCCACCGCTATCATAAAACGACGGAAATCATCCAAATCCTGCACAGCCGAAAGCTGGCGCACATCGCGCTCCAGATAGGTCTTCACATAGCTTGAGAAAAACGCCGACCAGTCCAGCTCCGGGTTTTGCAGCTCCGGATAGCTTCCGCGATGGATAACAGCCCAGAGATTATCCGGTGCTTTCGCGGAACCGCTGCGCTTTTGCACATATTCCATCGTCGGGACAAACGGCTCGTTGAATGGCACTCCCTGGATCTCGCGCAGAGACAGGCCTGACAGCTCTATGATGCTGACACGGCCTGACAAGGATTCGGAGGCGCTCTCCATCAGTTCCAGAGGCTGTGATCCTGACAGACAGAATTGCCCGCGTTCATCGCTTTCATCACACTTGATTTTGATAAAGCGAAACAGACCCGGTGCACGTTGAACCTCATCATAAAACGCAGGAGGAGGGTTGAGCATCATGAACATGTTCGGATTCTCGTTTGCCTGGTCTTCAATAAACGGATCGTCTATAGGAACGTATTTCTTTTCCGGAAACAAAGCCTTAAGCATGGTAGACTTCCCGGTTTGACGTGCTCCGGTTACGAGAACGCACTTAAAAGTCTTATCCGAGGATTTAACTAAATCTTCAATACTCCGCCTGATATATTTCATAACGACCACCAAAGCATAAATATCGACAAATCCAGAATTCAAATCTGGATTTGTCGATATAATAGCAGATGCCATCTGCAAAGTCAAGAGTGTAGAGAAAACTAAAGAATGATCAAATATCGTATCAGACAGAAAATCGCCATGCCAAGGAAGCTGCCCGCGAGCTCCATGCGGCAGGCACGGGGGATATCACCCGGATCGACAGGGCGCAGATCATCCCCCAGATATGGTTTTTCCTTCACCAGCCCAAAGTAAACGGCCGGTCCGCAGAGCTGCACACCGAGTGCGCCGGCCATCACTGCCTCACACTGGGCGGAATTCGGGCTCTCGTGCTTACGGCGATCGCGTTTCCAGATCCGCGCTGCGCGGGAAGCATTCTCGCCAGTCAGGGCAGATGCTGCAATCAGAATCAGGGCAGCGATCCGCGAGGGTAAAAAGTTGGCGATGTCATCCAGACGGGCTGGGAAACAGCCGAAATGAAGATAACGGTCATTCTTATAGCCAACCATGCTGTCCATGGTGTTGACTGCCTTGTAGCAAAGGGCAAGCGGAGCCCCGCCGAGCAGCATATATGCTATAGGTGCAATCACGCCGTCCGAAAAGTTTTCCGCTACCGTTTCAACAGCAGCACGGATCACACCTGCACGATCAAGCTCATCCGTGTCACGCCCGACGATTCGCCCGACAGCTTTTCGAGCTTCTTCCAAAGAAGAGGAGGTAAGCGCCCGGTGAACCCTCATGGCTTCATCTTTTAAATTTTTCACTGCCAGCGCCTGCGCACACCAGATCACTTCAACAGCGAATGCCAGTGGTTGCCAGAGCTTGTCCAGAAGCTGCAAAATGCCCCGGGAACAGAAAAACACCGCCGTCGGGAGAAAAAGAGCAAGCAGCAACCCGGCGAGTTTTTCACCAACCGGTGTTTTGGGAAAAAGCCTTCGCAGGAATGTTTCCAGATAACGGATTGCTTTTCCCATCAGGACGACGGGATGGATTCCGGAGAGCGATTCCGGGTCACCGATCAGCAGGTCCAGCAGAAAGCCGAGCAATGCCGCAACAAGAATTCTCATTTTGTATAGTCCACCTCTCCGCTTACCCGGAGAGAATCCGGCCATAGATCCGTCTCCAGCAGCCAGCCGTGCCCGCAGGCCGTCTGCCACTGATAATATGCACGCTCCGGGCGGCCCCACTTCTCCAGAATTGCCATCTGCGTGCCTCCGTGGGCAACGACAGCCATGTTCTCAAGCTTCGCTGCAAGGGTGTCTTCCAGAAGGGCGGTGAAAGAGCTGCAGACACGCAGGGAAAACTCTTCCCTGTCCTCCCCTCCCGGGCAGCGGGCAAGGCATCCTCCGTCCACCCAGGCACGGTAGCTCGGATCATTCTCCATCTCCCACCAGGCTCGGCCTTCGAAAGCTCCGAAATTCATCTCCTGCAGGCCGGGAAGCACCGTTTGCCTGCTGTCCGGAAACAGCACCCGGGCTGTTTCCCGTGCCCGCAGCAGAGGCGACACGGCCAGCAATTCCGGCACAAAACCGGCAGGCTGCAGCTGCTTTCTTCCGTTTTCCGAGAGCGGGGTGTCCAGGGAACCCTGATAACGCTTCTGCTCTCCGAGTTCGGTCAACCCGTGGCGAATCAGGAAGATCTGCATGGCCAGTCTCCCTTCAGGAGCTGCGGGATTCCGCAGCAGACGCGGATAACCGTATCCGCCCGCCCGGCAAGTGCGCAGGCAAGCTGCCCGGCAGCTTCGCGCTTTTCCCGTGCAGAGGCATCGATCGGAATGACGCCGCAGCCAACTTCCGTCGCTATTACGATTTCTTTTGCAGACAGTTTATCCGCAAGCTGATCGATACCGCCGGGTTCCGCCAGTTCCTGCACGTCCCAGACGGCTTCTCCCGAGAATTCCTTTTCCGAAAGACCGAGGAGCCGGCGGATGCAGTCACGTTTTCCCGCATACAGCGGGCCGGTTACAAAAATCATAGCATTGCCTCCGCATATTGACCGAAACAAAGAGCTGCGAGCATCCAGAGCTCGGCCGTCTGTACAAACCATCCGGCAAGATCACCGGAGAGGCCGTTGAACTTTGGGACGATCCGGTAACGATAAACGGCAAACACTACAAGTGCCGCCGGAACCATCCAGATTCCTGCGTTTGCAGCTATGACAGCACAAAGTGCAGCAGACAGGGTAGCGGAAAAGATTCGGACGGTTCTTTTGTCGGATGCATCCGCAAAGCTCCTGGCAAGGCCTGCTCCGGAGCGCAGAGGGAATGCAGCAACCGCCAGTGCCGAGAGGGCACGGGAGAGGCAGAAGCTGCACACCACCGCAACAGCCGGAAAGGAAGGCAGAACCACCCAGAGGGCAAAATAGGCAAGAAAGAACATGCAAAGCCTGATTGCCGCAAAGGCACCCATGTGCGGATCCTTCAGGATTTTCTGCCTGGTCTCAACATCACTATGGCTTGCAAGTGCGTCCCAGGTGTCGGCATATCCGTCGAGATGGATCCCGCCCGAGAGCATCACCGGCAGAAGGCAGAGCCCGGCTCCCTGCAGGAGAGAGGGCAGGTGCATCCAGGCACAGAGCCTGACCCAGAGGACACAGGCAAGACCGATGAGAACTCCGACCAGTGGGAAGGCGCAGAGGGTGAAGCGCATGTTTCGCGCATTCCACTGCACCTGGGGCACAGGGATGGCGGAGAACATGGAAAAGGCAATTAAAAGTGTTTCCAGAATAATCATGGGATTTTTCCTTTTAGGACGTTTGGCAGAGAGGCCACGACTTCCACTACGAGATCGGCCTCACGGGCAAGGGCGTTGTTCAATGCGGCAAGCTTCTGCAGATAAAGGAGCGTGTCTCCTTCATACTCCGCTCCGCCGGAGAACAGTTCTCCAGTCACTATGGTGAGATGGGCACAGCGGGAGGAAAGATCTGTCAGGTCGGACAGCAGGGTATCTGTTCCCCTGCCCTGCGATGAAAACATCTCATTAGCCACAAGGTTCGGGAGATCTTCCAGCAGGACGCTGGATGAATCCGGCAGGGAAACCGAAGGGATGTTTACGGGGCACTCCACCGTTATAAACCCTTTATTTTTTCGCATATCTCTGTGAAAGGCAATGCGTTTTCTGTTCTCTGCGCCTTCCTTTTCCATCGTAGCCAGATAGACCCGACGACCCGGCAGACGCTGCACAAGATCTTCTGCGAAACGGCTCTTTCCGCTGGATGCCCCGCCGATCACCAATGTCAGCATAATCCGTCAAACCTGAGGCGTATAGGCCTCAGCCCCCAGTTTTTCAAATGTCTGCCCGCTGTGATATACCGCGAGCGCCTGATCCAGCAGCGGGAGAAGACACATCGCCCCGCTGCCCTCTCCGAGATGCATGCCCGCATGGATTGGAGCCTCCAGGCCGAGGGCTTCCAGCAAAGCATGGCTTACCGGCTCGGAAGAGACATGGCTTGCAAGCATCGCCGCCCGGCTATCCGGGTTGAGGCGCTGCGCACAGAGCGCGGCCGCAGCAGAGATCATCCCGTCAATCACAACCGGGACGCGGCAAACGGCTGCCCCGAGGAAGGCGCCGCACATCCCCGCGATGTCAAACCCGCCGACTTTGGCAAGCACATCCAGCGGATCGTCGGGATTCGGGCAGTTCACTTCCAGCGCTGCCCGAACGGCTTTCTTTTTCCGTGCAAGCCCCTCGCCGGAAAGCCCAGCCCCTCGCCCGACGATGTTCTCCGGATCCAGATGCTGGAGGGCGGCTGTAACGGCTGAGGCTGTCGTCGTGTTCGCAATGCCCATTTCTCCGACTGCCACAATTGCGACGCCCTGTTCGGCAAGTTGCCGCACAAGATCGGCACCGTAAGCAATGGCCTGCCTGCACTGCTCTCGCGTCATGGCAGGGCCTCGGCTGATATCTGAGGTACCGTTCTCGATGCGCCGGTTCAGCACTCCCTGAACGGGAGTAAAGTCCCGAATCCCCATATCGACGGGGATCACTTCACAGCCTGCAAGCCTTGCCATCGGGTTGACCGTGCTGGTGCCCTTTGCAAGGGCAGTTGCCACCTTTCCCGTCACGGTATAAGAGGTCTGTGCTACGCCCTGCGCAATCACGCCGTTATCCGCACAGAAAACCAGCAGGGCTCGCCTGTCAAGCCGGACGTCCGGATCACCGGTCAGGGCTGCTATGCGGATCACATCCTCCTCCAGCAGCCCGAGGCTGCCCAGCGGTTTGGCAATGCTGTTCCACTGACGCCCGGCAGCTTCCGACGCTGCGGAATCGACGAGCACTTTAGATGTGATCAGTTCTTCAACCGTGAGCATATCCGATACAGGCTTCCGCAAAGCGCTCTGCCAGCGGAAGCTCTCCTCCCAAATGAAGATGCGGGAATGCGGCATAAAGGGATTTGCTCGTATAGCCGCATCGCCAGGTTTTTCCGTTTGATTTCACAACACGGAGGTCGGAACCGTTTTCCGTACTGTCCCAGTAATGGAATTCGTGTGCCGGGATTTTTTCTCCCTTTCGGAAAAGCAGTGAATCCTCCTCTGCTGTAAGCCATTCATAGCCGAATCGCTGCAGACTCTTTGTTTGAAATCCCGTTCCTGGAAGGCAGCCGCACATGGGAAAGCTTTCCTTCCTTTCGTTTTCCAGCATCTGCTGCAGGTACAGAAATCCGCCGCATTCCGCAACCGTCGGGAGACCGCCGCTCACGGCACTGCAGATGCTCTGCCGCATGGCGGTGTTTTCGGACAGGCGGGCAGCATAGAGCTCCGGATATCCGCCGCAGAGATAGAGCCCTCCGATTCCCTCGGGAAGTGTATGATCCCGCAAGGGGCTGAAAAAAACGAGCTCCGCCCCGGCATTTTCCAGTGCTTCCAGGCTATCAGCATAGCAAAAGCAGAACGCTTCGTCTTTTGCCACAGCAATGGTACAGGCCCGCGCAGCTTTTTTCTTTTCCGGCTTTTCCGCCAGGCAGGGGGAAGCCAGATCCAGCAGGGCATCCAGATCCACCGTCCGCTCCATCTGAGCGGATAGCACCTCAAAACGCTCCGTTAAGTTATCGATCTCTCCTGCTGTCAAAAGCCCGAGATGGCGGCTTTCGAGCACAGCCTCTTCCATCGGAGGCATAAATCCGAGGACCGGGAGGCCGGTCTCCCGCTCCAGCACAGGTGTCAGAGAACCTGCCAGAGATTCCCTGCATCCGTTGAGCAGGATTCCCGCGAGATGGCTTTCGGACCGAAAAGCCGCCAGCCCCCTGATCTGTGCCGCGAGGGTCAGCATACTCCCCTGCGGCCTGACGACCAGGACGGCAGGGCAGGACAGAACATCGGCAAGTGCAAAGGCGCTCGCCTCATCCGTACCGTTGAGGCCGTCATAATACCCCATGGCACCTTCCAGAACGGCGATCTCCCCGCCGTGAAGGGCTATAGCGGAACGCACGGCATCTCTCCCCTGCAGAAACAGATCCAGGTTGCGGGAAGGAATCCCCAGAACCCCAGTATGAAACATCGGGTCGATATAATCCGGCCCGCACTTGAAAGCATGAACGTCCATGCCCCGCTTTTTCAGAGCGGCAAGCAACGAACAGGTGATAACTGTCTTCCCCGCTCCGCTGTGCATGGCTGTGATCATTATCTGCTTCATGGCCTTTTCCCGGAAATCAGCCAGATCGGGTTCTGAGCCGTCATCATATGGCTCCTGCCGACAACTCTGCTCCTGCTCGCCGACAGCTGCAGGATCTCGGTTTCGTACCCCTCCTCTTCGAGGAGAACGGATGCCATGTGAAGGGTTTCCAGGGTAACGGCCGTCACACAGATAGATGCCTTTGGGGACTTTTCCAGGACGGTGCGGAGGATCTCTCTCCCGTTTCCTCCGGTGCCCCCCACAAACACCGCATCCGCTTCCGGCAGGCTGTCCAGAGCCTCCGGAGCATGGCCACGGATCAGGCGCAGATTCCATGCGCCGAGCGCTCTGCGGTTTTCTTCGGCCAGGGAAACGGCATCTTCATTCTGTTCGATTCCGTAGACTGCTCCGGTATGAAGGGCAAGCTCGATCGCCACACTCCCTGTTCCGGTGCCGATATCCCAGCAGACGGAATCCTCTTTGACACCAAGAAGAGAAAGTGCCACGGCACGGACTTCGCGTTTCGTCATCGGGATCCCCTCGGCACGTGCAAAGCAGGTATCCGGAATCCCGGGCAGATACTCCTTCCGATTCGGCGCTTTTTCAGCAAGCATCACACTGAGAGGGGCAAATATCTGGTTAACATAATCATCCGCAACGCCCTGATAGATCTGCTCGTTTTGTCCGCCCAGATTCTCTCCGACGGCAACAGGCAGTTCTTCGAGCCCCGCTGCACACAGCTCTCTGCAAAGCTCCGCGGGCGTCACGGATCCTCCCGTCAGGAAAAAAACGGGCTTTCCCCGACAGACCTCTTTTACCGGGTCACATTTCCGGCCGTGGGCAGAGCAGAAATGCCAGCCCTGCCAGGGGATCTGCAGCTTTGCGGAAAACATCTGCAGGCTGGAAATGCCGGGGATGACAGCAACGTCTTCCCCTTCCAGAAGGGAGAGCAACCTGCGTGCACCAGAATAAAACCCGCTGTCCCCACTGAACAGAGCACAGGCTGTTTCGCTGCAGCTGCTTTTCAGCGCAGAGGCGATTTCTTCCGGCCGCACCGCTTCGATGCAGTGTTTACTCCCGCCAAACAGATCCATCAGCCTGCGGGAACCGACGAGAATATCGGCTTGACGAATGGCTTCGGCTGCTTCCGCAGTAAGAGACTGCTCTCCGCAGCCGCATCCGATCAGAATTACTTTCACTTTGCATTCTCCTTTTCCCGGAAGCCGGTGGAAAAAGACGGATCATAGAGGCAGCTGCGCTCAAAGGAACTGCTCAGGAAGTCTCCGATGAGAATCAGGGCGGTCTTTTCCACAGCATTTTCCTGCCCGACGGACGCAAGCGTCCCCACGGTGCAGGGCAGAACCTTTTCCTCCGGCCAGCTCGCTTTATAGACGATACAGGCGGGAGTGTCCGCTGTATAAGCTCCCTGCAGCAGTTCCTTCTGCAGGGCGGGAAGCATCCCGGCGGAAAGGAAAATGGCCATGGAAGCGCCGTGGGAAGCCAGTGACGCAATCTGCTCACGCTCCGGAACCGGTGTGCGGGAGGCCATGCGGGTAAGGATCACGCTCTGGCTGACACCTGGCAGCGTATACTCTGCCTGCGCCGATGCAGCTGCAGCGCAGAAGCTGGAAACTCCCGGGGTAATATCATAGGAGATCCCCTTTTTCTTCAGTGCATCCATCTGTTCCCTGATGGTGCTGTAGACAGCTGTATCACCCGTATGCAGGCGCACCGTGGTTTTATTCTCAGCCTCTGCCCGTTCGATGACGGAAAGCACCTGTTCCAGCGTCATCAATGCGCTGTTATGTACTTCGCAGGTTCCTTTGCAGCGCTTCAGCAGCTCCGGATTCACGAGGCTGCCGGCATAGATCACCACATCAGCCTCTTCCAGAAGCTTCGCACCGCGCAGGGTAATCAGGTCAGGTGCACCGGGACCTGCTCCGATAAAATGAACCATTTTTTCCTCCTGTTGCATCAAAAAAGCATGCTTCCTTGCAGAAACCTACAGGGAAGCATTCTTCATCTGGTCGATAATCAGCTTTCCGACGGTATCCGCAAAAAAAGAAAAGTCCCGTATTCTGACGAAATCCTGCCCGTACACCATTTTTGCCGAAGGCAGATCCTCATCCTCACCGGTGAAAAGGCAGATAACCGATATCCCATCCGCCCGCAGGCGGCGGACCTCATGTGCCGTATCGGTAAGTGCACGGATCGCATCATAGCTGACACCGACGTCCCGCTCATCCTTTCTGATTTTTGCAATGTCCAGCGGCTTGACATCGGAAAGAATAATGAGCATCTTATGCTCGTAGGAAGTCTGGGACATCAGGTTTCCCGCAGCCCGGATCGCAAGCCCGTCTCTGTTGCATCCTTCGGTATAATAATCAAAAATGCTGCTGTTGTCCCCGACAGAGGAATAGTCATTGAACAGCCGCAGGATCGTAAAACCGCTCATCGAGCAGAAACTCATCACTCTGCACGGGACGCCGCATCTTGCAAGCGCTTCGGAAACAATATATGCCTGGGAGGAGATCTTTGCCGCCCTGGTAACCTGGGAATGGGAGGCATCCAGCAGGATATCCACGCTCATATCGCCTGCATTTTCATTCAGGATTCTTGTGAAGACCTTTTCGTCGTCCAGTTTGGCAGCTCTCCAGGCAAGCACCGGGTTGAGCGCACCGGAATTTCCTTTGACCGGCGCCGGCTGCAAATGCAGAAGAACCGAGTTCATAATTCCGGTGCTGAGTTTTGAAATAAGAAGCCTGTTCTGAAGCAGGTTTTTCTGATAAAAGGCACGGTTGTTGGCAATTACTTCGTCCCGGCGTTTTCTCTGATGCATTTCAAAGGTGCTGTAGATCCCGTGGAGCTCACCGATTTCGCCCTTTGTATAGAGAAGATGAGTGAATTTATGATTCCCGGTACAGAGCTGCTTTTCAAGCGGAGCGATTCTCTCCGCAGGGACGATGGACTTTCCGAACTTTGTCTCCAGAAATTCCCGCAGCTCCGATTCATTCAGCTTTGTGCTGATCGAGAAATTGCTCTTCCAGACTCCCGCATCACCGTGATAAAGGTCTTTCTCATGGATAACGATTCGCCCGCGCTGCAGAAAGCTGTCAACCGTCAGTCTCCTGAGATGGGGTAGACGGTATTTCAGGCGGATCTTTCCGTCCCCATACAGCCCGTAATGATCATAGAAAAAACGTTTGGCAGTGTCTACGATCTCATCCGTCGTCATAGCGTCATCGAACTTCAGTTCCGTTTCCGCAGGTACGGGGCGGATTCTTGCAAGAACCGGACGGGTGTTGAGTTCCGCCCGGTAAAGGACGGGTTCCAGTGCATTCCAGAACATGGCTTGATAATCGGAAGCATTTTTATATCCGTCAAGCATGGCAAACAGCTTTTCCAGCTTTCCATACTCATAGTGACGTCTCGCGGAACCGTAGATGATATTCCAGTAGAGGTCCACATTGCCGCTGCTGTCATAGGCTTTAAAGTCCGGCACAAAGGAATAATCCTTCGCACAGTTCCATATGATATTATCGGCGCGCCTTTTCTGGAAATCCGTAATCGTCTGATTCATCATCTTTCAAGGACGGTCTTACCCGTCAGGCGTTTTCCGGAGAAAAAATATCTTCTTTCCTGAGTTTGCCGTCGATTCGGGTGGAGACAACGTCTTCCACAAGGGTTCTCTCAAATTCATCAAAGCTCTTATTGATGATGGCGATGGTTAATGCATCGTGCATGCTGAGGCCGTTGTAAACAAGGTTGACCGCTGCAAGCAGGCCGCGCAGATCCAGCGCTTTTGTTGAGATTTCGGAGCTCTCACACTTCTGCCGGATCTCTCCGAACAGAGCTGTGAGCTGGGAGCAGTATTCTGCCTTTAGTGACGGATACTGCTGCAAAAGCAGTTTTTCGAGATTTGTACCCGAGATAACAGGCATATTGATGACCATAAACCGCGAGGCGAGAGCTTCATTGAGCTCACGGGTTCCCGCGTAGCCATAGTTCATGGTGGCAATAAACCGCGTTGCAGGATCAAGGCGGATTCTGCTGTAGCCGGGGACATCGATGATTCTGCGAAAGTCAAGCGTGGCGTGGAGAACAGCGAGAGACTCATTTTTTGCCATGTTGATCTCATCCAGGATTCCGAACCCGCCTGCCTCGGCGCAGGAATAAATCGGCCCCTTTCGGAAAGAAACCTCACCGTTCCGGAAGGTATCCGTTCCGATCAGGGTAGAAGCATCAGTGTTGAGATAGAAAGAGATATCCCATTCCGGCCGCCCGAAAACAGCGGAAAGGTTCTCCGCAAAGACGTTTTTCCCTGTCGCTTTCGGGCCGACAAGCAGAATGTTTTCACCGGAAAGGATTGCCGTGATGGCCAGCTGCCAGATTTCCTTTCCGTAATATTTGAATCTCGGGGAAGGAATCCTCACCGTATCACTCTCAGAAACGGGGTAATTGCTCCGGTATTGTTCGATGCGGGCAATCAGATAATCCTCTATGCCCTCCTGCCTTAAAAAATCAAGCATACGTCTGTAGCCTCCCGGTTGATAGGATAATAAGTAAGTGTAGTATGATCCGTTTTCCTTGTCAAGTCTTTATCTATTGTCAAACACGCTCCTGACTGCCGGCATGATCCGGCCGCCGGGAGCGTGTTTCTTTTCCCTGGTTTTACCTTTTCAGGGAGTCCGAGCCCATGGCTTCAGTTTTTCAGGAGATTCTCTCCCATCTTATAGACATCGCCTGCACCGACCGTGAGGATGATATCTCCCGGCCTGGCAATGGCACGGAGTGTGTTCTCCAGCGTATCCTTATCCGGATAGAAGGTGGAATTCGGAATCTCCTCGGCAAGCGACGCAGAGGATATGCCCAGGGTATTCTGTTCTCTGGCGGCATAGATCTCCATCAGCAGAAGCACATCCGGCCGCTTTAGCTGCTCGACAAAATCATTAAACAGGGCAGCGGTTCTCGAATACGTATGCGGCTGGAAAACCACGATGGTGCGCTTGTATTCCAGCTTTTCCAGCGTATCAAACAATGCCTTGAGTTCGCCCGGATGATGGGCATAGTCGTCATATACATCGGCACCGTTGAATTTGCCCTTGAATTCGAAGCGCCTGCCTGCGCCGTTAAACCCTGCAAGACCGTATTTCACCGCTGTTGGGCGGATCCCGAGGCAGATGGATGCAGCCGTGGCCGCAAGGGCATTCTTCACGTTGTGAACACCGGGTACATGAAGCGTAACATCCGTGAACTTTCTGCCTTTATAATAAACGTCAAAGTTCGTATTAGTACCGCTGTAACGGATATTCCTTGCGTAAACATCCGCATTATTGTCCATCCCGAAGGTGATCATCTTCCGGCGGACACCCTTCAGCGCATCCATGGTGTTTGCATCATCGGCATTTGCAACAATGACTCCTCCGTCTTCCGGCACCTTGGAAGCGAAAATCCGGAAGCTGCGCTTGACCTCTTCCAGATCCTTGAAAAAGTCAAGATGATCCGCTTCAATATTGAGCACAACCGCAATCGTCGGATAAAATGAGAGGAACGAATTATAGTACTCACATGCTTCCATAATGATGGTGTTGCCGTGCCCGATCCTGTGCCCGGCTTTCAGCAGAGGGAGCGTCCCGCCGATCATGACGGTCGGGTCTTTTTCCGCTGCCATCAGGATGTGGGTACACATCGAAGTAGTGGTTGTTTTGCCGTGCGTGCCGGAGATGCAAAGAGCATTGTTATAGTCCCGGGAAATCGTGCCCCAGGCCTGGGTACGTTCAAAAACAGGAATATCCTTTGCTCTGGCTGCCACGATCTCCGGATTGTCATCATGCACGGCAGCCGTCCTCACAACGAACTCCACATCATCCGTTATATTCTCTTCACGATGCCCGATAATAACCGGAATGCCCAGTTCCCGCAGATTGCGTACATTCTGGCTCTCCATCGTGTCAGATCCGGAAATATTCAGCCCCATGTCAAAAAGGACTTCCGCCAGAGAAGACATGGAAACACCGCCGATTCCGATCAGGTGTCCTCTCCTCCCAGGAGACATATAATTTTCAAACTCTGCCATCTTATACTCCGTAACCAGTTCTTTTACAATTTGTTCCTTGATGAATACGCCGTAAAATGATAAAATGAAGCGGAAAGAGAATGAATCCTTCAGCTTCCGTTACTGATTTATTATAATCCTGACCGGTGCTGAATGCAAGATATTTTAAAGGAAGCCAAATGGTTGACATAACCCCTCCAAAATACGTCAGAAATGTACTGAAAACGCTCTCCTCCCACGGGTATCCGGCTTGCATCGTGGGTGGATGTGTGCGCGATATGATTCTTCGTGTTCCCCCGAATGACTGGGATATTGCAACTGCCGCCACTCCCGAAGAGTTACTGGAGCTGTTTCCAGATTCGATCCCGACGGGCATCAAACATGGGACGCTTACCGTGCGTTCCGGCGGGCAGTTTGTGGAGGTTACAACCTTCCGAGACGACGGGGAATATCTGGACCATCGCCACCCTGACCATGTCAGTTTTGTGGGAGATCTGAATACCGATCTCAGCAGGCGTGATTTTACCATCAATGCCATTGCGGTGACCGCGACCGGTGTTCTGGTCGATCCCTATCACGGGATCGACGATATCCGCTCCGGCATCATTCGCGCTGTCGGCAGCCCGAAGCAGCGTTTTGAAGAAGATGCGCTGCGCATGCTGCGCGCCTTCCGTTTTTCTTCCCGGCTCGGGTTTGAAATCGAAGAGGATACCTTTTTTGCCATTATGGCCAATGCCCCGCTCGCAGCAAACCTCTCTGCAGAACGTGTTCGGGATGAGATAGAGAAGATCCTGCTCACGGCAAGTCCGGAGACCCTCCATACCGTGATTGCCTGCGGGCTGCTTGATACCTACCTCCTCAAGCACCTCAGCCGGGATGACGGGTTAATTCGGATCTCTTCCATCCGAAAGAAAGCGCTGCCCCGTTGGGCTCTGTTCTGTGCCATTCTGCTGGCAGATGACTGTATTGAAAATGTTCCCGGTTTTCTCCGCTCTCTCCGGCTTGACAACCGAACCATACGCTGCTGCAGTGACGCCTGCAGCCTGCTCATGAAAGCACCGCCCGAAACGGAAGTTGACTGGAAAAAGCTGCTTCGCAAAACCGGAGTCGACAGTGTGGAATGTGCAGCTCTGTGCTGGGATGCCCTTTACGGCGGCGGGTTTGAAGAGCAGCTCCGCAAAGTGCTGAAAAGCGGGGAATGCTTCTCCCTGAAATATCTGGCTGTCAACGGGCATGATCTCGCAGCACTTGGCTTAAAAGGGAAACAGCTGGGCAATATGCTCGAATTCCTGCTGGACTATGTAATTGAATATCCCGAAAACAACCGCCGCGAGTTGCTGCTTGCACTCGCCTCTTCCGGGGATGAATAACAGGGAGTATCGTGCCATGGATTCTTTTGAACAACTGAAACAGGACTGCAGCAACTGCTCCCGCTGCATTTTGGGTGCCACAAGGAAAAACCTCGTTTTCGGCACAGGAAATGAGCACTCCGATCTTGTGTTTGTCGGAGAAGGCCCCGGGGAAAAGGAAGACCAGCAGGGCATCCCGTTTGTCGGCCCTGCAGGGCAGCTTCTGGATGTGATGCTGAAACTGATTGGCCTGAGGCGGGAGGATGTCTATATCTGCAATATCGTAAAATGCCGGCCGCCGCAAAACCGCGATCCTGCACCTGATGAGCGCGAAGCATGCTCTCAGTGGCTTCAGCGCCAGCTTGCGCTGATTGATCCGAAAATCATCGTGTGTCTCGGCCGCATATCCGCAACTTCGCTGATCAGCCCTACTTTCAAAATCACAAAGGAGCATGGGCAATGGTACGAGATTGACGGGCGAAAGGTCATTGCCACATATCACCCCTCCGCGCTGCTGCGGGATGTCTCCAAACGGCCGGAAGCCTTTGCAGACTTTCGCGAGATCCGTTCCGCCCTTCGGGCACTCGGGCATCCCTGTGATCCGCTTTCTTTCTATTCTTCCGAAAACAAGGAGACTGAAAATGATCCGGTTTTATAACGGCAAAGTACTCCGTTTTGAGCCTGATATGCGCCTGACCGATGACGAGGTCTGGACGGAGGGAAACCGCATTTCCTATGTCGGCCCGGCTAAAGAGGCGCTGCCTGCCTTTGACCGCCAGATCGATCTGCACGGTGACCTGCTGATGCCCGGCTTTAAGAATGCCCATACCCATACCGCCATGACGTTCCTGCGCTCTCTTGCAGACGATATGGAGCTGCAGAGCTGGCTGAAGAAAGTCGTGTGGCCGAACGAGGCAAAGCTCACGGATGACGCCGTTTATATCCTCACAAAACTCGGTATTCTGGAGTACCTCTCTTCCGGCATTACCGCAAGCTTTGATATGTACGTGCACAATGAAGCTTACGCCCGTGCAAACGTGGATGCGGGCTTCCGCACGGTAATCTGCTCCGGCCTCAACAATTTTGACGCTGACCCGAAAAACATCGAACGGGAATATCTTCGCTTTAACAACTACCACGAACTCGTCTCCTACATGCTTGGCATTCATGCGGAATACACCACTTCGCTTGACAGGATGGAATACCTCGCTTCCCTTGCCGATCAGTACAAAGCCCCCTGCTTCACTCATATCTGTGAAACGAAAAAGGAAGCGGAAGACTGTATCAAACGATACGGCATGTCCGCACCTCTGATGCTTGATAAAATCGGATTTTACCGCTATGGCGGGGGTGGGTTCCACTGCTGCTGGTTTACGGAGGAGGACATTCGTTATTTCGCCGATCACAACCTCTGGGCAGTCACCTGCCCTGGTTCCAACCTGAAGCTTGCCAGCGGAATTGCGCCTGTGGAAAAGATGCGGCAGAACGGCGTGAAGATTGCTATCGGGACGGACGGTGCATCAAGCAACAACGCGCTGGACTTTTTCCGGGAGATGTATCTTGTCTCCGCTCTCCAGAAGATTTATGAAGAGGATGCTTCTGCCTGTCCCGCTCCCGAAGTGCTGAAAATGGCCTGTGTGAACGGTGCCCGTGCCATTGGCCTGAAGGATTGTGACGATATTTCTGTCGGGAAGCTTGCCGACCTGGTTGTCATCGATCTCAACCGCCCCAACATGCAGCCTCGCAACAGTATCCTCTCCAATATCGTTTATTCAGGCAGCAAGGAGAACGTCCGCCTGACGATGGTCAACGGCAGAATTCTCTACGAAAACGGTGAATTCCTGATCGGGCAGGATCCGGAAGAAATCTACCGTGAAGCCAACGAATTTGTGAAAAGCCTTGCTTAAGAAGCGGGCTTTTCTCTTGCGAATCTCCCCACCAAAAAAATGATTCGGTTGCAGTCAGGTCGGCTGCAACCGATTTCTTATTGATCTGCCAAAAGTTCGATCTTGTTCAGTTTGGTTTCGACCTTGTTCAGGGTGGAAAAGAACCGCCTGGTTGCAATCATCGGGCCGCAGCACAGACACCCGAGCATGTTCCACCAGAACATATGCCGCCACGATGTGTAAGGGCTCTCTATTCCCAGGACAATCGCTTTTGCTTTGAGCTCCTCCGCTATCCTTGCCATCCAGACAAGCGTGTAGATAAACAGTGTCGGGATTCCCAACAGATATGCTTTCCAGTAGGGTTGAACTTTGTGCCCGAGGATCTCTTCCAGTTCATCCTGTAGTCCGCCGAGAGGCATATACAGCAGGAAAAACAAACCGGCAGTAAAAAAATCGATGAAGCCCAGGAGAAACCCGGGCCTGTTGGTATGCTTGAATCTCATCGTCCATCCTTCCTGTGCATACGGAGATCTATTTTGGTTCTGCGTCTTTGACAGCGTTTAAAATACGCTTTGTGATTATAGCACAGGCATCACAGATATTCCAGTACACAAAAAGCAAAGGCTTGTCTGTCAGGTTTGTCTGATTAACGCGGGACTACTCCGTTTTATTTACATCGGTGTAAGCCAGCTTCATCACTTTTCGGATTCCCTCCTCGAAGGCTTCTACCGGGATCAGGGCAATACCGACTTCATCGGCAGCAACAATCAGCCGCGTCCCGCTGTTTATACCGAATTTGTCCCTGGCGCCTTTGGGGATTACAATCTGCCCTCTGTCATTCACTGTGACAGTTCCCCAGATACTTTTTCCAACAGGAGCCGGAGGAATAGCCCCGATGCCCTCAACCTGATTGCCTTTGATCAGGCTGTCGATCGTTACACCGTAAACATCGGCAAGAAGACTGCATTTTTCAACATCGGGAATAGTTACTCCGCTTTCCCATTTGGCATATGCCTGCCGCGAAATACTGATCTTTTCTGCGATTTCTTCCTGTGAATAGCCGCGGACCGTACGAAGCATCATCAAATTATCTTTCAGCATAAAAGCATCTCCTTTTACAGATCGATTCTCTCAAAATGCCCGCAAGCTGACCTGTACGAAAGCAAGGTCATGATCAGAAAAACTGAAAAGCCTGCGAAGAATAAAACAAACTGCAGTCCGATGCGGTCAAATCCGAAAGCATTCAGCACCTCCAGACCTGGAAAGTGGTGCAGCGCTTCGAAGCCAACAATAGCCAGAAAACTTACAATGATGTATGTGATAAATGGTCTGCCGAGCTTATATGCCGTTTTGAAAAATCCTCCCAAAAAGATTGTGTTGAACAGTCCGAATACAAACAACGCTCCGGCGACAGCAAAAAGGTTAGCATTCATCAGGGCATTCGTCCTGTACACGGCGGAATTTGAAAGAACCGTCATACGGATCAGCGTTGCAGAAAGCATCAGGATCAGGCTGCATGCTTCGATGAAGCATACGAACAGGTACTTCCCTTTGACTACATCTTTCTTACAAATCGGAAGCAGTGCCGAGAACACAATATCATTTGCTTCACGAGCATACTGAAAGCCCTGAAAAATTCCCAGCGTCACAAAGAATGCTCCGCAAAGCACGGGATATCCCGGCAGGAAAAACATCAACCCAAAGAGAATAAAGAAATATGAAAGTGGAGAAGCGCTGAGTTTCAACTCTTTACGCAGTATGTTAAGCATTTTTCATACTCCTTTCCAATCGCAGAATTGTGTCTTCAAGGCTTTCGCCCTCCTTCGAATACTCCGCAACAAATTCTGCCTTCGGCTGAGCCGCTATGATCTTTCCGTTTGAAATATAGACGATATCGTCTGCGCATTTTTCCAGATCGGATGTAATGTGTGTCGAGAAAAAGACGGCAACGCCGTGTTCCTTCAGTTCGGTAAAAATACCGAGAAGCTCATCACGGGAGAACGGATCCAACCCGCTGGTCGGCTCGTCTAGAATAAGGATCTCTGCCCTGTGCGACAGTGCAATCAGCAAATTGAGCTTGACCTTCATCCCTTCGGAAAGCTGCAGAGGAGTCTTGTTCTCATCAAGGCTAAAAAGACGAAGATACTTGTGATAAGCTTCATCGTCCCATGTCTCATAGAAACGATTGACTATGCCAACAATATCCCGAATCTTTTTTCTCGGGTACCAGCTGACAGTCCCGGTCGAATATCCGATTCGTTTCTTAATCTCTGCCTCATGATCCTTGAATGGGAGGCCAAAGAAGTTGATCTCACCCCGATCAGGGTGGACGAGGTTCAGCATAGATTTAATGGTTGACGTTTTCCCTGCTCCATTTCTTCCGACAAACCCGGTTATTCTCCCCGGTCGGATAGAAATCGTTACGTCCTGCAGATGAAAGGAAGGGTAGTCTTTTCCCAGATTTCTGACTTCTACAATATTCATTCGATCCTCCAAATCAGAAATATATGATTTGTATGATTATTGTAATGTAAAGTTGCCCAAGTGTCTACCAACTAAAGATAACAAGTTTATGTATTTGATGTTATCTTTGGTTGCAGGTGCTCAATATAACACACGCTTTTCATAAAAATACTGAGAATGAAAAACCAAAGAATTCTGTTTATGAACTCAAGATTGGTGCTGCAACACCGACTCTGATTCCTATGATTTCTTTAGATGTTTAGCAGATTGTACAAATTTAGCTGTGCAGATTTGTGCAATCTGCTATTTTTTTATCTGTCTTTGCTTTTGTTTGTCTTTTATGCTATATTTTGTACAGGTTTACCCTAATCTAATCTTTTTTATACAACAGGAGGTAAAACATGACAGGTTTTTGCAGAAAGACGATTTGCCTATTCATCGCGCTTCTCTTTATCTTCACGCTGTCGATCCCGGCTTTTGCCGTTTCCGGCAGAACAACTGTTTACAGGACGAAAACCGGCGACCATTATCACACGGGCGACTGCCGCTTCCTCGGAAAGAGCAAGATCAAGACAACGCTTGACACCGCGGTGAATGAATACCACCTCACGCCGTGCTCCATCTGCAACCCACCCTCATTTGAGTCCGAGGCTGAAATTGCAGCAGAGCCTGTTGAACCCGACCTCAACAAAACCACGCGGCCTGCCAACGGTGAAGTGCTGTACAGCAAGAACAAGACCAGACCCAGCACCCTGACATTTGAGAACAACACAAATTACGACTGCCTTGTCACAATGGTAAACGGCTCCAATACGGAAGTGCTGCAGTTCTACGTACGCAAAGCCAAGGATGCGACAGTCGACATCCCAACCGGCAAGCTCTTCCTCCAGATCGCCTACGGCTCCACCTGGAAGAACCCCACTGAGCTCTTCGGAAAGAACACGAACTTTGAGAGCGGTGACGGTGAACTGGATGTAGGAAAAGGAGAAGACTGGACCTTCACCTTCGGCGAATAAGAAAACGAAGCACAAAAAATCCACCGGAAAAAACCGGTGGTTTTTTTTGTTTGTTTGGTTGGATATTTATGCATCCTAATGGCTCTGCGGGGTGGCAGCTTTATCTCTTCAGCCCCGCGTTCTCCGGATTCCAGAGCTTTTCGTAGGAGAAACCGGTCACTTTTTCCAGTGCAGCCTTTTCTTTCTCGGTCACCTTTTCCATTTCCGTCCCCTTGCGTCTCGCGATGTCCTTCTGGACCATTTTGAACTCCTTGTCGGTCACAGGGAAGATCCATGCGCATGTGAGAAGTAACGCTGACATGATAGCCGGAGCCAGTACGTAGCAGATCCCGATGCCATGCTGTGTCGCAGCGGTCTGCTCAAGGCCTGCGTTGGCAAGCGCCTCATCATAGTGCACAGCTGTGAGCATGAATCCGATGATCGCCACCGAGAAGCCCGAAGCGATCTTTCTGATAAATGTCGCCATGCTGGACACAATGCCCGGCCTGCGGATCGACGTAATCAGCTCATCGATGTCCGTCATATCAGCCATGATGGCAAAGATACCTGTAAGAGATCCTGCGTTGCCGAGTCCGATCAGCGAAGCAAGTGCCAGAATCGGGACGAGTGGTGCTCCGTGATGAGAGAATGCCAGAAGCCCTAATACGCCGACAAGTCTTAACGGTGCAGCGATTACAATCGCCAGCTTCTTAGACGTTTTGCTCATGATCGGGCCGAAGAAGAACATACCGACGAGCTGAGCTACCATCAGTACCGCAAGGATCGGGATGTAGTAGCTTGGATATGCCCCGAGAGCATGCTGTACATAGTAAACTGCCATTCCCGAAATGAAGTCCATGCCGCCCTGGCCGAAAAGGTACAGACCCAGGAAGATCAGGAACGAGCGGCTCCTGAATACGCTGGCTGCCTGAATAAAGCTCTCTGCGAGTGTCGTCTTTACAGGTTCCTTCTGCTTCTCCCATGTGCCGAAGAACACGGCTATCGAACATACGAAGAAGAGCACGCCGAAGAGAAACATGCACTTCATGTACTGCGACGGATCATTTGTCTGCTTGATGATCATTCCCGGAACAAGTCCGCAGATAGCGGCTCCAAGCGTTGAGAACACCATACGCATGTTTGAGAACTTGGCGCGCATCGCATAGTCGTCCATCATGTCCGGAAGCAGTCCGTTATACGGCACGCTCAGCACCGTAAAACCTGTGTTGAATAGGCAGTACATCACAACGTAGAAGATGTAGTTTGCCGTCACCGACGATGCATGGATATTGATCCACATGATCACGAAGGTGATGGCAGAAGCGATGCTTCCCACCAGGATGTAGAACCTCTTCGACCCGTATTTCGACTTGGTTCTTTCAACAATGTTACCCATAATGGGGTCGGTTATAGCATCCCATATCTTTCCGATCATGGGGATCGTGCCGGCAAGAGCCGCGTTCATACCGAGAGCATCCGTCAAAAAGACGATGAAGAATGCGTTGATAATGACGAAGCATCCTCCTCCGAAGATCTCTCCCACACCGTAAACCAATCTGCTGAAGAAACCGTAACTCGGTTTTCTGCCGCTGATTTTCTCTTCCATGTTTTCCTCCTTATTCTCCTATTCATCGTCTGATGCGCGGAGCAGACCACGCTTTAATTAGAATTCTACCAGATTTTTATAAATAAGGCAAGCTGATATGACCACGATCGTTGGGAAAACCGTAACCCTTTTAAAATCTCGCAAAAATTCTTTTCTCCCGCGATTTCTTCCTGTATAATAGCCAAAAAGGAGTGAACGACATGAAATACAGTCCAAAAAAACGTTTTCCATCGCCGGCCTTGCCCTTTTCGCGGCAGTCGCCGGTTCCGCCGTATTCAGCATGCTGATCCTGAGGCCGCTCTTTTTGGCTAACGACGGAGCGTTTATGAAAAAACTGGTCGAGGGCGGATACGCCTCTCTCATGGTGCTGTTCACCTATGTACCGCAGCTCCTCGCCCTGCTGATCTTCTGGCTGATCATCAGGCTGATTCCCAAGGGAGAGTCGGGCAGCAGTCAGTTCTCATTCGGCTGGCTGTTCCAGGTATTACTGATGGGATATGGCGTCTCTACTGTGCTCAACGTAATCGGGACTATGCTGAACAAGAGCACGGGCGGGACTGATTTCGTCGGCGATATCTCTTCGATGATCTCGACAGGGCTGGTCGTCACGTTTCTGATTCCGGTCGTAATCGGGCCGATCCTCGAGGAGCTGATCTTCCGCAAGCTGCTCATCGACAGAATCAGGAGATTCGGGGAATGGAACGCAGTACTGTTCTCTGCCCTCGCCTTCGGGCTGTTCCATATGAATCTGCCCCAGTTCTGCTATGCCGCCTCGGTCGGCCTGATGCTCGGCTATGTCTACGTTAAGACCGGCAGGATCCTCTATACGATCATCATGCACATCCTGCTCAACAGCGCCTCCTCACTGATCGTACTCGCCACGACGGGCGGTTCGGTGAAGGCATCGATCATACTGCTCAGTGCTGCGGCAATCCTGATTATTGTCGGAGTCATATCCGGCATCATCCTGTTCTTTGTGAAGAGGAAGAAGCTGCAGTTCGATTCCGACATGCCAGAAGCCATCCCGCGCGACGAGGTGTTTCGAACCGCCTATCTGAATCTGGGTGTGATTCTGTACTATGCCTACTGCATCCTTATAATCGTTCTGGCACTTCTGAACATCAGTCTTGTGGGATAATCGCATCCTTCTGCCAGGACACGTTTAGCCCCCAGCGCAGGATGGCACAAGTTAAATAGCTTATAACGATATCATCCAGCGCTCCCATGCAAAAAAAATCCTGAATCTGGTCTTTTACCAAGATTCAGGAATTCTTTATGTGTCTGTGTTGCACCAAACGGTGTCCAGAGAAGGGTATTTGCACCAAAAGGTGTGTGATTATGTAAACCAATCGCCGATTCGTAGCTTCCCTGCACGAGTATCACATCCGAATTCAAAGTCTTTTCAGCTCGCTAAAGGCGCAATACTGCAAGGTCATACCTACCTTTCGGTATAGATCATTCTATATTGTCGTGCTTCCGCAGATTACAGGCCGCACAAAGGAGCTGAATGTTCGCCACCGTTGTAGACGATCCGCCCTTGGAAAACGGGATGATATGATCATAGTGCAGATTCTTGTCGGCGCCACAGTAGACACACCGGCCTTTATCCCGCTTCCATACTTCAACTTTTACGCTGGTCGGAATAAGGCGATTATGTTCAAGTTCCAATACTGTCGGTGCCTTTTCGCCGGAAGAAACGATTTCATCATCAACCATCTCGAGCTTGAATTTGAAAACGTTACGACAGCCAGAAGGCTCCATCCATGCGTCGGTCAGCTTAAAAAAGCCGTTGTACACCCAAATCCCGTCTTTGATTTTCTCGTAAACTTTAATCAGCTTTGCTGGCTTGCCAGATTTGTATCCCTGGGCCGCTGCAAAGAACTTCCCATTCTCTGAAGGGAGCCCAGACGGAATTATCATGGGCTGATCGATATCCTTTGGATTGCTTCCCGCCGGAGCATAGTTCTGTTGAACATCGTGCCCTTCGTAAATGATGGTGGTGCCATTATCCTCAAATCGATCTGCATATGGAGCGTTTTTTCGCACACTCATTAAAATGATGCCATATTCTTTGTTGGCAACATTATAATTCATGCCTCGCTGAATAGAGAACCCTTCTTCAATTGTCATGTCCACATATCGGATAACGTCACCGCGGTTCATTTTTCAGTCTCCTTTTGATGCTCTATATATACAAATGATTGTGGGGCTTGAGTAATCCCAAAATCCATCAAATCCTTTGGAACATCGTACTCTACAACACTCCCGAGCTGATAGGCAAAAGCATGTTTGCAGTTCTTGAAGTACTGCCGGTACATTGACCGTGAGATCCCTGCTGCAGCTTTTGTTTGTTCCCATAACCGGGATGGACTCATCTGCATCGTTCCTATAACAGAAACCTCTCCAATCACTTTTTTTATTGGATCGGTGGAATAAACGATGATCTTGTCAACAGGAAGCTGTGACAATCGCTTCCTGTATTCGTACTTTTTTGTTCCAGCAAATATTCTATCTACATATTCTGGTTTTATCGATAGTAAAATTGTCGCCATAGTTCTCTCTCCGCCTACATATAAAGACTGGTGTTGGAGTCACGCATAATCATACGAAACTGCTGATCAGTAATCCGCGTAAATGGTCTTGGGCCTTGATTCTTCTCCACGATATTATGGTCTTGCAGCCATTCCAGCGTAAGTCTACGCTCAAGACTTTTCACATAAACGAACTTTAACACCTTCAGGTTATAGCGATGATTACGCCAAAAGTCTTCAAGCTCGTCCTTGGTAAATACGCTGCGATTCTGACAATGCTGTAGAAAATCGTCTTTATTCTTAAATGTGGAGATCACCTCATCGACAACCCCTATTGTTGTAATGACGGAACTATACTTTTTCGGCCAGGTATCACCCATCCGATAGAAGGCAATCAAATCTCCCGGACAAATGTTTTGTTCTGGAGCCCATGAAATATAGACTTTTTGGAGTGCGTACCGGTGAGGGATATTGCTAATATAATCTACTTCGGTATTTAGCTTTGAATCTGGGAAAAGTGAAGTATGGTACCGGGATGCAATTGGCAGTATCATTTTTGCGCTATTTTGCTGTAGATTTGGGAAATTAGCAATCACAGATTTAGCGTCATCATACTGCCCCAATCTTTTCACCAGCACGGTTTCTTTCTTCCCATTAGTCGTCTTTATTCCAAAATCAACGAACCCCCACCGTAGCAGAAGATCATAAAGCGCTGTCAATTCAGGCCGATCTTTAAACAACGTGACATATATTTCATCAATCCGTCGCTCAATTGCGTTGTCAAATATGATTTTAATAAACCGCTCGCCCAGCCGGAATCCGGATGCTTCCACCTTGAATGTGCCAACTTTCAGGCGGCGCTTAGGGCAAAATGCCGGTAAAATATCAGCATAGTTTTCGTTTTCGTCTTCTGTTTTTAGATACAGGAATCCCAAAATGTCGTCCTTATCAGTACGGCAGATATATGCTTCTTCATCGCATTTGCTGGCAAACCACCGGTCAAAGCCGTCATAATCAGGCCTGAATGAGTCGAAAAAGGGATTCTTTACATCAATGTTACCAAACAATTCTTTTCTTATTGCGAGAGCTTTATACTCGATTAGCTCGGGATTCTCCGCGCTGACTTTCTGAATGAATGCATTGATCGAATAGACCCTATCTGCAATACCTATCTTTTCGGCCTTGTTGCGCATTTTCCGATCTTCTGTAATTAGAATGTCGGCTCTACCACAATAGACTTCATACAGAAGTTGATTGTCTATTAAATCATTATCGCTGTGTGATACGTCACTAAGCAAGGCAACAAAGTCACTCGTCTGAGGAGCGACGCATTTCATTTGCGTATATGCAGATAATCTGGCGTCATAGATTAATTGCTGAGCCGCTTTATTAGCCTTGCGAAGTTCGGAAACCGAATATGGATGTATGAGTTTTTCATAATGGAGCTTATCCAGCCAATAATACAGCCGGCCAATGGAATAATTGGTCGCTTGCAAACTTTCACGGTGAATAATAATGTTGGTATCCAACAACGCTCTCATAGTGTTATCCTCTTAACTACGTCGGTTCATACTCCCAGCCGGTGCCGGATATCGTTCAGCCATTCGCCCTTGTATTTGAAATACTTTGGGCCAGCCATTGCCCACTTCACGCCGAGCAGGTGTTTTGCCAGTGATGTCAGCGACCAGCGCTGGCCGTCATATTCAACGTGTTTATCGTCGGCGACGGTGCACGTGATCCCGGAGGGCTCTGCCGCACTGCGCCAGAATTCGATTTCTTCGCCGACGGCGATATTACACACGGAGAACGTAAACGGCGCCATGCGTTCCTGATGCGCTTCGCTAATTTCCTGCGCAATTTTTTCGTCCTTCTGCTCCGCTGCCGTTGCCTTCCACTTTTTCAGCCGATGCTTATACCCGTTTATTTCGGCGATTGCCTCCAGGATTGCATAAGCATCCTCCGGCGCCATAGCATAAAACTCCCGCACACGTTTCTTTCCGTCAACTTCTTCCATGGAGCGGAGATCTGGATTCAGCTTGTCCAGAATGGAGTGCAGCTTTTTATCGGAAAGCGCGGAGTCCACCTCGTACGTAGCATACACGCGAAACGCAAACGGCACCGCCGAACTGCGATTCAGCTCATCCAGCCGTTGCTTTACGTCTGTCGCATAGCCAATTTTGACGTACTCTTTGAATGACGGATTTGTCATGATGTAAATATATCCTGTGTTGGCCATGTTATTTCCTCCGTTATGCCGCTACCCAGCCGTAGCCTTGGACAGCCATATCTACAAAGTGCGTCAGCAATAGTTCGATTTTTGCTGTAAACGTTTCTTTATCATAAGAAACGGGCAGGTCTGCGTCCAAAGACGTTTCAATCGCCGATTTTACTCTTGCCCTGGGCTGTTCGTCCTTGTACCAATCCACAACCATCAGCTCGGACTTCTCCTCAGAAAGCTTCTTGAAAAGATTCTTCGCGGATAGCTTCACCTTCTGCTCCTCTGCCTTTGTCAGCTTCTTTCCGGCAATAAGCAGATCGAAGATTTCCAGTTCCTCTTCCGACAATCCCTCAGCTTCCGGGCGTTTGTCCTCAGCTTTCAGATCTTCGATCAGTTGGAGCAACTGCTCATAATAGTCTTCATTCTCCGATCCGCCGGCATTATACCGGTCAATGATATTACGGAAGCGCTGTGAGTATTCCTGGCGGGTACAGTTGCGATTCAGCATCTGCTGCAGGGCCTGCTCGATAAACGCCTTCAGATCATCGATCTCCACGGCCTTATACTGGGCGACCTTGATCTCCTTTTTCAGCTCCTCCACATCCACCTTGGAAAGATCGATGACCTTCCCCTGGTGAATGACAAGCCCGGCGTCGTTATCCTCCGCTTTCTGCGAGGAAACGCTGGTGTCCAGAACTTGCGCCATGCGCAGCCTGGCACGGTTGATTTTTTCGTCGTCGATGGTATGGCAGAAGAGCCCATACAGATACGCCATGGGCGCGAATTTTTCATTCTGCCAATTCTTTTCAAAGATCTCCGGACGCGATGCCTCGTAGAGATTCATCAGCGTGTTCAGGATCACCTTGAATTTGTCCTTGTTTTCATCGTTGGAAATGATTGTATTGTAGGCTTCCCGCAGCAGATCCAGCCGATCAAGAGTGGATGCCTCTGCTACGATTGCACCGATATCGATGCCAAGGCCTAGCAGAAAATCATCCGCTTCATCGACAGCACTGTTGAGCAGGACAATCAGCTGGTCGACATCCTTCGCCGGGAACTCGGTACCGTCATCACCGGCAGCATATTCCGTCAACGCTCTCTGCATGTATTTGAACACATTGACATAGTCCACAATGATACCGCAGGGCTTGCCGGGGTACACGCGGTTGGCGCGGGCGATAGCCTGCATCAGCGTGTGCCCCTTCATCGGCTTGTCCAGATAGAGCGTGGACAGGTTCTCTACGTCAAAGCCCGTCAGCCACATGGCGCAGACGAACACAAGCTGCAAGGGATCATCTGGATCTTTGAAGCGATCCTCAATATCCAACCCCTCCGGCGTAACAGCGTTCATCTTCTGCCGGTGCATGGAAATGTCGAGCCCCTGCTTCTGGAACTTCTCATTCTCATCGGCTTCCTCAGAGACGATGACCGCCATTTCCACACGGTTCATGTAATTGAGGATGCGCGTCAGCTCATCGCGCTGTTCTTTGGTGGCGGCGCTGTTGCGCTCCTGCATGATCTTCTGCTTCTCAATCGCCCAGTAATGCTGCACCTTGTCGTACATCTTCACCGTCGTATACTTATCTACGGAGACGACCATGCCCTTCCCAAGGAAACCGCGGCGCGGGAAATGATGAGCAATATCCTGGGCGATCTTATCAATGCGATCCTCCCTCTTGATGACCTCCAAAATCCGAGAGGAAGAGTTTTCCAGCAAACGGGTCTCGTCCTCGTTCAGGTTTTCCTCCTCGATGATGTCCACCACATCGTCGTCCAGAAAGTCGTTTTCCAGCCCGACCTCCGGCACACGGCGGGAATAGAACAGCGGCACCGTGGAGCCATCCTCCACCGACTGCGCGAAGTTATACTCCGACACATAGTTTCCGAACCACTGGTTGGTCAGACGCTTGCTGCCCAGCAGCGGAGTGCCGGTAAAGGCGATGTAATTGGCATTGGGCAGCGCCGTGCGCATGTTCTCTGCCAGATCCTTGTACTGCGTCCGGTGCGCCTCGTCCACCAGCACAATGATGTCGTCCCGGGTGGAAAGCACCGGGTACTTCTTGCCCTTGTCATAGCGGAACTTATGGATCAGGGTGAAAATGAAGGACTTGTTGGTCTGCAGATAGTCCCGCAGCTGTTTGCCGTTTTTGGGCTGACATTCCTCTTTCTGCCCGATCACTTCCGTCTTTACGAAATTCTTGTGGATCTGGTCATCCAGGTCTTCGCGGTCGGTGATGATCAGGAACGTAAAATTGCCCGAGATCTTGCGCCGCACTTTGCGGGCGAAGAACACCATAGAGAAGGATTTGCCGGAGCCCTGGGTATGCCAGAACACGCCAAGCTTGCCCTGCAGCTCCGCCCGGTTCTTTACCGATTCCATCAAGTTGTTCACACCGAAATACTGGTGGTTTTTGGCAATGATCTTGTTCTTCTGATTGCGGAACATGATGAAGTTTTCTATGTAGTCGATCAGCCGGTCTTTTTGCAGCAGGCCGTCGATGAAATACCGGACCGAGCTTTCGCCCACCGTACCGGCTTCCTTCAAAGCCTGACGGTCGGGCCGTTCCTTCTCGGAGTCCACCTTCAGCCACTCGAAGAAATGATTGTAGGTGGCGTTGAA
>JBGUNA010000002.1:0-2491 GCA_045117135.1 Candidatus Limivicinus sp. | reverse complement strand
AGACCAACTGGTCTTGGTCGCCTTATTTTTTACTCCTTACTCAGTACCACCAGTTGGACGTAAAGGTATATGGGGACCAAAGTGAATGCTATTACGTCCAGCTGGGGGTATGGCATCCTTCCATTGGTGCTTCTCGAAGTTGAGCTGAGGCTCTGGAGTGGATCTTCACAGAGGACATCGAACACTCCCCCTGAGGTCGTTCTAGAAGTTCAATCCAGCCTTCCAGGAGCTCATTCTAGAAGTTCTCGATGCTTCAATTCTGAGCCTTCCAGAGGTCGTTCTAGAAGTTGAATCTGTGGATGGGGGCCCTCCCCCCAGGTCGACATTTCTACAGAATTTGGCCTTGAAGACCGCCGCCCCCAAGCGATGAAAATGGCGCGATTTGGAAAGCTGCTTTTCCACTGCATTTTCCTTTCTGGACGGCTTAAATGTTAACTTTTCGTGAACATTGTCCTCTAGAATCATCTACGCACTGCAAGCATTTCCTAAGTCCACTGTCTTGATTTGACGCCCAGATTCCTCTGTGGTAGGCTGTTTACGTGATCGATCACTAGAGATTTTCCTGATGCACCTTGACAATTGAATAGCGCCTTAAACAGATCTTCGAAACTGGATAATGTTTTGACCGTTTCCTGCCTCGTCACCTTCGCTTTCCGGCAGCATCATCATCCATCCACTCTTCTCCTTCTTAAATCCGCATGACTGAAGAAGACGAATGGCTGCAATGTTTCTTTCGTCCGTCGTTGCCGTCAGTTCCTTGATACTCATTGTACGCGCTGTTTCTATCAGGCTGTTAACCGTTTCCGTGCCGTATCCCTGATGCCAATATTTCGGCAGCAGCATGAAGCCGATTTCGCCGTTCTCGCCCTGTTCGGTCAGACTACATTCCCCGATTAATTCATCGGTTCCTTCAATCTCAACGATATATTCGTGGTCAGTTGTCCCCAGGCTCTGTATCCAGGAAATTGAATATTCTGTGTCTCTCTGAGCCAGCGGTCCGGCGGTAATTGAGCCACCGGTGGCTCAAATACCTCCGGACTGGCGGCTCCGCCCCGTCGGAATATTCAAATACACAAGTTCTCTCTTTTTACACATAAACACAAAACCTTAAGATTACGGATAAGCCGGCTGGCGCGGGCAGAGGCCGTGTTGGAAAGCCGAAGGCTTTTCAATGAGGTGCCCGCCCCTGCCGCAAATGACAGTTCCAGCCTTGAAGCGTTGGTTTTAAAATCGGCATCCCTTTTCCGGGATGCCGATTTATTTTTCTCAAACTTTATAATATTCCTTATACCACCGGGCAAATTTTCCGAGGCCCTCCCGGATATCGATCTTCGGGGTAAACCCGTAATCTCTCTCCAGTGCCTCGGAGTCCGCATACGTCACAGGCACATCACCCGGCTGCATGCCTACCAGCTCCCGATGACCTTCAAAATCATAGGTCACAGGCAGGATGCCGGAGGAAACAAGCTCCTCCTGCAGGGTAGAGACAAAGTCCAGCAGATTCTCCGGCTGCCCGCCGCCGATGTTGTAAACGGCATAGGGTGCAAGCGGCAGCCCGTCCGGTCCGAGAGCCTTTTCCGGAGCACCCTTCATCACTCTCACAATGCCCTCTACGATATCATCGATATACGTGAAGTCCCGCTTCATATCGCCGTAATTGAAGATCTGGATCGTCCCGCCGACACTCAGCTTCTTCGTGGCGCTGTAGTAGAACATATCCGGACGTCCCGCAGGGCCGTACACCGTGAAGAAGCGCAGCCCGGTGCTCGGGATGCTGTACAGCTTGCTGTAGGAATGTGCCAGGAGCTCATTGCTTTTCTTCGTCGCCGCATAGAGCGACACCGGATGATCCACCATGTCGTCCGTGCTGAAAGGCACCTTCTTGTTCCCACCGTATACCGACGAGGAAGACGCATAAACCAGATGCTCTACCGGATAATGCCTGCACGCTTCCAGAATGTTATAGAAGCCAAGAATGTTGGACTCGATATATGCATCCGGATGGTCAATGCTGTAGCGCACCCCGGCCTGAGCCGCCAGGTTGACAACCACAGAAGGACGGTACTTCTCAAACACTTCCGTCACCAGTGCCTTGTCCGCAAGATTCCCTCTCACAAACACATGCTTTACACGACTGTTTTCAGCTACTTTCTCCACCTGGGCAAGCCGCCACTCTTTGAGGGTAACCTCATAATAATCATTCATGTTGTCGAAGGAGATAACGGTGCCACCGTCCAGTTCCTTCAGCAGCCGCATTACCAGATACGTCCCGATAAACCCAGGACAACCCGTGACCAATATTGACTTACCGTTTAATTCTACTCTCTGCTTCATTTGTAATCTCCCAAAACTTTGAAAAAATGATGAATTATAAATTATGAATTATGAATTGTTTTTTGGCTTTCTAAAGTGTACCCCAAGTCAAGTACAATTTTGATTGTAATGTTTACACTGACAGCGGATAAATACCAGTCACAGCATACTGGTAGAA
>JBGUNA010000001.1:0-4902 GCA_045117135.1 Candidatus Limivicinus sp. | reverse complement strand
CTTCTGCCAGTTGCCCCAGGCAATCGGATATCTGCTCAAGCCGGTATCCACATCCTCGAAGATGTTGCAGTGCCGGGTTGCCTTGGTGACATGAACCGTCTGTACTTTTCTCAACTCAACCAAACCGGTTTTCGGATTGATGTACTGCTCCGTCTTCCAGACTTTGGTGTAGAGATAGACATACAGAGCCTTGCCTGTTTTTTCATCATCCCCATGGAGCTCGGTTTTGCCGCCGAGAGTGGGAAAGTTATGGAGGTCGGTGTCAGGAGTGATGTTGATGTCCCTGTCAGCTTCGCTGATATCACCGCTGCGGCGGGAGGAATCCCCCCGCCACTTTGTGGCCCTCCCCCCTTTAGGCAAGGGGGGCAAGAATGGCTCCTTATCACTCAGCTCGGAAGAAGCACCCGGTGCGTAGGCTGCAGTTCCCTTCCGAGCAAAGTCTGGGGCCTCGCCGCGGAAGGACACCTCATCCACCGCCGCATGCGGCGGTCCAGCAAGCTGGGAACGTCGCACGTCTGGTCGCGCGTCGTGATCTTCCCCGCCAGGGGAATGCTTATTTTGATTTCTCCAATACAGGGCCTCTCTCTTCAGATTCTCAACGGTATCTCGGCCGACGATCAGGATATACGGCTGCTTTTCCACGTCCCGGCAATTCGGATTGCCGAACATGACATTGATGCCGTCCAGCAGCTCCATCTCGATTTCGCCTTTATATTCCCCGAAGGCTCCCCCATACGGCCTTGCTTCCGGATTCCAGAAGAAGTGCGCCGCATAATCCCCGGTGATGGCCCCGTCGAACAAAGCATCCCGAATCCGGTAGTCCATCTTGAACTTTTCCAGCAGATTGCGGACTTCGGCCGTAGCAAAAGCCGCTGCCTCACCATCGGTCCGGTAAGAAAGCGGCTCAAAAGAAATGGTAGTGTTGCTGGAAGTGAGAGAAGCGACAAACAGGCTGGTCACGCGCTTGATGATGTTGAACGTCGGTTTGGCAAGACGCCTCATTGCCGGGGTATCCGGCATGTGAATCCACTGGTTGCCGTTGAAAAACTCGGTATTCGTATTCACCATGGTGTACTGATTCGGCACCAGATTATTGTTGTAGGCTCGCCCGTATTCGTAATACTTCCAGGCGTCCTTTATATAGTCATTCAACGAAATGCCTCCTTGCATGACAGTACAGCGGAGAAGCGCCCGCTGCTGTTTTGATAAACTACAGTACAGTTATTTGCCCTATTTACAACAAAACAGGTTTATGGTATATTTGAACAACTAACTTGAAAGGAGCTCATTTATGAACCCCCAAAAGCGTTTTCGTCAAACCCTGTCCATGATCCTGACCACGGTAATGCTGTTTTCTCTGGCAGCTTTTGCCCAGGCCCAAGAAACGGTCATCGTCCCTGATTACGGAGAAATGACGTATGAAGAAGCCCACGCCCGTTTCCCTGAGCAGTATCCCCTCAATACTCCGGTTGACACCACTCCCGCGGACACAGAACCTTCACCCGGTATGAGTAGAATCAGGATTCCCATTTCTCAGATTGAACCCGATGTTCAGCCGATCCTGCCGCCTGTATGGGGAGAAGGCTTTACCATGTATGTGGATGATGCGCTTACGGCCCTTGATGAGACGGAGGCCGGAGATGATATGACGATCCGTGCGGACAAAACCGGCATGACCACCGTCGGCCGCTCGCTGCTGGAAAAATTTGAAGAGCGCGGTGACGTCGACCTCGTCTGCATTTACGACAGATTCGGTGAGACGATGAAGCTCGTCATCCCCGCCGGAACAAGCGTGATTGAGCATATCGGCAACGCGTCTTTTGTGGAATTCCACAATCTGGCCAATCTTCTCGGGCTCACGCCGGAGGCATATTCCGAAGAGCAGGAAGTTCCTGAAGACGAGGATGCTGAAGAACCGGAGCTTTCTCCGGAGAAGGCGAACGAGGGAGCTGCGAAAATTCTTATGCTTGATCAAAGCGACGCTGCGCCTCTCCAAAATCTCAAGCTGCTCGGGGAAAATGTGTCTGTTGACTTCCTTCTGTCCGGGGAGAACTCTGAGAGCGACGCGGAGATGATTGTCAACTTCGGAAAAGACGAGGACAAAGCCTTTACCTACGTCACCGCATCTTCGGAGGAGGAGAAAACCTCCGAGCCGGCCGAGCTCAACCCGGATGATGACGGGACCTTAACGGTGCCCATTGCCCGGAACACGGTCAATGCCCTTGTTGAGGAAGGCTATACGGCCGAAGGCCAGACACAGGAGGAGACAGCGGAAGGCATTTCCTCCCTGCTTGGAGACCTCCTTGCCGGAATGAACAGCCGAAAGAATTCGTTCCTTCAGCCGGAGGAAGACGTCAGCATCGTGCTGGTTTTCAATAAGGAGGAGGAAAAGGTGGAATTCGATGATTCCGCCAGGGAGCCGTCTGATCCCGCCGAGATTGCCGCTGCAATACCGGCTGAAGCCTCTGTGGATGACGAGCCGGCAGCTGAGAAGAACACGTCTGCCACCGTCTGGCTTTATGGCGAGAGAAGCGCAGACCTCACGGAGCTTCTCAGCTTAGACAAAATGCTCTTTAACAATGACCCGATAATCAAATTCAGTGAAAATGCATCGGAAGCCCTTCAGAACAATCCAGAAGCTGCGGATGAAATCATGGAGGCTATCCTTGCAATTGACAATTCGAACAATGCGGAAAGTGAATACAGCTTTGATCTCGGCAACGGAGAATCGGTAACCTTTACATACGGAGGCATCCGTGAACTGCTGAAAAGAGCCAGAGAAAGAGTGATCTATAAGGATGAAGAGGAACGGAAGGGTGTAGACGAGGAACTGATCAAGGAACTCCTCGAGTGGGACAATAATCCTAACTATACAACTTACACACAAGAATCCACCTTCATCACGATTATCTTTACCCCTAACACCGGAAGATCACAATTTGAAGAAAAGAATGATTACGAACCGGAAATCGACTATTTTAATACCGACGATTAAATTACTTTACTCCCTCCGTATGCCACATCAATAGAATAGTTCAGACAGTCGACCAGCGCCTGCTGGTCGGCTTCGTATTTCAGCCTTTTGAGCTCATCCGGTTTCGCAGGCTCCACGGGCAGCAGCTTCTCCTCATTTCTCACCCGGCCCGCAAAAAAACCGACGGCAAAAGCCAGGAGAATCAACAGTGCACCTGACATCGCAGCGATCATTCGTATTCCCTCCTGTTCCTGTTATACGGATCAAATAAGCGATTGATATCAAAGACAGGCTGCTGCTTTTCTTCCTCCCAGATTTCTCCGGAAGAATAAATCATCCTCGCCAGGGCCTGGGAAGTGGCATCGACCATGTCGTCATGTCTGGAATTCGGAAAAGCCGTCCACTGATTGACATAATCTTCAACCCACGGCGCTTTCGCCGGATCGGGCAGAAAGACATGTCCGGATTCAATCGCCGGCGAGATGGCATTCACCCGGCTGATCTTACCGCCCAGCGGCGTCACCGGGATGATGAACATCTCCCTCTGCAGGGTCTGGATAATGGCAGAGCCGTTGGCTGCTTCCTCGATCAGAACCGTCCTTGCTCTCGGAAAGAGCCTGTATATGGTTTTGATTGCTTCCACCGTATCCGGGAAGTTGAGCCGCTTGTTCAGACAGTACCGGAGATAGTAATCCTGCCCTTTCTTGCCCCATACCTGAATGGAGACATAGTCGCTGTCCTCCCCGCCTTTGAAAGAGGCATCGACGGAGATCAGTTCGGTGGCATATATTTCGGGTTCCATGACATACCCTTCCCGGGAAGATACCTCACCCACCGCAAGCGGTCCCCCCTCCCCGCCAGGGGAGGGCTCACGAGGAATGTAGTACCGCCACCAGCTTCGCTGCACGAGGTTGCCTTCTTCCGTGCGCGGGGAACATTGATACAAAGCCGTCCACGCCCGCTGCCCGCCCTGCGGATCAGAAATATAGCTGGCTTTGAAGTCGTTCAGCCACTGGTTGTCTTTGCCAAGCTCCGGACAAAGGGATTCACCGACATCTCTTCCAAGAGGATCATTCTCTTCCGCTTCCACGGGTAAACGAATCAGATGAACATTTTTTTCGCTGCGGATGATCCTTGCTGCCAGATCATCATCCGTCCACGGGGTCATAATCACGACAACTTTGCCCTTGGCAGCAAGCCTTGACTTCAAACTCGCCTGCCACTCTGACCAGACCCGATTCCGGTATGCGGGAGAATCCGCCTCCTGCTGGTTCTTGACAGGGTCATCGATAATAATGAGGTTGGCGGGGTTGCCCGTAATGCCGGACATGATGCCCCGGGAGATCATTCTCCCCTTGCCGTTGGCCAGTTCAAACTCTCCGGCCCTGTCAATTGCACCGATTTCGATGCCGAAGAGGTTTCGTCCGCAGGTTTTGATCTTCTCCTTGTTTTTCCTGCAGAAACGCTCTGCGAAATCGGAATCGTAGGATGCCAGGATGATATTCTGATCCGGATGCCTGCCCAGATACCAGGATGGCAGAGATTCGCTCACCGTCATGCTCTTTCCGTGCTGCGGCGGGCATTCGATGATGAGAATGTCATACGCGTGGCCGGTATTCGATTCGATAAAACTTTGAATGTGATTAGCTAAAAAAGAAGACAGCCTGGTTCTGATCCAGCTGTCTCCGTAGGCATAGGCCAGGTATTCGGAATAATATCGCCGGGCCAGCTCTCTTCGAGCCAGCTCGGCAAGCAAGTCATTGTTCATATTTCTTTTTCTCCTTTACAGGATTCTATTATTCAGGTTATAATCATCACGACAAAAAATTCCATTCTATAAAACGATTCTGTAATTTATCGGAGGCAAATGATGACGAGCTTAATGAGTAAAATAGCATATTGCTATTTCCGTCTTACCGGCTATAAGA